>JBKBLI010000065.1:0-18482 GCA_046296435.1 Saprospiraceae bacterium | reverse complement strand
GAAAAGACGGATCAAAGAAAGGGTAAGAGCCGGAAATGGATCATGTCCAAACCACTTTGCCTGCAGCAATCCTCGGCATGAATACGCCAGCGCGTCGCCGACGCCAATGGCAGCATATGTTTACGGCATATCAATGGACGTCAACCCGACCATTTAGGTCGTCGCGCCTGTGCGGGAAATCCAGGGCTATAGATATGCCATTTCTTCAGGATGAGCTAAGCGCAAGGTGATGTTAATACCCGCATCCATCCTCTCACCCACACCCCCTCCCCACTTTTTTTAAAAAAAAGAAAACAAATCCCCCCCCTAACCACTAACCCCTAACCACTAACCCCTAACCCCTAACCACTAACCACTAACCACTAACAACTAACCACTAACAACTAACAACTAACCACTAACCATGCGGGGATGAACCGGATAAGCAATGGGATTGTTATACGGCCAAAATTTCCCGATAGATGAGTTATCCCTCCCTGCGCGCGGCAGCTGAAGATTTGGACCGCAATGGTATGTTGTTGCGTATTCGCGAAGAAGTAGATCCCGATTTGGTGGCGGCTGCCATACACCGCCGTGTGTTTGACCGTCAAGGGCCGGCCATTCTCTTCGAACGAATTAAAGGGAGTCCATTTCAGGGGCTAAGCAATCTTTACGGCACGCGCGAACGGACTGCATGGTTGTTTCGGGATACATTGGAGCGCGTGCGTCGGGTGATCGAGTTGAAGAAAGATCCCACGGCGCTCATGAAAAAACCATTGCGTTATCTCGGCGCGCCGTTTACGGCTTTGAGCGCACTACCGCTTCGCTCTCGGTTATTGACGCCGGCCGTCGCCTATGGAGAGACTACGGTGAGTCAACTGCCACAGATCAAAAGTTGGCCGATGGATGGGGGGGCGTTCGTTACTTTGCCGCAGGTATATACAGAGGATCCCGACAGGCCGGGGCCTATGGGGGCCAACATCGGGATGTACCGGATACAACTTTCGGGCAATGATTACGTTACCGATAAGGAGGTAGGTATGCACTATCAATTGCACCGCGGCATAGGGGTGCACCATACAAAATACAATAAGCTTGATAAGCCATTTCGGTGTAGCGTTTTTGTCGGAGGGCCGCCCAGTCATGCCTTTGCGGCGATCATGCCGTTGCCGGAGGGACTTAGTGAGGTGACATTCGCCGGGATGTTGGGAGGACGGCGTTTCCGCATTGCGTACCAAGAAGGATATGCTTTGAGCGCCGATGCCGATTTTGTGATTGCCGGAGAGATTGTAAAAGGGCTGAAGAAGCCTGAGGGGCCTTTTGGCGATCATTTGGGCTATTATTCGCTGACGCATGATTTCCCGGTGATGCGGGTACATAAGATATATCATCGGCGTAATCCTTTGTGGCACTTCTCGGTGGTGGGCCGCCCACCGCAGGAGGACAGCAGTTTTGGGTGGCTGATACACGAGTTGGTAGCTCCATTAACGCCGCAGGAGTTTCCCGGCCTCAAAGAGTTGCATGCTGTCGATGTTGCCGGCGTACACCCTTTGCTCCTGGCCATTGGTTATGAACGCTACATGCCATTTCGGGAGCGCCGTCCGGAAGAAATATTGACCATCGCCAATCGGATACTGGGTTCGGGGCAAACCTCATTAGCCAAGTTTTTGTGGATTGCCGCCGAAGATGACGATCCGACGCTCGATACGCACGACATGCCTCGGTTTTTTGCGCACATGTTGGAGCGGGTGGACTATACCCGCGATTTGCACTTCTACACGCGCACCACAATCGACACTTTGGATTATTCCGGCGAGGGTTGGAACGAAGGCTCTAAAGTGGTCGTAGCCTGTCGGGGCGAAAAGTTGAGGAGTCTGAGCGACGCGCTCCCTGCGGGCTTTGATCTACCCCCGGGATTTGGCGCGCCACAGTTCTGCGCGCCGGGCATACTTGCGATTGAAGCGCCGGCGTTTCGGGTGGGGGAGCAGGCGCGAGCAGAGGCTGAGAGTTTATGCGCGCATCTGTCGAGTTATGATTTGAGCGGCGTGCCGCTGATTGTTTTGTGCGACGATAGTCGCTTTCTGGCGGCGGATTTTTCGAATTTCTTGTGGGCTACGTTCACGCGCGCCAATCCGAGCCATGACATATACGGCGTAGGTTCTTTTGTAGCATTCAAACATTGGGGCTGTCGCGGTCCGCTGGTATTTGACGCCCGCCGCAAGCCGCATCACGCGCCGGAACTGACGCCAGATCCCGATGCCGAGAAAGCGGCGAGAAAAATTCTTGAGCGATATGGACTTGGCGACTAAATGGACTTTTTGTAAAAAAAATGTTAATAGGCTTGGCGGATTGATATAAATGATAGTACCTTTGCGTCGCTTTAGACTGAAGGCCCGTTCGTCTAGCGGTTAGGACGCGACCCTTTCACGGTTGAAACACGGGTTCGATTCCCGTACGGGTCACTTACAATGAGCGCAGCAAGCTGATAATCAGCAGGTTGCGCTTTTTTTTTACGATGTATTTTCTCGTTGTAGCATTGCTTTGTTCCGTTGCGCTGGGCTTTTTGTTCAAGATATATGCGCGGATGGGGTTGGATTTGTTTCAAGTGATTGTATTTAATTATATCACTTGCGTGTTGTGCGGTTGGGGCGTCATGGGCGAGTATCCGATATCGGAGAGTAGTCTACGCGCGCCGTGGGCGCCTTATGCCTTAATCCTGGGCTTTTTATTCGTAAGCGGATTCAATGGGGCGGCTCTTACAGTCAAGTACTATGGGGTGACGATAAGTCAGGTAATGCAAAAGATGTCTATCCTGATGACAGTGCCGTTCGCGATTGTGGTGTTGGGCGAGCAGGCCGGCATACGACAATATGCGGGTATTGTGGCGGCTGTTGCGGCAATTGTGTTGATCAACTGGCCTGCCGGCGCCGATTCACCTGCGCGGGCGCCCCGTCGTTCGCCCATGCTCTTGCTTATACCGGTTATGACGTGGTTGCTTTCCGGTCTGATCGAGGTATTATTTCTTGAAGTCAACCGATACGGCTACACGGTAAGCGGTACGGCGCCTTTTGTGACCAATGTATTCGGAGTGGCCAGCGTTTTAGGTATGCTTGTGGCAGTCGTTGGATGGGTGAGCGGTCATCTTCGCTTTGACTGGCGCTGTGTGCTGGGCGGCGTCGTATTGGGCATACCGAATTATGGCAGCATGTATTTTTTGATGCAAACGCTGAGCATAGAGCCGGGCGTATTCGTTTTTCCTGTGTTGAATATCGGAATCATCGCGCTTACAACCATTGGAGCGGTTTTGGTGTTTAAAGAAAAATTAGGACGCGTTCAAACCTGGGGTCTTGGCGCAGCGCTCATTGCTATTATGCTCATGTCATACTGAATTGGTCGCATGAAACAAAATCCTGTACCGCAGCAATACGCCGACGGAAATTTAGCGTTTCATCCATACAGCATCATGATGGCTTTAATGTTGTTTGGTCTTTCCGGTTTATTCCTTGCCTTGACGGCTTCGTACATCTACACGCGAACGGTCATGAATGTGCCGCCGATACAAGTTCCGGCGTTGTTTTTGGTGAATACCCTGATCCTGATTGGCAGTAGCTATACCATGATCCGCGCCAAAAGATGTTATCTGGCCGACAATACCAAAGGGTATCAGGATAATTTGCGATATACGATCTACCTCTCTCTACTCTTTATGCTGATGCAGACGGTAGCTTGGATTTGGTTGTTCAAAAACAACGTCCATCTCGGTACATCGACAACGGCCGCGTATCTTTACGTAATTAGCTTTGTGCATCTAGCGCACGTCGTTGCGGGGCTGCCTTTTTTGGCCTTATTTTATCGCGCGGCAAAAAAGCGCATGATCGACCCGGTTACCGTACTCATTTATTTCTCTGATCCGGAGAAACGCCTGCGCCTGCGTTTATTGACAGTCTATTGGCATTTTTTGGATATTCTTTGGGTTTATTTGGTTGTTTTTTTGATCATCAATTCTATAGTCTGAGCAAGGGCGTGGCGGCGTTATCCGGTATTTCAGCAGTAAATAGTATTCCTTTTGAAAAAAATGCGCGCATGCGCAAAAAGTTAGGATGCGGTCCAGTTACGTTGGTCAAAAAAAATGTGCGTCGTAAGAAGCATGGGTAATCGCGCGCGCCTTGACTCAGCATAAAGATTGATTGCTGCGCGAAAATCTGCGGCGATGATCCTTCCCCCACGCATGCCTACAGAGTTAACGAGGCATAAAGATAGATAGCTACAAATAAATAGGTGAAAATTTCGCCTCCAACTGATGTGCCAAGCGCTTGGATCATTTAGAAGCGCTAAATTTGCAGCCTGTTTTTCATGAAAAAAATTAAAAAAATGCGGCTTAGTCGTTTTTTAATGGCGCTACTGGCGTCAGTCCTATATTTGCCGTGTCTTTCTGCGCAGGGTAACCGCGATTTCATGCGCGAAACAGGAAAAATCAACGTAGTGGTTGGCGTCATTGTGCTGATATTTCTCTGTATCGTCTGGTATTTGTGGCGACTTGACCGCAGACTAACCAAAATAGAGCATCAAATTTCTAACGGAGATGAGTAATCACACCAGCTTCTTTCAAAGCGTCAGCAACTACGTGGAAAACGCCGCGCAGTACACTGATATTCCGCGAGGTTTGCTCGCACAAATAAAAGCCTGCAACTTAGTCTTGCGCCTGCGCTTCCCGATTAAGGTTGGGGACGACTACGAAGTGATCGAGGCGTATCGCGTGCAGCACAGCCACCACCGATTGCCCACGAAGGGAGGGATCCGATATGCGGAGACGGTTGATCAGGACGAAGTCATGGCGCTCGCCGCTCTGATGTCCTACAAATGCGCGTTGGTTGACGTGCCCTTTGGCGGCGCCAAAGGCGGCATTAAGATCAATCCGCGCAACTACACAGAGGCGCAACTTCAGAATATCACGCGACGCTATACCACCGAACTGGTGAAAAAGAACTTCATCGGTCCCGGTATCGACGTCCCCGCTCCCGACTACGGAACCGGCCCCCGCGAAATGGCCTGGATTCTGGATACCTATCAGGCCTTCAAACACGGAGAAGTGGACGGTATTGCCTGCGTGACCGGTAAGCCGGTGACGCAAAACGGAATACGCGGACGCGCCGAAGCGACTGGTCGCGGCGTTTTTTACGGACTCAAAGAATGTATGAGTTATGCCGATGATATGGCCAAGTTAGGCTTAACAGCCGGAACAGAGGGCAAGACCATGGTCGTTCAGGGGCTGGGTAACGTGGGCAGCAACGCTGCCATAATCAGCCAAAAAGAAGGGGGGATGAAAATTGTGGGTGTGGCCGAATACGAAGGATCCATTTACTGCAAGGACGGCCTTGACATCGAAAAACTGTTAGAGTTTCGCCGCGAGAAAGGCTCAATCATGGGCTTCCCGGGTTCCACCGCGCTGCCGGATCGCCTTTCAGCGCTCGAATTGGAGTGCGATGTGCTCGTTCCGGCCGCTCTCGAAAATCAGATTACTTCGGATAATGCCGACAGGATCAAAGCCAAGATCATTGCCGAAGCGGCGAATGGTCCAGTAACGGCCGACGCCGACGAAATCCTTCGCAAAAAAGGCGTCATGATTCTGCCAGACTTCTACATCAATGCCGGCGGTGTGACCGTGTCGTATTTCGAGTGGCTCAAAAACCTCTCTCACCAGCGTTTCGGACGGCTCCAGAATCGATTTATGCACAACTCAATGGATGGCATGTTGAGCAAAATCGAAGAAATGACCGGAAAAAAAGTGACTGACCGCGAACGCGAGTTCCTGACGCGTGGCGGCTCGGAAGTTGAGTTGGTCAATTCGGGTCTGGAAGATACCATGATCACCGCCTATCAGTATATTCGGCACGAGTTGCAGCTAAATCCTTCGATACCCGATATCCGCACGGCAGCTTTTGTAAGCGCGCTCAAGAAGATTGCCGGCGACTATATTTCAATGGGTATCTTTCCGTAGTCAAGCGGCGGCGCCCGGTCGTACCCCGACCAAAAGCGCCGGACCGATATTCGATGGAACAAAGTGCTGCCAAAGGCAAATGCCACTCCGGTCCGTCTGATAAACAGCCGGGCGTCTGCAGCCTGCGCAGGGTTTGTCGGCGAAGCGATCAGAGCGTTGGAGTTCTTTTTCTGGTAAAGCGCTCCTTTGGCTAAAAAAATGCGCCATTTCTTTCAAAAAATGAGAAATGGCGCATTTTTTTTAAAAAAAAATTGTCGAAAAAAAAATGTTATTACCTTTGCATCATATCAGGAGTAAGGCCCGGACGCAAAAATATATTAAGTGCTTATCCTTTCCAGACTTGTGCGGGCTCTTCGGCGCTAAATGATTTAGGCTATAGACAAAAGATGAACTGTTTTTTTGCAACGCAAAAAAACGATTGTTTAACTAAACAGCAGTATCATGAACGATTCACAACCTGCAGACAGTTGCCTTAAAATTTGTTTTCTTTTCCTTTTCCATTCCGCTTGTTTCCTTCTTCCCACAACCACATTATTAGCCAACAAAAACCCTGCCAAACAGCCTTTTTTACAGGCGCCCTCCACTAAAAATCTTCGCGAGGATATTGTCGAATTTGCGCAAAACTTTCAGGGTTTGAAATATCGGTATGCCGGCGTTAGTCCATACACGGGTTTCGATTGTTCCGGCTTCACCAGCTACGTGTTGGGGCAATACGATATTCAGATTTCTCCCGGTTCGCAGACTCAAGCCACGCAAGGCATCAAGATTTCGATGGATGAAGTTTTGCCCGGCGATTTAGTCTTTTTTGGACGGCGCGGCCGCATTACGCATGTAGCGATGGTGGTTGAACGCAATGCCGAGGGTGTTTTTTGCGTGCACAGTACCTCCTCTCGCGGCGTAGTGACAGAAAATATCACAACTTCAAGCTATTGGTCGCCCAAGATCATGTTCGCGGCAGATGTGATCAGCGCCCGCGCTTCAGACTATTGTATCGCGCATGCCACGGAAACCATCATAACCTGCTCCCGTCGTCCCGTGTATGATGCGTTTTGCGATGACGATATCCAATTGCCCGTACTCAACGAAGATACTTATTGTGAATTGGTCTCCCTGTAAAGGCGTCAGACCGAACCTACAGGGTGGACGCCATCGCAACACATCATCAACGTCGGCGGCGTAGCAAAACGAAAAACACAGTCCAACCCTATTGATGTGCTTAAACTTGTCTTAAGGCGGTTGCCTGTCCGCACGGAGGGCGATCGCCTTTGCGTTTAAACTTGAAAAAAAGTCATGCGTATAGTTTTGCTGCTTCTAACCTTCGCTTGTGTAGGTTTAGCTTGTACAAGTGTCAAGAAAAAACCGCCGCGTAAGACGCCGCCTAGGACGACAACAGGCGCAAAACCCCGCCCCGCCCCTAAGCCGGCGCCCTCCGCTCCCCGTCCCAACGAATTTCGGATACGCGTAGTTGACTATGCGCAAAAATTCGTTGGCGTCCCCTACCGCTACGCAGGCGTCACTCCGCAAACGGGTTTTGACTGCTCGGGGTTCACGGCTTACGTAATGCGACATTTCAATATCAACATTTCGAACTCTTCCGCCGCACAGGCGACCGAAGGCCGGGAAGTAAGTTTGAATGCCGTGCAACCGGGCGATCTGGTGATTTTCTACAACGGTCAGCGCGTGCAGCATGTAGGTTTGGTGACGCGTCGCGAGGCAAACGGCGATATTTTCTGCGTGCACAGTAGTTCAAGTCGCGGCGTCATCGTAGAAAACATGACCCAATCGAGCTATTGGCGTCCCCGCATGGGCATGGCCCGCGACGTGATCACCGGCGCCCTTCGCCAGTAAGCGCGTGTGGCGTTCGCCTAACTTTTGGCGATACCCTGACCTGTGCGATACACCCGCTTGACAGCGGGGCGTTCCTTGCGCGTGGGCGATTTGACGGTTTTCATGTGCCGCCACTCTGCGCTGGCGCTCTGGCGGTCCAGCGTCAAGATCATATATCCATGGTTGATCAAGTCTCGGTATCGCGTGTGCGGATTGATGCCGCCTTTGCTGAAGCGACGCTGGCCGAGTTTGACTTTCAACCGCGATACATATTCATCGTAATTGGCGGACGTGACGCTGGGCGTGCAATACTCTACGCCCACCACGCCTTTGCCCGTCTTGGAGTTGTAGTCGGCCTTATTGTGTGGGTTGCGCGTCAGCTCAAAAGCCCATGAGGTGTGGCTATCGCCGGTCACGACTATGATATTTTTCATTTGCTGCGACTCGAAAAACTGAAAAAGCCGGTTGCGCTCGGCGGGGTAGCCGTCCCACATGTCCATAAACTTAGGGTTGTCTTTGAATACCTTAGAAGCATCTACTGACGACATGAACACCTGATTCCCCAGAATCCGCCATACGGCATCGGATTGTGCCATGCCCTGCGTCAGCCACTCGAACTGATCCGATCCGAGCATGGTGCGCTCCTCGGAAGCGAAAGCAGGATCTTGCGCGCTTTTGGCCTGTTTGGAGCGTCCCGCCAAACGCCCGTCGAGCATCCATAACTCGGCCAGATTGCCGTACCTGAAGTTCCGATACAACTCGCCTCTACTTCCCCTGCGCACAGGCAGCCACTCAAAGTAGGCTTTTTGTGCGGCGGCTTTGCGCGCTTCCCAGGGGCCTTCCCCGTCAGGCTGGTGATTTTGGGCGCCGCCGGTGTAGGCGTCGTTAGCAAATTCGTGGTCATCCCAGATGGTGATAAACGGATGGCGTGCATGCAAAGCCTGCAAATCCGGGTCGAGGCGATACAGCGAATATCTGGCGCGATAATCGTCCAGTTTGACGATCTCATGCGCCGGAATATTTTTACGCGGTAGCTTGGAGTTTCCGTAGCCGCCGCTTTTGTATTCGTAGATGTAATCTCCAAGATGGATCACAGCCTCAATATCGTCGCGGCGCGCCAGATTGCCGTAGGCGTTGAAAAATCCGGCTTCGTAGTTGGAGCAACTCACCATGGCCAACCGGAGCCTTTCGACTTGACCCGTAGGCGCCGTTCGGGTGCGTCCGACGCGCGATTTTTGGCCGGCATAGATGAACCGATAGTAGTAGTAGGTGGCGGGCTGCAGGCCTGTAACGTCCACGTGCACCGTCCAATTTTGATCCAGGCCGGTCTGCACGCCGCCCTTTTTGAACACTTTTGTGAAAAGGCTATCCATAGACATCTCCCACTGCACTTCAATTTCATCAGGACGATCGGGCGTGACCTTGGTCCAAATAATCACAGACCCAGATGTCGGATCGCCCGACGCTACGCCGTGATAGAAGGGTTTCGAAGCCGGGTTGTAAAAGGGGGCAAGCTGATCTAAAAAGGCCTGTTGAGCAGGCGACGACGCGGCCAAACCCAGCGCCGTGATGATCAATAAAAGACGTGTCATGCTATTTTTTTGGACAAAAATACAAGCCGTCCGACGGCCGGGACTTTAAGTTTGCGTAAAGTTGTAAACAAACTGCATCCCATGGCGGGTCAAGGACAAAGAGAACGGGCAGAGGCGCGGAGCGAATCTGTACCGCAGCCGCTGCGCCGATATGCAGATGCGCGCAGCCAAACGCAGCATACTATGGCCGCCCAAATACACGTTTTGTATGCGACAAACGCAGAGACGCTATGACAAATAATTCGCTGAGACGGTCCAACCAGACGCTCATCGCGCTCAATACGCTGGCCTTGATCGCGCTGATCGCTTTTTTTATGGGTGCATGGAAAGGCGAGCGGGCAGAGTCGGGCGCCCCTGCGCAAAGGGTGCGCTCTATCAATTTAGACAAACCTTTTACGTTCTGCGGCGAAACATTCCCGATGGATAACTGGGATGTGCGCCAGCGCATGGATGCCGAACTGCTGCGCAATGTGTATTACCATTCGCACGCGCTGCTGGCCATCAAGCGCGCCAACGCCTTGTTTCCGATCATCGAGCCAATATTAAAAGAAGAGGGGGCTCCCGACGACCTCAAATACCTAGCCGTGGCCGAAAGCAACCTCAGCAATGCCGTATCGCCTGCGGGAGCGCGGGGCGTGTGGCAATTCATGAAAAGCGCAGCCGCCGATTTTGGGTTAGAAGTCAATACGGAAGTCGATGAGCGCTACCATTTGGAGAAAGCCACCCGCGCCGCTTGCCGGTACATGAAAAACGAGCAAAAACGTCTTGGCTCATGGATCGCCGCCGCTGCCGCTTACAACGGAGGCCCGGGGCGTATCCTGGAAGAAATGCGCAAACAACGCGCCAAGACCTTTTTCGACCTCAATCTCGCTGCCGACGAGACCATGCGCTACCCCTTCCGGATTGCCGCCATCAAGGAACTAATGGAAAACCCGGAGGAGTACGAGTATTTCATCGAGCCGGATCACCTCTATCCGCCGCTCAAGCGCTACAAAACGGTCAAAGTGAGCGGACCCGTGGAGAGTTGGGCGGATTTTGCCGCGCAACACAATATGAGCTACCGGATGTTCAAGCTCTACAATCCCTGGCTCATCGACTCCAAGTTGACGAACAAAACGGGTAAAATCTACGAGGTCAAAGTGGCCGACTAACCCGATCCGCATGGGTTACCACAGGTAGAAACTGCTCGTGCTGCCGCTGAAAAAGTCTGATTTTTTTGCGGGCTTGCGCGCCCGCTCTTTTTTCCTCTGGATGTTCTTTTTGCGGGAAAAAAGTGTATTCGGGTATGCGGCAGGCGCCGGGGGGCCTCCTTCGCCCCAAGCGCGTCTGTATTGCCCTTTTCCCCGAAATGATCAAAATGAAGGAATGAACTCCTCACATCCTGCAGGCAAAGCACGCTTTTATGTTTTTTTCCGGCGCAAAAGGTATGCGGGCCGTGTGCGATAGGGGTTCTTCCAGTCGCCGGTTTTTTCCAAAAACAGACTGTCATTGTTGTCAGCGGCGTGTTTGCGCGCCGCTTGCCATGCGCGCTCGCGCAGCAAGCAGTATCCATAAGCCAGGGGATATACGGTTTCGTCGCGCGGGATGCGGCGGCGCAACTCGGAGGGTTGGAGTCCCGCGCTGAGCCGCCAAAGTTGGTCGGACGGTATGTCGTATTCGGGGAGCCAGGGGAGGGCGTCGATATGGGTTCGCCAGGTAATGAATTCGGCCAGGCTATTGTGGGCGATGAGCAACTCAACCGGGCGTCCCTCAAGGGCGCGCATGGCCCTGTCGCTCACCTTGGCGTATCGGGCATACGGCGGGTCGTGTTTGAGGGGCATATAGCTTTTCCAAGAGAAAAACGCGGCGATCAGACAGGCCCAACTCATGCGTTCGGCAGCGACGGGGAGGCGCAGGAAAACGGTCTGAAGCGCAAGCGGGGCGAGCAACGCGGCTACGCTGAACAAACGCCAGGCCAACCCGCCGCTTGAATCCCAACGCAGAAACGGAAAAAAAAGCCAAAGAAAAAGGATGTACAGCGCGATGTCGGCCCGGCGTTCCGGTTTGCCCCAGAAAATCAACGGCAGTATAAAAGTCGGAAGCATCAGGAGCAGTTCGATCTTGGCCCACCAACCGAGGCGACCGGCCTCGCTGCCTTCGCTCCAATAACTCCACCAACTAAATTGCAGGCGTGTGCGCAACTCTCCCCCGAAACGCTCCCATTCAACCCACTGGAGGAGGGAATCGGTTTTCGTCAGCATCAACAACTGCATGATTATCAAGAGGGTCATCAGTCCAAAAACAAAGGCAATGCGCAGTGGTATTTTTCCCATAAGCAGCGACAAGCCGTATGCGGCTACGCTGGCGATGGCCAGTCCAAATGCTAACTTGTGGGAAAAAAAGCAGGCAGCCAAGGCAGCCAAGGCGCCCGGGAGGAATCGCCGGTCGCGCTCGAGCGCCAGAATCCAAAAGACAATCAGAAAGGTGAGGCCGAGCAGGTTTTTGGGGTACTGCGTGCTGAACCAGGTCAGCATGGGGCTGAACAGCATCCAAGCTCCGATCAGCGCGGCTCCGTGGGCGTGCCCCAAGCGCCTGTAGGCAAATACGGCGGCAGCCGCCGTAAAAAGGCCGGCCAACAACGCCGCCGTAAGCTTGTACGCCAATATATAGTCCTCTGACAAAGCATACACGCCGCGCATCAGCGGATAGATGAGCGACGCTTCAGGCGAGTGCATACGCCCCTGCTCGACCCAGCTTCTGATCTGGATGAGGTAATAGTAAGCGTCCCAACCGTTGGCAAATGCAGTTTGGGATAGGGCTATCCAGCGTAAGTAAACGCTTGTAGCTGCGAGCAGCAGCAGCGTGAATAATCGCGCCAAAGGAGCAAGGATTGGTTTTAACGGTAAAAAACGCCGATGTAACCGGGACCGGATATTTTGCTTGGCGTAATTTCGAGTGTTTCGCTAAATATTCGGGTGAACTCTTTGCGGCTGGAACCTTTATACCACTCTATCACGTCTTTGGAATTATAGACTTTTCCAAAAACCCTGACTTTGTTGGAAGCCTGTTGCTCCCAGTTGCCTTCGGCTACGGTATGCTCGGCCGTTTCCGTATCGCTGCCGTCGCCGCCGTACACGCTGCGATACATCACGAAGGTGCCGTCGCTGCGCAGGATGAGGGATTGCCGTGTCAACAGATCTGCAAATTCGTTGACGGTGTTGCCGATGCGTCGGTTGAGCAGATCGACCAAAGCGCCTTCGGCTTTGGGCGTTGGCGCATTAGCGGCTGGGACGAAAGGCGTATCGTCGTCGTAAAAGAGCATTTCGCTGATGACCAAATCGGCGTATTTGCCGCCCGGATAAACGCTTTCGATCGCCATACTGAACTTTTGCCCCTCGAATGCAGGCTCAAGCGCGATGCGTTGGCTGCCCGATGCGTCGTTCAGCGTGTAGGTATTGCCATTGATATTGATTTTTTGAACGCGAGCGTTGGCGTTAAAGTGCTCGTTGGAGCGCTGGTAGCCGTTCCATATCCGCAGGGCGCTGATGCGGGTAGGTTTTTCGAAAGCAACTTCGATGGTTTCGCCCTCCCCGCTATTGGCGCTATTGCCCTCAGCCCAGGCGAATTCTTTTCGCCCGTCGAACAGACGCGCAGGCGAGAAAGCGCTCGCCGGTTGGAGCGTTGAACTGGCGGAGATACTGGCCGGTACGCGAGCCGGGGCTACGGGCTGGATCAGGTCGCCTTGCGGGTCGCGCAACTCAAGGCGGCTGAAGGCAAATGAAGCGTTCCGAGGGAATACCTCCCCTTCGATATCCATGTCCGAAGTGCTGCGAATGGGCCTGGAGGTAGTGGCGCCCAATTCCGAACCAATACGCAGGAACAGGGACTTGACTGGCACGTTGGGTTCTTGTACCTTGAAGGCTTCTTCGAAGGCGGCGACGCCGGCCGGCGCGCCGTTGATATAGACGTGAAGGGGCGCTTCGCGCTGGGTCGAATCGAGGATGTATGCTTTGATCTCGCCGATCCGCTGCGCTTCTTCGAAGTACAGCATCAGGCCCTCGTCGGGACCTGTCCCCGGAGCGGTGCGCCAGATTTTATCTTCAAAAAGTAAATGCGCCGGATAGGCGGGGGACTCAGACGTGGCGTAAATCCCTTCGAGCAAAGCCATTTTTCTTTTGGATGAAGGGGTTCCGACTGCATTTTGGGCCTTATTGTCTTTGGCGGGGGCGGGCTTGTCTGCGCCGCCGCACGCGCCAACAAGCAGGCAGCATACAGGCAGCGCTATTTGGCAAAAGAGTTTATACATGCTTGAAAAGTTGAAGAAGTGAGGGTAATTATTTGTAAGGCAAAATTAGGGCAAAAAAGTCTGAGCTGTCGAATAAATGACAAAAAGCAGCGTTTTTTTACACTGGGAAGACATACAAAATACAAAAGCGCCTACCTTTGGCGTTTCTTTGGGCATCGAAATAAAAAAAAGCAAAACGCTCATCCAATCATAAGCACCATGTTGAACGCTTTCATAAGCCTTTTTATCTTTTTACAAGCCGCCCCAACGGCCATTCCAAGCGCCGCAGATATCGCAGCTCCGGAGTCGCAGAGTATTTTCGATTTGATCCTGAGCAGCAACACCTCGGGCCTGATTATCTACATTGTATTGTTTGTGCTGTCCATAGTGGGCGTTTACATCATCTTTGAGCGCTACATGACCATTACGCGCGCCGGAAAGGTTGATCACGGCTTCATGAACAACATTCGCGCCAGCGTAGAAGGGGGCAACTTGCAGGCCGCTAAAGCCATGTGCCAAAGCGTGGATGCGCCGGTAGCGCGCATGGTAGCCAAAGGGCTGGATCGCATTGGCAAGCCCTTGGACGACATCAACAAAGCCATTGAAAACGTGGGCAACCTCGAACTGCTCAAACTCGAAAAGAACCTCGCTACGCTGGCTTCTATCTCCGGCCTTGCGCCCATGATCGGGCTGCTGGGCACGATTGTGGGTTTGATCATTTCGTTCCAGAGCATGTCAACAGCTACCAACATCACGCCTCAGGTGATGGCGGGCGGTATCTATCAGGCCCTGATGACCACGGCCTTGGGGCTGATCGTATCCATCATCTGCATGGCCGGATATAACGTGTTGGTCAACAACTTGGATAAGGTGATTTTCAAAATGGAAAACACCGCCGCACAGTTCATGGATTTATTGCAAGAGCCAAGCCGCTAAGCGCCGCTTTTTTAATTTAAAAAAAAACAACGCCGCGTATGCCGCTCAAGAGAAAAACAAAAGTCGAGCCGCAATTTAGCTTTGCCGCCATGATTGACGTGGTGTTCCTGTTGCTGCTTTTCTTCATGGTCACTTCCAAATTCGTGACACCCAACGCGCTAAACCTGCAACTCCCCTCAAGCAGTGCCACCACCATGGCATCGCCCAATCTGGCGGTTTCGATCGACAGGGACGGCAAGTTTTATCTCGATTCCAAGCCGATCGCCGAAGCAAATCTGGAAGCGGGTATCCGCGATCGCATGACCCGTCTGGGCGAAGACAAAAGTAAGATCGTGGTGACGGTAGTGGCCGACAAAAAAGCCCCGGTTGAAGATGTGGTTTTTGTGCTCGACATAGCCAATCGCTTGCAGATCAAAACCATTCTCGCTACCGATCCCAAAAATTAAATCGCCGCGCGCGTATGTAATCGTCGCGCATGGCGCATCATGATGTCAAAATATCTACTTGAGCCATGAGCATGAAAGTAACAGCCCGGGATGACGAACACCGTACGCGAGCCACCCTGCTCAGCCTTTTGTTTCACGCCCTGATTCTGGCTTTGATACTGTTCTTTAGATTCACTATGGAGCCCCCGGCAACGGAAGCTCCGGCCATTCAGATACAGTTGGACTGGGGCGGAGGCGGCAGCAATGCGGCTCAGGGCGCCCCCGACAAAGGTCAGGGCAAATCGCCTGCCAAGGCCGAGTCGGCTTCCGCTCCGGCGCCCGCGCCCGAACCCAAGCCGGCAACGCCCCCCCCTTCGCAGAGCAAACCCGCCCCCGCGCAGCCTGACGCGCCTGTGGTCCCTAAGACTACGCAAACCTCCAACGACCCGGATGCCGCCCGCGTGCGCAAAGAAGAGGAAGAGCGCAAACGCAAAATACAAGAGGAAACCGAGCGCCAACGCCGCGAAACGCAGGAGCGCGCAGAAGCCGAACGCCGTCGCAAGGAGGCAGAGGAGGCCGAGCGCCAACGCCAGGCTGCCGCACAGGCCGAGGCCGAAGCCAAAAAGAAAAAATTAGGCGGCTCTTTTGGCGGCGGCAATACCGGCAGCGGCAACTCCGGCGCCCAGGGCAACCAAGGCGCCTCCGGCGGAACGGGCAATAACCCCTTTGGGCAGGCCGGCGACGGCGGAGGTCGTCAGGGAGGCTCGGGAACCGGAACCGGCGCATCCGTAGGCGGCGGGCTTAGCGGTCGGCGATTGCTCGCGCGCCCGAACATGAACGACGACTCGCAGAAAGAGGGTGTGCTCGTGTTCGAGGTGTGCGTCGATGCCTCCGGCAAAGTGACCAAAGCTAATTACACCATGCGCGGCTCAACCACCAACGATAGCGAACTGCGCAATAAGGCCATGAGTTGGGCCAGAAATTTCAAATTTGCGCCGGGCGACGCGCCCGAAGAATGCGGGACCATCACCTTCAATTTCAAATTGCAGTAGCGTCCTGCGGCGCGTTAAGCGGTTCTCAAGCGCAAAGAAGGGCGACGCAGAAGCGTCGCCCTTCTTTGCATGGGGGAGCGAAGGCGGCTAAGGTATGCCGCGCTTCGTCACAACCCGCGCCGCTTACAAAATCTGGATAAGATCGAAGTGCGTGATCACGTGATAAGTTCCCGAAGGCTCGGCGGCGATCAGGGCGGGCGTTTCTTTGCTGATAAAGCGATTGAGCTTGCTTAGCGCGAGGTTTTCGCGCACAATGGGGAAGGGCGCCCCCATGATGTCGCTCACGGGTCGCGAGGCATTCTGTAGCGGGCTTTCGAGCAGGGCGTTGAGCACCTGGGTTTCGGTCACCGAACCTATCGGCTCGTCCGACTCGGACACGACGGGCAGTTGGCTCAGGTCGTGACGCTTCATGAGTTCGAACGCATCGCGTATGGTATCGCTTGATTTTGCGACGAAGAAGCGGCGGTCCTTCTTGCGTGCGATGAGGTCGCTCAGGCGCAGTTCGTCTTCCAAAAAGCCGCGCTGGCGCATCCAGTCGTCGTTGTAGATCTTGCCCACGTAGCGCGTGCCGTGGTCGTGGAAGATAACGACGACCACGTCGTCGGGTTTGAGGTGCTCGCGCAACTGCCATAGCGCGCCGACGGCGCTGCCGGCGGAGTAGCCCAGCAAGAGGCCCTCTTCGCGTGCGAGGCGTCTGGCCCAGAGTGCGCCGTCTTTGTCGGACACTTTTTCGAAGCGATCGATGAGGCTGAAGTCCACGTTAGCGGGCAGGATGTCTTCGCCGATACCTTCGGTGATGTAGGGATAAATCTCTTTGGGGTCGAATACGCCCGTTTCGTGGTACTTTTTGAACACGGAGCCGTAAGTATCGGCGCCCCAGATTTGTACCTTGGGGTTTTTCTCTTTCAGATAGCGGGCTACGCCCGAGATTGTGCCTCCCGTGCCGACGCCCACCACCAGGTGGGTGATTTTGCCGTCAGTCTGCTCCCAGATTTCAGGGCCTGTGCTCTCGTAGTGCGCCTGGCGGTTGGACAGGTTGTCATACTGGTTGCACCAGAAAGAATTGGGGATCTCTTCGCTCAATTTGCGCGCTACAGAGTAGTAAGAGCGCGGGTCGTCGGGTTCGACGTTGGTGGGACACACGATTACCTCTGCGCCAAGGGCTTTGAGGGCGTCCAGCTTTTCCTTGCTTTGCTTGTCGGAGGTAGTGAAGATGCAGCGGTACCCGCGCACACAGGCGACGAGCGCAAGTCCCATTCCGGTATTACCCGAGGTGCATTCGATAATCGTACCGCCCGGACGGATCAGTCCGCGGGCTTCGGCGTCGTCAATCATCTTGAGGGCCATACGGTCTTTGGTAGAGTGGCCCGGGTTGAAGGTTTCTACCTTGCCCAACACCAACGCCGGGATGTCGGCGACAACTTTGTTGAGTTTGATTAAGGGGGTGCCGCCAATGGTTTCGAGCACATTCTGTTTGTATTGCATGATGTATTTTTTTTGTAAAAACTCAGCCGCCCGGTTTTTGTTTTTTGTAAAAAAGTCAAGATTCGAAGCAGAGGGTCTGTTGCGCATCCTTGCTCGCTCCCCTTAGCCCTTTTTTTGGAAAAGAGAAAAAAAATTAAAATTGGAGGCGCGAAAAAAAGCGCGGTTGCGGGCCGGAGGCGAGATGTTCGCGGGATTGAGGCATGCAAGCGAGGGGAAGGGGCAAGCGGTCGCCCATTGCCCTGCTGGGGGACTAAGCAGTCAAGACGGCGGCGGGTCAGCCTCCGCTAATCGGGTTTTCATGATTTGTCGCGTGAAGTTTTTGAGCGTTTGGATATCGACGCCCCGGGTTTCGATGGGGCCGTCCCATGTGATGCGCACGACGCCGGGCCAAAGGTCGGCGGCCTTGGCGGTAGCGCTCACGCGATGCACGTCGAGCGTCGTTTGGATGAGGAGCGGGGCTCCGGTCTGCGTAGCGATGCGGAAAGCGCCGTCGTAAAACGGCGCCAGCGGTTCGCTTCCGCGGTTTCGGCGGCCTTCGGGGTAGATGAAGATGCTCCAGCCGGCGTCCAATTGGTCAACCAGCAGCGCCATGCTTTTGGCGCGGCTGCTCTGGCTGCTGCGATCCACAATGAGGCACATTTTGCCGACGACCCAGCCGAATACGGGGATTGAAAGCAATTCTTTTTTGGCCAAGAAACGAAAAACGCCGGGGAAAGCGCGCGCATTGAGAATAAAATCGATGGCGCTGCGGTGATTGGCTACGATGATGTATGCTCGATTCGGATCGATACGCTCTTTGCCCTGCACGTGCAACCGCACGCCTATCAAAAACAAGAATACCGGCGTGAACCTGTGGTGTAGAAAATGAATATTGCGCCGGAGCGCCCGCGGTCCCGGTACAACGGCCATGTGCCAGAGCAATAC
>JBKBLI010000064.1:3139-18488 GCA_046296435.1 Saprospiraceae bacterium | reverse complement strand
TTGGGCGCCGTCCAGGAGTAGGTCGCGCCGGGTTGGAGGCTGTCCAGCACGTAGGCGTATGTTCCGCCTGCGGCGCAGGCGGACGCCGGTCCGTCAAAACTCGGGATAAGCACAGATTCCTGCACAGAGATCAATTGACATGCCGTTGGCGAGTTGCCGCAGGAGTTGACGGCCGTTACGCACAGTTGCCCTACAGTGCCATTGGGCCAGTTGACTTGAATTGTATTGGGAGGGTTCTGCGAAAAGGGGACGCCATTGGGCGTAGTCCAGTTGTATCCGCTGATGGGCGGATTGGCCGACGCCGCGGCGGTGTAGGTCAGGCTGGCAGCGCCGCAGGGGGTGAAATTGCCCGACAAAGCGGGTAGGGGCGGAGGCGCTCCCTGGGCGACGACTGTGACGCAGGCAGTGTCTCTGCAGAAAATGCCTTGTCGGCTGTGGGTAACCACCAGACAATATTCGCCGGGTTGGTTGACTTGCACATTGGGGGTGTTCTTAAACCCCACAATCCCCGGGCCGCTCCAATTGTAAGTGGTCAGGCCGCCCTGCGCGTTATTTTGAGAAGAGGTGTTGCCAAACAGCGTAATTACCTGATTGGCGCCGCAGTCCAAAGTATCAGGCGGCAAAATAACGGCGTTGGGCATGAGTACAGCCAGATTCAGGTTGACAATACTATCGCAACCCCGCCAGTTCTCGCATATTTGGGCGTATATGCCGCTTTCAGAATAGGGAACGTCGCAGATAAAATAGTCGGCCGGTCCACACAGCGTAACGGTTTGCATGGGCATGATCACCGGCGGAACCAGATTGACCCGACAAGTCACTACGCTGTCGCATCCTTGCCATGCAGATAAGGTGACATTGTATATCCCTGCCGCGTTATATTCCTGACCGGCGCAAGTAACCGTTTGCCCTGCGCACAGGAATACGGTCTCCGTAGAAAAGACAGTGGGTACCAGGCTTACCTGACAAGTCACCAGTTCGCTACAGCCGCCCGGGGTAGGGACGCTCACCTGATAATTACCTGGCGCCGTATAGGTGTTGCCGGCGCACTCAACCGATTTGCCTTGACACAATTTGACCTGTTGCGTGCTGAAGGTATTCAGCCCTACATCTACGTTGATGCATTCTATCGGCGCATTGGGGCAGGCGAGCGACTGCGCGCAAACCTGTGCCGGACCAGGTTCCTGCCAGTTTACCGTGATTGAGTTGGCTGTGGCGTTGCCCAGGATCACGCCGGCAGAGGGCGGGCTGATCGTCCAGTTGGATACGCTGGCTGTAGTGTAAGTGGCCGTAGTGTTTCCGGGCAGGCAAAATGGTCCGGCGGGCCCGTTGATAATCGGGCTGGGCGCATTGATGGCGTATTGACAAATGGCGCCGTTACACCCGTCAAAGGTTAGGTAATAAACTTGCCCCGGCGTGAGGCCGGTAGCCGTCAGGGTCGCCGTAGAGTTGGGATTGATATTGATACACGGCGATACAAACCCAAAATTAATGCAGTTTGAGGTGGACAGTACTGCCGCCTGAAGACACCCTCCTCCGTCGCATCCGAATACTGTGATGGTAAATGTGGCGGTCGGCGCATCGGCCGTAAAGGCAAAAAAGTGGTTGTTGTGGATCACCGTACACCAAAACGGGGGGAAAGACACGGGCGGATCGAACGTTGTCGCGCCGTAATAACAATCCAAAGCCTGGGGATTGGGAAGCACGCAAGCGTCCTGAGCATTCACAGCCGGAATAGGCGATGGACAGGGCGTTGGGTTACATTGTCCATGAGCAAAATGCGTATGGCAAAAGACAAAGCAAGCCGCCAAGATAGCGACGTAAAAAGAGCGCATAAGCAGGTCAGATAATAAAAAACAGTTTTTACAGGCGCTTACTCGTGGCGGATTAAAATTTGATCTGCTGAGATGGTCACCCGATATGCAAATTTACGAGATTGTCGGGATTTAGGCATATTTTTCTCGAAAAGACAAACTGCGCATCCCAAACGCTGCCTGTAATGTTTATTTTCAGAGTTTTTGGGCTAAGGCGCGCGCTTTTTCATAAAAGGGAGAAGAGGGCGCAATGCGATCAAGCGCCAAAGCGCAGGCTTTGCGATCTTTGTCTTTCAGGAAGCTCAGCGCTATGTACCATTGGGCATAATCGCCGAAGTCCGGCGTCTTCAGCAAGCCCTCAAAAAGAGATCTGGCCTCCCGCGTTTTTCCCAACTCCATCAGGCAGATACCTGCGTAAAGTTGCGCCTGCGGGTCGTCGGGCTTGCGTTGGCGATAAGCTTGCAGCCCTTCGTATGCGGCGGCGTAGTCGCCGCGATTGAAGTCGGACTCGATGGCGCTGACATCGGGGGCGGCGTTCGATTTTTCGGTCAGCGCCAGCGCTGGAAATTCGGCGAAGCGGTCGTACAACCTATCGGCAAAGAGGGTGGGCCAGAGCAAGATCAGCGCAAGGGCGGCAGCGGCCGACAGCGCAGGTATGATCAGTCGGCGGACGAGCGTTCGGCTGCGTCGTTCTGCAAAATAGGGCTGCCCCAAGCGTGCGAGCGTTTCCCTCAGATGCTCCCTGCGCGCTTGCTGTGCGACCCACGTCATCATGTCGCGCTGCAGCGCCAACTCTTCCCGAAGGGCGGCGTCGCGCTGCAGTTCGCTTTCAAACTGCTCGCGTTCGTTGGCGTCCATTGCGCCGTTGAGGTATCTTTCGATGCGTTCGGTATTGTCCATACTGAAGTCAAGCGTTGGCGATTTGATAATACAATTGTTTCCAACGACTGATGCAGCGATGTCGCGCCTGATACAATGCGTTGGCATTGGGCAATTCGAGCGCTTCGGCGAGGATAGCGGCGTCTGTCTGACCTTTGCCAAGGAGCGTCAGCAGTTTTTGACATTGCGCGCTCAATTGTCGAAAGGATTGGCTCAGCCTGAACTGTCTTTGTTCGTTTTCCGCTACAGCTTCCGCTTCCTCCATGGCCGAAGATTCCTGCTCTTCTTCATATCGCCGGGCCTCTGTATTTCTTACGTCCGATTCCCGTTTTTTGTGGTGGAGCTTATCATACCATTTGCGTTTGCAGATGGCCATAATGAGGGACCCTAAAGAACAAGTCAGCCGAAATTCCTTGTGGCAATAGCGCTCATAGATAGCCATAAGCGCTTCCTGAAAGAGGTCTTCGGCGTCGGTTGCTTTTCCGTTGTTGGCCAGCGTCCAGCGTAGTAAAGGTTGCGAAAAACGCCGGTAAATCTCGTCGATTAGCTGCGAGTCGCCTTTGCAAAGGGCTTCGATATATTTTGAGTCGGGATGCGGTTCTACAGTCAATGGACAGACATTTTTGGCAAAATTGCAGTACTTTATATTTTTTTGACAAAAAAATACGCAACCGGCGTTTTTTTTCGGAAAACCTCGTATATTCGCAGTAGTTTTCACCTGCCGATGAAATGCCCATGCCGACCGTGTTTTTCAATTCAGATTTTGGACAATTTTCCGAAAGCCTGTTGAGTTTGTTTTTCCCACACCTTTGTCCCTGTTGCGGGAATGCGCTTACAGAAGCGAGTCAGCCTATGTGTATTCCATGTCAGGGGATTTTTGTGCCGTCTGATATGTACAAGCAGGTCGAAAACGAATTCACCCGCCGCATGTGGGGGCTTTTTCCCCTGCGCACCGGCGCCGCGATGTTTTATCTCCGCAAAGGCAGTCCAATTCAAAAAGCGATTCACGGCATCAAGTACCGCAATCAGGCAAAGATTGGCTTGTTGTTTGGAAAGCAATTTGGCGCTATGCTCAGAAACTCGGCGCATTACGGAGCGGTGGACTGCATTGTGCCCCTGCCCTTGCACCCTGAGCGAGAGAGAAAACGCGGCTACAACCAGAGCCTGTATTTTGCCCGGGGGATTGCGGCATCTTTAGGAAAGGCGTGTGTTTCATCCGCCGTGACGCGGGTAGTGAAGACCGATTCGCAGACGCGCAAAAACAGGATGGAGCGTTTCGACAACGTTTGCAAGGTATTTCGGCTGACCAGGCCCCAACTTTTGGAGGGCAAACACGTGCTTTTGATAGACGACGTGCTTACAACCGGAGCGACTTTGGAGTCTTGCGGTCACGCTTTACTCAAGGGGGCTGGCGTGCAGGTAAGTATGGCTACCTTAGCTATGGCGGTCAATCGGTAGCATAGGCAATACGACTAAATGTCGTCGTCTTCAACAGGCTTGTTGTAGCCGGCATCTTCCATCAGGTCGCTTTCGTTGGTCCAATCGCCGTCTTCGTGGCGCTTGCTAATGGGAAGCCCGCGTACCTGGTCGCCAATGGGTTTATTGAGCGACTTGCCATCCTCTTCTACCAGGAAAGGATCGCTCTTGGACAATTCGGGAGCATAGCTTCGCGGATTGCTGTTGGCTTGCTTTTTGCCATCTACCGATTTGGTGGCATGCGGCACCGCGCGCAGGCGGGCCTTATCGATGAGTTGGCCGGTCACCGTGCAGATGCCGTAAGTTTTATTTTTGATTCTGAGGAGGGCGTTGTTCAGATCTTGAATATGCCTTTGCTGGCGGGCAACCAGATTTTGGAGGAACTCTAAATCGGAGTGCGAACCAGTGGAGTCAAAAATATCGCCGCCTTGCTGATTAAAAGCATTTTCGTTGAGGTCGTTGATCTGGCTTTGGGTAATTTTTAGCTCTTCCTGAGCTTTGGCTATTTTATTTTCGATGAGTATTCTGAACTCTTCCAGTTCTTCATCGCTGTAGCGTAATGGGTCGTTCGCCATACTTTCGATTTTTTCAAAGACAGTTAAAATAAGTTTTTGAGGCTGCAAAAATACGTCTATTTTAGAGATACGGGGTTTGTTGTCAAAAAAAAAGGCATGCGCGGGTTTTTTTACCGTTTTTGACGGCGATTTCCTTTTTAGCCCGTGGGGTCGGCGTCGTCTGCTTACCTTTGCGCGCCTTTAATCAGAAAAACGGCCGATCTTGCCGAAATCGAATTTCAGACGTATGGTAAATCAATCCGACAAAAGTTCATCGTCAATCCCCGACCGTGAAAGTATCCTGCGCGATTACTATATTTGTTGTCTTAGCCGCGAAATCAGCGTGATCGCCCGTCGCGACGCCTTAGCGGGCAAAGCCAACTTTGGCATCATCGGCGACGGCAAAGAACTGGCCCAGGTTGCTATGGCCAAATCCTGGCAAAAGGGCGATTTTAGGTCCGGATACTACCGGGACCAGACGCTCATGCTGGCCTTGGGTCTGATGAGCGTTGAAGCATTCTTTGCCCAACTCTACGGCGATCCATACGGCGATGCCATGAGCGGGGGGCGGCAGATGAACGGGCATTTTGCCACGCCCCTTATCGACGAGCAAGGCCAATGGCTTGCGCATAAAGAGCGCTACAACGTCAGCGCCGACGTCTCGCCCACCGCCGGCCAGATGGCCCGCGGCCTGGGCCTTGCTTTCGCTTCGAAGAAATACCGCGAGTATCCGGAGCTTTGTGGTCAGTTTTCAAATAAAGGCAACGAAATCTGCTTTGTCACAATAGGCGACGCCTCTACCTCGGAAGGCGTATTCTGGGAGACCCTCAACGCCGCTTGCGTCTTACAGGCGCCGCTCGCCGTATCGGTGTGGGACGACGGCTACGGGATCTCCGTTCCGAAAAAATATCAAACCGTGCGCGAGAGCATTTCCGACGCCTTGGCAGGCTTTGCCGACGAAGCGGGCGGCATGGACATATACAAAGTAAAAGGCTGGGATTACCTCGCGCTTTGCAACACCTACGCTACGGTCGCCCAACGCATGCGCGCCTCGCACCGTCCGGCGCTCATCCACGTCGAAGAAGTCACCCAACAACTCGGGCACTCCACCTCTGGCGACCACCGCCGCTACAAAAGCCCCGAGCGGCTCGCCTACGAAACCGAATACGACTGCAACCGCCGGTTCGCGGCTTGGATTGTCGAGTCCAAGATTGCTACGCCGGACGAGCTCGCCGATATCCAGAGCCGCGCTAAGGCAGAGGCGGGCGAGGGCGCGCGGCGCGCGTTTGAGGCATACCACGACAAAGTGGAGGCGCTTCGCAGCCAACTGGACGCCCTGCTCCGCCAGGCCATGGCCGAGCAGCCGCAGGCGGCGCCGGCCCTTGAGCAACTTGCGGCCGAACTCAACAGCAAAAACGTCCTCCTTTTGCGCTATCGAGCGCTCCAGATTGCGCGCCAGGCGATTGTGCCGCTCCACGACGGACCTGCCCGCGAGGCGCTGAGACTTTTCGCGCAGGAGGAAAAAACAGAAACAGATCGCTTGTACAGCGCATACCTGTACAGCGAGTCCCCGCGTTCGGCGCTCAAAGTGCCCGTCAAGCCGCCTCAGTACCGCGACGACGCTCCGCTCAAAGACGGGTTCGAGATCCTCAACGCCTGTTTTGACCACCACCTGGGCGCCATGCCCGAGCTTTTCGCTTTCGGCGAAGATGTAGGATTCATCGGCGACGTCAATCAGGGAATGCGCGGCATGCAGCAAAAACACGGCGAGGGCCGCGTGTTTGATACCGGAATACGGGAGTGGACCATCATGGGTCAAGCCATTGGGATGGCTATGCGCGGCCTGCGTCCGATAGCGGAAATACAATATTTAGACTACCTGCTCTACGGCATTTCGCCCCTGAGCGACGATCTGGCTACCCTGCGCTGGCGTTCCAACAACCGCCAAATGGCGCCTGCTATCATCCGCACCCGGGGCCACCGGCTGGTGGGGGTATGGCATGCCGGATCGCCTATGGGCATGATCCTGGGCAGTCTGCGCGGCATGTACGTCTGCGTGCCGCGCAACATGACCCAAGCCGCCGGCATGTACAATACCTTGCTGCAGAGCGACGACCCGGCGCTCGTGATCGAGTGCCTCAACGGATACCGCATCAAAGAGCGATTGCCAGACAATGTGGGCTTGTTCACTGTGCCCCTCGGCGCGCCCGAAACCCTGCGCGAAGGAAGCGATCTCACCTTGGTCACTTATGGCTCAACGGTACGCGTCGCACAGGAGGCATGCGAACGCCTGGCGCAAATGGGCTGCGAAGTCGAACTCATCGATGTTCAGACCCTTCTGCCCTTCGATCTGCCCGGCTCAATCGTTCAGTCCTTGCGCAAAACGCATCGGCTACTCGTCGCCGACGAGGACTTCGAAGGCGGCGCGGGGGCTTACATCCTTCAGCAGGTTTTAGAAAAACAGCAGGGATACCGCTGGCTCGACGCCCAACCCCGCACCCTTTTTGCCAAGCCTCACCGACCGGCCTACGCTCAGGACGGCGATTATTACAGCAAGCCCCAGGTTGAGGATATTGTAGAGACCACCCTGGCGATGTTGCAGGAGTAAAAAGGCCCGGTTCGCCGCGGTGTCTTCCTACGCGTTTGATTATTAGGCAAAGAGGAGCAGGCGCGGGCATGAAGCGCGTGCTGCGCGCCATCCCGCAGGCATTCTTGCCACGCTTTTTTCGGAAGAAAAAACGACGGCATGCCATCGGGCGAGAAAAACGCCGGCCGGAGGGCGCTTGCTCGCCGGCCAGCGTTCGCCGAACAGATAGCAGGGGATCAGAAAAAGATCGCGGCGCGTAAGGCGATGGTGTTGATCGTTCCTTTGGATTTTTCGGCGGCCCAGCCGTTGGCGCGTTCTACGGCGGTCCCTTTGTTGGAAGTGGCATCCGTAAACTGCTGCTGGAAGATCAATCCGGTCACCAGGGTTGCATTGGCGGCAAATTCGTATTCGATGCCGCCGCCCAGGCCCCAGGAAAGGGCCAGGCCGTTTACATCCGAACGGATGTCTTCGTCGTCGGTAGGCTCGTTGACGCCGCGGATATCGCCGCGCGCTTTGGTGATGAAGCCAAGGGTGAACACCGGCGCTTCGAAGAAAAACTTCAATTGGGAATCCTCTCCTGTGCCGCCGCGAAATTTGATGCCGATGGGCACTTCTACAAAGTTGAGGTGATAGCGCAATTTCGCGTTTTGGGGTAGGGTGTCAAGTCCCGGCACGCTCAACTCGGAATTGGGCCAGAAAACGCCCCGCGAATATCCGTTCTGTATGGCGCCGCCTTGGTTGAATCCGAAACCGATGCCAGTAATGACGGCGTAATTGGGTGCGAAGTACAGTTCGGCTAAAGCGCCCAATTTTAAGCCCAAGTTGGATCCCGCCGACTCTAAGCGTTTGTCGGAGGTCTTCATCCAGTTGACAGTCGGGCTCAGTTGCAGTCCAAATCGAAAACTTTGAAAGTTAACTTGAGGCGCTTTTTCAAAAGCATCAAAGTCGTATTTGTTAACGTTGAGTTGCGCCTGAAGCGCCCATGCAAAACAAATTGAGAGAATGACCGTTAAGGTGACTTTTTTCATGTGTTGAGCGTTTTTCTTTATTGAAGCCGGCTGACCTTTATGTTTTGAGCAAGCGGCAAGTCCAACGCGGCGTTGATGCCTGCTACGTATTGCTGCGGAGTAATACAATCCAATCGAATGCGTTTGCTGTTTTCATCTGGAGCGCTGTAGCGGCGTGCAAAACAGCAGATCCAAATATTGCGTTTCTTGAAAAACAAGCATTGCCTGCGCGAAAATCCGCGCGGGCAAATATCCGACGACAAAATTCGCATCTTTTTCTGGTATGTGCCTAAAAATCTATCGCTTTGTCTTTTTTCTTTTTGTGCCGGCGCTCTTTGTCCGCTGCGCCGACGACTTAGAGGACGCGCCCGAGTTGCGTCTGACCCGCTTTGAGCAGGAGTTTTTCGCGCTGGATACAAGCCGCCTGGCCGAGCAGTTGCCCGCTTTTATTGAGAAACATCCGCTGATGGCCCCCCTGTTTTTGGGCGAGTTGATCCGCGACCGCTCTAATCCCGAGGAGACGCCGTTAGAAGCTGCGTATTTTTTTCTGACCGAGCCGCAATTGCGCGCTTTGTACGACACCGTACAACAGGCGTATGGACGGGCCGACTGGTTGGAGCGTGATCTGAGGCGCATGTTCAGGGAGTATCGGCGGCATTTCCCGGATCGCCCTGTTCCAGAAGTGGCAACAATTGTCTCTGCGTTTGCAACCGACGCTTTTACATACGGCGATAGCCTTTGCGGGATTGGTTTAGATATGTTTCTTGGCCAGAACTTTAGGGGCTACGACCCGGAGGTATATCCAGAGTACATTCGTCGCCAGTTCAGACAGGAGTATATGGTCCCTCGTTTGGCCAGAGCTTTGGCTCAGCAGATCGTGGGCGATCCGCCTGCAGGCGGGCGGCTGATTGACTACATGCTACACATGGGCAAAGCCATGTACATTACCGAAAAACTTTTGCCGCGTGCGCCGCAAGAGTTGCTGATGGGTTACACCAAAGAACAGATAACGGGTTGTCAGGCCAACGAGCGCGAGTCATGGGCGCGGCTTTTGGAGCAAAATCTATTGTATTCGACCGATTACCGAAAGTTCCAGAAGTTGATCAGTCCCAGCCCCAATGCGCCAATACTCTTTGACGAGGCGCCCGGCGAGATTGGCGTGTGGATAGGATGGCGTATCGTCAGTGCGTGGGCCAGAAGGCATCCCGAAGCCGATATGCGGCAATTGATCGAAGAACGCGACAGTCAGAAATTGCTCCGGGAGTCGCGGTATCAACCCCGTTGAAGGCTAAGGGTAAAAGGAACGGGAGCCCGATGAGAGAAGGAGAGGGCAAGCGGCGTTACAGGCGCCACACGGTGATCTCCGGATCCTTAAAACCGTATATGCCTTTCAGATCCATCAGGATGGGATCCTGCTTCATCATGCGCTTGAAGTCGGCGCCGTCGAGCGCGCGGTATGCGTCGTGCGCTACGGCTACGACAATGGCGTCGTAATCGTCCGAGGGGGCTTCGGCGAGTTGTAGCTGATATTCCCGCTCCACTTCATTAGGATCGGCATAGGGGTCGCACACGTGGACGTTGATCGAGTAATCCTGCAGCTCATAGACAAGGCTTGCCACTTTGGAGTTGCGGATATCGGATATATTCTCTTTGAAGGTGACGCCCATGACGAGCACCTTGGTTTCGCTGGGATTCTTGCCTTTCTGAATGAGCAGGCGAACCAGTTTTTTGGCTATCCAGGCGGGCATTCCGTCGTTGATGCGTCTGCCGCTTAGGATCACCTGCGGCTCATAGCCCAGTTGCATGGATTTGTGGAGCAAGTAGTAAGGGTCAACCCCAATACAGTGCCCGCCGACTAATCCCGGGTAAAATCGCAGAAAATTCCATTTTGTGCCGGCGGCTTTGATGACTTCCTGCGTATCGATACCCATGCGGTCAAAAATCATGGACAGTTCGTTCATCAGGGAGATATTGAGATCTCGCTGGGTGTTTTCGATAACCTTAGCCGCTTCGGCCACTCTAATCGAAGGCGCGCGATATACGCCGGCGCGGATGATGGACTCGTAAACCCTGGCAATCTGATCCAGCGATTCGGCGTCGTTGCCAGATACGATTTTGAGTATTTCGGTGAGCGGCCGGCTTTTGTCGCCCGGCACGATACGCTCAGGCGAATAGCCCAATTTGAAGTCGCGACCCAGTTGCAGGCCGCTGTGCGACTCGATTATAGGGAGGCAGTCCTCTTCCGTACAGCCGGGATATACGGTGGACTCATAGACCACATAATCGCCGGGCTTGAGCGCGGATCCGACTGATGCCGACGCGCTTTTGAGGGGGCGAAGATCGGGCGTCTTGCGTTCGTCGATGTCCGTAGGCACGGCCACAATAAAAAAATGCGCCTTGCGCAATTCTTTCGGATCGGTCGTGAACTGGATGTCGCAACCTTCAAAGGCCTCAGCGCCCAATTCGCGGGAAGGATCTTGCCCGGTTCTCATCATGGCTACCCTCGCCTCATTGATGTCGAATCCAATGACCCTGAAGTGTCGGGCAAATTCCAAAGCAATGGGCAAACCCACGTACCCGAGACCAATGATTGCGATACTTTTTTCTTTGCGACGCAGGGCGCCGATCATTTCGAATTTGCTCATATACTTGCGCGCTTTTAGCCTGCGCCGGACATAGGAACTCAGAGAGATCGCGAAACGTAGCTTCAGCCAGCCAACCTTGGGGGGCTCGGACATGCTCAGACCAATCGGAGCGGGTTTTTAACGCATCAAAAGCAAGGCAAAATTATTCCGTTTTTTTCAATCAGAACATAATTAAAAGGTTTTCTGGCAAAAAACGCATTAAGCGCTTGTTGGTAATAAAAAAAATCAGACCTTTGCAGCCCAATAGTATTCAACGTATGAATTCTGATTCTTAAAACCTGTTGTTAAACGCTTTAGCCATGAGAAAATCGGAGCTGATCAATGCGATTTCTGAAAAAACCGGCGTGCCAAGGGTAGATGTCCTGGTCACATTAGAGGAGTTTTTCAAGGAAATCAAAAATTCGCTTTCGAGTGGCGAGAATGTTTATATTCGCGGCTTTGGCAGTTTCGTGGTTAAAAAGCGCGCTAAAAAATTGGGACAGAATATTACCAAGGGGCATTCGGTCGAAATCCCGGAGCACTACGTGCCGAGTTTCAAGCCGGCGCGCGCTTTCATAATGCAGGTAAAAGAGAATGTAGATGTCAATACATTCGCGTTCAAAGATACTGAAGGGGAAGATTAATTGTCAGATATGAACAGAGGAGTTGTGATTGCGATAGGAATAGCATTGGCGGCAGCGCTGGGCATACTGCTCATGCTGAGCGTCAAGCATCCGGACGTCCGACAGGGCGTGGGCGCAAGCATTCCTATGCTCGACGCCGTTGTGGGTTTCGACGAGGCAAGCATCCGCGAGCACGCCCTGGAGCATCTTGACCCGCCGTCGGCCAACACCCTTCAGGCCCTTGAGGCAAAGTTGAAGGATGCGCGGGACCCTCTGAGTCAGGCTGCTTTGTACAAGGAGTTATCGGCCTTCTGGTATCAGCGGAACGAGCCGCTACTTTCTGCCATCGCCGCCGAACGCGTGGCTTTTATTGAGAAAGCGGACTCTTCCTGGTCGGTGGCTGGCGCGCTTTTTTACAACGCCAATGTAGGCGCTGCGGACAGCGTCGCCCGCGCTTTTGCCGCTAAAAAAGCGATCAACGCATTCGAAACGGCCTCCCAGTTGGCTCCGCAGACGCCGGAACATCAGGTCAATCTGGCCTTGGTGTATGCCGAAAATCCACAGCCCGACAACCCGATGAAAGCGGTCATGTTGTTGCGCGAATTAGAACAAAAATACCCGGACAACCCCGCAATTTACAATGCGCTGGGACGTCTGGCCATCAAAACCTCCCAATGGGATCGGGCCATTCAACGCCTTGAGAAGGCATACGCGCTCGACCCCAACAATCCCAATACGCCCTGCCTGCTGGCTCAGGCGTATTCCCGAGCCGGCCGAGACGCCGAAGCGAAAACATTTGCCGACTTATGCAAGCGGCGCTAACTCATCATCTTATCACACAATAAACTCAAGCATTCGATATGCCTTGCGGAAAAAAACGTAAACGTCACAAGATTGCCACCCACAAGCGTAAGAAACGCCTCCGGAAAAACCGACATAAGAAGAAAAACCGTTAGTAATTGATCCGCAGACCGCGGATCAGATGCCCTGTTGCCCTGTCGCAACATGCGGCTATGTCGTCTTTCTCAAGAGTCGCAATAGCGCCCGCGCAGAATGTTTACAATTCTCCGGCGCTATTGTGATTTTCGGTTGTGAGTTGCCATCGCATGATACAGTAGGCCTTACAAAAATAAACGATACGCCCCTTAGCCATCTGCACGCTTACTGTTCGTAGCGATTTTTTTTCTCCAAAAGCCGACTTGCGTATCTCGAAGATTTGGACAGGAAAACCAGGCGCGCCGCCCCAGCCGCTCATCTCCCTGACCCCGCCCGTCCCGCGCTCCGACGATACCGCCACGCACGCCCATGCGTCGCGCAATCAACAACCTGTACGAAACGACGCTGCAACCGGCGTGTCGCGTTCCCCCAACGCGACCCCTGCCGCATTGGACGAAATCGTTACTCGGAATTTCTGTATCCGTAGCGTCTGCAATAAATTTTGCAGTCTGACTTGGAAAAAGAACTCATTATCAATGCCGGCTCTAAAGGAGTTGACATTGCCCTGCTGGAGAATGGCAAATTGGCCGAATTGCACCACCAGCAACTCAACAGCAATTTTGCCGTAGGCGATATTTACATCGGCAAGATACGCAAACTCATGCCCGGCCTCAACGCGGCATTCGTGGACATTGGCCACAAGAAGGAGGCCTTCCTTCATTACACAGATCTCGGACCGAAACTCCGCTCTCTGGTCAAGTGGACTAACGGCATCATTTCGGGCGCTATCAACACCCACAAACTCGACAATTTCGAATACGAACCCGAAATCGTCAAGACGGGCAAGGTCGATCAGGTGATCAACAAGCGCCATCCCATCGTGGTGCAAATCCTCAAAGAACCCATCTCAACCAAAGGGCCGCGCCTGTCTTGCGAACTCAACCTGCCCGGACGCTTCATCGTACTGACGCCTTTTTCGGACGAGGTCTCCGTATCCAAACGCATCGCCAGCCCCGAAGAGCGCAAACGCCTGTTCACCTTGGCCGAAAGCATCAAGCCCAAGAACTTCGGAATCATCATCCGTACGGCATCAGAGGGCAAGAAGGTGCAAGATTTGCACGAGGAGGTCGTCCAACTCATGGGGCGCTGGGAAGATATCTACAGGCAAATCAAGACTGTCCAGCCGCCGGCCCGACTGCTCAGCGAGTTAGACAAAGCCGCCAGCGTCTTGCGCGACTTATTTAGCGATGATTTTACGCGAATCGTGTGCAACGACCGCGACATGTATCAGGATCTGAAATCGTTCCTTCAAGCCAACAGTCCGCAGAAAGTCAGTATCCTGCAACACTACAACGGGGTAAAACCCATCTTTGACGCCTTTCAGGTCACTAAGCAGATCAAAGCTTCTTTCGGGCGCACCTGCACCATGAGCAGCGGAGCTTATCTGGTCATCGAAAAGACGGAAGCGATGAACGTGATCGACGTCAATAGCGGCCATAAACTCTCTACGCACGATGTGGAGCAGACCATCTTTAGCGTCAATCTCGAAGCGGCGGAGGAGATCGCCCGACAAATCCGGCTGCGGGATATTGGCGGTCTGATTGTGGTGGACTTTATCGACATGCGTAATCCTGAGCACAAAAAGCAACTCCACAGAGCCATGGAGGATTTCATGCGCAGAGACCGCTCGCAGCATACGGTGCTGCCGCTTTCAAAATTTGGATTGATGCAGATCACCCGCGAGCGCGCGCGACCAGAGGTTTCGATCGATACTACCGAAGTGTGTCCAACCTGCGGAGGAAGCGGCAAAGCCGGCGCGCCGCTGTTGGTGACCGATCATATCGAACGCGACTTGGAATACGTGTGCCAGTCTCAGGTGAAAAAAAGCAAAATTTCATTGCATGCCCACCCGTTCGTAGAGGCCTACTATCGCAAAGGATTCCCGAGCAAGCAGATGCGTTGGTTCCTGAAATACAACAAGTGGATCAAAATCATTCCGAGGGAGGACTATGCGCTGAGCGAATATCGGTTCTTTGAAAACAACGACGACGAAATCTGCCTGAGTTAATTGCGCTTCGACGTTTCAGGATATGCGCCCCCCTTCTGAGCTAGGGGGGACTTTGTCTTTCGGCGCGACCGGCTCGAACCCTACGCACGCCACGCCCGGGCGCCGGCTTGCATTCGCCCGCGCTTCGTTTTTGAAGAATGCTTACTGCCGGATTGCGTCAGGCAGTTTCCTGCTTTTTGCCTTCAAACAAAGCCATGATGATACTGCCCATGTAAACGCCCAAGGCCGATTCGACCAAGGTGAGAAATATGGTCATATCCTGAAAATTAAGGATGTTGGGCGCCAGCGCTTTGCCCGAGATCAACAGAAATACGATGATGAAGTGCCCGTTGACCAGCATCTTGACCATCCCGCTGACGTCTCCGTTGTCGTAGGCCGCCTCGATTTGCGGCGATGTGATGCTGCGGCCAATGTATCTAAATATAGCCCCGCCATACAGAGCGGTGATGGGCGCCAATATGCCCATCAGCGAGGTGAATTCCTCCAGATCAAAGCCTTTGAATATGTAATAAACGCCGGATATGAATATCAAAGCGAAATGATAAAAAAGGATTTGACGCGCAATGCGCATGCGCGGCGTGAGCGGCTTTTTTGATCTTGCCGGGCTTTCCGTTTGGGCGGCGTCAGCCGCCATTGCTTGTGATTGTGACATGATCATCAACGGCGTAAGTGATAAACCATTCGGTTGAACAACCTGCGTTGGTACTCTGCATGAAAAGCGCCGTATTTTTGGTTGTTCAGATCCTTGTAATCATTTTTTCGAGGAGCAAAAATAATACCG
>JBKBLI010000064.1:0-3040 GCA_046296435.1 Saprospiraceae bacterium | reverse complement strand
CTCCCATATTTACCCTGGAAATCCCAGGAGAGTTCGACATCTGAGCCTTTCTGAACGCCTGTTACGCTGATGCGATGATACTCGAAGTAGCCATCCGGGCAAATTTCGTTGCTAATATGGGTTACTTCGACCACAAATTCGTCGTACAAGGCATATGAATCGTCTATACGAGCGCGCCAAAGGACAGGCGTTCCTTTAGTTTTGTAGTAATTAACGAGCCAAACGCGGGCTTTCGTACATACATCCCCCACATTTTTGTTGGCGATGATGGCCTTGCTGGCCGTATTGTTGATTTCCTGAAAATTTTGCGGAAGCGCCACTTGGGCGATTGCGCCCGAGCGTACAGAGCGCAACTCAACCGGGATGCGACCTTTGCCATTGTAAATACGCGCCCTGAAGTGCGCCGGATCGTGACAGCGCACCACTACTTCGGCCTGATCTTCGTGCACTTCGGCCAAAAAAGCCCATTTGTGCAGCAGGCGCGCGTGAAAGTCCTCGCCGGAGGCCTTGCGGTTGGCTTTCTGTACTTGGTCCCATGCGTTTTGCATGTGTGTGCATGCTTGTCCGTTTTGGTTGGCCGGACGCACGTACAGCGTAACCCGATTGCGCTCAACGTGCACGCTGTCTGCTTTGAACAGTCCGCCGAGTTGATTTTTTTCAAACCAAAGATTCATATCGCCGAGCTTTTGGCGGAAAAAAGAAGCGTCGGCCCGCAAATCTGGAGGACCTTGGGCAGAAAGCTCAGATACAAAAATGCAAAAAGGCAAGATCCTGAGCGCCCACTTGGCAAATGAACAGAACAACACGACAGGCGTCATATTAGATGCGTTAATATAGCGCAAATACATACGAAATAGCCTGCCGTCATATTATATGCGCGCCCAACTTTAACACGTCTGAAAAGGTTAAAAATAGCTTAAAAACCGTAAAAAATCATTTTTTCGCCCAAATCCGCAAAAGCGAAGTATTATTGCCTTAAAAATCATTGCCATGCTAAGAGCCGCCATACGCCTCGGGTTACTTTTAGTAGCCGCAATTTTGGTTTACAACTACTTTTTTGGCGACGCCCGCGAGAAGGAACAGTCGCGAAAGATATTTGGCGAAGCCAAAGGTCTGGTCGTATCCCTTGCCGATCTGGTCAAATCTGAAAAAGTCAAGTACGACCATGGCAAGTATGATAAAGCCTTGAGCGAACTGGGGTTGGCTTTTGACAAAACCAGAGATCAGGCCGCTCGACTCAATCCCGAAGCGCGCACAGATTTAGACCGCCTCGAAAAACGTAAAATAGCGCTGCAACGCGAACTGGAAGCGCTCGAGTCGGAGGAACGCTCTTTGTCTGCGCAACCTGCCATGCCCAAGAAGGCCAAACGCGACCCCCATGCTGAGCGCATCGCCCAAGAGCAAGCCGACGCCCGCGAACTGCGCAAGCGAAAACTCGGAGAGGAAATACAAGCGCTGCTACGCGACGCCGCGACTGTATTTGATAAAGCGGGGCAATAGAAAGCGCTCAATGCAACCTTTTTCAACGCAGATTTGTTTCTTTGGCCCGGTTTTTGGTGAAAAATAAATCATGTTCGATTTCAACAGCATATTACAATCTTTGGCCGCCCTGGAATGGGACGGCGCCGCTTTGATCATTCTGAATCTGATCCTGATCGAAAGTCTTCTGAGCGTGGACAACGCGGCCGTGTTGGCTGCTATGGTGATGGATTTGCCGCCCGAACAACGCCCCCGCGCCCTTCGCTACGGCATCATTGGGGCGTACGCATTTCGCGGGCTTTGTCTTATTTTTGCAGTATGGCTCATCCGTATTTGGTGGCTTAAGCCCCTTGGCGGGCTTTATTTGCTTTACCTTTGCTACGATTACTTTCGCGCGCACAAAAAGTCTGAGGACAGTTCTTCAGAGCCAATCCAAAAAGAGCAAAAGTGGTTCTATCGACTTACCGTTGCCTGGATGGGACCGTTCTGGGCGACCGTGGTGGCGGTTGAACTGATGGACCTCGCTTTTTCGATAGACAACGTGTTTGCGGCGGTTGCATTCACGCAGAATATCGTCCTGATCTGTATCGGCGTCTTCATTGGCATTTTGGCCATGCGTTTTGTGGCGCAGTACTTCGTTAGGTTGATGGAGAGCTATCCGTTTCTCGAGAAAAGCGCGTTTATTGTGATCGGAATACTCGGCTTCAAACTTTTGTTGTCTCTGCCTATGCATTTTTGGGCAGATCAGCAGTGGGTGAAGGCGCTCGAAAGCGAAACGGCTGATTTTATCGTATCTCTGGTTACGGCGGCTTTCTTCTTCTTTCCGGTGGCGCTGGCCCGATTCAGGGGATCCGCTTCTAAGTCCCAGGCCCCGCTCCCCCCACACGGCCTTCCTCCGCAACCCGTAAGCGTGCCCGCCAATGAACGATCCAAAGTGGAATAAGCTCACGCCGGAGGAGGAATACGTGATCGCGCACAAAGGGACCGAGCGCGCTTTTACCGGCGAGTACTGGAATCACAAGGGCGTCGGGCTGTACGTCTGCCGTCGTTGCAACGCGCCCTTATACCGTTCGTCGGACAAGTTTGACAGCGGTTGCGGATGGCCTTCGTTCGATGATGAGATCCCTGGCGCCGTTGTGCGCAAGCCAGACACCTCCTTCGGTATGCGTCGCGTCGAAATCCTCTGCGCCGCTTGCGGCGGGCATCTCGGACACGTATTTGAGGGCGAGCGGTTTACGCCCAAAAACGTGCGGCATTGCGTCAACTCGCTCTCCATACGATTTGTGTCAGATCAACCCGAATAAGCGCTGCTGCGCGGCGGCTTTGAGCCGCGTTTCACTTATCATATATCTACTTAACCGTATTTGTGAAGTCGGCATGCCGGCTTTTGTTTTTGACAAACATGAAAATAGCGATTCTCGGCGGCGGCAATATGGGGATGACTTACGCCCAGAGTTTTCTTCGGCACCGCATCACGACTCCCGACAACCTCATGGTGCTGTGTCGGAGTTATGAAAAAGCCAACCAACTCAGCCAACAATATGACGGCGCTTTTTTTAGT
>JBKBLI010000063.1:1814-18710 GCA_046296435.1 Saprospiraceae bacterium | reverse complement strand
TCTGTAAACCTTTAGTTTGGTTAGGCGATAAAGAGGTTTGTGTTAGCGGAGAAACCTACATATTTAAACACAATCAAAATCCTAAGTATCTAGCTTATTATTTACAAACACCCATTTTTTTTGATTTTAAAAAAAGAAATCAAACTGGTACAAAAGTCATCAGAGTACACGGAGAAAAATTGAAGATATTCCCCATCCCCATCCCCCCGCTTTCCGAGCAAGAACGCATTGTTTCCATTTTAGATAAATTTGACACGCTTACGACTTCTATCAGCGAGGGCTTGCCGAAGGAGATGGAGTTACGGCAGAAGCAGTATGAGTATTATCGGGATAAGTTGCTTAGTTTTGACCACGAAAGGCACGAAAGGCACGAAAGGCACGAAAGGCACGAAAGGCACGAAAGGCACGAAAAATTTTTTTATGAGTGAGAAAATAATATATAAGGATGAATCATACGCCATACAAGGCGCTATCTTTGAGGTGTACCGCGAAATGGGCTGCGGCTTTCTGGAAGCCGTTTACCAGGAATGCCTCGAGCGAGAGATGCGCGCCCGAAATATCCCATTTGTGGCGCAGGCAGAATTGAACTTGACCTACAAAGGAGAGCCCCTCCTTCAAAAATACAAACCCGATATCATCTGTTACGATAAGATCATCATCGAACTCAAAGCCGTCAAGCAAATCGCACCCGAACACGAAGCCCAAGTCATCAACTACCTAAAAGCAACCAACATGAAATTAGGATTACTCGTTAACTTTGGCGCCTACCCCAAAGCCGACATCCGCCGATTCGCCCTCTAATTTTTTCGTGTTTTTCGTGCCTTTCGTGGTAAAAAAAATGAAACCCATCGCAGAATCCAACAACTTCATCGTACTGGACCACTACACCAAGTACAACGCCGTCAACGAAGCCCCCGTTGCCTACCAGACAGAAGCTGCCTTAGAAAAAGAATTCATCCAAGACCTCATCCAACAAGGCTACGAAAACCCCACCCACCTCAACACCCCCCAAGCCCTATTAGCCAACGCGCGCGCCCAACTCCAAGCCCTCAACCAAGTACAATTCACCGATGCCGAGTGGAAACGCTTCGTCGAAGAATACTTAGACAAGCCCGGCGATACGCTCATCGAAAAAACCCGCAAAATCCACGACCACTACATCCACGACTTCATTTTTGACGACGGGCGCCTGCAAAACATCTATTTAGCGGACAAAAAAAACACCGCCCGAAACAAAGTACAAGTCATCTCCCAATTCGAGCAAAAAGGCACGTACCTCAACCGCTACGACGTCACCATCCTCGTCAACGGCTTGCCCTTGGTGCAGGTAGAGCTCAAAAAACGCGGCGTAGCCATCCGCGAAGCCTTCAACCAAGTGCGCCGCTACGGCAAAGAAAGTTTCAATACAGAACATTCGCTCTTCAAATACATTCAGATTTTTGTCATCTCCAACGGCGCCGACACCCGCTACTTTGCCAACACCGTAGAGCGCAGCAAAAACAGCTTCGACTTTACCATGAATTGGGCAAAAGCCGACAATACGCTCATCAAAGACCTCAAAGACTTCACCGCCACCTTTTTCCAAAAAAATACACTGTTAGAAATCCTCCTCAAATACGCCGTTTTTGACACCAGCAATACCCTGCTCATCATGCGGCCCTATCAGATCGCCGCCACCGAGCGCATCTTGTGGAAAATCAAAAGCGCTCACGAAGCCAAAAAATGGTCGCGCCCCGAAGGCGGCGGCTACATCTGGCACACCACCGGTTCGGGCAAAACGCTCACCAGCTTCAAAGCCGCCCGATTGGCCACGCAATTGGATTTTATAGACAAAGTATTTTTTGTGGTGGACCGCAAAGACTTAGACTACCAGACCATGAAAGAATATCAGCGATTTTCGCCCGATAGCGTCAATGGTTCGAACAACACCGCCGTTTTGAAGCGCAACATTGAAAAAGACGACAACAAGATCATCGTCACCACCATCCAAAAACTCAACAACCTGATGAAAAGCGAGGGCAATTTGCCCATTTACCAAAAGCAAGTCGTGTTTATTTTCGACGAGTGCCACCGCTCGCAATTTGGCGAAGCGCAGAAAAACCTGAAAAAGAAATTCAAAAAATACTACCAATTTGGCTTTACCGGCACGCCCATTTTTACGCAAAATGCGCTGGGCGCCGAAACAACCGCCAGCGTATTCGGTCGCGAACTGCATTCCTACGTGATTACCGACGCCATTCGCGATGAAAAAGTATTGAAATTCAAGGTGGACTACAACGATGTGCGCCCGCGTTTCAAAGCCTTGGAGCAAGAGCAAGACGAGAAAAAGCTGAGCGCCGCCGAAAACAAAGCAGCCTTGCTGCACCCCGAACGCATCAGAGAAATATCGCAATACATCCTCCGAAATTTCAGGATAAAAACCCACAGAAACCAAGGAAATAACCGGGGATTCAACGCCATGTTTGCCGTCAGCAGCGTGGACGCCGCCAAATGTTATTATGAAGAACTGAACAAACTGCAAAAAGACAGCGACAAGGCCCTCAAAATTGCCACCATCTTCTCCTTTGCCGCCAATGAAGAACAAAGTGCCATCGGCGAAATAGCAGACGAGACCTTTGAACCCTCGGCCATGGACTTGAGCGCCAAAGAGTTTTTGACCAAAGCTATCGCCGATTACAATAAAATGTTTGGAACAAGCTATGGAGTTGATAGCCAAGAATTTCAGAACTATTACCGCGACCTGGCCAAACGGGTAAAAAACCGGGAAGTGGACCTGATGATCGTCGTCGGCATGTTCCTCACGGGCTTCGACGCGCCTACGCTCAACACCCTGTTTGTGGACAAAAATCTGCGCTACCACGGTCTCATACAAGCCTTTTCGCGCACCAACCGCATTTACGATGCCTCCAAAACCTTCGGCAACATCGTCACCTTCCGCGATTTGGAGCAAGCCACCATTGACGCCATTACGCTGTTCGGAAACAGCAACACCAAAAACGTGGTGCTGGAAAAGAGCTACAAAGAATATTTGGAAGGCTTTACGGATATAATCACCGGTCAGGCACGAAGAGGTTATGTAGAAATTGTAAAAGAATTAAATGAAAAATTCCCTGACCCAAGCGAAATCGTCAAAGAAAGCGATAAAAAGGAATTTGCCAAGCTATTCGGAGAATATCTGCGGGTAGAAAACATACTCCAGAACTACGACGAATTTAACTATCTCAAAGCGTTTCAAGCCATCGACCCCAACAACCCTGAGGCGGTAGAAGCATTTAAAACAGCTCATTTTGTGACAGATGAGGACATTGCCGCCATGCAACAAGTTGAAGTGCTCAACGACAGAACCGTGCAGGATTACCGCTCCGCTTACAACGATATACGCGATTGGCTCAGACGAGAAAAAAGCGGCGCGGAGCCAGAAAAATCAACCGTTGATTGGGACGATGTGGCGTTTGAGGTGGACTTGCTCAAATCGCTGGAAATAAACTTAGATTATATCCTCGAACTCATCTTTGAACACAATAAAAAAACCAAAGACAAAGACGCTTTGATTGCCGAAATACGCAGGGCCATTCGCGCCAGCGTGGGCAATAGAGCCAAAGAAAGTTTGGTGGTTGATTTTATCAATGAAACAGACATTGACGCGCTTCAGGACAAAGCGGGTGTAATCGAGTCGTTTTTTGCATTTGCGCAAAACAAGCAAAAAGCCGAAGCCTCAGCATTGATTGCCGAAGAAAATCTGAACGAAGAAGCAGCCAAGCGCTACATCGCGGCTTCGTTGAAACGAGAATATGCCAGCGAAAACGGAACCGAACTCAACGAGCTTTTGCCCAAAATGAGCCCGCTGAATCCGCAGTACCTGACCAAAAAGCAAAGCGTTTTTCAAAAGTTAGTTGCGTTTGTCGAAAAGTATAAAGGCGTGGGCGGACAACTATAATCAAGGACAAAAGGAAAAAAACGAATCGCCTGCCCAACAGCCACGCACATCGCCAGACTCAAAAAGAAAGCGCGCGGTTGGCGACTTTCAAAAAATGGCCTTGCTGCGGCGCGCTACTTTCGCGCCTTGCCGTCGGGATAAGCGCCCGGATGCACAGGCGTCATTCTCCAAACAAATACAGGCGACCACCGAGGGTAGCCGCCTGTATTTTTCGAAAAGAGATCGCGTCGCTTAGGGTCTTTTGCCGCTTGGCTTCTTTGCGTCCGACGATTTTTTCAGTTCGACGGTCATCACGGCGCCGCCCATTTGGCTGATGATGGCGCTTTGCTTCACGGCCATGCCGTTGGCGAGCCAGTAAGTGACCGGGTCGCTGCTGTCTTCTGCGTTTTTGACTTCGACGACCAGCGCCTCAAACTCGCCTGCGGGCACCTTTACCTTCTCCATGCGCAGGGCTTTGGCCTCTTGCGTTTTGAGTACCTGAGTCTGCACGTCGAAGGTATTGAAGTAGAAGGTCTGCCCGACTTCGAGCGGCATGGCGCCGAGCCAGAGATCGATGCCAGCGCCGTCGGGGGCTGCTTTTTCGTCTGTTTTGTTGTCGAACAGTTGCTTGTCGTCGCTGCCCTGCATGGCGATTTCGGCTTTGATACCGCCTGCGTATGTCGTTACTTCGATATTGACAGGCCCTTGTTGGGTTTTGCGCTTGAGCCATACGAGCGATTTGGCTTTGAGGATGTTCATATCGCTCATGGTTCCCATGGGCGACTCGATGTTGTCGCTGATCACCCAGTTGTCGCCGTCGGCTTTGACGCTGCGTTTGAGGCTCATGGGCATTTTTTGGGGTCCGAGGGCTAGTTCGACGTTGTACTCATATTCGCCGGCTGCGAGATCGCGCATGGGTTCCATTTTTTTAGTGGCGGCGCTCAGGGCGGCCACTTCGTCTGCGCGGCGCGGCTTTTCGACCGTTTTGACATCGACCGTTATTTCTTTGAGGCGCTGAGCGACTTCGGGCGTCATGCTTTCCTGATAGCGTCCGCCGATGCGTTTGGCGAGGAACTTTTCGGCGGCGGCGAGATAGGCCATGTTGTTGACCGGGCGCGAAAAGCCGTGGCCTTCGTCGGGCGCGCAGATGTATTCTACAGGGATGCCTTTGTCGCGCATGGCTACGACGATTTGGTCTGCTTCGGGCTTTTTGACGCGGGGGTCGTTGGCGCCCTGTACGATCATGAGCGGTGTTTTGATTTTTTCGACGTGATTGAGCGGCGACTGTCGCTCTAATTGCGCTTTGCCCTCGGGCGTGGTCGGATCGCCCATGCGCAGGTGGAAGATTTTGCGACCGGCTTCCCAGTAGGGCGGGATGGATGCCAGCAAGGTATTGAGGTTTGAGGGCGCCACGATGGCTACGGCTGCTTTGTACAGATCAGGCGTAAAGGTCACGCCGGCCAAAGTGGCGTATCCGCCATAGGAGCCTCCGAGTATGCCTACGCGGTTGGGGTCGGCGATACCTTGAGCGATCAGGTGTTTGACGCCCCAGGTGATGTCGTCTTGCATCAGATCGCCCCATTGGCGGTTGCCGGCGTCGAGGAATTGCTTGCCGTAGCCGGTAGAGCCGCGGAAGTTCATCTGCAATACGGCATAGCCGCGGTTGGACCAGAATTGCGCATAGGCGTTGTAGCCCCAGCCGTCGCGCGCCCAGGGGCCGCCGTGCGGGATGACGATGAGGGGCAGTTTTTGGGGCGCCAAGCCCTTGGGCAGCGTGAGGTACGCGGGGATCTCCAGGCCGTCGGAAGACTTATAGGAGATGGGCGTCATGGGCGAGAGGAACTCGGGATTGAGTTTGGGGCGTGGGCGGTACTGGAAGGTGAGTTTGCGGGTCTTGCGATCGAACAGATAGACAGCGCCCGGATCGGTATCGCTGTATGCGCCGACGAGGGCGATTTCCTGTTTTTTGTCCATAGAGGCGTAGTAGATCTCCATACCGGGGAACTGCGCGCGCAGGTAGTTGTATTCGTCTTCCCAGGTTTTGTTGCGGAAATAGATGCGCTCGCGCTCGTCTTCGTATTTGGTGTAGATCAGTTCGCGGCTCAGGTCGTCGAAATAGGCTGAGCCGAAGTCCACGCGACCCAGGGGATCTTTGTCCACCGGCGTTTCCTGGCCTGTAGCCGGGTCGAACAGTACCAACTCTGTGAAGTTGCGCCCTTTGTTAGTGACCATGTAGGGCAATTTATTGTCTTTCGTAAATGAGGCGATGTAAGCCGATTCGAGCGGGCCGACTTCATAGACCTTGGTGAGTTGATCGCTGTCCACACGCATGAATTCGGTGGATCCATCGTCGCGGCTGCGGGATACGAATCGCAGCTTTTCGTCCCAGTCAAAGTCGAAGCCTGTGAGGCGGTCGTCGTTTTGGCGTACCAATTTGCGCGCGCCGGTTGTTACGTCGAGTTCGTAGAGGTCATGCCAGGACTGGTCTCGGTCGTTGAGGCCTACCCAGAGTTTGTTGGGCTCTTTTTTGGATACCTGCATGATGTAAGCGCGGGTATTTTCGTAGGGGGTGAGGTCGCGCGCGGGCGGCACGCCGTCTGGGCCGTTGGGGGCGAAGGGGTTGACGGCATAGACGTGGTAATCTTCGTTGCCGCCTTTATCTTGTACGTACAGCACATGTTTGCTGTCCCAGGTCCAGAAGTATCCGGCAATGGGTCTGGTGGTGTCGGCGGTGATGGGGCGCGCCTTTTCGAAGGGTTCGTTCGCGGCTTTGATCCAGATGTTAAGCACGCCTTTGTGGACTTTGCGGAAGGTCATCCATTGGGCGTCGGGCGAGATCTGGCCTCCGGCTATTTCGGGGTTGTCAAAAAATATTTCGCGGTCGATCAGCGGGGGTTGCTGCGCTTGTATGGCGAGCGCCATGAAAAGGAAAGCCAAAGCCAATATGAATTGTTTCATGCGTATGTTTGTGAATCGTTATGAAATTTTTTGCAAAGTACGAAGTTTATGCGTATTTTGCTCGTCTTTTTTATACGTAGCCCCGCTTTTTTTCGATAAAAAACAAGTGGTCATTTTAGCGCGCGGGCGTTGCATATCAGTTGGCGCGGGCGTGGGTCGGTTATGGGGGCGTGCTGACGCTGCTTTTTTTTAAAAAAAAACAAATGCGGCGCGGCGCACGGGGGCTTGGGCGAAGGGCGCGGGCGTTCTGTATGTTTGACAAAAAAGAAATCGGAGCGAAGCGCGTGCGGCTCACTTGACGAGGATACGCTTCTCCATGTCGCGCCATTCGGTTTTGAAGCGCTCTTTGAGGGCTTGCCGGCGGAGTTTGAGCGTGGGCGTGAGCAGTCCGTTTTCGGGTGTCCAGGCTTCGTGCAGCAGGGTGAAAGCGCCTATGCGTTCGTGGGAGTCGAGGGTTTGGGCGTTGAGCCGGTCTATCAAAGCCTGATAAGCTTGCGCGACGCGGAGGTTGAGGATCATGTAGGGCGGGGCGGTCCAGTGGATTTGGTGTCGGGCGCACCAATGCTCTAAGTAGTTGAAGTCGGGCACGATCAAAGCGGACAGGCTGCTCTGGTTGAGTCCGGCAATCATGCACTGGCTGACGAGCGGCTCGGCCCGAAGGGCTTGCTCTACGCGTTCGGGCGCCACGAATTTGCCGGAGGCGGTTTTGAACACTTCGGAGGCCCGGCCCGTGATGCGCAGGAAATTGCGGCCCTCTATGCGGCCCAGGTCGCCGGTGCGCAACCAGCCGTCGGGCGTGAAGCGCGCCGCCGTGGCTTCAGGATGTCGCCAGTAGCCTTGGGTTACGTTGGGGCCGGATACTTCGATTTCGCCTTCTCCGCGTTCGTTGGGCTGAGCGATGCGCACCCGCACGCCCGGGATGGGCTGGCCGACCGTTCCAAATCGCATACCTCCCGGCTCGAAGCGGTTGAAGGAAACCACGGGGCTGCTTTCGGTGAGGCCGTAGCCTTCGCGCACGGCGATGCCTGCCGCGGCGAACAGGCGCGCCAGATGTTCGGGCAGCGCTGCGGCTCCGACCACAATGGCGCGGAGTTCTCCGCCGAGCCGTTTGCGCAGGCGGCGGAAGACCAGCAGACGGGCGGTCCACAGCCGCAGCCAGTCGCGGGGCGTCTGGATGCCCCGTTCGGCTGGATAGCGCAAGCCAAATTTGAGCGCCCATCCGGCGATGCGGCGCTTCCAGGCGGGCAGTTGGGCGTTTTGCTCGCGGATGGTCTCCAGGAATCGCTCCAGCACGCGCGGTACGGCCGCGAAGAAATGGGGCTTCGCCTCCTGAAGGGTGCGCCCCAGGTCGGACAATCCGGGTGCAAACCACACGCACATGCCGGCCGCCTGGCAGGTCAGCGCCACCGTGCGTTCGAAAACATGGCTGATCGGCAGGAAACTCAGCGAGCGCATGCCCGGCTCCAGCGGCGTGACGGCGAGGAGCGACTTGACGTTGCTGACGATGTTGCGGTGGGTCAGCATCACGCCTTTGGGCTGCCCCGTAGCGCCCGAAGTGTAGAGTATGGCGGCCAGACTGTCGGGGCTGAGGGTATCGCGGATTTGGCCGATCCGACGCAGGGACGCTTCGTCGGGCGGCGCGGAGACCAGATCTTCCCAGCGGGCTGCAAGCGGCTCGCCGTCCAGGGGGGCGAGCGCGCCAAGAGGCGGAAGGCTGACGCCGCAACTGCGCAATTTGGCCAACATATCGGCATGGCTCACCCATGCGAAGGCGGGCTGAGCATCCTGCAAAATCTCTGCAAGCTCCTCGCTGCGCGCAGCGCCATGCAGGGGTACGGCAATGGCGCCAATCTGCATGATGGCGTATTCGAGGGCGAGCCAGGCCGGACTGCCCGCGTGCGCGAGCACGGCAATCCGATCGCCCGGATTGAGGCCCAGGCGAAGCATCCCGGCGCTGAGGGCGTCGCGGCGCTCCAGCAGGGTTTGTATCGACCAGATTTCCCATGCGTCGCTTCCGCGCCCTGCGCAGGCCGCCTCCTGCGCAAATCGCGCGGCCTGATATTCGGGTATCTCGAATACGCGGTTGAAATCCATGCGCTAATCGGATTTTGTTTTTTTCCAGATAGCGTAGTCGGGTAGGGGAGGGGGCGCGGCTTGGAGGGTGGGGTCGGCGAGCGGCTCGCAGGCATGTAGCGAGGCGGCGCATTCGGCAGGGAGCGCCTGATACAGTCGGGTGCCTTGGGTTTTCCAGGCGATCATCTCGTCGCTCACTTCGCGGATGATGCGCCCGGGGTTGCCGGCGACTAAACTGCGTGCAGGGATTTTTTCGCCGCTTTTGATGAACGCCAGGGCGCCGACGATGCACTCGTCGCCGAGTTCTACCTCGTCCATCAGCACTGCGTTCATGCCCACCAGACAATTGCGCCCCACGGCGGCGCCGTGAATCACGGCGCCATGCCCAATATGCGCCCCTTCGCGCAGGATCGCCGTCGCGCCGGGGAACATGTGGATGGTGCAGTTTTCTTGGACGTTGCAGCCGTCTTCGATTACGATGCGCCCCCAATCGCCTCTGATGGCCGCTCCAGGGCCGATATAGACATGGCGACCGATGATGACCTGACCTGTCACTGCCGCTTGTGGGTGCACAAAACTGCTCTCATGCACCACAGGCACAACGCCCTGGAATGCGTAAACCATGTGCGTTCAGGTTTTTTGGTGCTTTTTCTTGGCGGCAGGGAACAGGATGTTGTTCAGGATCAGGCGGTAGCCCGGCGAGTTGGGATGCAGGGTCAGGTCTGTGGGCGGATCGCCCACGTAGTGACGGTAATCCTCCGGATCGTGGCCGCCATAGAAGGTCCAAAATCCGTATCCGTAGGCGTTGTGTATGTATCGGCATTCGCCGGCCGCTTTGTTTTCGCCGAGGATGAGCACTTGGGGTTTGATGTATTTTTTCAGAAAAGCGGTGCTCTGTCCCATGAATCCTTTGACGGTTCGGGTGTGGTTTTGGGTGAGCATGGTGGGCACAGGATCCCATTTGGCCGAAAAGTCGAACAGCGAAAAGTAGTCTTGTTCGGGATTGACGTTGCGGCCCATGTTGTTGTCGATTGTAGAGTGCTCATAGACCAGAGGATCGCGGATCAACTGAAAATTGTGAAACGCGAAGGTTTTGGAGAAGTCGAGCTTGTTATTGGCGTTGGGGTCGGCGGGGTCGCCGTCGTACATCTCGGCGCAGATGTCCACGCCTTCGGCGGCCAGGGCAATGTCGTAGGTGTCGGTAGCCGAGCACATGGCGAACATAAACCCGCCGCCCATCACGTACTCTTTGATCTTGAGGGCTACGGCCAATTTGAGATGGCTTACCTTACTGAAGCCGTTGTCGCGGGCCAGTTTTTCCATCATGCGCACGTGGTCGCGGTACCATGGCTGGCTGCTGTAGCTGGCGTAAAAACGGCCAAACTGGCCCGTAAAGTCCTCGTGGTGCAGGTGCAGCCAGTCGTATTCGGGCAGTTTGTTGCTCAGAACTTCGGTGTCATACAAAACGTCGTAGGGGATCTCGGCGTAAGTGAGCACCAAGGTCACGGCATCGTCCCAAGGTTGGATTTTTTCGCCTTTTTCGTTTTTGTCGGGCGAGTAAACGGCTATTCTGGGCGCTTTTTCGAGCTTGATCACGTCCATATTGACCTCGGGATTGAGGATCTCGTTCTGTATGGCTGCAAATTGGGCGTCGGATATCACCTCAAAAACCACTCCGCGCGTCTTGCACTCTTTTTCGAATACCGTAGTGTAAGGGAAGGCAAAACTCCCGCCGCGGTAGTTGAGCAGCCAGTAGGCTTCGACGCCGTTGGACAGCACCCAATACGTTATTCCGTAAGCCTTCAAATGGTCTCGCTGGGCTTTTTCGTCCATGGGCAGCAACATGAATGCCGCTCGCGCCTGCCCAAACGCACAAGCGACAAATAACAAAGTCAGGATAAAATGGCGCATACTTTACGATCTTTTCTTAAAAAAGCAAAACGCAAAAAAGTGCAAAAGGATTGCCGTGCGCGACGGAAATCGAAAGTTTTCCGGTCGCAATCTTCCGCTGTTTTTCGGTATGCTTCGGGTATTGGGCCGATCGGCAGGGAGTCTTTCCTCGGTTCAATTATCCTTAATTTTTCTGCAAGGTAGCCGTTTGTGAATTATCCAAAAAATTCTGGTTTTTTTCGACCGGCGATTGTGTATGTTGCGCTGTAAGCGCCATCCGTTTTGGCGCTTCTCGCCTCGTCGTGTAGCCGGGCATGCCCCGCCCTACGCGCTGGCCCGTTTTTTTATGAAAAAAAAGCGAGTGGAGGCCCTGCCGGGAGGTCAATCAGCCCATGCCAGGCTGTGCCGCCAACGCCAGCCGCGCCACACGCCAAAGAAAAAGCCGCCGATGTGCGCCCACCAGGCTACGCCGCCGCCGGCGGCTCCGAATTCGGCCATGCCGGACATGATTTGCTGCCCGATCCAAAAGACAAGAAACAGGAAGGCAGGCACGTAAAACGAAAAAATGAAAAACAGGAGGCGCACCCGCGAATGTGGAAACATAACCAAATAGGCGCCCATAACGGCTGAAATCGCACCGCTAGCGCCGATGATCGGAATGTCGCTCATCGGGTTGGTGAATACCTGGATGAGTCCCGCAATAGCCGCGCCTGCTATATAAAACAGGATGAAGCGAAAGTTGCCAACCACGGCCTCAATGTTGTCGGCAAAAATCCAGAGAAACAGCAAATTGCCCAGCAAGTGCATCCAGCCGCCGTGCAGGAAGGCGGAGGTGAGCAGGACTTCGGCGTTGCCGTTTTGTAACAATTCGGAGGGTATGATCCCGTATTCCTGATACAGATAGCGGCCAAAGTCGGGGCCTTCGTTCCAATGCCAGAGGAAGATACCGGCGTTGGCGATCAGTAGCAGATAGCTGAACACAGGCCGGTGGCCGTGTTTGATATTGTCGTCCCCTATGGGTATAATCATGGCTGGCAGAGCGTTTCTACAGGGAATTTTTGTATCAGTTTTTTGACGCCGGCTTCAATTTCGTTCCAACTCAACTCCTCTTTGGCTACGTATATGAGCATCAGGGCTGCGCTGCAGGGTTGGCCCGCGAGGCGCTCATACAAGGTGTGTTTGTGGATTCGCCACGCTTCCCGCATGAGCCTTTTGATCCTGTTGCGCTGCGTCGCCTTGCGGAAGGCGCGCTTAGAGACCGAAAACGCCGCTTGCGCCGGAAAGGCGTTGGGCGTAGGTTCGCTTGGCGACCAGGCCACGCGAATGGGGTACGCCAAATACGCGCGTCCGGCGCGTTCGAACAGCCGGGCAATCAGCTTGCGGCTCTTCAGGCGCTCTTCGCGAACAAAGGTATGGCGAATTTGCGACTTGCTCATGGCTAAAAATACAAAACTTCCGGCGCGAGCGCTTGTCGAGCCGGAAGTTCTGACTTATCAGGAGGCTAAGCCCTGTATGGCGAAAGGATCTGCGCGCCTTAGGCGGCGCTTCGAAACCGCACGTGCCTCAGATCCGGCTTGTATTTTGCGCTGAAGCGGCGCTTCGCGAAAAAGCCGATAGGGGACTGGCGCGCGGGGGGACTCGCTTGCGGGCGCCGGCGCATGAAGCCCGCTTATTTCAGGCGTCGCTCGTCGGACACAGTGAGTTTCCAGCGCCCCTGCTTGCGGCGGCGGGCCAGCAGTTTGCGGCCATTTTTAGAGGCCATGCGCTCGCGGAATCCGTGCTTGTTCTTGCGCGCGCGGCGCGAGGGCTGATAGGTACGTTTCATCGCGTGTGGTGAATTTAAAATGCCTTTTTAAAAACGGAGCGCAAAGGTACGGCGGCTTTCCGATTTGGCCAAACGTTTCGGGGCGAAAATCGGATTTTTTTTGGAAATAAAAGACAAGACCCTCAGATCGGGGGCGTCGCCGCGATACTGCCTTGTCCCCGGAGTCAAAAAAGGAAGGAGGCATGGCTGAGATGGCAAACGTCAGATTGCCGTAAGCTTAGGGTGAGCGAGGCGTCAAAAACTGCCCAAAAAGCTGCGTTAGGTACGCGGCCAAATAAAAAAACCTGAGCGCCGCACCTTTTGTGCGGTTGCTCAGGTCTGCGAACCAGATTAAAGCGTAGAGAGACGAATTACCTCGCCAGGATGATTTTCAATGTGCTGATGCGACCGTCGGGAGCATTCAAGCGCACAAAGTATAAGCCATGACTCAGATCTGAGGCGTTGATCGGGTGCGCTCCCGGGGCGCCAAGCGTCTGAGAAATGCGCATGCGACCAGAGGCGTCAAACACGGCTACTTGTACGTCGGGTACCGTTGTGGCGATCTGGAAAGTCTCGCCATATGCCGGATTGGGGAAAAGTTCCGCCACAGGCGGTAGGTTGTCTGTGCTGCGTGCATCGGACGATGCTCCGGCAGTTATGCTAACGGGCGTGTAGAACTGCACGTCGCTACCCCATGGCGAGCAGTTGGCTTTGACGCGCCATACGTACTCTGTTCCGGGCGTCAGGCCTGTAATTGTTGCCTGTGCGACCGCGAACGTTCCAACGGTGATGTAGCTTTGGCTATTAGCCATGCGGTATTGTACCGTATAACTTGAGGCCCCGTTCTGCGGCTCCCAGCTAACGCCTGCCGAGGTGGGCAAAACCCAGTCGGTGTTGGTATTGGAAGGAGCCGAGCAACTTGTGCCGCCGCCGCCGCCTGCGCCTCCTGTCGAAAATGTCGCAATGCTCGAATAAGTAGAGCAACTGGCCTTGACGCGCCACTGGTAGGTGGTGGAGGGCAGCAGTCCGGTCAGCGTGGTGGTCGTGCCGCTGATGTTCGCCACGGTCGTCCAGTTTGTAGTGTTCTGGACGCGATACTGTACGGTGTAGTCGAAAGCGCCCTGAATGGCCGACCAGCTCAATTGCACAGAGGTGGACGAGAGGTTCTGGGCGTTGAGGTTGGAGGGCTGGGAGCAGGAGGAGTTGTTGCCCGAGCCTCCGGTGTTGAATACTGCGATGCTCGAATAGGTAGAGCAACTGGCCTTGACGCGCCACTGGTAGGTGGTGGAGGGCAGCAGTCCGGTCAGCGTGGTGGTCGTGCCGCTGATGTTCGCCACGGTCGTCCAGTTTGTAGTGTTCTGGACGCGATACTGTACGGTGTAGTCGAAAGCGCCCTGAATGGCCGACCAGCTCAATTGCACAGAGGTGGACGAGAGGTTCTGGGCGTTGAGGTTGGAGGGCTGGGAGCAGGAGGAGTTGTTGCCCGAGCCTCCGGTGTTGAATACTGCGATGCTCGAATAGGTAGAGCAACTGGCCTTGACGCGCCACTGGTAGGTGGTGGAGGGCAGCAGTCCGGTCAGCGTGGTGGTCGTGCCGCTAACGTTCGCCACGGTCGTCCAGTTTGTAGTGTTCTGGACGCGATACTGTACGGTGTAACTGGTGGCGCCCTGGATAGCCGACCAGCTCAATTGCACAGAGGTGGGCGAGAGATTCTGGGCGTTGAGGTTGGAAGGCTGAGAGCATCCCTGCGCGAGAGTTTGGGCTGGCAAGGCGCATAGCAAGAGCGCAAATGCCAAAAATGCGCCAGCCAGTTGGGTGTGAAGAATTTTGTGAAACATGTTTGAGAAATTATTTGATGAAGGAAACAACCCTCTATCGTATCACCTGAAAATAGTTACCTTGAGCGAAGCCTCTTTTTTTACCCAAGTCCAGGATTCATTGTTGTGTTCGATTATTTTTTCCCATTTGGCGGTACTGCTTAAAAGAATAATGGCCCGGTCTGCCCATTTTTTTTCTAAAAAATCAAATAGGAGACGACTCGCCGCGTCATCTAGCCCGTTCATTGGATTGTCTAAAACGACCAATGGTCGGCCGCTCAGATCAGCGCGAACGAATTGGAGCAATTGGCATTGCGTAGCGCTCAGATTGTGTTGTAAATCGCGCAGACGCATTTCGGGGCGCAATTTCTCCAACATCGGAAATCTTTCCTGCCACTCGGCAAAGCAAGCGGCGGCGGCGCGACTGGCCGCCGCGTTGGAGTTGGTCCGCAGGGCGTCGAGCAGCGTCAAGCCCGTCAAGGGGAATGCGTCAGAAACGAACGCAATCATTTTTCGCAATTGACGCGGTGCGTATTCGGCTGCCGGCAAGTCATTCCAAAAGACGTCAATACCCGGAGTTGCCGCCACTCTGCTCAGATTGCGAACAAGGGTAGTTTTACCGCTGCCGGCAGGGGCCACTATGCACAGTCGCTCGTTGTTTTTGATCTCGAAAGAAGGCAGCGAATGTTCGTTGTCGATCATGACCTCCAGACGAAAAGGCTCGGCAGGCGAAATTTTCACCATTTCGGCTTGGGCGTTGCTTTCCGGACGATCGAATTTTTTCAGTGCAATGAGGCCTTTTTCCCAAATCGCGCCAACGCGCAATAATCGCGCCAACGGAGCGCGCCAGCTTAAAGCTACGAGCGCAGCCACGAACAAAACATCCGGTGTTGCAAGCCGATTGTGGCCATAGACGATGACCCCGATCAGCAAAGCATAAGATGCGAAGCGGGCTGAGGCCTTAACCCAAGCATCTAAGTTGCGCGCTTGCTGCTGAGCATCTCGTAATCGCAGCGCTTTGCCTTCGAATTGGCGAATAGCCCGCGTCTCTCGGTTGAGCGTTCGTATGGACTCCAAACCGGTCAAGGCGCCATGTACATAGGCCAAAAGCGATGCTTGCCGATTATGGGCCTCCTTGACTACAAGACCCAACCGGCCAAATAACAGGTACAACGCCGCAAAAAACAGAAACAACAAACCGGTCAAGGCCATGCCCAGGCGCATGTCGAGCAAGCAGATCAGGACAATACCGCCGACAATCAGGGTAATGTCAGCCGCCGCCTGTAAAATGCCTTGTGACAATAGCTGGCGCGCCATGCCCATGTCGCCCCCAAATCGCAACAAAGCCGCGCCCATTCTTATGTCCTCTTTTTTTTCGTCGTTCATATAAGCGGAAAAAAGCCGCATGCGCAAGTCCAAGACCAACTCTTCGCTCAGCGCGTTGCGATAGCGAAATCGCAACATGTCAAACCCCAGCCGACCCAAAGCCAAAACCAAAGCAGCCGCTATCCAAACCTCAGCCGCAGCGCCCGATAGCCCCAACATCCGCGCGCGAAAAGATTGATAGCCAAATACCCCTGCCAAACCCTGCGCCAAAGCGAATGCTAATACAATGGCACATATATTGGCGCACAACTCAAGCATAAGGGCCAGCGCTATCTGCCTGCGCCGGACAGCCAGAAAATCCTGAACCGGCATTAATTTTTGCCATGTGTTTGCAAGAGCGCGTAACATATATTTCTTTTTAACTGATTATCACTGCAGACGCACTTCATAGCTCAAACCATAGCCTACAATGGGTTTCTTTTTCTTGCTGTTCATACGCTCCTGATATTGAGCGCCAATCGAAAATCGATGCATCTTCTTGTAAACGAAGTTCATGTTTAGCCCTAAACGCCAGCGATCAAATTCAAAAAATTCCTTTCTCCAATTCCCGTTATATGAATTAGATAAAGTCAACTGATGATCCTTTTTAATAACCCAGATCAGGTCGGCGCGTGGAACTACAGTGCGCGCCCATTCAAACTGCCCCTTGCGCTCGCGGCCCAGATGCTGTAGCTGCCCGCGCAGTGCAATCTCGAATTTGGGTTTCTTGTGCCAGTGCCGCACAGGGCGATAGTCTAAATCGCTGCGCAACGTGTGCCTGAACTCCTTCTCCCCGTAAAACAAGGTGTAGCTTTGCGAGACCCTAAGCCAGCGAACTATGCTTAAGTTGTACTGAGCCGCAGTATTGCTGCGCCAACTCAATTTGATATCAAGCGGGTTGTCGTTTAATTCCTTGATTGGATTATTCGTCGAACCGCCGCCGCCATTACCATTGCCATTACCATTACCATTACCGTCGTCATCGTCGTCATCGTCGTCGTCGTCATCATCGTCGTCATCGTCGTCATCGTCGTTTTGAGGGCGTCGATCAGGTATCGGCCAGAAACCGTCTT
>JBKBLI010000063.1:0-1804 GCA_046296435.1 Saprospiraceae bacterium | reverse complement strand
ATTCCGGCTTTCGGATCCGAGGACTAAACTGGAATTGCTGTCGGAGGTCAACTGAGTTTTTTTTGTCAATTTTGAAGGTTTTTCGCACGCCTACGCTTAGGTTGTAAGCTTTGTCAAGGCTTTCCTTTTTTTGCGCATAAGCGTTAGGCAATCCGGATATCAAAATGCAGACCAGTACTGTGATGATACGCATGTGTTTCACGATCTTCTTTTTTTTGCTGAATATCGCTTGCCGGGCATAATGTTACCGGTCCGTCCGTGTAGTTTTTGGGGTTCGCCGGCATTATTTTTTGAGAAAAATGGTTTTCCTTCCGGCCGACCGGAAAAGCGAATGGGTATTTCATGAATTTGACCCTGTAATTCATCGCTTGCCAGAAGGTAGGTTGACGGGCTTAGAACTTCCGATTTGATCGCGCGCTTTACGCATCCTCCCTTTACCGGGGGCAGCGTTGCGACGGATTTTGATCAAGCTCCCTGCACAATTTTTTTCTAAAAAAAGATAAAAACAAGGAAAGCCCAGTATCTGCGGACTTCAGATCCCATGCTTTTTCGAAAAAAAAGATGGGAGGCACGCAAGGAGTCGTGCGCGGCAAAAAAACGCCGTCGCTTTGCAGATCCGGCAATAGAACGGGTGTACGGGAGGCGGGCGCCGGCTACGGCCGGCTTCGTAGATTATATACAAGCAAAGCTACCTGATGAGTATGACGCTTCCGAATTGCGTATATACTTTGTCCAGCGTAATGCGCAATATGAAATAATAGACTCCAGGCGGCAAAGCCTCCCCTTTGCGATTGGTTCCGCTCCAATCGTTGTTGTAAGGGGATGCCTCGTAAACAATATCCCCCCAGCGATTGTAAATGATGATTTCGCCTTTGGCGTGGTTTATCTGGCACTCCTCAATGCTGACAACCCTGAATACCAGATTGTCGTTGATGCCGTCGCCATTGGGCGTCAGGCCGTTTGTCAGGATGTTGGATGTGTCGCCGGGCAAAAAACAGGGATCATCCGGAATCCCGTTATTGAACAATACCCAGGCAGTGTCGCAAACGGACTGGCATTGCAGAAGGCATATTTCGTAGCTTAGGCTGTCTATTCCAGCAGCGTTGGGATTGGGTTGATAGATCAATCGCTGCTGCTGATCAAAAAAAGCGGAGCCTTTCTGTGGCGTTTTCAAAATTCGTACAGATACCGGAGACGAATATACGTCATTCAACAACGGCTGCGACATCGTCGAAAACCCGGGATCGGTTTGAAATGTGCCGTCGTTATTGGCCGTTGGCGGCGGCTGTACGGTGATTGTTGCAGAGGCTACGCTGTAAGCGGGACAACCTGTAGAACTGAGGGTCCAGTTGAGCACATAGTCGCCAGGCGCTAGATTGGCGAGTTGCAATACCGCTTGTTCAGGGGCGACAAGCATAATCTCGTCGGAACTCCAAACGCCTGTCAGTCCGGCGGGCAAGTTGCCTGTCAGGACAAAGGTGCTGTTGCTACACCCCACCGATTGATTGACCGAAATGGCTGCAGGTGGCAGAGTAACCAAAGGATCATTGAGCTTAATGCCAAAATTGCCAACACAACCCAATGCATCTCGAACCCAAATGATGTAGTCCCCCGGTCCTAAATTGCCGATTACGGGCTGTGTCTGGTAGTTGGTCCCATCTATGCTGTAAGCGTAAGGAGGCTGTCCGGCACTGGCATTGATCTGAATTTCGCCGTTGTTTTGTCCGCAATCTGGCTGCTTAAGTACACTCGCTTGTACATTAGGGCCGCCAAGGTCGCTGAGGCTCGCAGTGACCGAAGCCGT
>JBKBLI010000062.1:8291-19447 GCA_046296435.1 Saprospiraceae bacterium | reverse complement strand
TCGTTGCGGGTGAGGTCGGGGCTGATAATCTGCCAACTGTGGCCCCTGTCGTAGGTGACGTGCAGGTGGTTGGAGGCGGCGTACAGTTTGCGGGGGTCATGGGGCGAGAAGAAGATGGGGAAGTTCCACTGAAAGCGGTATCTCATGCCCTCGGCGCCATGCCCCATGGGGTTGTCGGGCCATACGTTGATGGCCTGGGTCTGGCCTGTCCGGTGGTTTTTGCGGGTCAGGAGGCCGCCATAACTGCCGCCATAGACGATGTCGTTGTCGGTTGGGTCGATGGCGATGTGCCCGCTTTCGCCGCCGGCGGTTTCCTCCCAGTGCTTTTCGTTGATCTGGCCGGCATCGCTGCGGTGCAGGATGCGCAGGGTGGTGTTGTCCTGCTGCGCGCCGTAGATGCGGTAGGGGAAGTGGTTGTCGGTGACGACCCTGTAAAATTGCGCGGTGGGCTGGTTGTGATAGGTGCTCCAGTTGGCGCCGCCGTCGAAGCTGACCTCGGCGCCGCCGTCGTCGCCGATGATCATGCGTTGGTTGTCTTCGGGCGCGATCCATAGGTCGTGGTGATCGCCGTGATTGGCGTTGAAGGCTTTGAAGTTTGCGCCGCCGTCGGTTGATTTGTGGTAGCTTACGTTGACGACATAGACGGTGTTTTCGTCCTTTGTGTCGGCATAGATGCGCGTGTAGTACCAGGCGCGTTGGCGCAGGTTGCGGTCAGCGTTGAGCAGGCGCCAGGTTTTGCCGCCGTCGTCGGAGCGATAGACGCCGCCTTTTTCGTTTTCGATGATGGCCCATACCCGATCGGAGTTGAGCGGCGACACGGCCACGCCAGAGATGCCCCATACGCCTTTGGGCAGGCCCTTGTTGGCGCTAATATTGGTCCATGTGTCGCCGCCGTCCACGCTTTTCCAAAGGGCCGACCCTTCACCCCCGCTCTCCAGGCTATAGGGCGTGCGGCGCACGCGCCAGGTGCTGGCGTAGAGGATGCGCGGGTTGTTGGGGTCGAGGATCAGGTCGATGGCCCCGGCGTCGGCGCTGGCATAGAGTATTTTTTTCCAGGTATGGCCGCCGTCGGCGCTTCGATATACGCCGCGCGCCGTGTCGGATTGAAACAGGTCGCCCAGTACGGCGGCATAGACCAGATCTGGGTTGCGGGGGTGTATGCGGATGCGGGGGATGTGGCGCGAGCGCGTCAGGCCCATGTGTTTCCAGGTTTTGCCGCCGTCGTCGGAGCGCCACAGGCCGTCGCCGGCGGATACGTTGCCGCGCACGGTTTTTTCGCCGCCGCCCACGTAAATCACGTTCGGATCGGACGCGCTAACGGCCACCGCGCCGATGGAGCCGCCGAAAAAGCCGTCGCTGATGTTGTGCCAGGTGTTGCCCCCGTCGGTGGTGCGCCATACGCCTCCGCCGGTGCTACCGAAGTAGTACAGGTTGGGCTTGCCGGGCACGCCCGTCACGGCTGCGCAGCGTCCGCCACGCCAGGGACCTACGCAGCGCCATTGTACCGATTCGTAGAGACTCTGACTGATGGCTGCCGGGGGCTCAGGGGGCGCAGGGGCGGGTTTCTTTTTTTGGGAAAAAAGCGGATGGGATGCAAGGGCGAGTAGCAGAAACAGGAAAATGGATGGTCGCATAAGATTGGATTGAAAACGTAAAACGGTTTGCAAACTTAACGCCTCTCCGGGACATTTGGTCAGGAAATCAGCCAAGGCGGTTCGCAAAAGATGCGGATCGGTTCCTTGCGCACCGGATGTGTCAGTTCGAGGGCCATGCTGTGCAGACGTATGGATGCGTCGGGTAGGGGCTGATCAGCCCCATACTTCAGATCGCCGACGATGGGCGCTCCGATGGCGCCCAATTGCGCCCGAATCTGGTGTGGGCGACCGGTATGAGGCTTGATGTACAGCAGCCAGTAATTGCCGCGTGGCCCGACGGTTTCGTAGTCCAGAATGGCCTCTTTGGCGCCGGGCTTGGGATAGGAGAAAGCGCTTGTCAGGTTGCGTTTTTCGTCTTTGAGTAAAAAATGGCGCAGCGTCGCAGCGGGTAGGGAGGGCGGGGCGAGGGTGAGCGCAGCGTACGTTTTCTGGACTTGCCGTTCCCGAAAAGCCGCATTGAGTCGCTCCAAGGCTTTACTCGTGCGGGCAAAAAGTACCGCGCCGCTTACGGGCCGGTCTATGCGGTGCGTCGGGTGGGCGAATACCTCGCCGGGTTTGTCATAACGTACCTTGAGGTATTCGCGCGCCCAGTCCGTCAGTGTGCGGTCGCCAGTGTGGTCGCCTTGCACCAGGAACCCGGGCGGCTTATCGATCGCCAGTAAATGGTTGTCTTCGTAAATGACTCGAGGCGTCAGCATGCGGCAAAGATAGTTGTTAGTTGTTAGTTGTTAGTTGTTAGTTGTTAGTTGTTAGTTGTTAGTTGTTAGTTGTTAGTTGTTAGCGGCTGTGTTTTGCTTTTGGCTTTTGCCGCATTGTGCTGTGGGTGCTGCAACAAAATCCGGAGGTTTTGCGTTTTGATTTAGTTTCTTTCTGTTCTTTTCTGTGCCGAAGCGTGCTTTTCGTACGTTTCGATGCGTGGACGCGCCACCAATCGAAAAAATGTGTAAGCCAAGATTAACCCGAAATTTTGCCTGGACGCTTTTGGGCGTTTATGTGCTTTTTGGGTTGTCGTGGATTGCGCATTACGGTTTTTCGCCGCAGCACCGGCACGACGGATCCTCTTGCGAACGCCATGATTCAGGCGGCAAGCCCGTTTCGGGCGATGCCCAGTGCGACTCCGATTGCTTGCTTTGCTATCTGTCGCCGACGGCGGTTGAGGTATCCGGCATACCGGTTTTTACGGCGCTCTTAGACGGATTTGAGAATGCGAAACCGGGCGTTGGCGAATCGGTTTTTTGCGCTGAAGCCGCTACCGCTACCCGCCAGCCCCGCGCCCCGCCCTTTGGCTTCCTTGTGGACGGAGGGCTATCGTCCGTTTTGATTTTTTCGTAAAAAGTTTTTTTGCGGGCTTTGGTTTGAGGTTGTCGCACAGGCGCTATGGTTGCCTGCTTGCGCGCATGTCGTCTCAGAGGCCTAACCCGGCCAGGGCTTTTGGTAAGCGCCTGCGTAGATCGGGCGATCCTTGGTCGGTGTTGCGCTTTTCACTGAGCGGCAGTTTTTCATGGTCGGTCGCTTGTCGTTGCGAGAGCGACGAAACTCACATTTTTTCATGCAAAAAATAAATAAACTTCCCGTAACTGTATTGTCGGGATTTCTTGGAGCGGGCAAAACGACCTTGCTCAATCACGTTTTGAACAACAAGGAGGGGCTGAAAGTAGCGGTCATCGTAAATGACATGAGCGAAGTGAATATCGACGCTCAACTCGTCGAACAGGGCGCCACTTTGTCCCGGACGGAGGAGAAGATGGTCGAGATGTCCAATGGTTGTATCTGTTGCACGCTGCGCGAGGACTTGATGATCGAGGTCGAAAAGTTGGCGCGCGAGGGGCGATTTGATTACCTGCTGATCGAAAGCACGGGTATTTCGGAGCCTGTGCCGGTGGCCCAAACCTGGCATTTTGCCAGCGAGGACGGCTTGGTTGACCTCGCCCGATGGAGTTATATCGATACCATGGTCACGGTGGTGGACGCCTTCAATTTTCCGCGCGATTTTGGTTCGGCAGATCGGCTCAGCGACCGAAACGTGGGCAACGACGCGGAGGATACGCGCCCCTTGGTGAATCTGCTGACGGATCAGGTGGAGTTTGCGGACGTGATTGTGGTTAACAAAGCGGATCTGGTAACCCAGGCGCAACTCGAGGAATTGGTCGCCTTACTCCACCGGCTCAACCCCTCGGCGCGTATTATCGCCACCCGCCACGGCCAAGTGGCCGCTAAGGAGATTATGAACACGGGGCGGTTCGATTTCGAAAAGGCGCAAAACTCGGCGGGCTGGATTGCGGAGTTGGCCAAAAACGGGCAGCATACGCCCGAGACGGAGGAGTACGGTTTTTCGTCGATGGTGTTCTATGACCAGCGTCCGTTCCACCCCAAGCGTTTCTGGCGTTGGATCAACGAATATTTTCCGCATAATATCGTTCGCTCTAAAGGGTTCTTTTGGCTGGCCAGCCGACCTAATGACGCGTTGTTTTGGTCGCAGGCAGGCGGCTCTTTGCGTTACGACCCCGTTGGCTCGTGGTGGGCGGCTATTCCACCTGATGAGCGGGAACTGATGCCAGAGTTTCACGCCAATTTCGACAATCTACAAAAGCGCTGGTCGCCGATCTGGGGCGACCGGAAGAATGAGTTGGTTTTCATCGGGCAGGATATGGACAAGGATCGTATTTTGGCGGATTTGAACCGTTGCTTGCTGCGCGATTGGGAGGTGGAGTTGTGGCGGGAAGGCGAGGCCTTTGAGGATCCTTTTCCTAATTGATTTTTCAAGCGTCGCCATCTGACGATGGTCAAACACCGGCGATTTATTTTGATATTCGGATCTCAGCGGCGACCGGCCCAACTGCCATCTTGGGGATATTAACGGCCGAAAGGCTAAGCGGCGCGTGTTGAATCCCGACGCCTCAGAACCGCTGAATGGCGCTTAATTTAAACAAAAAAAAAACACTGTAATCAACTGTATGCGAGTTTTTTTACACAGATACGCCGACCAGATTGGCATTGCCGCATCCGGCCTTTGCCTCGTGCATTGTCTGTTGATGCCTTTTATTTTGACGATATGGCTGCAATCTGACCGCTGTGCGGCCCATGCAGGCTGTTGCGATAAGACGACGGGTTTCAACTACGACTACCTATTCCTGGCCTTTAGCGCGCTGGCCGTATGGCTGGCTTCCGGACACTGCTCCCGTCGCTGGGTGAAAATCATGATGTGGACGTGTTTTGTCTTGTTGGCCGGCGGATTATTTTTAGAGTACTGGTTCGAAGGCGCCCACCACGCTATGATATTGGCCGCGGTAGGACTGGCCGTCTCGCACTTGCTCAACTGGCGTTATTGTCGCCAATGCAACCCCCACAAGTCATGATCAGCGCTACGAATATTCGATTTGCATATGGCGATACCGCCGCTTTTGTCTTCCCCGATTTGCGCTGTGAAGGGGGCGACACGCTCCTGATTTGCGGCGAGTCTGGAACCGGCAAAACCACGCTGCTTCACCTGCTGGCCGGCCTCCGTAAGCCGCATGCCGGTTCTGTGCGCGTGCGCGAGACCGATTTAACCCAATTGGAGGGTCGGGACTTGGATCAGTTTCGCGGCCGACATATCGGTATCGTTTTTCAGCAGCCGCATCTGGTAGCGTCGCTCAGCATCCTCGAAAACCTCTTGCTGGCAGCCTGGCTCGCAGGCAATCGCAAGGAAAAAGATAAGGCGCTGCGCCTACTCGATCAACTTGGCATAGCAGAGCAGGCGCACAAAAAGCCCGCCGCGCTCAGCGTAGGGCAGCAACAACGCGCAGCCATCGCCCGCGCATTGATCAACGAACCCTCCGTTTTGCTCGCCGACGAACCAACGTCCAGTCTCGACGACAAAAACGCACGCCTTGCAGCCGATTTGTTGAGCGCGCAAGCCCAAAGCGCAGGCGCCGCGCTGATCATTGTCACGCATGACCAGCGCCTGAAGCAGCTCTTTCACCAAAAGATTGAACTGACATGATTGCATCTATTGCGATAAAAAATATCCTGCACCGACCCCTGCAAGCTGCGCTGAGTTGGTCGCTTCTGACGGCCAGCGTGGCGATTATCTCGCTGCTTATTTTGTTACAGTCGCAATTTCAGCAGAAATTTGAGGCCAGCATTCGAGGCGTCGATCTGGTGATGGGCGCCAAAGGCAGCCCGCTACAGCTTATCCTCTCGGCCGTGTATCATCTGGATAGCCCGACGGGCAATATCGATTACAACGAAGCGCAGAAATGGATGAAAAATCCGATGGTTGATATGGCAATCCCCTTGGCCTACGGCGACAACTACCGCGGCTTCCCGATCGTCGGCTCCGATGCGCGTTATTTGCAAAAATACAAAGCTAAGGTAGCGCAGGGGCGCATTTTTGAGCAAAATTTTGAAGTCGTCATCGGGGCCAAATTGGCGCTCAAAACCCAGCTTGCCTTGGGGGCGGAGTTCTTCGGCGCCCACGGGTCTTCTGCCGAAGGCGAGGAGCACCGCGAACACGCCTACCGGGTAGTGGGTATCCTGTCCCCCAGCGGCGCCGCTCTTGACAACCTGATCTTGTGTAGCATAGAAAGCGTGTGGGCCATGCACGACCATGATCAAGCGCATGAGCACGAACACGACCACGAACATGAGCACGACCATAATCACGCGCATGAGCACAACCATGATCTCGAACACGCGCATGGGTCTGAAGCGTCTGCAAGCCGCGAAATTACGGCCGTGCTCTTCAAATTTCGCAATCCTATGGCCGTAATTCAGTGGCCGCGTCTGGTAGCCGATCAGACCAATATGCAACTGGCCTCCCCGGCGGTGGAAGTAAACCGCATTTTTTCGCTTTTGGGTATTGGCATCGAAGCGCTCCGGTACCTGGGTTGGGCGATCATGGGGCTTGCCGCGCTCAGCGTGTTTGTCGCCCTGTTCAACACCCTGAAAGAGCGCCGCTACGAATTGGCGTTGATGCGCGCTTTGGGCGGCAGCCGCGCGCAATTGGCGTGGCTGATGCTGCTGGAGAGTCTTTGGCTGTGTCTGGCGGGATTTTTGAGCGGTATAGCGATTAGTCGCTTAGCCTTGTGGTTGATTTCTCGCGCCGCCGAGCGGGAGTATCGCTTCGCGCTGGATGCGTTTGGATTCAATTGGTCTGGCGAGGGTTGGCTTCTTTTGCTTACGATGGTCATAGGCTTGTTGGCCGCCCTGATCCCTGCATGGAAAGTATATCGCATCGATATTTCAAAAACGCTATCCAATGAGTAATTTTCGTGTATATATCGCGATTGGGGTTGTCGTTTTGTTGCTTTCGTGGAGCGACTTTTCCCGATTTTGCAGTCACAGTAAGGGCGCCAACGATACGCTAAACGTATTTTTGCAAACCAAGATTGACGCTGCGCCGGAGGATACGCTCCTATTTGAATACGAGGATGATCCCGATATCATTGAGATTGCGGACATAGACGATACGTCCTCGATGCACGCGTCGGATTGGGCGGATGAGGCGGATCAGAAACTCCTGCACACAGCCGCTGCGCGGATGGCGGCTCCCGACGACCCCGTCGAGCTAAGCTGGGAGGCGCTGGCCGATGTAAAATACAAGAAAAAGTACAACGAAGAGTACGAGCAGTATTTCGATTATCCGGTTTTTGGCGCAAAATTGAAAGCCCTCAACCATCAAAAGGTAGCCATCAAGGGTTATATGATCCCGCTTGACGTAGGCGTATATGCCCTGAGCAGGTATCCCTATGCCGCATGTTTTTTCTGTGGCGGCGCCGGCCCCGAAACGATTGCCGGTCTCAAGTTCGCCAAATCCCCCAAGCGCTACAAGACCGACGATTTTGTGACCTTACAGGGCGTATTCATCCTCAACGACTCCGACGTCAACAATTTCATGTACCAATTGTATGCCGTCGAACAGGTGAAATGAGACCGTATGGGGTAGTGCAGGCTGCTTCCGTCGCAATGGGAGCGGCTCAGGTCCGGGAAGCGTCGGTTGAGCCGTTTCGGGTTGCTTTGCTTCATGCGTTGAGGTAAGCCTCGGCCATAGCCGCTACTTCGTAGGGGCGCAGATCTTTGGGCGGCGGCGGCGGTATGCTTTGCGACCGAACGGCCTCCAGCAGGGCGATCCAGCGTTTGTGATTGTCTTCGTCGGATGCATTGCCGTCGAATACGTAGAGACCTTCGCCAAAAAAATCGGGACTGGGGTCTTCGGCATGCTGCATAAAATGGGCCACGGGTCTTCGGGCGGCCATGTATTCGACCAACTTGCCGGGCAGTTGATAGGGCGTAGCGTTGCCTACGCTGAGCAGCAAATCCATCGTGCGCATGGCATCCCGGCATGCCGCGCGGGGCTGCAGGCCATGTATCGCCACATCCGGCCGGCGTCTGAGCGCCGGTAAGAACTCCGGAAACACGTCGCCATAGAGGTGTAGCATGCAAGGCTGTCCGGCCTGGCGGGCAGCGTCGAGGTAGCGCAACAGGGCGTCGGGCGTGCGAATGGGTTTGTAAAAAGCGCCGAAGTAGCCCAACTGCAAGACCCGCTCCCTATGGCCGCTCCCAGCCATGGTCCGCTGCGCTGCCTCTTGCTCCGACGGCGCGGGGTGTAGCAGCGGAGGGATCACGCGTACGGAACGGATCGCCTCAGAGCCATAGGTCGTTTCGAGGGCGCGGGCGAGGGCGGGGGTGGTAAGGGTCACGCAATCGGCCTCCCTCAGCACGCGGGCCTCGTCGCGCCGGCTGCGCCGGGGGTGGCTATTGTGCAAGCCCGGCCAAATGGCGAATGGATCGCCCATATCGGCTATCCAGCGCAGCGTAGCGTAGCGACGCCGGATGTCTAAACCGATCAGATGCGGCGCGAAGGGGAGGGAGACGGTGATCAGCAGGTCATACGGGCGCTCGCGCAGCAGTTGCAGGGCTTTGCGCCGCGCCGGCGCGAGCCACAGGGCGCTGTCGTCGGGATAGGCCCAGGAGCGCCAGCATGTGCGATACAGCCAGGCCATCCACCCGCTCCCCGCGCGCTCCTCAGGCTTTACGCCCAGGCGTCCGCGGGCTTTTTGCTCGCCGACCCGGAAGTAGATCAGTTCCTTGAGCGAGTCGAAGCCTGCGCGGTGCGTCCATACGCCGTTGCGAAGCCCTTGTGCGGGTTCGCCGCGCTTTTTGCCGCATATCACATGCGTTTCATGCCCCTGAGCAGCCCAGTGCTCGGCCAGGGCCGTCCAGCGATGGGCGCGCGGATGAATGAATGGGGCGTACCAAGGGCAGAGGATCAGGATGCGCATAGACTGGCGTAGCGTTCGCACATCCGTTGTGCGGCGCGCCGGATGTCGAGGTTTTGTTCGATATGATGTCGGGCGTTTTGGCTGTATTGGGCGTATTCGGCGGCGTCCATGTGGTAGAGCCGCCGGATATGGGCGGCAAGAGCGCGGGTGTTGCGTTCGGGCGCGAGCAGTCCGGTTTGTTGGTGGATGACGCGCCTGGGGATATCGAAATGCTCGGTGGCGATCACCGGCAGACCCATGGCTTGCGCTTCGGCCAGCACCATGGGCGAGGCTTCGTGGTCGCCGTCCGGCGCAGTGCAACTCGGGTGGATGAAGGCGTCAAAGCGCTCAAGGAAAGCCGGAGCCTCGGCGTGCGGCACAGGCCCTGAGATGCGCGCATGCTTGTCGATGCCGAGTTCGGCGATGCGTTGTTGAAGCGCTGCAACCAAGGCGGGGTCGGCGGGTTCGCCAGCCATTTCGAGGCGCATATTGGGGCAATCGCCCAAGGCCAGCGCAAAAGCCTCGAGGGTATCCATGTGGCCTTTTTTGGCGGTGAAGGTGGCCAGTTGGATCAGGCTAAGGCTGTGCGGCGTCTTCGGGGGGCGTTCACGCGACAAGGCGAAATGCTCCAGATTGACCGAGGGCTGAAAAACGCTCAACTTCTCAGCCGGGCAGCCCAATTCTACGAGCCTGGCCGCGCCTTCGGAACTGGCGGTCAGGATGGCCGCCGCTTGCTCAAATAGGCAACGGTATTTTTTTCGAAAAACCGGATGTCGGATTAAGGTTTTGGTGTAGTCGAAGCCGTAGAAGGTGGCGACGAGCGGAATCCGAAGCCGTCGGGCCATGGGCGCGAAGAGGCAGGCGGTGGGGCCGTAGTGGGCGTGCAGGATATCGGGCCGCACGCGCCGCAGTTTTTTTTCCAAAAAAAAAGGATACAGCGGGACGTAGCGCTGCATGCGCCGATAGACGTACTGCCAGCGCGGATACTGCCATTCGCTGCGCAGGTCGGGGAAAAAGGTCTGCTGAAGCGGATCGACGTAGGCTTGGAGGCCATCCTGATCTGCAAGGCGCTGCACAATCCAGGGCGCGGCGACGCTTACGGCGACATGTCGCCGCTGTTCGCGCAAAAGCGACCGCACCCAACTCAGGGTCTCGGGCAGATAGGTGTCGAACAGGTGCGTTACGTGCATAGGGTTTTGGCGGGGTTGGTGGTGTTTGTTTGGGGGAGGTCGGGATGTCGCATGTGATCGTCGGGGCTGGCGCTTGCGTAGGGAGCGCCGCGTCGCGCATGCCGCATGTCAGGAGTTGGCGTATTGCCGGACGATCTGTCTGGCCCACTCCGGAAGCGCGCGGGCGGCGCGTTCGGCAATGATGCTCAGATGGCGGCTTTGTTTCAGTTCGTAATTGGGCGCCGGATGGGGGTCTATGTACCATATCGGCGTTTGGGGCGGCGCATAAGCAGACAAGCCCGCGGCGGGATAGACCTGCAACGATGTGCCGACCACGAGCAAAAGATCGGCCTGAGAGACCTCCTTGGCGGCCGGTCCGATCATGGGTACCGCTTCGTTGAACCACACAATGTGCGGGCGGAGCTGCGCGCCGCGCTCGCACAGGTCGCCGATGTGCAGATCGTCGGTCCATGGATAGACCAGGTCGGGGTATTTTGTGGATCTGACTTTGCGCAGTTCGCCGTGTAGGTGCATGACGTTGCGGTTGCCAGCGCGTTCGTGCAGGTCGTCCACATTTTGGGTGACGATGCGCACGTCGAAATGTTCCTGCAAGCCGGCAAGGGCCGTATGCCCTGCATTGGGTTCCACCTCGAAGAGTTGACGGCGGCGTTGGTTGTAGAATTTCAGCACCAATTCGGGATTCTTGCTCCAGGCCTGGGGCGTGGCTACATCCTCGATCCGGTGGCGCTCCCACAGTCCGTCGGCATCGCGAAAGGTGCTGACGCCGCTGTCGGCGCTCATGCCGGCGCCGCTGAGTACGACCAGTCTCGGTTTCTGCTGGGTTGTCATTGAATATCAGATATTGCGTCGCTCGGACATTCAAGCTTTGGTTTGGTAGTCGGTCCTGCCGGACTTGTCTTTTTTTTTGAAAAAGGAGGCTGACAACGGGACGGCGGAGCGCCGCGCCTTCGGATAGTGGTCCCAGCGGGAATCGAACCCACATCAAAGGTTTAGGAAACCTCTATTCTATCCATTAAACTATGGGACCGGCGTTTGCTTCAAGCGTGCGGAATCTGGCCGCAAAGGTAAGG
>JBKBLI010000062.1:0-8191 GCA_046296435.1 Saprospiraceae bacterium | reverse complement strand
TTTTTCTGCAAGCGGGCGATTTTTTGTGATGAAAAGGGCGGCGCGGACCGGTCTGCGGCCTGCGATCCCGCGTTTTGTCCGCGCCCCCTTTTTCTACGCGAAGGAATAATGATGCCAACTTGCGAAGGCGATCTGCGGTTCAGGGGGACAGCAGCGCCAGTTTGTGGGTGTAGGCTGCCCCGTTGTCAAGGGTTACGCGCAGGAAATACAAGCCGGGCGGAAGTTCAAGGCGCAGCGTGTGTTCGCCGGCCGGCAGGGTTTGCTGCATCCGCAAGCGTCCGTCGGCTCCCCAGATTTGCGCGAGACCTTGGCGCGGCATGTCTATGCGCACGAAGTCGCTGGCCGGATTCGGATAAATACCGGGCGGGGCTACAGTCGGACCGATCGGCGGGCGGACGGCGGTGGTTGCGACGCAGTACAGCTCTTCTTTTTTTATCTGCTCGATACAGGTCTGCGAAGGCATGTTATCCAGGTGTACCTGGTATTTGGGCGCGGTGAGGGCGAAAGGGCCGGGGAGGTCGATGTGGTCCAGCACGCCCCAGGAGCCATACACGCTTTCCTGCGGCCCGGCCAGGCTAAAGTTGACCGCCAGCCGGCATCCGATGAGGCGGATAGAGTCGAGCATGCTTTGGTACAAGTCGTACATGAGCTGGGTATTCTGGGCATCCCACATGGCCTGCTGGTAAGGGTAGGGGATGCCGAATACGTTGCCGACGAAGTGTTGGCCGCCCTCGTAAGTGACCACTTCCTTGCCCAGCAGTTGGATATTGCGGTAGTCTTGTCGTATCCGTGGGAAAAAATTGCCGATGTTGTTTTGGGCGTTTTGTATGATGTCCTCCACCGTGGCATCGGCGCCGAGCAGATCGAGCCTTGGCGAGCCGCTTTCGCCGTGGTCTAAGCCAAAATAGTGGGTCGGCGAGCCGTAGTCCCATTCGTCTTGTCGCAGATGAGACACAATGTGCTCGTTGAGGTAGTTGAAACCGGCCTGAATACCCAGCACGCGTTTTACCCTACAGGCCTCGTCGCCGAACGCCTCGTGCCAGATGTTGAATACGTTGCGCGCCTTTTCAGCTATGGCGCGTCCGTACATGAGGTTGAGCGGATTGTTCTGAATGTTGTACTGGGCCTGCTCGAATATCCAGTTCCACACCTCGTTGCTGTATTCCAGCCAGACTACGCGATCTTTGTCGAGGCCGTCGCGGAACATCTCTGCCATTTGGCGGATGTAGTCGTCGTCGGCTTGGTGCGGCACGCAGACCCAGATGTCTCTTTGGGTTTGGTTGGCCAGTTGGATGAGCGTTTCGTAGGGAGCGCCATTGGGGCCTCCGTAGGAGAAGTAACCCGGCTTAGCGCGGTCGGTCCAGACACGCGCGGTGTTGTTGTTGGCGGACATCATATCCATCAGCCGGAGCACCTGAAACGGAGCGATGCGCTCGAGAAATGTTTCGTAAAATGGCTGGTTGTCCAAATCGGCGAACTCGTCCTCAAGGCGCGTCACCCGTATGTTGCGCACGTGGTTGCCGGCCTGCGATTGCTCGATGTGGAACCAGAATGTGCCGTCGCCGGCCAGATTGAATTGGATGCGGCCGGGAGCGCTGCTGACGTTGGAGACGGGGCCTTGGGGAGTGACGGTACCTACGCCGTCGTACCGCAGCACATAAGTGTGGCCCGGCGGCATGTTGGCGCCCGATGCGGAAACAAAGTAGCGCAGCCTGACGGCGCCCTGAGCGAGGTTTTGGGGGACAAAAAGGGGATAGCCATTTTCGTCGAACTGCATGGCAGCCAGCACATCCGATGGGTTGTTGAAGGACCAGCAGTTGCAGTCGTTGGCGTAGGGGATAGGTTCGTAGCGCGTATTTTTCAGAAAGTTCCTGAACGGGCGCTGCGGCGACCAGTCGGCTATTCCGTTGAGATTTGTGCCGATTCGCATGGCGCAGGCCGGGGGCGTCCAGCCGGGGCAACTTGCGCTGTCAACGAACACATGCAATTGGAATTGGTCGCTGCAACCGTAGGGGCCGGAGGCCTGTAGCTGATACGTCCCCGCATTCAGGTTGTCGAAAAAGGAGCCCGAGGTAGGAGTTACCGGTATGCCGTCGCGGCTCAACTGGATGTTGCAGCCGGGAGCGGGATGCACCCTTAGCGCGCCGCCGCCGCCGTCGCAGCGCGCTGCGCGCTCCAGGGTCATGGCGGTCAGGCAGGGTAGGGGCTGGCCGGGTCTTCTGACGACGATTGGCAACGTTATGGCGCCGGTAGCGCCATCCGGGTCGCTCACCGTGAGGGTCGCCTGATACACGCCGCCGCCATGCGCATAGGTATGTTGCGCTGTCGGTCCGGAAGCCGACTGCGAGCCGTCGCCAAAATTCCAGGTATAGTCGAGGGGAGCGCCTTCGGGGTCAAACGAAGCGCTGCCGTCAAAAAGTACCGCAAGCGGAGCCTCACCATCTGCGGGCGTAGCTGTCGCGGAGGCGACCGGGGGCTGGTTGACGCTCACGCCCGGATCCGGCGCGACGCAAGCGTAGCTCTCTGCAAAGCGAATTTCATCTGTCGCGCCATCGCCCGGATTCGGGCCTGCGTAGAAGGCCAAACTGCGCAGCAATACGTTCTCGGCGCTTTGCAGGCTGAGGGCGGGCGCTCCCGGCCCCGCGTTGCCCAATTGCTGTGGATTGACAAACAACTCGACCCGGGCGCCCTGGGCGTCGAAGCGGATGTGCAAGACCAGCAGGGCAGGTTGGCCCGTTGTGAGCGTTACATCAGTGGGAACGACTTGCCCGTCGAAGTGCAGCGACCACCTCCGCTGACCGTTTACGTTGGAAGCCGCGCCATAATAGCCCATTCCGATGCGCTGCGTGCCCGGACAATGCGGACAGGTGACGATGTTGCCGCTGTGCAAGTCGATCGAGACATCGTCGTCGTTGGCTTTGTTTTTTTGCAGTAGCGCGCTCACCCAGAGCGATTGGCCGACGGCCAGACTGCCTATGGCTTGTTCCGATGCCGTGACATAAGCCGCAAAAGGGCCGTCGGGCGACGTATTGAGTCTCCTGCCGGCTGTCAGATACGCCCGGCCACCGGAGCCATGTCCGCCCGAAGTCAGCAGCGCGCCATAGCTCAGCGACTGTCCGGAGCCTCCGGTCTGATAGCCCGGCACATCTGTATTTTGATTTTGCACCTGCCATGGATTTTGCCAGCCGCTGCCGCCTGTTTGCTGGTGCAGGCTCTGTCCCGCAGGATACAAAAACGACTCTACGGCCAAATGCGTGCAGTTGGGGGATTGGATTTCAGGGCTGTGGAGCGCCGGCGCCGATGCGTGGCGGGTTTGCGCCCAGGCGCCGATCCAGACGCACCAAACGATGCTTTTGAGGAGAAAAACTTTTTTCATGTAATAACTGCGATATGTCTGATTCAGAAAACTTGAGCAAAAATGCTCAAAATTCGTTCAACCGCGCCAAAATTTATCAAAACATATCGGCCGGCGGCGGAGTTGTCGCGAGCGCGCCGGGCGTTTGGCGGCGTCGGCATGGCGGGCTTTTCGGGCCGCGGGCGCGTCGCTTCGCCTTGGCGTGCAAGCGTCCGTTGCCCGAGCGCTGTTTTCTTCGAAAAAAACACGGTTCTGCCCGGCTCGTGATCCCTTGCCTTTTTGCCGCGTTCGATCCGCGCCCGCTTCGCCGCGCTTTTTTTGAAAAAAAACAAACGCGCGCCGCGGCTTTTTCAGGTTTAGAAAAAAAATAATCCGTACGCTGCCTTGCGCGGCGGCGGCGCAAAGTTTGCGCATAGTGATTTTGCGTATTTGGCGCGGCGCGGTTTTCGGGCGCTCTAATCCTGTTTTTGGACCACAAAAGCGGCGAAAAGTCTATTATTGCGCCCGAATTTAGAAGTATGCACGGAAGTCCTTTGATCTTGACTGCGCGCCTGCTGACGCAGGCGGAAATACTGCGTTTGCGCGAATTTGCCGTGGCGCCGCTTGACGATTCGATGCGTCGGCACGCGCAGACCCTTGCGCTACTGGACCTTTTGATCAGGTATCATCCGGCCCTCGATAGCGAAACGCTCGCCAAAGATCGGGTGGCTGCCCAACTTTTTCCGGACAAATCGGGCGACACGGCGCGGGCGGAGGTGGAGCGCGTCATGTCTCAGTTGCTACTGATTATCCAGCGGTTTTTGTGCGTCAATCAGTTGGCATTTTCGCTTTTGCCGGACAAAATGACCAGCCCGGCCTCCCAACTGATCGGCCAACTCCGTCAGCATCTGGCCATGATGCGTTTTTACAACCGGAGTATCAATTCCCATCACCCAAATGCAGCGGATAGCCAAAGGGGCGGCGCGGCCAAATCGCCGGACAACCTCGCGCTCAATCACTACAACCGCGCCCAGCGCGTGTTGGAGCGCAATGCCGTGCGCTTCGCCGACTTCACCGAACAGGAGTATGGCGATTTTTATTACCTGCTTTTTCAGTTGGAGTACGAGAAGCACTATTTGCTCAACCTGCGGCACGACCAACGAACCGGCTTCATGGGTCTGCCCGAGGTGATCGAAAAATTAGACGCCTCGTACTACAGCGCCAAATTGGACCTGATCGGTCGCCTGCTGCACTTCCAGCGCATGATGCAGGAGAAAAACGCCGACGAGGAAATGCAGCAATGGCTCGACGCCAATATCGAAATCACGCGCAGTTCGCTCAGCACCCTCAGGGCGCACAAACAGAAATACCCGGCGGCCGTCACTCTTTACAGCGCCCTGGTGGAACTGCTCGGCGCCACAGAAGTCGGCCAAACCGACGAGGCAGCTACGAGGCTGTGGCAGTTGGTGCAAGCCAATCCCGACAGCTTGCCCAAGCCGCGTATGGAGGTGTTTTTCACGCTCTTGAGGGGATACTGGTTTCAGCGTTATCGCCAGACCCGATCCGACAGCTTTCTCGCCAGCGCCTTCGAAAGCTATCAGGTCCAACTGGAAGCCAACCCCGTTCAGGAGGCGGGCTTCCCGAGTACCATCATTCAGGGCATGGCGTTCACGGCCATCAAGTTGGGGCGCTATGCCTGGGCGGAAGCTTTTTTGAAAAAACTTAAACCCTCGCAGGTCATCGGCGACCCGCACCCCCAGCTCACGCTCGATATCATATGGGCAAGGCTGCTGGCTTTTCAGAACAAAATAAAAGAAGCTGCCGATAAGCTCCCCAACTACTACGCTTACGGCGATACGGACGACATCTATCTGTATAGCTTCGCCTTATGCACCGACCATTATCTGGCCTATCGCACGAACGCCCTGCTCGACGAGAACGGTATCAATATGAGTCGGGCCACCGAAAAGCGAATCAAAGAGAACAAAAGCCTGCCCGAAGCGCGTCGCGAAGAGCGCCTGCATTTTATCCGTTATATCCGGAAGCTATACCGCATCAAAGATAGATGGAATCGCCGCGAAAGCCCCAAAACGCTGTCCCGTCAGCTCGCCGAACTGACAGACGAAATCCGATATCTGGACATTGCCGACAAGGAATGGCTCGCCGAACTGGCGGACGAGTTGCGCCGTCAGTTCGGCGCCTGAGCGTCCGTCCGTCCGATTGATCTGGCGCTCAAAACTGAAAGTAAATAAAGGGCTGCACGTCCGCCGATTTGACCTGCATGACTATTGCCGCAACAAGGGCAATCGCCGCCGCCTGTAGAATAAGGGGCGCGTGTGTAAGCAGTCGCTCAGCCGTTCGGTCCCATTCATCAGGCAAAAAGTGCAGCGCATATCCTAAGCTGATCAAAAATACCGTAGGCGCATAGCCGCTTAGCAATACGGCCCAGCCTTCGGGTCTGAAGTCAAAAGCAATTTGCGACAACATGGCCCCCGCATGCGCCATGTCCTCAGCCCTGAACAAGATCCAGCACAGACACACGAAGTGAAAGGTCAGCAAGCCGCCCAAAATCTGCCGCAGCGGTCCCGGCGCGCGCGGGTTGACGCTCCTGAACCAGCGCTCCAGCGCCAAGGCCAGGCCATGCAAGCCGCCCCACAGGATGAATCGCGTAGCGGCCCCGTGCCAAAGCCCGCCGAGGAGCATGGTCAGCATCAGGTTGCGGTAGGTGCGCCAGGCGCCGCCGCGGTTGCCGCCCAAGGAGATGTACAGATAATCGCGCAGCCAGGTTGAAAGCGAAATGTGCCAGCGACGCCAAAACTCGGTGACGCTGCGCGACCGGTAGGGCGCGTTGAAATTAGGCGGAAAGCGAAAGCCCAAAAGCAGACCGATCCCAATGGCCATATCCGAATATCCGCTGAAGTCGCAATAGATTTGCATCGCGTATCCATACACCCCCAGCAGATTTTCCAAGCCTGAGTAGCGCTCCGGCTCCAAAAATACCCGATCCACAAAATTGGCGCTGATGTAGTCAGATATCACCGCTTTTTTGAATAAGCCAATACAAAACAAATAGATGCCCCGCCCGAAATCTTCCCGCGACACAAAAGGAGCATGCCGCATCTGAGGCAGAAAATCCGAGGCCCGAACAATAGGGCCCGCCACCATCTGTGGGAAAAAAGACACGTAAAAACCAAAATCCCAGATGTTGTCCAGCGCCTTTAGTTGGCCGCGATACACGTCGATGGTGTAGCTCATCGACTGGAATGTGAAAAACGAAATGCCCACCGGCAGAAAAATATCCCACGGGCTGAAGGTCTGCCCCGTCAAAGCCGCTATCAAGCCGGCAAAGTAGTTGGCGTATTTGAAGTAGCCCAACAGTCCCAGATTGGCGATCAGGCTGACTACCAGGTAGAGGCGTTTGCGCTTTTGCGACCGGCCCGACTCAATGGCTCTGGCCGCGTAAAAGTCGATCAGTACGCTGACTACCAGCAACAACCAATACCACCCGCTACTTTTGTAGTAAAAAAACAGCGAAAAGGCAATACACCAATAAACCCTGAGCCGCTCGCGGGAAAGCAAAGCGCGGTAAACCGTCGCAAAAATCAAAAACAGAAACAGAAAAAGTCCGCTGCTGAATAACAGGGGCGATTTGGGGTCATAGACCAACTGGGCGAGCGCGCGGTCGAGGTCGAAGGAGAACATGCGTTGTGTGTTGCGTCGAAAAACGCCGCGCAAAGATAGAGGCCCTTTTTCAAATAGATCGCAAGTAAAATCGCGGTTTGAGGCTTCAGCCCGCCCGCCCCGGCCTTTGCAAAGGTTTCGGACGATTATCGGGCGTCGTACGCGACCACGATGTTTGCTTTGTCACGAAAAAGAGCGCGGCCGGCGCCAATTTTTTTTAAATTGGGGATTACTCCCGGGTTCATTGTCCCCCAATCTCACAGGCTTGTCCGCATATCTATCCAATACACAGAAGGATCATCCATCCGTATGGCGCCTGTGAATATTTTTCCGGGCTTCCAATCAGGGAATGGCTCCTTTTCGTTGGTAGTGATCTGCGCTTCCATGACGTGGAGCGCGCCCGTCTTCGGGTGTATCCATTGGCATACGGCCATGCGTTGCTCATGTTTGTTGTCGTTGAGATTGAGGGGTTTAAAACCCGAAAAAGCAGCTTCAAATGGCGTTGCTTGCGACAGGGTCGCGCTGCTTAGCTCAGGGCTTTGGGCAATTATGCCTGGCCAGGACTGAAAAACCACCTTGTCCGGAAGAAAAGACAGGTCCAACCCGGCCTTAGCAGGGTTGTGGGGCGCGTAGCGCACTTCTATGCTTTGCGACAGGAATGCGCTGGGGTCGTATCCAATTTCCGGGCTGTAGATATCGCGAGTCTGGTTGTCGGCGTCTGTCCATTGCGCATGTATTCGCCCGGGCAGCGTGTATCTTTCATCGCTGTAACGGAATGCGACATTTCGCGCCGGCGCTTTTGGCCAGTGTGCGGGAATCGCCTTCCACTTGCGAGCGCTCAAGTAGTTTTTTATACCAAAATAAAGGCCAAGGCTTAGGAAAAGCGCGCCAAAAGCAAAGCTCAATACCTTGATTGAGCCTTTGTAGCTGGGGTAGTTGAGCAGGTGCAGCATGCAGCCGGCGATGAGCAATCCGACGCCAAGCAGGATCATCAGCATGGCGCCGAGGTTGGATATTTCAGACTGGTTGTGTTTGTTTGACATAAAAAGGGCATTCGAAGGTATGTTCAGTTAAGTTTTGATGCAAACACTGTAGTTGTTTGGGTTTTAGCCGGACGCCCGCTCTGCCGCCGCATTGCCCTCGCCGCTTCCCATCGCCCTTTTTTTCTCAAAAAAA
>JBKBLI010000061.1:3370-19463 GCA_046296435.1 Saprospiraceae bacterium | reverse complement strand
AAGAATCGACCATTTCGATTTCACAAGCTATTTTCATCATTCCCAAATCAGCCGCCTCCGAAGAGCTGACCAGTAAGGAATTGTTGAATCAGGCGCTGCGCAAAATCGCCTCGCGCATACTGATGGAACTGGACGAACAAAACATCTACCCAATCAGCAAAATCATCCACCGGGCCGGCGAACTGGACGAACTTTTAGCATTACAAGTCGTCGACAGGAACGGCCGCAGGCTCCTTCTCAGGTCTCTGCTCGCACCCTGGGGAAAGTTGGCCTATAATGGGGCGGAAGATAAAGTAGCGCTGACGTTTGATCAAGTTTCGCTGTTCGAGCAGCTCAAGGTGTGGTTCCCGCGCGGCAACGTCAGACCTCAGATATTCACCGGGCAATTGAACGCTACGCTGAGCGACAACGATCCCGAACAAACAAAATCCTTGAAGGATCAGGTCCGAAAATTTATCGAGACAACCCAACAGAAAGAGATGCGGGATCCTTCGCTCAAAGCCCGCATAGAAAAGGCCGAAAAAGTTATCCAATCTTTTTTTACGCACAATCAGCGTTGGATCTGGGTGCATAGCCGTGAAGATCTGAGCGCCGAAAATCAAAAATTTATTTTAAAAAACCACAGTGGCGAAGACAAAGTCCTTGCCGACTTCAGAAATCAGGTCAAGCCGGATCATCTGAGGATCAGGCCGGGTATCGAGAAACGCAAAAATGAAGAAATATGGGACAATATCCTGATAGGGCGCTTGGTCGTGGTGGGAATATACGCCCTCAGGCAAAGAGGCGCAATTTTGGTCCATTTGCCTTTTGCCATAGACTTTGCCATTCACTGCGTTATGCGCAACAACGTTAAGGATTTTATTGGGATTCTCGGCGAAATATTGGATCGCTTTGCGGCGATCGAAGACTGCCAACAAAGGGGGCGAGCCAGACAGAACACTACCGCATACTTCAACTCGTTTTTAGGGCTATCCGGCAATCGCACCAACGGCATGCGCGAAAACGAATACCTGTATCAACTCAACGAAGAGCGCCTGAATCTGGACAGTCTGTTCGCCTACGAACGGGACTGGTATTTCAATATCCTGCAAGGCAAGAGGCTGCCGGTAATCATAAGACAAGACCAGTGACGCGACTTACACCGCCCACTCCACGCGCTCGGCCAAGGGCGCGGGGCGCGCGGCCTGAGAGAGCGCTTTGAACGAAAAACCGTAAGCGCTCAGGCGACTCAGGGTCTCGGGCAAGGCATATCGAATTCGCGGCCAAGCCTTTATGTTGTCGTGAAAAACCACAATCGAGCCTGGGGAGGCGTGGTCCAACACATTGCGCAGGCACTGTTGAGGACTAAGATGCAGGTCAAAATCGCCGCTGAGCACATCCCACATGACAATCTGATAGTCGTGCTGCAGCGCCCGTTTTTGGCGCAGGCTCAGCAGCCCGTAAGGGGGCCGGAACAGGCGGCTGGGCGCCCACTCGGCGCAGCGGGCCACGTTGTCCAGATAGGTTTGTAGGTCGGTCTGGCAGCCCTTCAGGTGGTTGAACGTGTGATTGCCAACCTGGTGTCCCTCGCGCAGAATACGGCGGTACAAATCGGGGTACTTACGCACATTGTCGCCTACGCAAAAAAAGGTCGCTTTGGCTGCATAACAAGCCAGCATATCCAAAATCCAAGGCGTAACTTCAGGGATTGGACCGTCGTCAAAAGTGAGATAAATCTCGCGATCGTTCGTTTCGACGCGCCACAGTATTTCCGGCGCTATGGTCCGCATCAGAGCGGGCGTTTTGATGAGATACATACGCACAAAAGACGGAAAATCCGTCGCAAAAGTAGATTGTGAAGCCATTTTTTTAGTTAACAAAAACCTAAACCACAAAAAACCGCACGATAAAGGGGGAAAACTGTACTTTTGCAAGCTAATTGTGATCCAAACGGAATGTCAGTAAGAGTACGATTTGCCCCTTCGCCCACCGGAGCGCTGCACATAGGCGGCGTACGCACCGCTTTGTATAACTACTTGTTTGCGCGCAAGCACGGCGGCGAATTCGTGCTGCGCATCGAAGATACGGATCAGACGCGCTATGTGCCGGGCGCCGAGGCATACATCGTCGAAGCCCTGCGCTGGCTGGGTCTCAACCCCGACGAAGGCCCCGGCATGGGGGGCGAATACGGCCCCTACCGCCAGAGCGAACGCAAAGAAATATACCGCCGCTATGCGCTGGAGTTGGTCGAGCGCGGGCACGCTTATTACGCATTCGACACTCCGGCAGAATTGGACCAAAAACGCGCTGAAATCCCAAACTTTACGTATGGCTGCGCCTCCCGCATGGCCATGCGCAACAGCCTTAGCCTTCCCCAGACTGAATGGCGGCGTCTGCTCGACGCCGGAACTCCGCACGTGGTACGGCTCAAAGTAGAGCCGGGCGAGGAGATCAGGGTGGGGGATCTGGTGCGCGGAGAGGTTTGTTTTCAAAGCAGCGAATTAGACGACAAAGTGATCTTTAAGGCGGACGGGATGCCAACGTATCACTTAGCCAATGTGGTGGACGATCGCTTGATGCGCATTACCCACGTGATCCGCGGCGAAGAATGGCTGCCCAGCACGGCGCATCATGTATTGCTGTACAAAGGCTTCGGGTGGGAGGGAGAAATGCCCGCTTTTGCGCACCTGCCGCTGATCCTCAAACCCGAGGGCGACGGCAAACTCAGCAAACGAGACGGGGCTAAATTTGGCATGCCGGTCTTTCCGATTGCGTGGCAAGCTGAAAAGCCGGAGGACAGTTTTCCGGGTTTTCGCGAGACAGGCTTCCTACCCGAGGCGACGATCAACTTCCTGGCGCTGCTGGGCTGGCATCCGTCCGACGACCGCGAGTTGATGTCTTGCGACGAACTAATCGCCGCTTTTTCGATCGAGCAGATCAGTAAAGGCGGGGCGCGCTTTGATTACGAAAAAGCCAAGTGGTTCAATGCAAAATATATTCAGGCAATGCCGGATGCGGCGCTGGCTCCGCTACTCGCACCCTACGCCCTGGAGAAGGGTTACCGTGCAGATATCGCTTTTTTAGAAAAAGCGGCCTCACTCATGAAGGAACGCGCAACGTTTTTGCCTGATATCGTGGAGCAAGGATACTACTTGTTCGAAGCGCCGCGTGAATATGATCAGGAAGTATTGCAAAAGAAATGGCATTCGACCAGCGCCCTGAGCTTCGCAAAAGTGTGCGATTTTTTAAGCGGTTGCGCCTTTGAAAACGGCCCTGATTTAGAACAGGCGTTCAAAGCGTTCCTTCAGGAAAACCAAATCAAGCCCGGCGACGTATTGCCCCTGCTGCGCATTGCTTTGGCTGGAGTGATGAAGGGACCGGGCGTGTTTGATATGGCCGTGGCCATAGGAAAAGAAGAAACCCTCGCGCGTTTGGACAAATTGGCCAGGATCCCGGCCTGACCGACCCAACGCAGTCTCATATTTGCGCGTCTCAACAAGCGACGCGGGGGCTCTCAGGCGTTAATCGTTTTTAATCCGCTTTCGAGTCCGGCTGACCGGATCCAAACGCATTTTATATGATAAAAAACCGAAACACACCAATTGTCTGTTATGTACTTATTTTGTGCCTGTCGTTCGGCGTATCGGACCTGAGGGCGCAAGCTGGTTTTTTTAATTTCAACTACCCCGGCCCCAACTCCCTACCCGTCGGCCCAACATGCGCGGCCAACCTCAGCCAATTGGGCACGCCCATTGTCAGTTCGACAGTTGGCGCTACGATTACCGCCTCATATCTGGATACGATCGCGCTGGGCTTCGGACGCTACGACCCCATTGTGGTGGGCGTCAACCAGATCGTATTCTGGACGGTAGAAGACAACCAGGGGCGGTCGGCAACTTTTCAGTTTACCGTCAACACGGTAGATGTCACGCCGCCTGTGTTTGACTTGACCGGCATGCCCGACACGGCTTATTACCAATCCATGGCTCAGGTTCCGCCGCCGCCTACGCTGCCGGTGACGGACAATTGTACGCCGGTCAACGTTGTTTTTTCGCAGACTACGCCGCCGCCGCTATGTCAGGCCGGGCAGTTTACGCGCACCTGGACGGCGAGCGACACTTTCAACAATGTGCGCGTTTTTACCCAAACCCTGATCATCGAAGCGGATGTCAACCCGCCGACCATCTCCACTTTTCCGCAAAGCGGCTCGGCGCTTTGCAGCGCCATGCCCGCGGCATATACCAACTGGCTGAATGCGCAAATGAGCGCTTTTACGCCCAACGATCCATCCGGCATAGCCACCAAAACCAACAATGCCCCGGCTAATTTTCCGACAGGCTGCCCGGCTCCGCTAACGGTAGTATTTCGGGCGACAGACAACTGCGGCCTGATTGTAACCACCACCGCCGTGTTTACTGTGACAGACCTGAGCGCCCCGGCCGTCTTACAGGAACCTATAGACACCGTTTTCTACTGTGCCTACAACGGCAGTCACGTGCAGAAAATAGCCGACTGGATCAGTAAGCGAGCGTACTTGATCGCCACGGACGACTGCACTCCAGCCGGCGAACTGGAGTACTTCATGGAGGTCAACGGCGCTTTGAGCGATTCGCTTCAGGTATTGGACTCGCTATGGGCTTCGTTTGCCAAGCCCTGTGATTTCAAGTTGGTAGGAGATGTCATTTATCCGAAAGTGGCGGGCGTGGTGCGCGTGGACTTCTTTGCGCGCGACCGCTGTAACAAAATCGGATTCCTGGGGCAAGGGGTTTTGGGCGTGATAGATACCTTGCCGCCCGTCTTGAGCGGCCCGGAGTTTGTCGAAGAGTGCGGGGGCGGCGACGATGCCGACGCGCTGCAAAACTGGATCAACAACCTTGGCTATGGCGCCGCCAGCGACGATTGCAGCGATATTGTCCCCCAGAGTTTTGCATGGCAAACATCCGACCTGCAACTCGGCGCAGGATTCTTCAACAGCGGTCCATACCCTTCGCCCCCACCCAATGTGTGCGACTGGTACGTGGACGTCACCTTCCATCTGGCAGACAAATGCGGCAACGAGGGTTCAGGCGTCTTGCGTTTCAGAATTGAGGACACGACCCCGCCTATTTTTATCGGCTTGAGCGCTTCGGATACGCTATCCTGTCCGGCCGAACTGCCTACAACGCCGGCGGCTGTCGTCGCAGACAATTGCGATGTGGATCCAGCCATTGCATTCTCCCGACAGACGATCGACAGTCTGTGCTCTGGATCGTATAGCGTGCGGGTGGTGTGGACGGCTACGGACGACTGCGGCAATACGGGTACGGCGCAACAGGTGTTCGTGATCCGAGACACAGAGGGGCCGGAGTTCACGCTGGTACCTGGACCCTTTCAGATCGCCTGCGACACCTTTGTCCTGCCCCCCGACCCCATACCCGGCGCCCAGATTGCCGCTGTTGACGCCTGCGGTCTGGTCGGCGGATATACAACCCAAGTAGTATCTGGACAAGACCCCAGCCCTACTGCCTGCGGACATTATCAATACCCGCTCACACGCATTTTTACGGCGACGGACGACTGCGGCAATACGCGCACGGCTACACAGGTGATTCAGGTTACCGACCAGACGCCTCCGGTTTTTTCTGGCTTCACGGATACTACTGGCGTATGCGACGTGATCCCGCCGCTCGTGCCCATGCCCTCCGCGCTCGACGCTTGCAGCGGCCCAACTGCGCCGCCCAGCCTGCAGAGCGAAGTGCTCAGCGCGGGGGTGTGCCCCGATGATTACCTGATCACGCGCGTCTGGATAGCCGCCGACGTGTGTGGCAACACGGCTGCTTTTACGCAGCAAATCGCTATTCGGGATACTGTAGCGCCTACCTTGGTCGGCGTTCCGCCGGACGCGAGCGTTTCGTGCGCGGCAATCCCCGCGCCGCCAGCGCCAGCCTTGCTCGTCGCTACAGACAATTGCGATGCGGCGCCGGTCGTGGCCTTTGTCTCTGAAGAAATCCGGGACCCGGATCTGAGCGCCTGCGGACATTGGCACAACTACCAGATACGCCGCACTTGGACGGTCGGCGACCAGTGCGGTAATGCGCGTCAGTATGTGCAGACGCTTACCGTACTCGACGATACGCCCCCCACACTCACCCCCCCGCCTCCGCTCTCCTTGCCCAATGATCCCGGGCTATGCGCTGCGGGCGTAAATCTGCCGGTTCCGCTGAGCCTTTACGACGATTGCTCGTCGCTCTCGCCAAGCGCAACGCTTCGGGATACGGTGCCTATCACAGGACTTGTCAGTGGGACGGCGGTAGTGGACACCCTTCGCTTTGAATGGATCATCCCGAACCCGCCGCCGCTCAACCCGGTTACGGGTACGGCCAACCTATCCGTCACTTTGCAAAACGCCGATGCGGAAGGCCCTCAGGAGTTTTTCAGGATTTATGGCGAGAACGACGCGCTGCTGGGGCAGACCCAACCTACCAGCGGTCAGTGCGGCTCAGGGACGACCACGCTGACCCTCAGCGCCAACCAACTCAACGCCTGGATGGCCGACGGATTGCTGCGCATCACGCTGGCCCCCAACGGAAGCGGAGCCAATGCCGTGAACAATATTTGCCCCGGCGGGCGCGCGATAGCGGCCCTGAGTTACAACTATCGCGCGCAACAGACTGCCCTGACGCTTCAGTACGGCGTTGATGGCGGCGGTCTGGAGGATTATCCGCCCTCAGGGCCGGTCTCGCTGGACGTCGGCGCGCACACATTGACTTATGTGGCGCGCGATTGTGCCGGCAACACGGCATCAGCTACATTTGAAGTGCTCGTCGAGGATCTGGAGGCTCCGGTAGTGACGCCCCCGGCGACGCTCACCCTCTACACCAACGCCGATAATTGTGCGGCTACGGCTGCGCTCCCCTTCCCGGCGATCACCGAAAACTGTGCGCTATCGGGGCAGATCAACCTGAACTCGCCGGTGCGCAACCTCGTCTTTGAGGATGATCCCAACGTGGGGCTGACGCCCTCCGAAACCATACTGAGCATAGCGGGCGTCACGCCCAATGCGGTATATCCGGGCGAATTGCGCATCCGATTCCGGGGCGACAACGCCCAGTCGGGAGAGTTTTTCTACGTTTTTGACGAAAACAACAACCTTATCGGGCAGACCTCCAACGGCCCGGCATCCGGAGAGTGCGCAGATTTTCACGAGACCGTTTTTGCCGTAAGCGCTGCCCAAATCAATACCTGGGCAGCCGATGGTCTGGCCCAGTTTCGCCTGGCGGCGAATACAGAAGCGGGCGTTTTTTTCGACTTTATCAGTCCTTGCGGGCCGCTCAATCTGGATCAGACCGACGGTATCAGTCGCGTACAGGCATCAATCAGCTACAACTATGCCATCGTGAGCTACGAGATAAGCAAGCAGTCGAATGGCCAGTTGATCGCTTCGGGAACCTTGACAGGCAGCCAAACCTCGGTCTCGCTGCCGCCGGATACGTATGCCGCTACTTACAAGGTAGCCGATATGAGCGGCAACGAGGGCCAGGCACCTTGGATCATCGTGGTTCGCGATACCGTGCCGCCAATAGCCCTGTGCAAAGGCGTGACGATCTTAGCCAACCCTTCGGGTTTGGTCAACTACACCCTTCAAGCCAACGAAATAGACAACGGAAGTTCGGATAATTGCGGCTTGGCCGGCTTCAGCCTATCGCAAAGCGCGTTCAACTGTAACATGGCCGGCAACGTATTCCCGGTGACGCTCACGGCGAGCGACGCCTCGGGCAATACGTCGTCTTGCGTTGCGCAGGTGCGGGTCGAAACGGCGCCGCTCATGCCCACATACACCTCTGTTTGCGAAGGCCAGACCCTTGAGTTGTTCGCTAATCCGCCGGGCGCGCTCAACCAGTTTACGTATCAATGGACGGGACAACCCAATCTCAGTTATCAGGTTCCCAATCCCGTGCTCAACAATGCCGCAAAGCAAAACGAGGGCACGTGGTCGGTTACCGTAACCGGCGTAACAGGCTGCACCGCTTCGGGGTCGGTCAATGTCAGTTTGCTCAATCTGCCGGGTATCCCGCCTTTGAGCAACCAGACCGGCGCTTCGATTTGCACGGGCACGGATATCGTACTACAGACCAGCACTTTTGTGGGCAGCAACGTGAGCTATCAGTGGTTTGCAGGCACGCCGGTCAATCCCATTCTACTGGCTACCACGCCTCTGCCAACTTATACGATACCGCAGCCCGCGGCAGGTCTGTACCAGTTTTTTGTAAAAATATTGGGCAACAATTGCAGTTCGGAGCCATCGGCAGTGCTCAACGTGACGGTCAATAACCTGCCTGTGGCCACCGTGATCAATGAGGCCCTGTCGCTGTGCAGCGGCGATGAGGTGATCCTTGGCACGACGCTACAGGCTCCCGGTATGAGCTACCAGTGGACAGGCCCCAACGGCTATGCCAACAATCAACAGTATCCGCCTATATTTATTGCCGCGACGGGCATTAGCGGTCCTTACTGTCTGCGGGTGACCCAAAACGGCTGCACCTCGGCGCCGGTGTGCACGCAGCTTAACGTATCGCCCACGCCTCCCAAACCCAGCATCAATGGACTCACAGCCCTCTGCGCCGGCGCGACCATGGTTCTGGTGTGCAACGTAACCAGCGGATCGCAATATGAGTGGATTTCGCCTGACTTCACATCGACGTTTACGAGTGGCAACTCGCTGTCCGTGCCCAATATCAACGCCGCTCAGCATGCAGGCCAATGGCGGGTACGGGTGCGCTTGGGCGCCTGTTTCTCGGATTTTTCGGATCCGGTTGTCGTGGTCATTCAGGAGAAACCTTCGGTAGCCGCCGCTGCGCTGAAAAATCCGATTTGTCAGGGTGAGATGTTGCAGTTGCAGTGTACGACTGACGCGCCGCCGGGATCGGGATTTTCGTGGACCGGGCCGAACGGATTTGCCAATTTTATGCAAAACCCCGTGGTGAGTCCGGGAGTGAGCGGCGGGTATTGGGTGCGGGTGACGACACCCAACAACTGCAGCGATTCCGCTTTGGTGCAGGTGGTGGTTTCGCCGCCGCCCGTCATCACTGCGGTGACCAACAATGCGCCCCTGTGCTCCGACGGTTCAGGCGCCGCTGAACTACAGGCGACCATTGTATCCGGCCAACCGCCTTTGTCTTACGAATGGACGGGGCCGCCCATCTTTGGCAGCTCAAACCTACCGAACCCGATCATCCCGAATATCAGCGCGGCCTACAACGGCTCTTACAATCTGGTGGTGAGAGACGCGCTCAATTGCGTTTCGCTACCCGGAACCACAACCATCAACACGCAGAACATTCCCCCCCGCCCCATACTGGCGCCTCTCGCGCCTGTTTGCGCCGGCGCTAACGTGACCTTGCAAATCACCAATCCGCCTACAGGCGGCATCCTGACTTACAATTGGATCACACCTTCGGGGGTGATTGTCAATAACCAGTCTTTTTTGACCATCCCCAATGCCCAGCCCGACGCATCTGGCCAGTATGCCGTGTTTGTCAAGCAAGGCCCCTGCGAGTCTGACACCTCGCTGTTTGTCGCCCTGACGGTCAATCCCGTGCCCGCGCCCCCTCCTGTTGTGGCCAACACGCCCCTGTGCGAAGGCGAGACGCTGCAGTTGAGCGTGCCGCAGGGCTTCACGACTTATTCCTGGAGCGGCCCTGTCGGCTTTACTTCGGGCATACACAATCCCTCGCGTCCCAATGTCACGTTGAATATGAGCGGTATCTATCAGGTCGCGGTCACGCTCAATGGTTGTGGGACCACCGCTTCGGCCATCGAGGTCAGCGTGCTGCCCCGACCTGCTACGCCTGTAGCGCTTCCGGTCGGTCCGATCTGCATCAGTCACGCTGGCGCGTCGCTTACGCTGTCTGTAAGCCCGGCCTCGGCCACGCCCGGAGCGACCTATCGCTGGTACTACGGCCCTACCAATACGCCTTTGGGGCCAGGCTCTTTTGCGCTTACGCAGACTTTTGACAATATCGCCGCCTATGGGGAGGGTACGCATCCATTCTATGTGGTGGCGTCGCTGGGGACCTGCTCGTCGCCGCCTGTCTTTGTGAATGTCCAATTGGATGCCATCCCCTCCGGACAAGCGTTTGCAGGTCAGGACTTCAACGCCTGTAGTACGGCGCCTTTCAGCCTTCAGGCATCCCCGCTGACGCCCGGTATCAGCGGGCTGTGGACGCCCGTGGGCCATAGCCTGGGGATCGTCAATCCTACGTCGCCGGTCACGCAGGTGGTGGGTGGTCAAGCCGGGCAATCTTATTTGTTCCGCTGGACCCTGAGCAAGGGAGGCTGCGTAAATTACAGCAGCGATACGGTAAAAGTCAGCGTGGCGGCGCCGGAGTACCCCGACGCGGTCAACTTCATTGATACCTGCTTTGCTACGAGCGTGCAATTGTCGGCCCAACAAGGCGCGACGCAGCTTGGCGCCTGGGAGCAGCCGCCTACCCAGCAGTTCCAACTGGGCGTAGTGATTGCCGAGCCTAGCAATCCCAATACGCTGGTGCAAAATCTGGTGCCCGGCAATACCTACTTTTTCTACTGGGTATTCCCGGATATAGGTTGCGGCAAATTTGGCGATACGGTGACGGTGCGGATCATCGGTTCGGATGCCAATGCCGGCCCCGACCGCAATATTTGCAACAACGCCCCTTGCGAGTTGTTACAGGCGGCTCCGCTGCCGGCAGGCGAGACAGGGCGTTGGACCAGTCCTGACCCTACGCTTCAGTTTACGAATCCCTTCAATCCGATTTCGACCGTGTGCAGCCTCAAGGTCGGACCGAATATCCTGATTTGGACGAGCAACAACGGATTCTGCGGCAACCGATCGGTCGATACGGTCATCCTCACTTATGAACTGATGCCTACGGCGGCGCCGGACGTGTTTACGGCCCCTTTTGGAGCATTGATCAACTTTGACGTGTTGCTTAACGACGTGCTGCCGCAGCAATTTAATTTAAGTATCGAGTCGGAACCTTTCCACGGAATGCTTACCGCTACCGACAAGGGCAAATTTACGTATCGACCCGATATCGGATTCAGCGGCGTGGATGAGTTCACGTACAAGATCTGTAACTTCAACTGCACGCCCGAGCCTTCGTGTAGCGTGGCCAAAGTAACCCTGAACGTGCAGAATGCCGAAGACTGCATCATCCCGACAATCATCACGCCCAATGGCGACCGCATCAACGACGAGTTCAATATCAACTGCTTGGGCGAGGGGAATGAGGTGCAGATCTTCAATCAATGGGGTAGTTTGGTGTTTTACGCAGCTCCTTACGACAACAACTGGTCGGGCGACTTCAACGGCGAGCCGTTACCGGCAGGCTCTTACTTCTTTGCGGTGCGTATCAATGCGGAAGCGCCGGTGCGCACCGGCTTCCTGATCATCCAACGCTAAACCTTTTTTTGAAAAAAATGAAGCAAAAAACGCGCTCATACCCGCTCCCCGCCCCCCGCCCCTGCCGCCGGGCCTTTGTCTTGCTCGCGCTGTGCGTCCCCGCCCTGTCCGCTTTTGCGCAGCAGGAGCCTCAGATCGCACAGTTCATGTTCAACAAAATGTATTTCAATGCCGGGTATGCCGGTAGCTTCCCGTCGCCACAGGTGTCCGGCACGTACCGCCAACAATGGATGGGTCTGGAGGGCGCCCCCAATACGCAGATCATCAGCTACAGCCAGCCCATGCTGGGCAACCGGATTGGCGTGGGGGCCAACCTATCGCGCTCGAGTATCGGGATTAGCCGCGCCATTACGATGGATTTGGCTTACTCATACCGGATACCGGTGTATTACGGCTATCTCGGCGTGGGATTGCAGGCCGGCTTGCGCCATTTTTTTCAGAATTGGGCGGATCCGCGCCTGGTGGGCGCGCAGTCCATCGAGATTGACCCCGCCATACCTACCGAGCCACGCAGCAAGCTGTTGCCCAACTTTGGCTTTGGTTTGTATTACTCGGGCGACAATTGGTATGCGGGCGTGTCGGCGCCGCGCCTGGTGAGCAACAACCTGGACTTTGCGGAGTTTGGCGCGGTGCTCTCTCGCGAGGCGCAGCACATCAACGCCATGGGAGGCGCAGATATCGAGTTGGATGAGGCGGTAACGCTGACTCCGCAATTGTTCGTACGGTACGTAAAAGGCGCTCCGCTGAGCGTCAATCCAAACCTGAGCGCCATGCTCTACGACAAATTGTATCTGGGCGCTACGTTCAGCATAGCGGCGGGCAAAGGGCAATGGGCTGAGAGCATACAGACGCTGGTCGGTTTGCAGGCCACTTCCGAATTTTTTCTCTGCGTGTCGTACGACATCGGGCTGACTTCGCTGCGCCGCTTTCACAACGGATCGGTCGAAGCGACCGTTCGTTGGTACGTCAACCCGCCGGAGGGCAGGGATATTGTACCAAGCGACCGCCCTTGGGAGGTGCAAGGCAATCGCCGAAAGGGAAAGCGGAATTGAACCTGCGCCGCGCATACCCAAGGATCTTACAAAAACAACGTGTATTAGCGCTATGGCGTGTATGCTTTTTTCCGTTAAAAATATTGCCGGCGCAGGGGGGGCGGTGCGATTCGGGTCTTGTGGGTGCGTTGCCGGCCGGTTTTATTTCGATAAAAAAAGATATGGGCGTGGGTTTTGGCACCTTGCCTGTTTTTCTCGTCCATTTTTTGCGCATCATCGGCGATATGTAGTATGTGGTATTGGAGCTTAATTATGTGGGCATTGGCATTTTTTCTCGCTGAAGCGATGGAGCGAACGCTGATGTATTCGGGTATCGACGGACGGGCTTACCTACGTCCCGAGCAAGTGCCGGGCGAGCGTCTGCGCGCTTTGCGAGGTTTGGGCCGTCTTCGTTTGTTGATGATTGCGCTGGCGTTGACCGGAGCCGCCGCCGCGCTGTTTTCCCCCGGCCCGATAAGGTCCGTATTCGAATCGCTTACGGCGCGCTATGGAAAAGGCCCGACTTATGTTGCGCCGTTTGCGCTCACGCTGTTGGTGCTTTTAGCCGCCTTCGCCCTTCGATTTGCCGCCCGCAGCATGGTCCATCATGGTAATCGGGATGCTTGGTTTGCGGCCCTAAATCAGCTGTTTCATTGGCCCATCCGCTTGTTTACTTTTTTTTACAAAAAAGAAGCCGAGGCTGCCGGAGCGACGTATCAGGAGGCGCGCAACACGCCGGAGCCCCGAAAACAGCGCATCATCCAAAACATCCTCCGCTTTGGCGACCTGAGCGTGCGCCAGGTGATGCAACCCCGCTCGCGGGTCGAAGCTCTGGATCTTTCGCTGCGCTTCGACGAGGCCCTCAAGCGGATTCGCGAAGCCGGATTTTCTCGTTTTCCTGCGTACTCGGAGGATTTGGACAATGTAGAGGGTATTCTGTACGTCAAAGACCTGTTGCCTTATCTGGATGCAGGCCCCGATTTTGCATGGCAGGAATTGGTGCGTCGTCCGGCTATCATGACCCCCGAGACCAAACACGTGGGCGAACTGCTTCAGGATTTTAAACGCCAGAAGAAGCATATGGCCATCGTGGTGGATGAGTATGGCGGCTGCTCCGGCATTGTGACGCTTGAGGATATTTTGGAGGAAATCACCGGCGAAATCCGCGACGAATTTGATGAGGAAACCGACGTGCGATACCGAAAGGTGGGCGAACGCAGCTTTGTGTTCGAGGGTCAGTGCTTGCTCAGCGATGTGTGCGCGGTTTGTCAGTTACCCGAAGACGCCTTCGACGAAGTGCGCGGCAACGCAGAGACGATCGCAGGTCTAGCGCTCCAGCTTTTGCAGGATATCCCTGTTCAGGGCGCTCGCACGGCCTGGAAGGGTTGCGAAATAGAAATCATGGCCGCCGACCAGCGGCGTATTCAACAAGTCAAACTCACGCTGCCTGAATGAGTCGTACAATAGGCACGCTGGATCGCTATCTGATCCGCAAATTCCTGACCACTTTTGGATTTGCGCTATTCATCTGCTCTGTCATTTCGATTGCCATCGATTTTAGCGACAAGGTGCAGACATTTATAGACAAGCCTTGCACGTTGCGCAACATCATCGTGGACTATTACGCAGGCTGGATTGTGCACATGGCCGGCTTACTGATGCCGCTTTATACGCTGATTGCAGTGGTATTTTTCACTTCGCGTTTGGCGTTCAATACCGAGATCTTATCTATTTTCAACGCCGGCGTTAGTTTTTCGCGTCTGCTCAGGCCATATCTGATTGCCGGCGGGGCCATAGCTCTGATGCATTTGATGCTCAATCACTTCGTCATTCCTAAACTGAACAAGTCTAAGCTCTGGTTTGAACACACTTTCGTGTGGACGGATCAGGACAAAGGCAAGACTTCCAATGTGCACATCATGCTCTCGCCCAATACCAAGATATTCGTGCGGGGCTACGTCAAAAATTCTAAAGTGGCCAGCGGCTTGCGCCTGCAGTACATGGATGGCCCGGAAATCAAAAGCATTCTCGACGCCGAAATAGCCGTGTTCAAAACCGAGCCCGACGTGTGGGAGATCACCAACTACAGCATCCGCACTTTTGATAAGGAGCGCGAGACCTTCAAGCGTTACTCAGGCCCTTTGGATACCGCAATCGGCCTACGCCCCGAAGATTTCGTCTTTTTCCAAAATCAAAATCAGGAGATGACCACGCCTGAGTTGCGCCAGGCGCAGGCCCGCGAACTGATGCGCGGACAATCGACCGTAAAAAGCTATGCGATCGAAGAACAGCGACGCACCGCCGACGCCTTTACCAACATCATCCTCACGGTGATAGGTCTGGCGATAGCAGGCCGCAAAGTGCGCGGCGGGATGGGCCTGCACCTGGCTATGGCGGTGGGTCTGGGCGCCTTGCTCATTTTGTTGCAAAAGTTTGTGATCACCTTTGCGGCCAGCGGCGCGACGCCCATTGCGCTGGGCATGTGGGCGCCTAATTTGCTTTTTGGCCTGCTGGCAATCTGGCTGGTTGGACGCGCGCAGAAGTAAGGGGCGTAGGCAATGGCCCCGGAAAAACGACAGCGGCGACGCCTCCGGTCAGTTGAAGCGCACGTAATTGGCCGGGTTGACCGGTCGCCCTTTGTGCCAAAGCTCGAAGTGCAGATGGGGCCCTGAGGTGTGCTCGCCAGTATTGCCAATGATGGCGATGGCTTCGCCGGCCTTGACCTGGCTTCCTTGTTTCTTGAGCAATGCAGAATTGTGTTTGTACAGCGATACTACGTTGTGGGCGTGTTGGATGGTGATGCTGTATCCTGTTTCGATGCTGTATCCGGCCGCAACGACCGTGCCGTCGGCGACGGCCTTGACAGGCGTGTTCTTCGGAGCGGAAATGTCCACTCCGTAGTGTTCTTTTCGCAGATCGAAGGCCGCGAGGATATCGCCGCTGACCGGCGGGATAAAAAATATCTGCTCCAGTAGTTGCTCCTTAAAGGCGAGGCCGCCGGAGCGCTCGGCAGAGGTTGGTTCCGAAATGACAAAGGATCCGGCTTCAACTTCGCTGCGCAGCAATTCATCCTCCGGCATGCGCTCGGCGCTGACGGTTTTCAGTTTGACCGTGTCCAGGGGTTTGCCCATCTTATCGGCGGCTTCTTTGCCCATATCCTTGAGATCGCCGACCAATATTTTGCGGATATTTTCATTGTATCGCCGGTGCGCCTCCAGCTCTTTATCTAAAGCGCTTACTTTGGCCGCCAGCGCGCTAATTTCTGAGTCGCGTTTGAAGTCGCCATAACCGGGTATATAGCGCTTGAGAGGCGTCCATACGATCAGCATCACGACCAGAATGGCCGTGCCGACAATGAGCGAACTCAGCGCGATATATACGCTCAGAGGCGTGAGTTTGAGCGATGCGACCTCCTCAAAGGTCTCGTCGTTCATCATGACCAAGCGATAGCGGTCGCGCAGCTTGTCCATGAGCGACGCGCTTTCGTCGCCTTTTTTAGAAAAAAAAGCGAACATACGCCGCAAAAAAGTGAATGATTTTTTCACAGTCCGTTAGCGTTATTCTTAACCAGGCGGTTGTTTTCGTCGGGAAATACAGCAATGGGGCGAAATACGCGGGCCTCGTCGGGCGTCATTAGCGCATAAGAGATAATGATCACCAG
>JBKBLI010000061.1:0-3270 GCA_046296435.1 Saprospiraceae bacterium | reverse complement strand
TCTCCCACCTGGACCCGACGGGCGGCGGCCCCGTTGAGGCATATCACGCCGCTGCCGCGCTCGCCTCTGATGGTATAGGTCTCGAACCGCTCGCCGTTATTGTTGTTGACGATTTGTACCTTTTCGCCCTCCAGGATATTGGCGGCCTCCAGCAATTCTTCATCAATCGTGATGCTGCCCATGTAGTTGAGATCCGCCTGAGTGACTTTGACGCGGTGTATCTTGCTCTTGAAAACTTCTATTAGCATAAATCTTGTGGCATTGGCGTTAAAAACGGTGCAAAGATACGAAAATAGCCGCAAATAAGGCCTTCTCGTTACCTTTGCAGGGTTTTTTCACAAGGTTTAACAGATATGAGTGTATCGCCTTCGCGCTCCATCATTGCAGAGGTACTCAAAGACGAGCCGGTCGGAAGCCGGCTGATCGTCAAAGGCTGGGTAAAAGGATTTCGCAATAACCAATTCGTTGCGCTCAACGATGGCTCGACAGCCGCCAATCTTCAAGTAGTCGCCGATCCGGAAAATACAGATCCGGCCGTACTCGACCGCATCCGGTTTGGGGCGGCCCTTGAGGCCGAGGGCGAGTTGGTCGCTTCTCAGGGCAAGGGTCAGCGCGTAGAACTCAAGGCAGAGCGCATTGCCATCCTTGGCGACTGCAACCCCGAGGAATACCCCCTTCAGCCCAAGCGCCAGACGCTCGAATATCTGCGCGAAATCGCACACCTGCGTTTGCGCACCAACACCTTTGGCGCCGTATTCAGGGTGCGACATGCGCTTGCATATGCCATACATCGCTTTTTCGATGAGCGGGGCTTCTACTGGATGCACACGCCCATCATTACGGCCAGCGATGCCGAAGGCGCCGGCGAGATGTTTCGCGTCACGACGCTCCCCCCTGTCAACCCGCCCCTGACCGACCGCGGTGAGCCTGATTTCCGGCAGGACTTCTTCGGCAGGCCTACCAACCTGACGGTATCAGGCCAGCTCGAAGCCGAGTTGGGCGCCCTGGCGCTCGGCAAGGTCTATACTTTCGGGCCTACCTTCCGGGCCGAAAACTCGAATACAACGCGCCACCTGGCCGAGTTCTGGATGATTGAGCCTGAGGCGGCCTTTGCCGATCTGACCGACAACATGCAGTTGGCTGAGGACATGCTCAAATTTGTGATCAACTACGCGCTTGAACACTGCGGCCCCGATCTGGAGATCCTGCAAACCCGACTGCTGGAAGAGGAGAAAGCCAAACCTCAGGATCAGCGCAGCGAGATGGCGCTACTCGACAAACTCCGCTTCGTTGCCGACAATGCGTTCGAACGGCTCACCTATACCGAAGCCATCGAAATCCTCCGCAACTCGACGCCAAATAAAAAAGGCAAATTCAGATTCCCCATCGAAGGCTGGGGCGCCGATCTGCAAAGCGAACATGAACGCTATCTGGTCGAAAAACATTTCAAAAAGCCCGTTATCCTGACCAACTACCCTGCGGCAATCAAAGCCTTCTACATGCGTATGGACGATCCGAAAGAGGGCGTACCCGGCCCTACTGTCTCCGCCATGGACATCCTGTTTCCGGGCATCGGGGAGATCGTGGGCGGCTCGCAGCGCGAAGAGCGCTACGAAAAGTTGTTGGAGCGCATGAAAGCCATGAACATCCATCCTGACGAACTCTACTGGTACTTAGACACGCGTCGCTTTGGATCCTGTCCGCACGCAGGCTTCGGTCTGGGCTTCGAACGCCTGGTGCAGTTCGTCACCGGCATGGGCAATATACGCGATGTGATCGCCTTCCCGCGCTATCCCGGCGGGGCCGAATTCTGAAATATTGCTTTGCGATGAATGCCGAAACGATCTGGCGGCTCGAAAATATAGATGTTTTGAATCTACTCTGTCCGCACAAGTTGTCCGATCCGGAGCAATTGGCGAGACACAAACAAGTGCGCGTCGTCAAAGGCGATTACGTGTATATGCCCGACGACCAGGCTGAACTGATTTTTATCGTTCTGAGCGGCCAGATCAAAATTTCTATTGTCCATGACGACGGGAAAGAGATCACCAAAGCGATACTCGGAAAGGGAGAGGTCTTTGGCGAGATGGCCATCGTAGGCGAAGCGCTGAGGCGCGACTACGCAATAGCCTTGACGGATGCTGAATTGTGCCTTGTAAACAGACATGATCTGTGCAGCCTCATGCGCGAACGCAGCGAACTGAACGCCTTCTTTATGCGTATCTTTGGTCGGCGGCAATTAGAAATGGAGCGCCGACTGGAGTCCCTGATATTTCGGGATAGCCGCAGCCGGATCATCGCCATAGTGCTTGAGTTGGTGAGCGCTATGGGCGAGCGCGTAGGGACCGAGTGGGTTATCCGCAAGCCTATCACCCATCAGGAGATAGCCAACATGGCGGCCACCAGCCGACAGACCGTCACCACTACCCTCAACGACCTGCGCTTCAAGCGCCTGATCAGTTTCGACCGCAGCCGCTTACTGGTTCGGGATCTTGAAGCGCTGCATCGGGAAGCTAAGGTGTCGGATCGCGCTTCTTAAACAGGGGCCTGTATCGGAAGCGCAACACGCGCGCCGCTCCTTGCCCTCACTCCCTGCCCGTGCCCAGGCCCGGGCCAATAGGGATGAGGGTAACGCGCCGGTTGAAACGTTGATTTTCGGGCAAGGGCCGGTTTTCGTCGTCGAAATTTTCGTACATAGGCTCGGATTCGCCAAATATCTTGAGGAGCATCCGGTCGGCGCGTATGCCCCTATCGATGAGGTAGTTGCGCACCGTGCGGGCGCGACTGATGGAGATTCGGACGTTAGACTCCTTGCTTCCGGTAGCGTCTGAATGCCCCTGGATGATCAACTCCATCTTCGGATTGGCGCGCATGAGTCGGATGATCTCGTCGAGCAACGCGCGGCCTTCCTTGTTGATGGCATAACTGCCGATATCAAAATAAATGTGCCGGTGATTGGGGTCGTCGTAAAAAAGACGCCCCTCTGTAAACCATGGACAGTTGACCCCGCACAGCACGCGTTGCTCGGCCAGATCGATGATAATAGCGTTGTCAAAGCCTCTGGCACGCATCTCGGCCTGCGCTTGTTCAGCCTCGTCGCGGGTCTGGTACGCTCCGGCGAAATAGCGATATATGCCCAATTGGTCGGTGCTGACGCGGTACTGCCGCAAGCCGCGTTCTTTGAAGTATGCATCGGGTGCGGGGCGCTCAAAAGCCCCGACTTGTACCAAGAAGTCCTGACCGTGGAGCGTCGCTGCAAAAGCGAGCAAC
>JBKBLI010000060.1:0-19796 GCA_046296435.1 Saprospiraceae bacterium | reverse complement strand
CTTGGGTAAAGCGCAAAAATACGGCCAGGCCTTCATCGACACCATCGCCAAGTACGTCGAAGAAAATGAAATCGAGCGCCCGACGGATATTACCATCAAAACGGTCGCCAACAAATCGCGCGCCAAGATCAACATCATCACAGCCATCGACCGCAAAATACCGCTCGAAGATATCGCCAAATCCAGCGATATGACTATGCAAGACCTCATGGAAGAATTGTACGCCATCGTACAATCCGGCACCAAACTGCGACTCGATTACTATATCAACAAGACGATCGACGAATACGTCCGCGAAGTCATCATGGACTACTTCAAAGTGGCCGAAACCGACGACATACAGACCGCCGTGCAAGAGTTGCGCGACGAAGAGGTGACTTGGGAAGAAGTGCAATTGATGCGGCTCAAATTCCTGAGCGACTACAGCAACTAAGCCATACGCCCTGCGAGGCCTACCTGTCGGGAGGTCTCCAGAAATTGCACACCCCTCGGGCTATCCGCCTAAATCCGCCGACAGCTATTCTTTGAAAGCCCCTGCGTCACCGCGTCATTTTTGAGCGAACATTGCGACGACTGTTTTCATATCTCATGCGCTACCGCGGCGCCTTATTGCTGGCCATGGCGAGCAATCTGATGATGGCGCTGTTCACTGTAATCAGCATTCCGGCGCTGCAGCCTTTCCTACAGTTGTTGTTTGAGCGAGACGCGCCCGACATCGCGCCTCAGCGGCTCAACCATTTAGAAGCCCTCAGCCGCGACTTTTTCAGCGCCATGATCGCGCAATACGGTCGATCGGCCACCCTGGGTTGGGTATGCGTCGCTATCGTCGTCGTTTTTTTTGGAAAAAACCTCTTCCGCTATCTGGCCATGTACTTCATTGCCCCCCTGCGAAACGGCATAGTACGCGACCTACGCGCCCAGATCAACGAAAAGATCTTGGCCCTTCCCATCTCATTTTTCACGGAAGAGCGAAAAGGCGATCTGATCAGCCGCTTCAGCGCAGACGTGCAGGAGGTCGAGTGGAGCGTGATCGGCGTGATCGAAGTCATCGTACGCGAACCCATTGTGATTGCCGGCAGCCTCGCCTTTATGCTATATGTGTCGCCGTCGCTCACCCTGTTTGTGTTTGCCTTGCTGCTGCTCACCGGCCTGATGATTGGCAACATCGGTCGCCGGCTGCGCAAGCAAAGCGCCGAGGCGCAGGATCGCCTCGGCGCTTTGATGTCTCAGATCGAAGAGACCCTTAGCGGCTTGCGCATCATCAAAGCGTTCAATGCGGAGGGCTACCAGAAACAACGCTTTGAAAGCGAAAACAACGCCTACGCCGGGCTAATGACCCGCATTTACCGCCGACGCGATCTGGCCTCGCCGCTCTCTGAGTTTTTGGGCATCTGCGTGGTCGCCCTACTCTTGTGGTACGGGTCGGGGCGGGTATTCGCCGGAGAGCTGAGTCCGGAGGTCTTTCTGACCTTTCTATATGCTTTTTACAACGTCATCGATCCGGCCAAAGCCTTTGCCTCGGCTTCTTACAGCGTCCGCAAAGGGCTTGGCGCTTTAGATCGCATCGAGCGCCTGCTCCAAGCCGACCTGCGCATCGTCGATCGACCCGACGCGCAGTCTATCGGCGAAATAAAAGAAGGGATCCAATTTGAACGCGTCAGCTTTCAGTACGCCGGAGCCGTACGCCCCGCTGTGGACGATATAACGCTCAACATTCCCAAAGGTCAGATAATCGCGCTTGTCGGCGCCTCAGGCGCAGGCAAGAGCACGATCGCCGATCTGTTGCCGCGCTTTCACGACGTAACCCGCGGGCGCATTCTCATCGACGGAGTCGATATCCGCCAGTTGCGCCTCCACGACCTGCGCCGCCTCGTCGGCATGGTCAGTCAGGAAGCGGTGCTCTTCAACGATACCGTGCGCAACAATATCGTTTTTGGGGAGCAAGGCGTGAGCGAAGCCGACATCATCCAGGCCGCCCAAGCCGCCAACGCGCACGACTTCATCACGGCGCTGCCTCAAGGCTACGATACCAATATCGGCGACCGCGGCGCCAAGCTCAGCGGCGGACAACGCCAACGACTGACCATCGCCCGCGCCCTGCTCAAAAATCCGCCGCTTTTGATACTCGACGAGGCAACCTCCGCATTAGACAGCGAGTCAGAGCAATTGGTGCAAAAAGCCCTCGATCTCCTGCTCAGCAACCGCACGGCAATCGTCATTGCCCACCGCCTGAGCACCGTCCAGCACGCCCACATGATCGTCGTGCTCGACGAAGGCAAAATTGTCGAAACCGGCACGCATGTCGCCTTAATGGAAAGCGGCCGTTATTACCGACGATTGGTAGAACTGCAAGCGCTGGGCTAAACAAGCATCGACGATTAATCAAATAAAATCGATATTTTGTCAAAAAAAATCATAGCGCACGCCAAATGTTTGTACCTTTGATGTCGCTCAGCCGTTCTTTTTGCGGCGCTTATCTAAAGTCACATTTGCAATTAATTCTATGAAACGAATGCTACTGCCTTTAATCACATTTTTCTGCTACAGTCTGAGCGCCCAAATTCAGATTTCCGCCCTGGTATTCCCCGCCGCCGGCGACACCCTTCGCTTTGCCTTCGACAACAACCCCTCGGCCGATATTGTGCCCAATACCCCGCCGGGCGGCCCCACCACATGGGATTTCACCAAACTCAAATTCAACCAAACCAATACCACCATTTACCGCCCGGCCTCGCAAGGAATTAACTTTTCCAAATTCCCCGGAGCCACGCTGATGACTGGCGCAAACGGCCAGGAGACCTTCCTGCGGGTCACCGCCGACAAATTCGAGGTCATGGGCTTTGCCGGGCAGTCGCCCGTAGGCTTTCCCATCAGCGTAGTTGCCCGCTTCTCCCCACCCGCTATCGAGCGCAGAGCGCCCCTCAACTTCTTCGATATCCATCAGCAAACGACCAACCTGACCATACCCTTCTCAGCCGCCGCCTTGCCCGACACCCTACTCTCGGGCCTGCCTTTCACCCCGGACTCCTTCCGCGTGCGGGTCAATACGGCGCGCACCGATGTCGTGGACAGCTATGGGACCTGCATGGTCCCCAACGGATCATATCCCGTGCTCCGCCAAAAGCGCACCGAAATCTCGGAGACCAAATTTGACGCCAAAGTACCCTTCCTCGGCTGGTTAGATATCACAGGCCTATTGGCCGGAACACCCTTCGGAGGGTTTGTCGGCGCCGATACCACCGTGGCCTATCGCTTCCTGAGCGGAACCGAAAAAGAAGAAATCGTCGTAGCGACCATGGCCGACGCACTCGGCACGGAAGTCGATTTCGTACGCTTCAAAAACGTCAACAACACTTCGAACGCCGAAAATCTGCTCGCCCCCGGAAGTCCGAACATTCAGGCCTTCCCCAATCCGGCGGTTCAATGGGTCCGTTTTGACTGCAGCAATCTGCCCCCTGCCCACTACTCGCTCAAAATCTTCAACGTCATAGGCAACGTAGTATGGGAAAATCAATACGATATGGCGGGCAATAAGTCGATCACCGTCTCCTTAGACGAGTTCAAAAAGGGCCCGTACCTCTATCGCCTCGAAGACCTCAACGGCCGTATCATCGCCACCAAACGCCTCGTGGTACTCAAACCGTAAGTTGCAGCGCCAGAGCATGGCCCAAAAACAAACGCGACAGTTTTTGACCGCCCAAACGCACGGCGCCGCAATTTGCGCTTTCTTTGTAAAAAAAATCAGGAATAGCGCTTAGCGCGCGGACCCTCCGTCCCCTATTCGTATTTTTATGAAAAAATACGGGCCAAAAAGCGCGGAAACTGATCGCGCCTGCGCGCCTGCCTTTTTTTGAAAAAAACAACTGGGACGTCCGCAGGGCCCCCGGCATGCCTCGGCATTCGCAAAAAAGGGCGACGCTCGCCTATACCAAGGTTGACAACCCCTTCAGTTGCGGCGCTTTTTGCTCAGCCTCATGCAAAAACTCCTGCAAGCGGCTCAAGCGATCTGCGTCATTTCGCGCTGCTCCGAGTTCTTTTCGGACATGGGCTTCGAGGCGCGCTCGGCCCTTGTCGGTCGCCAAACACTCCGCAAAAAAGATGTACCACGGAATTACGGGGAGGTAGGCGCTTTCCTTGCGCGCCGCATACTGCGCGTCCAAGGCCCGCAACGAATAGCGCCGGGCTAAGCCGATCATTTGCGCATATTTGCCCGCATGAAACAACGCCCCCAAGTACGCCGTAAAAAACAGGTGCCAACGCGCGCTCAAAATCTCCTTGGACCAAGCTTTGAGAAAAGCGGCTCCATACCGCGCCGCGCTATCGCTCAACCCCTCTAAAGTCAGGCAACGCATGTAATAAGATACAAAGCCGACGCGGTTGTAAAAACTGCGCGTATGGCGGCTTTCGGCCATGGCCGATTTCATCAAAACGAGGGCTTCTGCGCTGCGGTGGTTGCGCAGCATGACAGCCACCAGATTATTGAGATAAAAAATATAGTCCGAATTGTGGCCCCGCAGCGACAAGTATCCGTAGTATTCCGCTTTGGCATAGTCCTTCAGCTTGGAGTGCAACAGCAGGCGCTGGCCGTAGTAGTTGAGCAAGAGGCGTTTGGAGTAATAAGCGCCGCGCTCGAAGAGGCGATCCTGCATGGCAAACTTCTCGAGCAGCGCATCCCAACTGCCGGAATTAAGATGGGCAAAAATCAAGCGAACAAAAGCGTAATACCGGGTCTGCCCGTCCAAGGTCTCATCGACAAAGACAGTCTCAAGCCAATCGATCCAGCGCTGCGAGTCGCTTGAGCCGAAAGCATATTGGTTCACGATGTCCACCGTAGCATCTTGCAGCCGCGCAAAGGTGTCGGCAGAGCGTACCCAATCGGTCCGGCGCGCCACCAAAAAACGCTCGACAGCCTTGTACTCCTGAAAGCGCATGCGGATCAGCAGAAAGTGGCCGAACCGCTGCGCCAACTCATAGGCCTTGACAAAAAAATAGTCTGTAGGGCGTACCCGCTTCAAAGCCCTGAGCAGGGCTTGCTCCTCGTCGGGACTGACCGAGTCGGTCACCACCTTGCGCTCCAGATCATTCATCCACTCAAACTGAATATCGGCATCCGCTTCGCGCAGCTTGCTTTCCATCCATTTTTTGAGCGTCGAATATTTGCGCTTGTCGATATGCAGATCAAACGACGCCTCTGCCGGCGGCCGAATTTCGCTGCACAGGATTTGCGCCTGCTTCAGGATAGCCAGTTTGTCCGCATCCTTGAATCGCTGTTCGCGCAGGAGGAAAGCGACTTCGTGCGGAAGTAGCGCAGCGATAAACGCAGAAAAAGCATGTAACCTCTGACGCATAATCCAAACGCTTTAGCCGACAAGCGCCGCCGCCGAACAGGGACAAAATGCTACTGCTTGGGTGCGCGCAGCGGTTTCCGGGGAGTGATAAAAGTATCGAGGTAGAGGATATTTCGCGAATTGGGTTGCGAATTGTCGTACACCACAAAACCGGGCGTAGCCCGACCAGCCTTGCGGATCGTATCGAACTCGACCCGCAGATAATACGTCTCGCCGGGAGCGATGGGGCGCTCCGGATAGCGAAGCACCGCGCAATCGCAAGCCGTTTTGACTTCTTTGATCACATAGGGCGTCATCCCGATATTGGTCACCGCAAACGAATCGAGCAGGATCGTTCCCTCTTCCACTTGCCCAAGATACAGCGTATCCTTCTCCCAGCGTACAATAGCGCGGGTCTGCGGCGTCACCGGATTGCGGCCCAAAAACTCGGCATAGCGCAAAGCCTGCCGCTTGCGGTCGGTAGGTAGCTTTTCGAAAATACCGCTAAGACGCTCATCGGCGTCGCCGCCCGGCTTCTGAAGGAAGTATTCGAGCAGATTGTCCTTCTGTTCGGCATTGAGGCGGCTCAACGCCGATCGCCATTCAGGCCGGTAATCCGGCCAAGCCTCCTGCGCGCTTACAAAAGGGAGAGCCGACAAAAAGAACAAGGCTCCCGTGATGATGCGTTTGTACGGCTTCGTCAGCATGCTTTTATGCGGTATTGGGTGAAATAAAGAGGCAAATTTACATAAAAAACTCAGCCCGGCAGTTCGCGCCCAAGAATATCGGCCAATCTCCCGCTCGAAAACGCTTTTTTCGTAGCTTATCGCTGCGTGGCAAATGCGCGTCCCGCGCGCCCGTTTACTATCCCATCCGGCGCCGTCCGCCGCGTCAAAACAAAACGCCCTCATCTGCGTTTTGTAATGCGATGGATACTTCAAACCAAGCGCCGAAACATCCTGTTCTGTTCTTCGATGGCGTCTGCAATCTTTGCGAGTCTTCCGTGCAGTGGATCATACGACGCGACAGCCGCCAAGCGTTTCGCTACGCGTCCCTGCAGTCAGACTATGCCCGCCGCAGGCTGGACGCCGCCGGATTTCCAGACAACTGGACGGGCAGCGTCGTGCTATATGACAAAGGGCGTTTCTACGTCTATTCCGACGCCGCCATCCGCACGCTTATCCTGCTTGGCGGTTTTTGGTCGCTCGCCGCTTGCGCTTACCTTATCCCCCGTTTCATCCGCGACGCGGCATATCGCTGGATCGCCCGCAACCGCTACCGCTGGTTTGGCAAAAAAGACGTCTGCATGATGCCTACGCCCGAACTCAAGGCCCTTTTTTTGGACTAATCTCAGCCATTTTGCCTCAACTACATCACTCGCCGCCACCTCGCAAGGCTATATTTTAAAAAAAAACAAGAGCCAGGCGCAGAGCGTCAGCCGGCTGCCGTAGGCCCAGACCGCAGTTGGTACAAGTCGGGCAGGTTGCGGCCCAAACCGGAATAGTCCAAACCATACCCAACAACGAACGCGTCGGGTATATTGAAGCCCACGTGATCCAACGGAACGTCAAAGCGGCGCGCCTCGGGTTTGGAGAGCAGGGCAACCACACAGAGGGATGCCGGAGCCTGCGCCCGCGTCCGCCTCAGAAATTCATATAGGGTGCGGCCGGTATCTACGATATCTTCCACCACAATCAAATGGCGTCCGCTCAAATCGGCGTCGAGATCCATCAGCGTGCGCAACTCAGGCCCGGATTGAATGCCCTCGTACGAGGCCAGCCGCACAAAACGCGCTTCGCACGGCCCGTCATAAGCCCGGATCAAATCGGCCGCAAACACAAAGGCCCCTGTCAGCACCGACACAAATACCGGCGTATCGCTGCGGTAGCGTGCACAAAGCGCAGCCCCGATCTCCTCCACGCGAGAGGCCAAAACTTCGCGCGAATACATCAATTCAAATTCGAGATCATGCAGCCGAATGCGTTTTTCCGACATCGCCTCGCATTTTAGATTTTTGATCCGCTCTTTTTTTGTACCTCGCGGTCAGAACTGTTACGCGGCTTCGACTCCAACAACTCGGTACGCATGCCGCGGGGCTTGCCGATATTCAGGCCAAAGCTCCATGCCCAGCGCAAATGAAACGCCACAAAATTTTCGCGGCGCTTGCCTAATAACCCGTCTTGGGTCACGAAGCCGGGGTTGTCGTACTCCGGAACATCGGGTCGGAACTGATTGAACGAAAGTCCGACCCCGAACACCATGTCGCTCCCGGTCCCGCGTCCCAAAGACTGCAAACCGGACTGGAACATGAGCTTATACTGGCGTTCGCGCGCCCGGTGGTTTTCGTACACAATGGCCTCGCCGCCCTGGGCAGGCACAAAACTAACCGTATTAGGCAGGAACTCCTTTTCTGCAAAAGCCAGCATAAAACCGCCGTAAGCGGGCGAACTCTTGTAAAATCGCTTCAGGGCTAATTGCGCCTCGTAGCCGTCCCAACGGCGTCGCCAACGACTTCCGCGAAACGGGTCCTTGCGCTCCTGGACATACACATAACCCAACGACAGCGCGCGCCGATCTCCCCGAAAATCAATGTGCCCGCCGAAATCCATCCGGGAAGGCCGCGCAATCAAAGGTATGAGATAAGCGCCGACAAACACATTGAAGCGCTTCCTTTCGTCGAGACGCTCAAAATCGCTTAGATCGGCAGCGCCTGAACGCAACGTCGCCGACTCGGGACGGTCAAGATGGGGATTGGCGCGAAACTGGGCATGCGAGACGCGCGCAGTCAGCAAGAGCAATAGAAAAACAGTGGATGTACGCATGCGAATTACCTTGAAAATGATACCAGTTGTAAAACCTAATCCGCGCCATTTCGTTCAGATCCCAAGCCAATCCGGCAAGATTTGATCTAAAACGCCCGGCCGCCGCCGCAAAAACGCTTGCCGCTGCAATATTCCGAAAAATATTCAACACTGAAAAGCATTGCTTAGACTTTTGCGCATAGCGGGGCTGTTTGTACCCTCAACCCGGTTTTATGGGAGCGGGCGTGCATCTGCTTCGGCCGTCTCAAGCATTTTTTCTTTTTCAAAAAAAAACGCGGGCGTGGGAGTGCGCGCAGGGGAGCGCCGGGACAGCGGAAGGGGGCCAAGCAGGCGGGCTGGGCAGGCGAGGAGACCCGGCGGGGGAGCGCGGCGGGGAGGCGCAGGCAAGCCCCGCTCGCCGCTCTTTTGCAGGCGCCCGCGCCTTATTTCCGAAAATAAAAAACGCCGGAGCGGCATGTAGTCGCTCCGGCGCTTGCGAGGGCTGCCGCCGCTTGCTTACTTAAGCAGGGTGACGTTACCCTTGCGGATCAATTCTTCTCCGCCCTCGCAAAGCAGGCGCACATAGTAGGCGTATGCGTCGGGCGTGAGGCTGCGTCCCTGATAAGAGCCGTCCCAGCCCTGACCGAGCTCTTTGGTCTCGAACATGATCTCGCCCCAGCGGTTCCATACGATGAGGTGGATCTCGGTGATTTCGTCGCCGCGAACGCGGAAAACATCGTTGAAGCCGTCGCCGTTGGGGGTGAAAGCCGTGGGGATGAAGATGTAAGGCTCGAGGCAGGGCCGGTTGCGCACCGTCACCAGCACGGTGTCGGTAGCCACGCATCCGTCGTCGGTCATGATGCTTACCGTGTAGATTGTCGTCTCTTCGGGGCGCGCCTCGGGGTTGGGCACGTTGGTCTGGTTGAGCGTAGCCGAGGGCGTCCACGTGTACGTATAGCTCGTTCCGCCGCCGGCTACCGCGGTCAGTTCTGAAGGATCGCCGCTAAACACAACGACCGGATTGGCCGTAGCGCTGACCGTGGCGCTGGCTACCGCTACGAAGAAGCTGAGGGTGTCGCTGCATCCAAACTGATTGGTCGCCACCACGGTATAGGTTGTATTGGTCGTAGGCGATACGATCGGCGAGCCGGTATTGGGCAGGGGCGGCGACCAAACGTACTGGAGCGCGTCGCCCGCTTGCAGGTTGACAACCTCCAGCGTGGCGGCTTCGCCAAGGCACAATTTGCGATTCAGCCCCTGCGCGTCGATAGCGGCCGGGCCAAGCCGCACAGTTGCTGAACCTTCCGCCTCGCAGCCCTCCGGCGTGACGACGCGGACGTAATACGTGCGCGCCTCGCCCACCGGCGGCGTATTGACGCTGACGGTGGGTTCGTTGGAGAACACCGGATCGAAGCCCGGACTCAGCGACCACTCGAAGAGGTTGGCATTGGGCGAGCTAACGCTCAACTGCGCTACGCCGCTCTCACACAAAACCTGGTCGCTCGGGAAGACGGCTATGGCTGCTTCGTTGAGCGCAACGGAGATGGTATCGGATACGGTACAGTTTTCGTTAGACACGGTGGCGACATACGTGGTGGGCGTCTGAGGCGACACCACGGGGTTAGACTGCGCAGGGTTGAGCGTAGGATCGGCAGGCGTTGCGGTCCACTGGAACGTATGGCCGCCGGTAGCCGAGGGATTGAGCTGCACGCTTTCGCCCGGGCAGATACTCAGGTCGTCGGGAAGTTGGAGGTTGATCAGGTCTATCGTGATGGACGCGGCGAGCGAGTCTGTGCACCCGTTGATATCGGTTATGACCAGCTTGACGTCGTACACGCCCGCCTCGGCAAACCGAATGATCGGATTGGACTCGGTCGAGGTGGTATCATTGGAAAACTCCCAGACCACAGTATTCATTCCCGCTCCAGCTTGCGAGGTGTTGCTAAAACTCACGATGGCCTCCAGCTTACAATTGAGGTAATCGAAGGTGAAGTTGGCGATGAGCGGCTCGTCATTGACGGTAATTTGCTGCTGATAAGGATCGGCGCATTGGCCGGGGTCGGGGGTGAAAGTCGGGGTATAGACGCCGACCGCGCCGTAAGTATGCGTGGGGCTGGGCTGTGTTGTGGTCGGCGACCCATCGCCAAAGTTCCAGGTTCCGGTAATTCCGCTGTTGTTCTCGAACGCCACTTCAAGCCCTTTGCACAGGTCCAGAGAGATCAGGTTGGCCAGCACGATATTTTCTTGCACCGACAGGGGGAATTGTAGCGTATCGGGGCAATTATGCTGGTTGTTGACGATCGCACTGACTAAATAATCACCTTGCGGGCCGCTGATGCTGACATTCGGCCCGTTGGCCGGGCTGATGTTCAAGGGGCCGTTGGCGCTCCAGACATAGGTAAGGATGTCGTTGGGATCCAGATTGGCGATTTCGATGGCGCCGGACTCATTGGCGCAGAGTTGCGACGGCGCGGAGCCGACAACAGATATATCCACTGCGAGAGACTGCACGGTTGCGGAAGCCTGAGCCTGGCATCCGAACTGGTCGGTAGCCGTAGCCGTGAGCAGTTGGGGCGTCATACCTGCGGGCAAGGTGATGCTGGGGCCTTGCCCGACCGGGTCGGCGCCTATCGTCCAGATCACGTCTGCATTGGCGCTGACCTGCGCCTCAAGCGTGGCCTGGTCGGCGCAGACCAAACCCTGAGTGGCATCCAGTTCAAGCTCAAGAGGCGTTACGCGCGTAACGGTAAACGGAAGCGCTTTCTCGCAGGCGCCCAAAGAGGCCGTGAGCGTGTAGGTCTTTGTATCGGCCGGATTGGCGATGACATTTTGCGGATCGCCGCCGACAAAAGTCAGGCCGTCGGTCGGCGTCCACACGTAAGTGAGCGCAGGCGAGCCGAGCACGACTACAGGGATGGGGCCATTATCGCAATCTAAGCCATTGTTCGGGTCGAGGCTGAACTGCACGGCCGGCTCGGCGAGCACATTGATGGCGTTGGCGTAGGGAGCGATGCAGTCTGCGGCATTGGGCGTAAACTGCACATTATAGACGCCGGCGGCGGCATAAGCGTGGGTTACGTTCGGCTCGTTGCTGGTATTGCCGTCGCCAAAGTTCCATGTACCTGCCACGCCGCCGCTCACGGAGAAGTTGACGAGCAGCCCCTCGCAGGTGTCGATCTGGATAACGTCGGCCAGGTTCAGCGCATCCTGTATGCTGAGCGGCACGCTGAGAGTCTCCTCGCAGTCATATTGGTTGCGCGCCACGACGCTGATGATGTAGTTGCCGGCGGGGCCGCTGATTGTCACGGCGCCTTGATCGGCGGGCGTGATGCTCAACGATGCGGGCGTCGCCGTCCAGGTATAGGTGAGCGTGTCGGTCGGATCTAAGTTGACGGCCTCCAGGGCAAGCGCGTCGCCTACGCAAACGAAAGAAGGCGGAGCGACGTCGAACGCCACATCGACGCCCAGACCCGTCACGCTGACCGAGTCGGCGACGGAGCAGTCAAAATCGTCGGTGGCTTTGACATAGTATGTGACCGGCGCGGTCGTCCCCACAACAGTGAGCGTAGGCCCGACGCCGAGCACATCGCCGGCGGCATTGGTCCATACGATATTGGCATTTTGATTGACGGTGGCGGTCAGCACAGGCTTTTGCTCGCAGGTGACCAACTGGTTGGTAGCCAGGGTCAAGTCGAGCGGATCTTTTTTGACCACAGTAACGGTCTGGCTATTCACACAGCCGTTCAGCGAGGCGGTTACGGTGTATTCGGTGGTTTGCGCCGGGTCGGCTATGACCTGCTGGGGATTGCCGTTGACAAAGGTCAGGAAATCGGTAGGCGTCCAAACGTAGGCGTAGCCGGAGGAGCCGATCACTTCGATCTCTACCGGTCCGCCATCGCAATTGACCGCTAACGGCGGCACGCTGAGTTGGATATCCGGCTTGTCGGGTATGGTGAATGCGCCTTGCGCCGTATCGACACAACCGGCGGCCGAGGCGACTACCAGCACCACATATCCCGTATCGAAGGGCGCAAAAACGATGGGAGCGACCTGCTGCTGATTGACCTGCAAGCTGTTGTCCGGCCAGACGATGCTCCACTGCCAGGATACGATGGCGCTGGCGTTGTCTGTGGATAAGTCTGTAAACTGCGCGGTGATCGAATCCGGCTCGCAGGCGATGAGCGTCAACTCGTAGGCGGCATTCAGATTGGACAGCACATTGATGTCTGCCACGCCCACGGCCGTACAGCCCCGGCTATCGGTTGCGATCACCTGATAGGCGCCTTGGGTGAGTCCGCTGATATTTTGCGCGTTGACGGCGCTGCCGTCGGGGAATGTCCACACATAATTGTATGGCGCCAGTCCGAGGCTGGCCTCTGCCGAGGCCGATCCGGTCTGATCGCCGGCGCATTGTATATCGGTGTCGGTTACGGTTACTTTGATCTGATTGTGCGTGCCCATCACGCCGTTGGCTACAGACTGACAGCCGGTATTCAGATCGGTGACGGTCACCTCTACAAAAGTGCCGGCTGCGATACCCGTGATTTGGTTGGTATTGGCGTTGGGCGCTATATTCCACATGTACATGTAGTTGCCCACGGGAGGATTGACCAACACGGTGGCAATTCCGTTGTCCACGCCAACGCACTCGGCCTTGGTCAGGATCAGGTTGATGTCCAGGCCGTCGCCGTCGGGGATGGTCACGAAAATATCGTATTGACAGTTGTTTGCGTCAAAGGTGCACACGTAGTATTGCCCGGGAGCGAGTCCGGTGGCTGTAGGCCCCATTTGGTTCAGCGGGTCGCTCCATATGTACTTGTAAGGCGGCACGCCGCCGGAGGCCTGCACGGTTGCGCTGCCGGTACTACCGCCGCCGCAGGCGGGCGTGACGGAGACCAACTCCACTTTCAGGGAATCGGGTTCGTTGACGACGCCTGCCGCTGTGGCAGTACAAAGATTGGCATCCGTCACGGTGAGCGCGTAGGCGCCGGGGGACAGATTGGTCAGTATCTGCTGGTTGCCTTGCGGGGGGTTCCAACTGAAAGTATAGGGCGAAACGCCTCCGGTGACGGGCGCTTTGATCACGCCGTCGTTGAAGCCGTTGCAGAGCACATCGTCAATCAGCAGCGAGACCTCCAAAGGATTGGGTTCGCCTAAGGTAAATGCGTCGGACACCTGAAAACCGGAAGCGTCGGTGACCGTCACCGAGACGGTTCCGGCGCCCAAGCCCTGATTTGTGGGACCCGATTGGCCATTGCTCCACAGATAAGTGAACGGCGCCTGACCGCCGAATACATTGACCGTGACAGCGCCGTTGGTAAAGCCGTGGCAAGTGGGCTGCACTCCGGTAAAGCCGATAGCGAATTGCGCATATATGTCTGGCAGGGCGGCGAATAGCGTCCCCCACACCAGGAGCAACAGGCGATTTTTCATGTTGTTGCGCAGAATTTTATTCATAACGACGTAGTTGTATGCGTTTGTGTTGGCTTTTTGAAGATCAGTTTTTTATCACGCGGATTTCGAGGATCTCAGCGCGGCGCTCGCGCGAAGCCTCGGGGCTGTAAACAGAGTTGCGGCGGTCGCGCGGATCGTCGCTCACTGTGGCGGAGGCCGCCGTCTCGCCGTAGGGCAGCGTCGAGATGCGCAATTTGCCGCTTTGCATATACCCCAAGAGTACGCCCCCATTGTAGCGGCGCATGTAGTTGGTGACACAGGCCACGCGGCGGCGCGTCAGCGCCAGGTTGTAGTCGGCGGGCGCCAGGGGGCTGGCAAACGCCTTTACTTGTATATCAATTCCGGCGCCGCTTTTGAGGAACAACTCCAGATTGGACGAAAAACTCTCCAATTTGATCAGTCCTTCGGCTACTTCCTCATCAAAAAAGGCCGCCAGGCGGCGCTCGGCCTCCGCTTTTTCGTCGCCTTGCAGCCCGGCGCTGTAGTTTTGGATGAAAGCCTGCTTGCGAGCCATATAGCGGGCCGCAAGGTCTTCGTACGATTGGCGCGTGGTCGCCAATCGGGAGCGCGGATCCGGCTCGTCGTTGTCGAAGTAGAGGGCCAGGGGCAGGTAAGCAGCCATGGACGCGGGCACGAGGTAGAGAGATTTTTCCAGAGCGCCGCCGGCATTTACCGCGTCGAGCTCTTGTTCGTTGACCCAGACGGTATCCGGCTCAAAGTGCGGCTTGGTAGCGACGATCATAAATTCGCGCAGGGCGCCGATGCGGGTTTTGGTTTCGCCTGCGCCGGTTTCAAACGACTGGGCGACGCGTCCACCCACCTGATACAAATTGATTTGCACGCCGGCCAACTCCTCGTTATTGAGCAGGTTGAAGGCCCTGACCGCTAAGTTGATCTCGGGCGTGAGGTAGAGTTTTTGCTGCAGTTTGCGATCCCGCGGAAAGCTGTGGGTGCTGATGCGGGCCGAGTCGGCGTCATAGAATTCTTTTTGGGCCAGCACTATGTACTCGCGGTCGCGGCGCAGGGCGTAGTCTGTCTCGTTGAGTGGGCCGGAGAACACTACGAGCGGCGACCCGTCGGCATCCAACTCAGTCAGCGTAAAGACAACCTCGCTGAGCGGCTTTTGGGTGCGCGTCTGGTAGGCGAGCGTCTTGAGGGTGATGGGCAGATAGCGCAGCCTGAAGAGGTCGTTGCAACAATCCTCGCCCTCTATGGCCCGCGCCCCGACCCTGTTGGACGTAAAATGGGCGTAATCGGCATCCGAAGGATAGAAGTAGTAATCGTCGGCGCTGCTGTTGTAGGGCACGTCTAAGTGTTCGGGCGCCTGAAGGCGGCTTCCCTTCAGTTTCGAGACATAGATGTCGTAGCCGCCCAGACTGCGGTAGCCTTTCGAACTGAAGAAGAGCGCTTTGTTTTTTTCGTCAAAAAAAGGCGTTACGTCGTTTTCCTCGGTGTTCAGGGCCGCCAGATTGACGGGGTCCATAAACGCGCCGGTTTTCGAAAAACGGGCTTGCCAGAGGTCTAAGCCGCCTTTGCCGCCCGGCCTGTCGCTCGCGAAATAGAGGGTGTAGTAACCGTTCTGGACGGCGGTCACGTGCGGCTGCGTAGCCGTGTGGTTGGGCGTATTGAAGGGTTCGGGCAGGCGAACAGGCTCCGACCAAGAACCGTCGGGCCGACGCGCCCGAAAATACAATTCGCAGCGGATGCCGGTCAGCCCTTCGTAGTCGCACAGGTTATAGACCATGACCAGACCATCGGGGCTGACGGCCGGATGTGCCGTGTGGCGCTTGGGGTCGTTGAAAGCGGCAGGATAAGGGCTCCGACCGCCGACGGACTCCATCACCTGAATGAGCGGACGCGCGGGATAATGTTTGTCGCCCCAGGGCAGTTGTACATACGTACAGTAGTTCAAAGTATCGCCGCGCTGGATGGCGCCGAAATCCGACTCCGGGGTGTTGAGCAAGTCGGACAGGCGCTCGATGTTTACGCTGACATCCGGTCGGGTCACTTTCTCCATTGCCCACTCGCAGATCTCGGCCTCGCGCTCGGCGGCGATGCGCAGCGGCGAGCCGCCCGCCTGCATTCGGGCAAAGCGCTCAAACAGGGGCAGGGCCTCCTCGTACTTGCCCAGGAACTTTTTGACTACTGCCTGCTTGTAGGCGGCGTCCGGATATGCGCCGTTGATATCGGCGGACAGCACGCGACCATACTGGGCCTCGGCCACTAAGTAGGCGCCGAAGAGCCGCGCCGACTCGGCATATTGATAAGACAGATCCACCCGCTGAGGTTCTATGCTGTGCGCTTCCTCGTAGCGCTTCATAGCGGCGTAGTAGTCGCCTGCCGCAAACGCCGCTTGCGCCGAATGCTCAAACGCCCTGGGCGTCTGAGCAAGCCCGCCCAGCGCCCAGACGGCGAGCAGCGCCGCTATCGGAACGGTTCTGAAAAAGTATTTACGTTTCATTTTTCACAAGATAATGGCGTTGATTAGTTCTGAATTACGCTCACGCCGGTAATCTGCAGGCGGCGTTCCTTGGAGGCTTTGGGATTGTAGATCGAGTTGCGCTCGTCTTTGTAGTCTTTCACCACATCCGGTGGGGAGAGCTTATCGCCGTTGGGTTCGCGGATCAGGGTCAGTTGGCCGGATTGGATGTATTTGCGGTATATGCCGCCGTCGTAATCCTCAAAGTGGTTGTACACGCTGGCTACCCGGCGGGCGGTCAGGTTGAGGTTGTAGGCGGGATTGGAGCGGGGCGACGCAAAGCCCCGAAGCCGCACTTGCACTTTTTGACCCGATTCGAGAATATCGTACAAGGCCTCGGAGAAGAAGCGGAAGTCGTCCCAACCTTTTTTGACATGATTTTCGAAAAAGTCGTCCACCTGCAAGGAGTCGCTCACAAAATTAGTGCGCGAGTCTCTGCGCGAATACCCGGCCACGTATTCTTCTTTCCGCTCGTAATACGTGAAGTACGTGTCAGAGTACAACTTTTTGGTGCTCGTGGCCAATGTGCGTTTGTCCGGCTCGTCGTTATCGAAATACAGGGTGATGGGCAGGTACTCTTCCGGTACGAGCGGGCGAAGATAGACCTCCTTGCGGATCACCTGAAACGGATCGTCGGACTTGAGGGCCTCTTTGTTGGTCAGCACCCGGACGTTGACCGGCTTATACGGATACTTGTAGGCCTTGGAGTCCACGCTGACCAATACGTTGAATTTGTTGTCGTAGGCCAGCACAGAATAATAGTCGTTGCCCGTTGTATTCTTTTTCGCATCGACGACTACGTTTGGATTGGCCTCGTTGGTCAGTTGGAAGCTCACGTTGTTGAGCGGCTTTTTGGTGATTTCGTTGAACACGAATACTTCCAGTCGGATGCCCCGCTGAAGGTACAACTGCTTCTCAATCACTTGGGGCTTCGTCATACCAAGCGTGTTGATATCTACCGAGTCGGGGGTATATCCGGGTTTGGACACGACCAACTTATAGGTTTTTTCGAACTCCAGCGGATAGGCGTAGCGGTTGCCGTTGGGGTCGGTTTGCACATCGGGCTTGGGCAGGGGTTTGATCACTTCGACAAAGCGGGCTGTAGCGCCGCGGATGGGCTCTTTCGTATCTTTGTCATAGACCGTCGCCACCAGCGAGGGGGCAAAGGGATCGAGGTAGAGTTTTTGGACATAGGTCTCGTTGCCCGGGAATTGCGGCATTTCGAACAGGACCGTATCCGAAACAAAATATTTTTTGTCGGAGATGAGCATGTACTTTTTGCCGGGCAATACCTCAAACTCGCGGAAGGCGCCGCTTTCCTCCACATCGACCAGTTCGACAGGCCCTTTGGGCGTCAACTCTACCAGCCGCATGCGCACTGCGCGCAGCGAGTCGCCCGTGGGTTTGTTGAAGTTGACTGCCAGCAGGCGCGGCATGACCAGATCTGCCCTGAAAATATCGTAGCAGCAGCCGTTTTCGCTGATGTTTTCCGCGCCGTTGCGGTTGGAGGAAAAATAGGCCGTATTGCCATTGGGCGTCAGGAAAAAATAGACGTCGTTCGCGCTTGAATTGATCGGAATGCCGGCGTGCTCGGGCGTCGTCCAGGCATTGCCCTTGCCGCGCACGCGGTACACGTCCAGACCGCCGACGGTCTCCAGACCGTTCGTGCTGTAGTAGAGCGTGGCCGTGCCGCTGTGGTAGTTGGGCGTCACTTCATCGCCGGGCGTATTGACTTGGGTCAGATTGACGGGATCGGCAAAGGCGTTGACGCCGGTGATGCGGCTGTGCCAGATGTCTTTGCCGCCTTTGCCGCCGGGTCGGTCGCTGACAAAGTACAGCACCTCGCTATTCGAGCCGGGGACGGCGCCCACATGGGGCTGGGTATTGTTGTATCCGGCCATATTGATGGACTCGGGCAATTTGACCGGAGCGCCCCAGCCTTTGCCGTTTTTGCGGCGCATGTATATCTCGCAGCGTATTTCGGCGCCTTGCACATAGTCGCACAGCGAGTAGTACATGACGTCGCCGGCGGCGTTGAAAGAGGCATGACCCGTATGGCGCTTGGGGTCGTTGATTTCGTCGAAGGGAACGACGCGGAATCCCTCGGCGGCTTTGGCGTCGGGTATGGCCTGCATCATGCGCATCTGCGTGCGCTTGGGGTTGTACTTGTCTTTTTTGAAATACTGGTCGAAGGTGGTGTAGTACAAGGCGTCGCCCACAAGACGGGGGGCAAATTCAGATTCGCCAGTGTTGATCGGCGAACCGAGCAGGGTGACCGGCGTGCTCAGCAAGGTATTGTTGTAGACCGAAAGGGCAAAATCGCAGTTGGCCGCGCCTTGCTGCGCCTCCTCGGTGAGCGGGGTGCTCTGCCCGGCCTGCGCGGGATGCGCCAAAAAACGCTGGTACAGCGCCTTGGCTTCGGCATATGCCCCCAGCGACTTGCGCGCGCGCGCCGCCGAAAGCAGATTTTCGCCTGAAGCCCCCCACTCGTTGCGATCCAGCAGCGCGCGGAACACGCTGTCTGCCAGTCCGTAGGCGTTGATGGCGAATGCCATCTCGCCGTATCCCGTCAGCGCGCGCACATTGGCGCTGTCGGCCTTGACGATGTGCTTGTAGTAGTTCATGGCCGCCGCGTAGTCTTTGATCTCGCGGGCCTTTTGCGCTTCGCGCTCCAAAGCCGCAATTGACGGAGCGCGGTCCGCCTCCCGATTGATCTGGTCGGAAGCGCCGCGTTGCGCAAAAGCGGATTGCCCAATGCCCGTACCAACCAGAAGGGCTGTGGCGATAAGCAGGCGTATGTAGTGAAGGTTTCTCATGCGTGTGCGTATGTCTTAATGCGGATTAAATCAATCGAATACAGGATCAAATCAATTGGCAACTCTTGAATACCTTCATCGGCTTGACCTGATACAGGCGGTGCGTGAGCGACAACTCGGGGCCGGCCCTGCGGTTGGTCACGATGTTCACACGCGACCATATATTGACGTCGTACGTAAAGCCCAGAGTCCAGGTGCGCCAGTGCACTTCGATATGCGGAATGAGCGCATCCCCGAAGCGGTGGCGGATATCCAAACCAGCCTGAATGGCCAACTCCTGATAGCGCTTGCGGTTGAGGTGGAAACGCCCGCCCAACCCATACATCACTTCCTGATACGCGCCTTGGCGCTGATACATCCCATGCGTCACGAGATCAAGGCCCTCCGACAACTGCCAAAGCCCCACGCCGTAAGCGCTCCATTTGCGCTGAAGGCGTATCTCGCCGGCCGTGCTCAGCTCGCCCGACCAAAAGTCGTGATAAGGTTTGTTGATATGAAAAACGCCAAGCCCAAGGTCCAAACGGCTGCGCTTTTCGGCCGATTGGGTCCGAAAGTTGACGCCCGAACTGATGTCGAAGTAGTTCAGAGCAGTGTTGTTCAACAGCGTATTTTCGAACGAAGGGTTCTCCTGGTTGAAGACGCTTCCCTGAAACTGCATATCGAACGTGAGCTTGTCCGTACCAAAATTGCGGTGGCCAAACATCGGCGTAAGGCCAAAACTCACAAACTGGTGAGAGCGGGCGTCCTGCTTATTGGGGTTGAGAGGCAGCGTCCAGGAGATGGGAATGCCTACCTGAAGGGAGTTGAGCGACAACAGCCCCTGCTTGTCGTAATTGAGCAACACACCCCCGGTCACGTAGCGGTCGTAACTGCCCCGCTTGTAATAGAACTTATTCTCTACGCTCCCCGAAAAAGACGT
>JBKBLI010000059.1:9481-19882 GCA_046296435.1 Saprospiraceae bacterium | reverse complement strand
AGCAGATTGTGATCAGCATCATGGCCGGCGTGCGGATAGATGCGATATGTGCAGCGCTTGGCATGCCTAAGATTATCCGCGCCATGCCCAATCTGCCGGCTCAGATAGGGGAGGGAGTCACCGCGTTTACATCGTCCGACCAGGTGACCCGCGTCGAACTGATCATGGTGCAAAATTTGCTCAATGCCACTGGCAAAACGCTGTACGTCGACCGCGAGTCCATGATCGACGCGGCCACGGCTATTTCGGGGTCGGGGCCTGCTTACGTGTTTTATTTCATGCGGGCCATGATGCAGGCTGCGCGCGATATGGGCTTTTCCGATGCCGAATCCGAACTCCTGGTTAGTCAGACCTTTACCGGGGCGGTCAACCTGTACAACAAGAGCGAATTGAACTGCGGCGACTGGATCAAAAAAGTTGCCAGCAAGGGCGGCACTACTGAGGCCGCACTGGGCGTTTTTGATCGACGCGCGCTGAATGAGGCGATACAAAACGGCGCTGATGCAGCATTGCGCCGCGCTGTGGAGTTGGGTAAGTAGGTAGCGGACAGGTATTTTGGGGGCCGCGTCTTGATTTTTTTACAAGCGGCCAGAAAAAAGCGTAAAAGGCTGTCGTCTTTGTGCGAAAATCCCTTAGCGCATCGACTCGGGCAGCGTGTGTGTTGCCTGACGGCAAGCCTCCATTGCATACCCTCAGAACAAAAGGTGCATTCGATCTTTTTTTCGGGAAAAGCGCCCGCGCAGAAATGTGCGATCCAAACTTTTGAAAGAGAACAGGCCGTTTACCGAGACGGGCTTCTGTCCCACTTGTCAATGCGCACCAGCGCCCTCGACGGATAGCCGTTGATCTGATAAGTTTTGCGCATTTCGGCATTGAGCAGATCGGGTCGGTGGATGCGATCGACGGGAATGAGGCGGAGTTCAGGGCACCAAAGTTTGACAAACTCTCCTTTGGGGTCGTAGTTGCGGGCTTGGGTGAGGATGTTGAAATAGCGATCCTCGCGGGGGTCGCTGCCTACTCCTGCTACGTAGTTCCAGTTGCCCCAGTTGCTACAAGGGTCGTAGTCGAGCAGCATGGACTCAAAATATTCGGCGCCCATTTGCCAGTTGACTTTGAGGTCTCGCACCAGAAAAGAGGCGACGTTTTGACGGCCGCGGTTGCTCATCCAACCTGTAGCATTGAGTTCGCGCATGTTGGCATCGACAAAGGGCACGCCGGTACGCCCTTCAGCCCATGCGCTGAAAAGCTCGAGATTATCTTTGAGGTGTTTCATAGACTTATGCTGCGGGCCCCCTTTCTTGAAGATCCGATTGCCGTGCTTTTTGCCCATGAGTCTGAAAAAATCGCGCCAGAGCAATTCAAATATCAACCAGTAGGTGCTATCATTGGCCACGCGCTGGCGCTCGTAACGCTTCACTTCGTGGTAGATGTATTTAGGAGAGAGGCACCCGGAGGCGAGCCAGGGCGAAAACTTGCTGGAATAATCTGCGCCCACGAGGCCGTTACGCGTCTCTTTGTAGGTAGCGATGGCGTCGCTTTCCCAGAGGTAATGCCGCAGGCGTGCGAGTCCCGCCGTTTCTCCTCCCTTGAACGAGAGGACAGCGCGTGGATCGCTGCAGGGGGCTTGCATTCCAAAGTCTTCGAGCGTTGGCATGGGGCCTGGGTCGAGATTGGGGGGCAGAGGCGGCAGGCTGGTGGGTGTGGGTATAGGATCGCGAACAGGCGTAATGTGTTCGGTCTCTTTGCGAAAGACGCTGAACACGTCGGGCATGTGGTGAACGGGGATCGGCAAGTCCTGGGTGTGATAGAGCATCTTGCCGCGGGAATAGATCAACTCAAGACCCAGCGTCCAAAGTTTCTTTTCGAGCGCGTCTTGAACCAAGACCTCTTCGTAAGTGCGCTCCCGATTGCAAACAACCCAGGAGCACTTGAACTCGTCGGCGATTTGCGCCAGTATGCACTCCGGCTTACCTATCCGGATCACAAGGTCGGAACCAATGGATTTGAGATTTCTGCGCAAGTCTTCTACGCTCTCCAAATAAAACTTGGCGCGAAAAGGACCGGTCTTCTTGAATCCAAAGCGGGTTTGGCCCTTGAACACGCGCTCGTCGAAAACGTAAACGGGAATCACCTCTTCGGCCATGCGCGTTGCGATGGCCACAGCCTCATTGTCATGAAGCCTCAGATCTTGTCGGAACCAAACTATTGCGCGACGTTTCATATCCATTGATTTGCTTTCTTTAAACCCGAAAAGACGCGTTTGGTTCAAAAAATAAGTTTGTCCGCGCGAAAAGTTAACGGTCTCGCGGCGGCTGCGTATTTTTGCCCCGTCAATCAGGTTCTTCCTTGCGGAGGATGAAAAGGGAACGCCGGTGCGAATCCGGGGCAGTACCCGCTGCTGTAAGTTTGTGGCGCATCCCGGGGTGCGTCTTTTAGCGTCAAAATGCCACTGTTTAAGCGGGAAGGCGCGCTGATGACAAACAAGCCAGAAGACCTGCCTGTGCGACGCGTTATCATCGGGCTTCGGGTCAAAGCCGTCAGATGTCGTTGTCGCCCGCCGCTTGGCTGCGGAGGGGCTAGAGCGTATTCTGTGTCTTCCCGTCGCATTTTTTACACCTTTTCAAAAAAGCGACATCATGCAAGTTACACGTTTTTTCTCTGTCTTATTCTCTTTTTATCTCTTGTTGGCGTGGTCGGGCTGCCGCGATTCGAAAGATTGTTGCGACCTTGGGCCGGACTTTAGTAAAGGCGTCTTAGTCGTCAACGAAGGCCCGTTTGGGGGTACCGGCTCCATCTCGTGGTATGACCCGGAAAGCGGATCAACGGTCGAAGATTTGTTTGGACAGGCCAACCAAGGAGCCGCTTTGGGCCAGTTTGTGCAGTCGCTCACCTTCATCGGTTCGAGAGCGTACATTTGCGTGAACGGCGCCGGCAAGGTGGTGGTGGTTGACGCCCGCACGTTTGAGTACGTCGATACGCTGCGGGGGATAGAGTCGCCGCGCTACATGCTCGATTTGGGCGACGGCAGGGCTTTGGTCTCTCAGTGGAGTAGCGACCCGAGCCGGGGTATCGCCATTGTGGATCTGTCCACGCTCAACGCCGTGGGGTATATCCCAGCCGGCAACGGCCCCAACTGGATGCTCCGCTTGCCCAACTCCAATGAAGTATTAGTAACCAACAGCGGCGGATTCGGGTCGGACAACAGCGTTTCGCGCATCAACGTCAGCACCCGACAAGAGGTCGAACGCATCGCGCTGCCGCAGAAAAACCCCACCAAATTGGTCCGGAGACCAAACGGCGATATTTTTGTACATTGCTCGGGATACTTCTTAGATCCAAACCCCATGGGTTGGATCGGAATGATAGATGGCAGCCAAGGCTTTGAGACCGGCCCTTACGGCGGCGGCCTTAGCTTGGCGCCCAACGGCCAAACGCTATACTACTTCGATGGAAACGGAATAAACGAATACGGTAAAGGCTTGGCAATCGCCGGTTCCTATTACGGGCTGGCCTGCGACCCGAAAAGCGGCGACTTGTACTGCGCCAATCCGCGCGACTTTAACTCTAAGGGATTTGTTGAGATCTTTTCGGCGGATTACAAGCTGAAAGGCACGTTTAATGCGGGCGTGGCGCCTTCGGAAATTATCATTCGCTACTAAATTGCCGACAAAAAAAGCCTGACGACAAAACAGCGTCTGTTTTCGTCGTCAGGCTTATCTGCGCCTACTCCCTTGTCCGGGCTTCTTTATTGGGGCATGGGGGTGCTGATGGCGCTGAGGAATTCGCGTTTGATGGCATCGCTCAGGAATTTGCCGGAATACTCGGCGGTGATGGTACTGGCGCCATGGTGTTCGACTCCCCTGGCCTGTACGCACATATGTTTGGCGTCGATGTAAACGGCCACGTCTTCAGTTTTGAGCACGGTCTTCAGTTCGTTGGCAATCTGCATCACTAAGCGCTCTTGCACCTGTGGGCGGCGTGCATAATAGTCCACAATACGGTTGAGCTTGGATAGGCCGATCACCTTGCCATTGGGCACGTAGGCCACATGCGCCACGCCAAAGATGGGTTGGAAGTGGTGCTCGCAGGTGCTTTGCAGCGGAATATTGCGTTCGATTACCAAGCGGCGATACTGGTACTTGTTGTCAAAAGTGGTGATGGCGGGTTTGTTGCGCGGGTTGAGGCCCCTAAAGATTTCGCTCACATACATTTTGGCTACCCGACGCGGGGTGCCGCGGAGACTGTCGTCATTCAGATCAAGGCCGAGTATATCCATGATCTTTTCGAAATGCTCGCTGATCAGGGCGATCTTATCGGCGTCATTCAAGGCAAAGGCGTCGTGTCTGATGGGCGTGTCCAGCGAATGAGCGTGGTGGTGGTCGCCGCAATCGTCGCCATGGTCGCTGTGCGCATGCGCGCCGGGGTAATGGCCGTTGAGGAGGAGTTCTGACATGTGTTATTCCAGGATGAGGAACGTAGCGATTTGACGCGCCGCGTTCCAGGTTGAAAGATAAAATTACAAGTTGAGAACGCAACGTCGGGAAGATTGTTTATCTTTTTAGCGCTTTTATCAAAAAAAAGTTTAACAATCGTTTCCTCAGAGCCTTTAGTTGTGTTTTTATATGCAGTTTTAATGGCTCTGAACTTTTGCCTCAATCCTCAAAAAAAGAAAGCAGGGAAGGGGCGTTTTGCCCGCTTCCCTGCACTTCAAATTTCACCAATCTAAGTTTTGCCGAAGCGCCGAAGCGCATGGACGCAGCGATTACAAGAAGATATGCGTCTGCAGGATAAACTCGCCGCGGCTTCCGTTGCGCCTGATTCCATCGCTTTCGGCTTTATATACGGGACGCGTCTGATACTCGAGAGAGATTTTGGCATGGTGACCGGTCACGAAATAATTGACGCCGAGTCCAAATTGCGTAGAGGCATCAGCCAGCCGCTCGAAATTTTTGTAAGTAAGGGTGGCGTAAGGCATGAATGACTGCCCGTTGGGCAAACGGGGCAGCAAAAAGCCCGACTGCAGATAGACGATAGAGCCTGTGCCGATCAAGGGCTGGCTGTTGCCGCCTCCGGCGAAGCTGTTGGGCAGCGTGGCCGATGTGGGGTATAGATTGAGGATTCCGATGTTTCGCAAGTAGTTGGGGCCGAAATTCATGTTGTAATAAGTCGCCAGGAAGTTGAGGGCCGTGCCCTTGTTTTTGTTGAGCGGCATATCCACAAAAACGTCGGCGCCCAACACCAAGTGATCGTGGAAGGTCGAGTCGCGCTCGCTTTTGCGCAGCGAAGCTTTGCTGTGTCTGTAAAAACCGGCGCCGATATTGAATACCTTTTTAGTACCCAGGTAGGAGCCTACAAAGAAGGGGAGTTTGTTGTTTTCCTTATCCCAGAACATGTAGTTGAAGTAGCCCGCTTCGGCCCAGTTTTCGTTCAGGACGTTGACCGCCACGTTGTTAGAAGCGATGCCATTGGTTGTGCCGCCGTTGGCGAAGGGTTTGTTGAGCGCCACGCGGTAGTCGAGTCGGCCCAGTTGACCTTTGGCATAGATGCCGAACTGGCGCGCAAACTGGTCGGTTGCTTCGATGGCATACCAGTTGAAGATCGGCGCGTCGAGGGTCATAAAGTTGAGCGTGCTGTTGCTGCTCAGACGCGAGACTCCATTCCAGTAATGCAGTCCTATACCAAGGTACAATTTGTCTTTGACTGTTTCAAACTCTGTCCAGGCATCGTGGATATACAATTGGGGCTTTTTGCCGCCATTGCTGGGGTTGCCTGGAGCCAGACCGCCGTTGATAAAACTCTGGTTGTTGATGCCCCAGTGCGTCAAGATGAGCGCGCGCGGAGAGATCTGGGCGTAAGCCAGAAAGCGCGAGCGGCGCAGCGCAATATCGGTTGTCCAGGCTCTGGCGCCGTTTGTGCCGTCGATCAGGTTGCCGTTGATGTCGCGGGTATCCGGATTGTTTTGGTTGGCCGTAGCCCAGAACTGGTGCCACATGATGAAGCGCACGTACTTTTTGCCGTCTTCGCTCAGTTTGAGCGTCAGGGGCTTGTAAGAGTGGTCTTCTACGGCCGCTTCGGTAGCTATCTGCGCCTGCGCGCTTGCGCCGTGCAGCCAAACACCTATAAGTAAGAAAAAGCGTACAGTTTTTTTCATTTCGCTAAGCAAAAAATGGATTTTTAAAAAAAAAGCGTTCGGGATGCGTCGCCTGCCGGCGTGTTGCTTTCGCCCGCAAGCGACGCGCCCCAAACGCTCGGGTTCAAGGTTTACTCCTCAATCCGGTCGTACTCGCCTTGCAGGGCATACCAGCCAAAGAGCGCCAGACCCAACATCAGCGGTACGTAAACAGGGAGTATGGAGTACCAGAAAATTTTCTTATCTGGCTTGACGATCTCGGCGCTCAGTTCGTCGATAGCGCGGTTGAACAAGAACCAGATGGCAAAAAGGGCCAGTATGATCCAAATAATTCCGACATATTTTTTCAACGCATTCATGTGTTGTTGTTGTTTTTTTTGTAAAAAAAATGGATGTGAACAGCGCGCGGGGGGGCGCTCCGAAACGCCCTTGGCCTTGTGAGGGCCTCACTCACGGTGGGTCTGGTCGGTGCGCGAAGGCAAATAAAGCGCGCCGATTACAAAGCAAATGCCGGCTATGATCATTGGGTAAAAAAGTCCGGCAAGGGGGTCGCCTGAGGGCGTCTCTGGCGTTTTGCTACTTTCGACAAGGAAAACCGCGATGTAGGGCACCAACCCGCCGAAAATACCATTGCCGATGTGATAAGGCAGCGACATGGAGGTGTAGCGTATGCGCGTTGGGAACAATTCCACCAGGAACGCCGCTATCGGGCCATACACCATGGTTACGTAAATAATCTGGATGAATACCAGAAAAGCCATCACCCACCAGTTCCTTTCGGACAGCCACATCGTCTTTTTCACCTCCGCTTTAGGCGGCTGGGCAGTTTTGTCGGCCATGATGGTGTTGACAGAAACCTCTTTGTAGGTGTTGCCGTTTTCGAAAGTCTTAAATATGGTGCGCGTCATGACCGAGTCGCCCGCCGCCGTGATCTTCACCGTCTTGCTGTCGCTGCTTTGGGCCGCGACGACAGTAGCATTGGGGTCAGACAGCGCCAACATCTGCCGATATATCGGCCGGTAGGTCAAAATGCCGAGTAACATGCCTGCCAGCATCACCCACTTGCGCCCGATTCTGTCTGATAGCGCGCCGAATACCAGGAAAAAGGGCGTGCCAAGCACAATGGCAATAGCCAGGATATAGCGCACCGAGTTGAACTCAATGTTGCACACCTTATCCATAAACGACATGGCATAAAACTGCCCTGTGTACCATACGACGCCCTGACCGGCTACCGCGCCAAACAAAGCCAGCAGCACCATTTTCAAATTCCCCCGCTTGGCAAACGACTCCTTCAAGGGATTGCTCGACAACTTGCCGGCGTGTTTGATCTTGGAGAACATCGGCGATTCCTGCATCTTGAGGCGGATATACACCGAAATGCCGACCATAACGATCGAAATCCAGAACGGCACGCGCCAGCCCCAATCGGCAAAAACCTCGTCGCCCAGATAGCCCTTGACCGTCAGGATGACGGCAATGGATACCAACAGGCCAATCGTCGCCGTTGTCTGAATGTACCCCGTGAAGTAGCCCCTGCGGTTTTCGGGCGAGTGCTCCGCCACATAAGTCGCCGCTCCGCCATACTCGCCGCCAAGCGCCAGGCCCTGAAGCAGGCGAAGCAAAAGTATCGCAATGGGCGCGACCATCCCGATCTTTTCGTAGCCGGGGATGAGGCCGATCACAAAGGTGGAGAGGCCCATCAAGAGCAGCGTCACCAAAAAAGTGTACTTGCGCCCGATCAGGTCGCCCAAACGCCCAAAAAACAAGGCGCCAAAAGGCCGGACAATAAACCCTGCCGCAAAGGAGCCTAAGGCCGCCAAATAAGAGGCAGTCACGCTGTCAGAAGGGAAAAATTTGGCGGCGATATACGGCGCCAAAGTACCGTATATGTAAAAGTCGTACCACTCGATCAGGGTGCCGACCGATGAGGCCAGTATGACACTCATCAACTCCCATCCGGTTTTCTTCTCGGCGCCAGTCGCAACGACGCCCTCAGTTTTGGTAGTAATTACGTCCATAAAACAAGGTTGCGTTTTTTTTTGTAAAAACCCGGCCGGGCAGTATTTCGACTTCGAGGGTCTGTTCGGTCTGGTATGGCGCTTTCGCGCGGTCTGGCGCCGCGCAATAGGTTCAAAATCCGACCACCCCAACAAAAATCCTTCGCAGCCTAAAAGTGCAGGGCCAATGCTTTACAGGTGTTAGATGTATTGATTTTCGCACATCCTTTGATGTTTGATGTTGCAAAGGTATATAGATGTATATATATGTCAATCAATTTTTTTTGAAAAAAAATCATCTGGGCCGTTTTTTTTAGGCAAAAACGACTTTAGCAGAATAAAAAAATGAAATGAGGACTTATTGGGGCTAATTACAGAATATTATTCCGAAAAAAAATAAAAGATATTTGCGCGTCTTTGATTTGATGGGGTAAGACGCCGACTTCGTTTTTGCGCGTATTTCGGCTCAGCGTGATGGGCGAAGCGCGCCGTCGCCGTGCGATTGGGTATGCGCGCGGTAAGCTGCGAGCACTTCGCCGGCAATGCGCAGGTCGTCAAAGCGACGCTCGCAAAACCGGCGCGCCGCCTCGCCCACCGCCCGCAACCCCTCGCGCGCTTCGATGCAATGGGCGACGGCCTGTGCAAAATCGTCCGGCGAGTCGGCCACAAATGCCTCAACGCCATGGCGCGCCGGGATACCTTCGATCCCTGTGCTTGTAGAAATGACCACTCTTCCCATGGCCATGGCTTCGATGATTTTTATCCGTATTCCGCTGCCCGACAGAAGCGGCGCAACCATGATGGGGTAAGCGTTCAGAAACGCCGCTGCGTCTGGCGTCTCGCCGTGGAAGATCACGCCCGGCGCGCTCAGGCGGCGCAGCCGCTCGGGGGCATGGCGGCCCGCGATGTGGAAGCGCAAGCGCGGGAAACGGGGCTGGAGCAAAGGAAGCCACACCTTGTTGATGAACCACCAAAGGCCCTCTTGATTGGGCATCCAGTCCAGCGACCCGATGAACGAAAGCGCCGGGTAATCCCCAAAGCATGCGTAATCGGGCAGGTAGCGGCCGGTATCGATACCTACAGGGGCCACGATGGCCGGCTTCTCCAGACCCAGGGCCACAAAACGCGCCGCGTCATTGGGCGATATGGCTACCACCATGTCGTATTCGTTCAGCTTGCCGACTTCGTAGTCGCGAAGCCGCGGCGTGATTTGTCTTAAATAAGCGCTTTTGAGCCAACTGCTGTTTCGCGCCACCTGAAACCAAATCTCGTGCTCCACATTGTGAGCGCGCAGCGCGATTCTGGCGCGACTGTAGCGCCGGATTACCGGCAGATAGGGCGCCATATAGACCGACTCCAATTGCACCACATCGTAGCGCTCAGCCTGCAACATCTCGCCCAGCGCTTCGGCAAAGGGGACGCTTTCAAAGCGACTGATGTGGTATGATTTTTTCGAAAAAAGCAAATTGAGCAGGGCGCCTCCGGGTCGAATGTGGTTGTACACATCTACGGTGCGCACCAAGCCGTAATGATCAAAATCGGCGGGTAAGCTATTCGTATCAACCCAATGCTTGCTGGTGTTCATGGATAGCAGATCTACCCGACAGCCCAGCCGCCGATAAGCGGAGGCGAGGTGATGGACCGCGATGCTCTCGCCATCCTTAAGCGGCCAGGGGAATTTTTTGCAGAGCTGTAAAATACGCATGACTAAAAAAACGCGCAAAGAAACGGCAATTTTGCCGACCTTTGTCCCATGATACTACAAGCAGCCGATATTCGTAAGTCATACGGCGATTTGCAAATACTCAAAGGCGTTCAACTCAGCGTCAACCAGGGCGAGATCGTCAGCATCGTCGGACGATCGGGCGCCGGCAAGAGCACCCTGTTGCACATCCTCGGATTGCTCGACAAAGCCGATTCGGGCGCCCTGCGAATCGGCGACACGGACGTCGCCGCCTTGGACAAGCGGCGCCAATCGGCCTTCCGCAATCAACGCATCGGATTCATCTTCCAGTTTCATCACCTGCTGCCCGAATTCACGGCCCTCGAAAACGCGGCCATGCCGGCCCTGATCGCAGGCGAATCCAGGCGCGAAGCCCTTCGGCGCGCCTCCGAGCTACTCGATTATCTGGGCCTCGGCCCACGACTCGACCACAAACCCGGCCAACTCAGCGGCGGCGAACAACAACGCGCAGCCGTAGCCCGCGCGCTGGTCAACCGTCCCGATCTGGTGCTTGCCGACGAGCCTACGGGCAATCTCGACAGCGCTTC
>JBKBLI010000059.1:0-9382 GCA_046296435.1 Saprospiraceae bacterium | reverse complement strand
CGCCCAGGATTTGCACCGACTCATCCGCCGCTTGAGCGACGAGCATAACCAGACTTTTGTAATCGTCACCCACAACAAAGAACTCGCCGACCTGTCGGACCGCTGCTTGCAAATGCAGGACGGCATGCTGACAGGCGTTATTAAATAAACAAAACGATGATGCATGCGCATTCGCTGCTTCTGACCCTGTTTTTTTGCGCGCTTCAACTCGCGCCGCTTTCAGGTCAAAAAATGCTGATCCTCGAACGCGCCAACCGCGCCAAAACACAGCGTTTCTATCCCGGCGACGGCCTGCACTACCGCCTCCAGGGGCCGGAAGATTACTGGTATCGCCGCCAGATCACGGACATCCTTCCCGACCAACAGTCCTTGCTGCTGGACAACTTCACGGTGCGCTTGGGCGACATCCACAGCCTGAAGGTGCGACGCGCTCCGGCTATGCAGATTGGCGGCGGCGCCCTACTCAGTTTCGGGGTCTCTTTGGCTTTTGCCTCCACGGTGGCCGTATTGTTCGGCGAGCGCGAGTATAACTACGCCGCGCTGTACGGATCCTCCGCCCTCTCTTTCGGCGCGGGCTACCTGATGGCGTCCAAAAAGAAAATTCGCATAGACGAGCGCCGCTACCGCCTGCGTCCGGTCGAAATTCGATTTCCGGATAACGGCTAAACGGCGCGACTCCAACCCGCGCTTTTTTTGGGGAGAAAAAGTGTGGGAAGCGCGGGTGGTATTTTGTGCGCTCCGGGGGCAATTCACACAAAAACAGGGCTTAGTGCCCGAGGCGTCGTATCTTTGCGGCTGCTCATTGGGGTGCTCTGCCGCAGCAATGCGCGCGGGGCTGAGATTACACCCGTCGAACCTGTCCGGGTAATTCCGGAAAGGGAGAGATCAGGGTCGGAGCATCAAATACGGCGTCGGCGCTCCACCGGCGGCGGATGTTTCACCAACTAAGTTCATTTACATGTTTTCTGTTTCTTTGCACCGTGCGGCTTTTCGCGTCGCGGCGCTCTTCGTCTTTTTGTCTTTCGGGGCCGCCCCCATGCCGGCCCAAAGCGACGCTTGGCAGGACAGCCTGCCGCAAGCCGTCATCCAAACCAATCGCGCCGGGTTGCGCAGCCCCGTGCCGCACGTCAACCTGAGCGCCGAACAAATTGCGCGCATCTACACGGCTCAGGACATTCCTTATCTGCTCGGGACTACGCCCTCCTTGGTCGAAACCTCGGATGCCGGAGCCGGCGTAGGATACACCGGCATGCGGATCAGAGGGGCCGATCCGACGCGGATCAACGTAACCATCAACGGCGTGCCGCTCAACGATGCCGAAAGTCAGGCCGTATTCTGGGTCAACCTGCCCGATCTGGCTTCGAGCGCTTCGGAGATTCAGGTGCAGCGCGGCGTAGGCTCGAGCACCAACGGCGCGGGGGCCTTCGGCGCTACGGTCAACATCGACCTGTCGCGCGTGCGCCCCGAACCCTACGCCATCCTCGAAAACGCGTTTGGCTCCTTCAACACACGCCGGCACAATCTGCAGACCGGCACAGGGTTGATCGGCGGTCGCTGGGCCTTCAGCGGTCGGCTATCGACCATTCAGTCGGATGGTTATATCGATCGCGCCCGATCCGATCTGCGGTCGTGGCATGTCAGCGGGGCCTACATCGGCGAGCGCCACTCGATCCAGGCGCACATTCTGTCGGGAGCCGAGAGGACCTATCAAGCCTGGTATGGCGCGCCCGTACAGTATGCCGACGATCCCGCTTTACGCAGGTTCAATCCGGCCGGCTCTGAGCGTCCGGAAGCGCCCTACGACAACGAGGTGGACGACTACGCCCAGCGCCATCATCTGCTCCACTATCGCCTCAGCATCCGGCCCTCGCTGACGCTCCAACTCAACGGCCACTACACGCGGGGCTATGGCTTTTTTGAGCAATACAAAGCGGGACAGGCTTTTGCCCGGTACGGCTTGCCGGATTGGCAAATTGGCGATGCGATCCTGAGCGAGACCGATTTGGTACGGCGGCGATGGCTGGATAATCACTTCTACGGAGCTACGTTCGCACTGATCTGGACCCCTTCGGTCAATCCGCCTTTTTTGAGCAAAAGCCCGCAGTTCACGCTCGGCGGAGCGCTCAGCCGCTACGAGGGCCGGCATTTCGGCGACGTGATCTGGGCCGAGTATGCGATACCCAAGGGTTGGATCTATTACGATAACGATGCGCTCAAGGACGACGCCAACGTGTACTTCAAGAGTGATTTTTTTCTCTCCAACGGCTTGAGCGCCATGCTCGACCTGCAGGCGCGGCGCGTGGCTTACCGCTTCCTGGGCTTCGATAACGACCTCAACAACGTGACGCAGCGCGACGCGCTGCTGTTCTTCAATCCGAAAGCAGGGCTGCACTGGGAGAATCGCGCCGGAAACTCGGCGTACGTGTTCGCAGGCGTCGCCAACCGCGAACCCAACCGCAACGATTACGTCGAAAGTACGCCGACCAGCAGACCGCGACCCGAGCGGCTCTACAACGTAGAGCTGGGATACCGCCAGAAAAAAACAATCTGGGAACTGGGCGTCAACGGCTTTTGGATGTATTACCGCGACCAGTTGGCGCTTGACGGGCGTCTCAACGACGTGGGCGCCTACACGCGGACCAACATACCCCATAGTTACAGGGCCGGGATCGAACTGGATGCGCGCTGGACGCCCAACGCCCGATACGGGCTACAGGGGTCGGCGGCGCTGAGCCGCAACCGCATCCGCGAGTTTGCCTCCTTTGTCGACAACTGGGAGAGCGGCGAGCAAGAGGTCTTCCTGCTGCGCAACACCCCGCTGGCCTTTTCGCCTGACCTGATCGCTTTTGTAGCCGCCGACGCACGCCTGTGGAAGCGCGGCGAGCGGGAGGCGCGACTCACTTTGTCGGGCAAGCGCGTGGGGCGTCAGTACCTGGACAACACTGGGTCGGCTTCGGCAGCGCTGGCGGGATACTTCGTCGCCGACCTGCGGTTGAATTTTGACTTCGCGACCGGGAGGCATTCGCGGGTGAGCGTGTTGGCCATCTGCCACAATCTGCTCGACGCCCGGTTTGCCAACAACGGCTGGACGTACCGCTTCCGGTCGCCGGGCTACGATCCGCGTCCGGACGACCCCTATGCGGCGGCCGATTTGGGCGACTTATACCGCCTGACGGGTCTTTTCCCGCAGGCGGGCAGGCACTACATGCTCGCGCTGCGGTATGCCTTAGGGCAATGACGCGGCGGCGAGGGTGCAGGCGCAGGGACGGCGCGCGCCTTGCGCGCGCATGATGGAGATATGGGCCGCGCCCCGATTTGGGGCCGACAAGCGCTCGCCGCAAATCGGGCGCGGCTCATTTGTCGCAGTTTGGCGTATCTTTGCGGCTGAGCAGCCCGGGGCGTCGTCCGTGCCGCTTGTCGGTCGGGTCGTTCAAGACGCGGCGTCAGACTTGTCCCGGACGCTTGCCCGCGCCTTGTGCCGTTTTTTTCAAAAAAGACGGCCTCCGACTTTGCCTTTTGTTTTTCGGAAAAAAGGGTGGAGCGGAGCGACCGAAACCCGCGCCGCCGCTTGTATCTTTTTTCAGGACAAGCGGAGTTTGCGGCTGAAAAAGCGACAAAGGCCGGGGATGGGCGCAGCAGATTGCCGACGGAGTTTTTTTTATGCAAAACAAAGATACGCGATGAGTCCCGAGCGTGAGCAGAAAATACGCGATGTGATCCGGCGCTCGCAGCCCGACCTGACAGTGGTGCTGGAAAATGTGTTCGATCCGCTCAACGTGAGCGCGGTGCTGCGCAGTTGCGATGCCGTGGGCGTACGGGAGGTGTTTTTGATCTACTCGGAAGACTACCTGCGCGGCAAGGAGCTTAAATTGGGTAAAAAGACTTCCGGCGGTGCGTTTCGCTGGATTGAGACTTACTGTTTTACCGATGCAACCGAGTGCTTTCGGCGCGTGCGGGAGCGGTACGCGCGTATCCTGACGACGGGGCTGGGCGGCCAGAACGCATCGCTGTACGATCTGGATCTGAGCGAATCGGTAGCCCTGGTGTTTGGCAACGAACACGAGGGGCTAAGCCCGGTCGCCATGGCGGCCTCGGATGGTAATTTTGTGATTCCGCAGGCCGGATTTACGGGCAGTCTCAATGTGTCGGCAGCTTGCGCAGTGACGCTTTTTGAGGCGTCGCGCCAACGCCGCGCCAAAGGCTTCTATGATGAGCGTTCAAAATTCACGCCAGCGCAACAAGAATTGCTTTTTCAAAAATGGAAAAAAATGCTATTGAGGGACAAAAACCCGATTCACGCCATTCCGGTATCCAAAAAAAGCGAACCTTTGCTGCCGGTTTTTTTAAGCAAAAAAAAGTAAACGCGTGGATCTGAGCATCGTCGTACCGCTACTCAACGAGGCGGAAAGTCTGCCCGAACTGGAGGCCTGGATCCGCCGTGTGTGCGAGGGAAGCTACGAGTATGAGTTGATCCTGGTGGACGATGGAAGCACCGACGACTCGTGGCAGGTGATCGAGGCGTTGCAGCGTCAATCCTCCCGCGTACGCGGGATCAAATTCCGGCGCAATTACGGCAAGTCGGCAGCCTTGCACGTGGGCTTTCAGGCGGCGCGCGGCCGGGTGGTGATTACGATGGACGCCGATCTGCAGGACAGTCCGGACGAAATTCCTGAACTTTATCGCATGGTTGCGCAAGATGGCTTTGACCTGGTGAGCGGATGGAAGAAGAAGCGTTTCGACCCGCCGAGCAAAACCATCCCCACCAAGCTCTTCAACGCCGCGACCCGCTGGATGAGCGGCATCCAACTCAACGACTTCAATTGCGGGCTGAAAGCATACCGTGCTGAAGTGGTCAAATCGATTGAGGTCTATGGCGAGATGCACCGCTATATTCCGGTAATTGCGAAGTGGGCAGGATTTCGGCGTATTGGCGAGAAAACGGTGGAACACCGGGCGCGCAAGTACGGCGCCACCAAGTTCGGTTGGGAGCGCTTCATCAACGGGTTTCTGGATTTGTTGTCGATCAGTTTTGTAGGTAAATTTGGTAAGCGGCCTATGCACCTGTTTGGGGCGCTGGGGGTTTGCGCGTTTCTGATCGGGTTTGGCATTTTGGCTTATCTCAGCGTGGCGAAGTTGTATTATCGGGAGTACGGCATAGCCGACAGGCCTTTGTTTTACTTCGGCATTCTGGCTTTGATCGTTGGAACGCAGTTGTTTTTGGCGGGTTTTTTGGCGGAGTTGATCAACCGCAATTCGAGCGTCCGGAATCAATACCTCATCGAAAAAGAAATTTGAGCATATGTACAAGGCAGTTTTACTCATCGCGTGTCTCGCTCTGGGGGGCGGGCTTCGCGCGCAAATTCAATTTGTCAACGCTTCGCATTTGTTGGGATCTGAGCCAAACTTCAGCGGCGTCGCCATGGGCGTGTGCGATGTGAATGGGGACGGACAGGACGATATCGTGCGCTTCGACGGAAATTCCTTATTGCAAGTTTTGTATCAAACGGGAACGGGAGGCGCTTTTTTGCGACAAGACCTTGGGTTTTTCAGCGAACCTTGGGGCCTGTGTATCGGTGATGTCCGCAACAACGGTTATCCGGATCTGCTCTTTGGCGGATCGTACAACGACATCCAGACTTTGCTCAACAACGCCGGCGGCTTCCAGGCGCAATTCCAGAACGCTCAGGCCGTAGCCCCGCAGACCTTTGTGCAGTGCGTCAATTTTGTGGACATCAACAACGACGGCTACCTCGACGCTTTTGTCTGCCACGACGATGGCGCCAGCCGCGTGCTGATCAACAACCATAACGGACAATTGATCCACTCCCCGAGCCAAATTGACCTCAGCACCGTGCCGGCTTCGGACAATTCAGGCAACTATGGCTCTGTCTGGTCGGATGTAAACGGCGACGGCTTGCCGGATCTTTATATCGCCAAATGCCGACAGGGCGTGAACAGTACGAATGACGGACGGCGCATCAATCAATTGTACATCAACAAGGGCGGCGGCGTGTTCGAGCAAGACGTGACCAACGCCTCGGGGCTGCGCATCGGCGCCCAGAGCTGGACGGCCGACTTCGGCGATATCGACAACGACGGCGATATGGACTGCTTCGTGACCAACCACGACGGGCCGTGCATGCTGCTGGTCAACGACGGAACCGGCGTCTTTACAGACATTTCGATGGCGTCGGGTATCGCGACGCTATCCCTGGGGCTGCCCATTCAAGGGCTGTTCAGGGATTTCGACAACGACGGTCATCTGGATATCTTTGTAGCCGGTACGGAGCATTTCGTGTTGCGCAACAACGGCGACCTGACCTTTTCGCCGGTAGTGGGACTATTCGACGGGCCTCAGATTGAGTCCTGCGCATTGGGGGACCTGAATGGCGACGGATTTGTGGACATCTATGCCGGCTATGGCGATTTGTATAATACTCCCAACTCAAGCAGACCCGACAAACTATGGCTTAACGTAGGCAACGACAATGGGTTCGCGGTTTTGCGCCTCGAGGGCGTGCAAAGCAACCGCAACGCCATCGGGGCCATTGCAAAACTCTACACGCCTGCCGGCATACAAATGCGCGAGGTGAGGGCGGGCGAGAGCTACGGGATTAGCAATTCGCATCATCTGCATTTTGGTCTTGGCCAGCAGACCAGCGTGGACTCGGTCGTGATCCTTTGGCCTTCAGGCCAAAAAGACACGCACCTCAACCCGCCGGTCAACCGATATCTTTACGCCAAGGAAGGCGGTTGCCTGACGCCTTACGTGAAGATTGAATCTGAAGGTCCTACCGTGTTTTGCCTTGGGGAAAGCGTGACGCTTCAAGGCCCGGCCGATCAGGGCTTTTATCTCTGGAGCAATGGCGCAGGGGCCCAAAACGTCGAGGTTGCCGATCAGGGTTTTTATTTTTTGCGCAGCGGCGCAAATGCGGATTGCTTGAGTTATTCTAATGTGCTGGAGGTGAAGGTGAATCCCGACGAGACGCCCCAAATCAGTTTCGTCGAGGGGGGCGAGACGTTCTGCGCCGGATCAGGTCCCTTGCTCGCAAGCAGTCCGGCACAAGAGTATCTCTGGAGCACCGGCGAGACCACGCAGCAGATTGTAGCCAATGCGAGCGGCCTGTACTTTGTCACCATCAAGGGGCTGTGCGACAATTATACGAGTTTGCCCGTCGAACTTACGGCAGTCGAAGCGGCGGCGCCCGAAGTCAAAAACGATACGGTCAAAGTAGGAGAAAGCGCGCTGCTTACCGCGATCGGCGACTCCATTCGTTGGTACGACGCTCCCGGCGGCGCCTTGGTCGGTCTGGGCCCAATCTTCAAGACCGAAGAGATCGCCGCGACCGAAACTTACTGGGCGACCAATACCATGGTATTAGATATCCCCAACGAATTTGTGGGCAAGACCGCTCACGCGGGCACCAACTTTAATGCATCCTCAACCAATGGCGGGCTGATCTTTGATTGCTATCGTCCGGTGCGGCTGCATAAGGTGCTGGTCTATAGCCCGGTTGCGGCCGTGCGCCGGATCGTGCTCTTAGATCAGAATGACAACGAGTTGCAAGGCGTATCGGTCAATATCCCGGCCGGCACGAGCGTTGTCACTCTGGATATAGACCTGCCTGTGGCCGACAACCTGACGCTCACGACCGATGTAGCCGTCAATCAGGCTAATCTGGGCGTGCAAAGTCCGCGCCTGCGCCGCAGCGACCAGGGGGTCAATTTCCCTTACACGTTACCGGACTATATCCAGATCAAGAATTCAACTTTCGGTTCAGCATTTTATTACTACTTTTACAACTGGGAGATTGATTTCCCCGAACTCGTCTGCGAGAGTGAAGCCGTCCCTGTGCGCGCTGTGGTGGATAGCAGCCTTTCCCTGCCTCCGCGCTTGGCTCCTCGCGTCTCCCTTACCCTTAGCCCCAATCCCGCTTCTGAGGTTCTTCAGATCCGGGCGAGCGAACTTCCGGCCGGTCTGTGGCGCTGGAGCATCTGCGACGCCCGCGGAATCCTGCGCATGCAAAACAGGGGCTTAGGGTCTGCCAACGGCGATTTTTGGGCCGAAATAGATGTGCGCGGACTTCCTGCCGGCGTTTATGTCCTGCGTTGGGAGGACGACCGCGGCACGGCGGCCCTGCGGTGGGTTAAGTTGTGACGCGGGCGAAAAAAGCGGGGGGCGATGCTTCAGAATTCGCATCACCCCCGCTTTTTCACTAATCAAAACCCTAAAAAGTTTTTATTTGATCCTCAAGGCCAAGCCGCCTCGCAAGCTGATGTTTTCATCCAAAAAAACATTGCCCATTACCCATCCTTTGGTTTTTCCCTCCACTTCTACGAAGGGCGCCCATCTGCCGAAGGGGTAAGCGCCTCGAACACTGAGCAGTCCGCCGAAAGCACCCTCTTTGGAAGCGAACGACTGGTCTTTGGGCTGAGACCATACCATGGCTTTGCCGCTGAAAAGCAGGCTGCGGTCGAACAGGGGCTTATCAATCAGCGCCCCCTCCAAGCCGAAAAAAGCAGCGTTGAGATTCCGGTAATTGTGCAACGAGAAAAAGAGGTTATTTCTTGGGGTTTGGTAGAAGACGTCAAAACTCAGGTCAGATCCAAAGGAGGTGAGTAGGTGTCGCACGGCGAAGTTTCCGTAGTGGTCGCCTTTCGGGCTGCTTTTTACCTTGATTTTGGCGATGCCGAACAGGTGCGGCGATAGCAGATTCAAAAACTGCAAGACGCCTTGTTTCCTGAGGTATTGTATTTCTTCGTCGCTTAGCGCAGAGGGTTTGATGTAGCGATTGATGCCCAAGCCCGAGGGGTGGGGACCCCTGTCTGCATACGGGCGATCGGGGAAGTAGAGCGAATTGACCCAAGCTGTGAAGTCGGGCCCAGTAAAGTCGCGTTTAGAAATGTCTGTGGCTTCCAGTTTGTTAGCCTCTTCAAGGGTCGCGTCAAACTCATCCGGAGAGGAAGAATTCAAGACATAAAGAGCGCTATTGAGCGTGATCAGCCAGTATAGCGGAATATTCGGCAGGGATTGGTTGTAGAAAAAGTTGTTTTTTTGGAGTTGCTGAACTTGTTGGTATTGCGCCTCAATCCCGGCTGATTGCAGCCGAATAAAATCGGGGGTGTATTGATCGGACAATTTGATCAGATCTTCGTCTTTGACCTTTCGGACATAAACTATGCTCTTCCCAATTGGGAAGGTGTTTATGTCATTGAAACTGTTCATTTCTCTGCGCGTCAACACAGCCCGATGATACTCCTCGTGCAGCCAGCCTGTGCCTAAGGGCACATTCAATGAGATAAAATCAAACCCTAAGACTGCGCCAAATGTCAGGAATTTCCTCCAAAAGATGTTTTTGGGGCGGATCGCTTTTTGGATGCC
>JBKBLI010000058.1:16639-20434 GCA_046296435.1 Saprospiraceae bacterium | reverse complement strand
GACACCGCCGGCACCAAAACTTCTTTGGCCTACCTCTATTGGCGCGAAACGGGCGACCTGTCGGTCTGGGCGGGCATCGTGCAGGACGCCATCGTGATGAATCTCGACGACATGGCTTGCGTGGGATGCACCGACGATATCATTTTGTCCAACACCATCGGGCGCAACAAAAATCTCATCACCGGCGAAGTGCTCCAGACCCTCATTGGCGCGGCGGCCGATTTTGTAGGGCTTATGGGGCAATGGGGCATCAGGCTTCACCTCGCCGGCGGCGAGACCGCCGACGTGGGCGATATCGTGCGCACTGCCGACGTGGGCTTCACCGCCTTTGCCCGTATGCGACGCGACGCCGTGATCGAAGCCGACATCCGCCCCGGCCAGGTCATCGTAGGCCTGGCCTCGTTCGGACAGGCGCGTTACGAGTCTGCGTATAACAGCGGTATCGGCAGCAACGGCCTCACCGCCGCCCGACACGACCTCCTCGCCCCAGTATATGCGCAGCGCTACCCGGAGAGCTTCGATCCGCACTTGTCGGCCGACTTGGCTTACACCGGAAAGCGCCTGCTCTCTGACCCCGTCCGCATCGACCTCGGCGAGGCTGGCAGCGCCGAGATACCCGCCGGCAAACTGCTTCTTTCCCCCACGCGTACCTTCTTGCCCGTACTCCGCCCCATACTCCAGACCATGCGCCCTGCCCTCGGCGCCCTGATTCACTGCACCGGCGGCGGCCAGACCAAAGCCATGAAATTCCTGCGTCAGCCTGTGCGATTGGTCAAGGACAACCTGTTCGAAACCCCGCCCGTATTTGTCCTGATTCAGGAAAATGGCGCCGCCGCCTGGCGCGAAATGTACCAGGTGTTCAACATGGGACACCGCATGGAACTCTACCTCGACCCCGCGGCAGCCGACGAGGCCATCGCCGTCGCGCGCGAGTGGGGCGTGGCGGCGCAGGTCGTAGGCCGCGTCGAGGCAGCTCCGGCGGCGGCGCTGCGCATCGAAAGCCCACACGGAAATTTTGATTTTTGAGCGCGTCCTTTTTTTCTGAAAAAAACAGCCTGATTATGAAAAAAAATGCCTGGTTCTTTCCCCTTGCCCTCTGCGCTGTCCTCTGGGCTTGCGCCAACGCAGACAAGGCCGACAGACAGATCGCCCAACTCGAAAAGAAGTATGGCAGCGACATCAACCGCGACCAAGCCGCCGAACTCATCCGGCTATATCGCGACGCCGCAAAGGCCCAACCCGAAAAACACGCGCGCAACCTCGACTACCTGACCCGCGCCGCCGAACTGCAATTCATCCACTGGGACGATGCGGTAGGCCCCACCCGCTGGATCAATCAAGGCATAGCCGACCATAGCGACCAGGTCAAAGACCTCACAGAGACCATGCGCGTACTCGCCCGACTCTGGAACGCCTACACCTACAAAACGCCGCCGACCATTCGCCTCGACCCGGATGATATCGACCGCATGCGCTTCAACCTCGAACGCAATCAGCAATGGGTGGATAGCGCGCTGGCACGATTGGACCGCGCCATGGGCCAAACGGCTGTCAACAATCCCATCCCCGCCGCCCAATTTGTCGAAATCGCCGACGGCTACTCAACCCTTTTGGAGAAAAAAACGCCTGCAAAAGCCGCCGAAGTCCTCATGAAAGCGGCAGGCGTGGCCAAAAGCATCGAGGATTTCAACAAAGCCATTCGGCTGTACAACCGCGCCTTCGAAAAATTCCCCGACAATCCCAAGCGCTCTACCGCCTTGTTTATGACCGCCTTCATCTATGCCAATGATATGGGCGAACTGGACAAGGCCCGCGAAGGATACGAACGCTTCCTCAAAGTATTCCCCGACGACGAACTGGCCCAGTCGGCCCGTATCGAACTCGACAACCTCGGTAAGTCGCCCGAAGAAATCATCCGCGAATTCGAAAAACGCAACCAACAAGCGCAATAAGCCATAGACTTCGCCGCCGCATATCAGCGTTTTTGCGCGAGCATAGGCCCGCAAAGCAGGCTGCGCCTCTCGCCCACGCCCTCCGGATTTTTGCACGCCGGCAATGCCTTCAATTTCCTGCTCGCGCACCGGGCCGCCCGACAGGGAGGCGCGCGCCTCCTGCTGCGCATCGACGACCTCGACGCCGCCCGCATGCGCCCCGAATATCTCGCAGACATATTCGAGTCCTTGGCCTGGCTGCGCATCAACTGGGACGAAGGCCCCCAATCGGCCGACGATTTCCTGCAAAACTGGTCCCAACGCCGACGCTTATCCCATTACGAAGAGGCCCTGCGCGTCCTGCGCGAGGCCGGCGCCTTGTTCCCCTGCAAGCGCTCGCGCCGGCAACTGGCCCTCTGGAACGGCGAATACCCGCCTGAACGACGCCGCGACTATGCCGACGCCTGGGACGACCCTGACGCCGCCTGGCGTATGGATACCCCGCCCGGATTCCCGCTTCCGGCCTTCGTCGTCAAACGCCGCGACGGACTGCCCGCCTATCAGTTGGCATCGCTGACCGACGACCGCCTCTTCGGCGTCACGCACGTGATCAGGGGCGAAGACCTTGCCCCCTCCACAGCGGCGCAACGCTTGCTGGCCCGCGCCTTGGGATGGTCTTTTTTCGAAAAAATCCGATTCTTGCACCATCCCCTCATCACCGATCCTTCCGGGCAGAAGCTCTCTAAATCGGCCGGCGCCTACTCCCTGCGCCAGATGCGACGCGAAGGCGGCGCGCCGGACTCGCTACACCCGCGTTTTTGAGCCAAAAATGGCGCGTGCGCCGCCCGACACAAGAGCGCGAGGGGCGGGTAGATGCGTGTTTTTGGGGGCTGAGTCATATCCAACTCGACGGCCTCAGGATATCTCGCGTATCGCTTTGACCAACTTATCTAATTCTTCGGTGGTGGTGTAAACGTTGGGCGTGACGCGGACCACGTTCAGGTCGCGCCACTCGATAGCGACGGTATGGATTTTGTAGCGCTCTTGCAGGCGGCCGGCAATTTCGCCGGCTTTCATGCCTTTGATACCGAATACGCCGATGGCGCAGCCCCAATCCGGGTGCGGCGAAGTGCGGAGCTGAATGCCCGGCTTATCTTGCACGCGGGTCATCCAGTAGTTTTTGAGGTAGTGCAGGCGCTGTTGTTTGCGTGCGGTTCCGATCAGGTTGTGCAGATCAATGGAGTATCCGATGGCCATTTCGGTGGGGAAACTGCGGGTACCCAGCGTTTCGAACTTGCGGATGTCGTCGCTTTCCGGATTTTCGTGGCACAAGAGCGGCCATATTTTGCTGATTTTTTCTTTTTTGACCCACATCATGCCGGTTCCGTAAGGCGCGCAAAGCCATTTGTGCAGGCTGGTCCCCCAGTAGTCGGCGCCCAGATCCGGAATCTTGTAGTCTAACAGGGCGAAAGAGTGGGCTGCATCGGCCAGCACCTCGATGCCGCGCTCGTGGGCGACTCGGGCGATATCGGCTACGGGCATGATTTGGCCGCTCCAATTGATCAAGTGGGTCACGTGCACGAGTTTGGTGCGCGGCGTGAAGCGCTCCACGTAGGCGCGCGTCAGGGCTTCGCGGTCTTCGGAGGGCAGTTGGAGGTCCACCCAGACGAGTTTGACGCCGTCGCGTTTTTCGCGTTGGCGCCAGGCGTGTATCATGTTGGGGTAGTCGTAATGTGAGAGTACGACCTCGTCGCCGCGTTGCAGGGGCAACCCGAAGATGATGGTGTTCAGGGCTTCGGTGGCGTTGCGGTTGATGGCAATCTCTTCGGGGTTGGCCCCGCCGAGGGCCGCCAAATGTTCGCGC
>JBKBLI010000058.1:11704-16540 GCA_046296435.1 Saprospiraceae bacterium | reverse complement strand
AGAGGTTCGCGGCTTTGGTCTAAGGTGCGCCACATGTAGTACGAGGGCGCTTCGCTGCTCATGCGGGTGTAGTAGTCCAGAGCGTCCATGGCGGCGCGGGGCATCGGACTGACTCCGCCGTTGTTGAGGTTGATCATGTTGGGGCTGGCGGCGTAAGCCAGGCGCACCTGACGCCAGAAGTCCTCATCGGAGGCTTTCGGGTCGGGGTAAAATGTAGGAAGCGCCGCTTCAGCGCTGCGGTGCAGGGCAAAGCCGCCCAACAGGGCGGCGGCGCTGCGGATAAAACTCCTGCGTGACGGAATAGTATACCGTTTAAATTTTCCGCGGGGCTTTTTTTTTTGACGCTGCAGGCGCCGCGCCTACAGCGTCAAAAGCGCCCCGGCAATGGTTTGGGCGATTGGTATCGTGGTTCTTACGGGAATTGATATATGCGACGATCAGATAGCGCTTTGACGCATGCCGCGCCCGCTCTACGCACATACCCGCTGCCCGCACTCCTTGCGACCTTCGTGCGCCTGCGGATTACCCTGCGTTACGCGCGTGCGTCGTTTTATCCCGTCCTTGCCGCCTCGCGGTGTTCGGTAGATGGGCGTGGTTGTCTGCAGGTCGATGTTGTACCGCTTGCCGTGTTGGGGAGCGCGTTTAGGCCAGAGTGACGCTCTGGTCCAAATACACGTCCTGGATGGCGTTGAGGAGCGCCACGCCTTCGTTCATGGGCTTTTGGAAGGCCTTGCGTCCGGAGATCAGTCCCATGCCGCCGGCGCGCTTGTTCACGATGGCCGTTATGACGGCTTCCTGCAGGTCTGTGGAGCCTTTGGATTCGCCGCCGGAATTGATCAGGCCGGCGCGGCCCATATAGCAATTGGCTACCTGATATCGACACAGGTCGATGGGGTGTTCCGACGTGAGTTCGCTGTAAACCTTGGGATGGGTCTTGCCGTGTTTGGTAGCGTTGTATCCGCCGTTGTTGGTGGGCAGTTTTTGCTTGATGATATCGGCCTGAATGGTCACGCCGAGGTGGTTAGCCTGTCCGGTCAGGTCGGCGCTGGTGTGGTAGTCAACGCCGTCTATTTTAAAGGCGTTGTTGCGGGTGTAGCACCAGAGGATGGTGGCCATGCCGAGTTCGTGCGCCATTTCGAAAGCACGACTGACCTCGATGATCTGGCGTCCGCTCTCTGCCGAGCCAAAATAGATGGTGGCGCCCACGGCTACGGCGCCCATGTCCCAGGCGTTTTTGATTGTGCCGAACATGATTTGGTCGTACTTGTTGGGGTATGAGAGGAACTCGTTGTGGTTGATTTTGACCACAAAAGGGATCTTGTGGGCGTATTTGCGGGCCACGGAACCCAACACGCCATAGGTCGAAGCTACGGCATTGCAGCCGCCCTCGATGCCGAGTTTGACGATGTTTTCAGGATCGAAGAAGATCGGGTTGGGCGCAAACGAAGCGCCGGCGCTGTGCTCGATGCCTTGATCGACGGGCAGGATGCTTACGTATCCCGTGTGCGCCAGGCGTCCGCTGCCGAACAGTTGCTGTAGGCTGCGCAGGGTCTGCGGATTGCGGTTGCTGCCCTGCCAGATCCGATCCACAAAGTCGGCGCCGGGTGCGTGCAGCATGCTTTTGTCGATGGTGCGGGACTGGTGTTCGAGGTAGTAAGCTGCCTGGTCGCCAAGCAGTTCGTGTATTTTTTGATTTGCCATTGGATGCGCTGTTTGTTTTTTTCTGAAAAAAGTGAAATGTGGTGGATATGGGCGAGGGGCGTACAGGCACGGATCAGTAGGGTCTGCGCTCAGGCCAGGATGGTAGCCTTGACGGCGTCCAGAATATCGCGGGTTTTCGTCAGATTGGCGGCCTGGGCATACACCCTGAGCACCGGCTCTGTACCGCTGGGGCGGATCATCACCCAACTCTCGTTGCCGAGGTGAAACTTCCAGCCGTCGAGATCTTCGACGCGTTGTACGCGGTAGCTTCCGAACTGCGCATAGCGGCCGCCCTTGCAAGCGGCGATGACCGATTGCTTTTGGGTTTCGCTGATATGCAGGTCGTCGCGGTCGCAGGCAAAGGCGCCTACCATGTCGTACACTTCTTGTACGAGCCCTTTGACGGTCTTGCCGGTGCGCGCCATAAATTCGAATACCAAAAGACCGATCCACATGCCGTCGCGCTCGGGGATGTGTCCTTTGACGGCCAGTCCGCCCGATTCTTCGCCGCCCACGATCACATCTTCGCGGGTCATGATTTCGGCGATGTATTTGAATCCGATTTTGGTAATCTCGCTGGGCAAGCCGAATTTGTCGGCCATTTTCTTGAGTTTGTCTGTCACGGAGAAGGTAAAGACTACCTTGCCGCTCATGCCTTTGTACTTGTGCAGATAGAGCAGGAGGATGAGCAGGATGTGGTGGCTGTCCACAAATACGCCGTCTTCGTCGTAGAGTCCGATGCGGTCGCCGTCGCCGTCGTTGGCCAGGCCGGCAGTGATCTTGGGGTTTTTGCGGACGGCCTCGCTGAGCTTGAGCAGGTTGCGGTGTATGGGTTCGGGCGCTTGGCCGTGCATGCCCGGATTCCATTCGCAGTGCAAAAACAGGGATCCGGGCAAAAGGCGCCGCATGGCGGTCTGGCTGGCGCCGTACATGGCGTCGCAGGCAATGCGGCCGGCGGACTGCTTAATGAGTTTGAGATCGAAGTTTTTGCGGCAATGTCGGATATAGTTGGCCTCCAGATCGACGCGTTTGATCCATCCGGCGGCCTCCAGTTCGGCGAAAGCCGGCAGCGGCTCGGGGCTGCTCGCCGGCGGAATCAAGGCTTCCACTTCGGCTATTCCCGCCGGAACCATCGGCCCGCCGTAGGCGGCTTTGAGTTTGAAGCCATTGTAGGAGGGCGGGTTGTGGCTGGCGGTGATGACCACGCCGAGGTCGGCCTTTTGGTGTACGACGCCGTAGGAAATCATGGGCGTGGACACGAAACTTTTGCCGAGGATCACCTTGATTTTGCGCCCTGCAAATACCCGCGCGGCAGTTTCGGCAAACAGCGCGCCTCCAAATCGGCAGTCGTGGCCGATCACGACCTTTCGCATTTTGTGCCGTTTCATGTAGGCTGCAGTCGCTTCAGCTACGCGCAGGAGGTTTTCGATGGTATAATCGTCGGCAATGATGGCGCGCCAACCGTCCGTTCCGAATTTGATGTTAACCGGCATTATCCGAGCATGTTTTTTTGACAAAAAAGAAACTGCGTAAGAAATTAAGCATTGCACTGCGCCGCAAAGAAAAGGCGCTTTGTTTGAACTGCAAAGCGTATCTTTGCCAAAAAATTGATTTCTTCGAAAAACATGCAAAAAAGCGGATCAGATGGCTATCGATATCAGGGGATGCGCCTCAAAATGATCGCTGCATTGCGCCGCAAGGGCGTGGACGACGAGCGCACGCTGCAAGCCATGGCCGCAATACCCCGACATTTGTTTGTGGATAGCGGTTTCGAAGAGCACGCCTACGAGGATAAGCCCTTTTCGATCGGCTGCAAGCAGACCATCTCTCAGCCTTTTACGGTGGCTTATCAGACCTCGCTGTTGCAGGTTCAGCCCCGCGAAAAAGTGCTGGAAATCGGCACCGGATCTGGATACCAGGCGGCAATCCTGGCCGAGTTGGGCGCCCGGGTATTTACCTTGGAGCGCTATGAGGCGCTGCATATCCAGGCTGTCGAGCGGCTCGAAGCGCTCGGCTACGGGCGCATTCGCTGTTACTTGCGCGACGGATTCAAGGGGCTGCCGGAGATGGCGCCATTCGACAAGATACTCGTGACCTGCGGGGCGCCGGCGCCGCCCGACGCGCTCAAGGCGCAATTGGCGATCGGCGGCGTCATGGTCATACCCGTAGGCGAGGGCGTTCAACAGATGGTGCGGCTCCGCAAAATAGGCCCCAACGAATTTAGCGAAACCCGCTTAGATACCTTTCGCTTTGTGCCGTTCCTGGAGGGCGTGGTCAGAGCCTCGGACCTGTAAAAAAAAGCAAAGGCGCGCGCCGCGTTTGGACGCGCCGTTTTTCCCGACAAATTTGCGCCATGGTTCAGACCGCGGGGCGCTCTTCTCTCAGCCTTCGGCTTTGTCAATTTCGTGGAGATTCAACTTTTTTTCAAATCTGTTGTGGATCACGACTACCATAAGCCCAAACAAGACTGCGGCGACAATCAACAGGTTGTTAGTCAGACCCTCTACCGCAAATGAAATCCGCAGCAAAATGGTGGAAACAATAAACCCGGAATTGCGAATGACTTTGTGAAAGTCGTCCGTGTGGAAAAAAGAAAAAAGGAGCAGAAAAACGTCAACAATGATCAATATGGTGAAAAATTGCTCAAAGAAGATGTTGTTGATGTTTTTGAACGGGATGGGGCTTGTCCCACTGATGTGGAATACGCCCAAAGCCCAATTCAGGAATGAAAAAATTGAGATGAAAAAGAGCGTGGGAACAAGAGCGGCGGCAATCCATTTTTTTGTGTTGATGAATTGGGTTATTCGCTGACGGGCAAGAGGGCTTATATCGCTCGTTGGGTATGTCTTGGAACGGTGAAGATGTAACAGGTAAATCAGGTAAAATAGTGCGATCGACGTAACCAGGTCGAACGTAAACTGCAAGTCGTATTTATTTTCAAACCAGTTGGCCGTCAGGTTGAGGTTGGCCAGATCTTTGAAAAGGCGCCTGAAAATGATGAGCGTGATGATTTCGTATTGCTTGGATACGTAGAGCGCGGTTGATTTGGGCAGATAATACACCAGCAAATAGACCTCATACACCAGGATGAAAGAGAACGGGGTGTAGATGGCGGCAATAGGACTGTTGAGCAGA
>JBKBLI010000058.1:0-11605 GCA_046296435.1 Saprospiraceae bacterium | reverse complement strand
CCGGAGGGATCGTCGATCTGAAGGAGATTGAAGTGTTTCAACCCAATGATCAACATGTGGACAACAAAGCTCAATATCGCAATCCACAAGATGAAGCGTTCGATTTTTTCTTTGATCTGGTCGGAGAGGAACTTTTGATGGAGCGCCTCAAGCCGCAATTGTATGCTCATGTTTTTTTGTAAAAGAACACGCCTGTATGCGCCTGTGTTTAAACCTGCCGTTAGAAAGGCCCGGTTCGGCGCGTTATTTTTGGATAAAAGCCCTGCGCTGCGCGCGCTCACGCCTTTTCCCCGCCGCCACATGCCTTTTTCAAAAAAAGAGGGTAGGAGATAGGACCGCGGGTTGTGCGGCGCTGGTCTCATGCCTTCTGCGCGCGCTTTTTTTTGCTGAAAAAAAATAGGCGATGGAGGCGAAGCGCGCGCGCAGGCGCTACATCCCGGCTCTGCAACCAAAAAAGGGCATGTTTTTTCGCTAGAATTGATAAAAAAGTCGTTTTCCGGGATTGGCTTTTGCCGAAAAGCCCTAATATTAGCGCCGGATTTGGATATTGCGTAGCGTTTGGCGTCCCCCCCCCGCTCAATGTAGCCAAGGTTCTTTGCGCGCGCTGAGGCGGCGTAGCTTTGGTCGCATTTTTTCAAAAAGAAAATTTTTTTGTCATCATGCAACCCACCGATATCAAAGACCCCGAGTACTTCCACAAGGTGGTGGACTGTCAGTACGCTTGTCCGGCGCATACGCCTGTGCCGGAGTATATTCGTCTGATCGCCGCCGGGCGTTACACCGACGCGTACATGATCAATTGGGAGTCGAATGTCTTTCCCGGCGTTTTGGGCCGCACCTGCGACCGACCTTGCGAGCCGGCCTGTCGGCGCGGTCGGGTAGAGACGGAGCCGGTGGCCATTTGTCGGCTCAAGCGCGTTGCCGCCGATTTCAAAGGCGAGGTGCGCTCGCGCATGCCACAAGGGCCTTTTGCGCCTAACGGCAAAAAAATTGCCTTGATCGGCGGCGGTCCGGCTTCGCTCACAGTGGCGCGCGATCTGGCCCCGCTGGGCTACGAAATCCACCTTTTTGACGAGCAACCGGCAGGCGGCGGCATGATGCGCAGTCAGATTCCCGCATTCCGACTGCCCGAGGAGGTGCTCGACGAGGAAGTAGGCTACATCCTGGGCATGGGAATACATGCGCGCTTCAACACGTATGTATCCAGCTTGCGCGAGGTGTTGGCCATGGATTACGACGCGGTTTTCGTCGGTACGGGCGCCCCCAAGGGCCGCGACCTGCCTGACCTGCCCGGGCGTTGGGAGGGCAAAGACAACATCCACGTGGGCATTGAGTTTCTGGCTAATGTAGCCTTCGAACACAAAAAGGATATCGGCGAGAAAGTGCTGATCCTCGGCGGCGGCAACACCGCCATGGACTGCTGCCGAACCGCCAAGCGCATCGGCGGCAAGCAAGTGACGGTGCTGGTCCGCAGCCCGTTCAACACCATGAAGGCCTCCCCCTGGGAGATCGAAGACGCCCAGCGCGAGGACATCCCGATCTATTGCAACCATGTGCCTAAGACATTTGTGGTCGAGGGCGGACGCTTGCGCGGCATGACTTTCGAAAAGGTGGAAGCTGTCTATGACGAGAAAGGACGCCGCCAACTCATTCCAACGGGCGAGCCGGATGTATTCTTCGAAGCCGACGACGTGCTGATTGCCGTCGGGCAAGAAAATGCCTTCCCCTGGATCGAGCGCGATCTGGGCATCGAATTCGACAAGTGGGACGTGCCGGTGATCGATCCGGCAACTTTTCAGTCGGGCAACCCCCGCGTTTTTTTCGGCGGCGATGCGGCGCTCGGGCCCAAAAACGTAATCACCGCCGTGGCCCACGGGCATCAGGCGGCCATCTCGATAGATCTGTTCTGTCAGGGCGAAAGCGTCCATCGGCGCCCGGCTCCGCGTACCACGCTCATCAGCCAGAAAATGGGACTGCAAGAGTGGATGTACGACAGCCCGGTAAGCCCCGACAAGCGCTATCGGACCGATCACTTGGACCTGGCCAAAGCCTTGAGCGACCGCAAACTCGAAGCTGAAATGGGCTTCGATGTCGAGCGGGCCTTCCGCGAGGCGCAGCGCTGCCTCAACTGCGATGTGCAGACGGTGTTTGCCACTTCGCTGTGTATCGAATGCGACGCTTGCATGGATGTATGTCCTACCTCCTGCATCACTTTTACGGCCAACGGCGAGGAGAGCGAACTGCGACAGCGTCTCAAGGCTCCAGCTGAGAATCTGACGCAAGACCTGTACATATCTGAGACCCTACCTACCCAGAGGGTCATGGTCAAGGACGAAGATCTCTGCCTGCACTGCGGCTTGTGCGCCGAGCGCTGTCCGACAGGCGCATGGGATATGCAGAAATACCTGTACCAGGTTGCCAAGCCTTGCAGCCTGACGCCGGTGGCCGTTTGATCGAGATGAAGTTCGTGCGCACACGTTACACAACAGGCGTCTGTACAGTCGGTAAGGCAGGGCAGACGACATTTACATCAGCAAAAGAAGCATGCAGATAAACGATTTTGTCATCCGGTTTGCCAATGTCAACGGCACCGGATCCGCGAGTGCAAACACCATGTTTGCCAAAACGGTTTTCCGGATGGGCGTGCCCGTATCGCCCAAAAATATCTTTCCGTCGAACATTCAAGGATTGCCCACCTGGTACGAAGTGCGGGTGAGCGAAAAGGGCTACAAGGGACGCCGCGATCGCATCGATATCGCCGTCGGGGTGAATATCCAAAGCCTCGCCCGCGATATTCAAAGCGTCAGACCGGGCGGCTATTTTATCTACGACAATTCCCGCCCGCTGTACAAAGAATTTTTGCGCGAAGATATACATTTCATCGGTATTCCGATGATGCAGATGTGTTTAGAACACTTCCAACAGCCTCGCCAACGGCTTTTGCTCAAGAATATGGTTTATATCGGCGCTTTAGCCGCCTTGCTCGACATGGACATGGAGGCGCTGCGTGGGATCGTGCGCGACCAGTTTGAGGGTAAGGAAAAAGTGATTGCGCTCAACTACACAGCCCTCGACCTCGGAGCCGAGTATGCGCGCAAGCATTATCAATGCCCCTTGGATATCCGCGTATCTGCCCGCGACCTCAACGGCGACCAGATTATGATCGACGGCAACACAGCCTGCGGCTTGGGCGCCATTTGGGCGGGCGCTACGGTAGCGGCTTGGTACCCGATCACGCCCAGCACCTCTTTGGTCAACGCCTTTGAGCACTACGCCAACGAGTTGCGTACCGACCCGACGACCGGCGAAAAGCGCTTTGCCGTGGTGCAGGCCGAAGACGAACTGGCCGCCATCGGCGTAGTGATCGGAGCGGCGTGGAATGGCGCCCGGGCTTTTACGGCAACCAGCGGCCCGGGTATCTCTTTGATGAACGAGTTCCTCGGGCTGGCTTATTTTGCCGAGATCCCTGCCGTTCTGGTCGATGTACAGCGCGGCGGCCCCTCAACTGGCATGCCCACCCGCACCCAGCAATCCGACTTGCTGCTGGCCGCCTACGCCTCGCATGGCGACACCAAACACCCGCTGCTTTTCCCCGCCGACCCTGAGGAGTGCTTCCGCATGATGGCCGACGCCTTCGATCTGGCCGAACGCCTCCAAACGCCCATACTCGTCATGACCGATCTGGATATCGGCATGAACGAACACCAGTGCGCGCCCTTGCGCTTCGATCCCAACCGCCCTTACGACAGGGGCAAAGTCCTCAGCGCCGCCGATATCGAGCAGATGGCGCAGTTCGGGCGTTATTTGGATGTGGACGGCGATGGCATCTGCTACCGCACCCTTCCCGGCGTCCATCCCGAAAAAGGCGCTTTCTTCACGCGAGGAACCTCGCGCGATGAGTATGCGCGATACACCGAAGACGGCGCCGCTTACGTGCGCAACATGGATCGCCTGACCCATAAGTGGGAAACCACCCGTGCGCTTGTCCCCGCGCCCGAGCTAAGCCTCGCCGGCGACCGCCCCTCAGAGATCGGGCTGATCTGTTGCGGCTCGTCCATACACGCCGTCCTCGAAGCCTGCGACCTGCTCGCCAAAGAGGGATTGCAGGCCGATACGTTGAGATTGCGGGCCTTCCCCTTCAGCGAGACTGTGGAGCGCTTCATTCAGGAGCGCCGTCATGTGTTCGTAATCGACCAAAACCGCGACGGCCAACTGCGAATGCTACTGATCAATGAGTTGCAGACCAATCCGGCGCATCTGCGCAGCATCCGCAACTACGATGGAATGCCCCTCACGGCCGATTTCGTCGCCCGCGCCGTAAGCCAAACCCTCTCTCAACACGCATTCGCCGCCGCCAACGGATCATGAACTTCATCAACCCCTAACAACTAACAACTAACAACTAACAACTAACAACTAAATATGAGTTTCATCAAGCCTGAGTTTCGCCACGTCAAGCAGCCCGTCAACGATCTAGGCTACACCCTCGATCACTACGAGGGCGCGCTTTCAACGCTATGCGCCGGTTGTGGACACGATTCTGTCAGCAGCGCCATAGTGCAGGCCTGCTTCGAGCTGAATCTGGAGCCGCACAAAGTGGCCAAGCTCTCCGGCATCGGTTGCTCGTCGAAGACCCCCACTTATTTTTTGCGCCATTCGCACGGATTCAACTCCGTTCATGGGCGTATGCCTTCAGTGGCGACCGGCGCGTCTCTGGCCAATCGCGACCTGACCTACATCGGCATATCCGGCGACGGCGATACTGCTTCCATTGGCATGGGCCAGTTTGTCCATGCCGTTCGGCGCAACCTGAACATGGCCTACATCGTGATGAACAACGGTTGCTACGGCCTGACCAAAGGACAAGACTCTGCCACGGCCGATCAAGGCTCGATTAGCAAAGCGGGTCAGGCCAATCCCTTTGACGCCATCGACCTCGTAGCCCTGGCCATTGAACTGGGGGCCGGTTTTGCGGCGCGCAGCTTTTCCGGCGACAAAGGCCAACTCGTGCCCGTGCTCAAAGCCGCCTTGTCGTATCCCGGTTTTGCCTTTGTCGATGTCATTTCGCCTTGCGTCACCTTCAACAACAATCCCGGCTCCACCAAATCATACGGTTACACCCGCGAACACCTCGAGCAACTCTCCGTCGTGGATTACATCCCCGAGAAAGAAGCGATCGAGGTCGAGTACGAAGGCCAAGCCAATGTAGCGCTACACGACGGCAGCCTCATTCATCTGGAAAAATTAGCTCCCGACTGGAACCCTTCGCGTCCGGAGGATGCCCTGCGCAAGCTACACGAAGCCCGCCATGCAGGCCGGGTGCTCACGGGCGTGGTCTATCTGGCTGCCCCGCGCGCTGATTTGCATCAGATGATCCGCGCTGCCTCCAAACCGCTCAACCAGATGAGTCAGGCCGAACTCCAGCCCGATGCAGCCGCATTAGAGGCCATCAACGCCGCCATGCGTTGACGGCCGGCGGCGCAGGATAGGGTAGAGAGGGCGGTCTCGGGCGCGGGACCACGACGCGGGCGATCTGAACGACACAAAGAAGCCAGTAAGCTCGACGGGCCCCCCAGACGTATTTTTTCGAAAAAAAGAGTGCCGCGGGTGCGGGTACGCGATTGGACAGATCAGCGAAGCGGCACGCCCTCCTCGTCCACCAGACGACCATGTTGCACGCGGACAATGCGCGCCGGAAAATTCTGGATGATCCGGTAGTCGTGGGTGGCGCACAGCACGGCGCTATTGTGTTGTTTGGCCAGATTACGCATCAGCGTCAGCACGTCGTCGCTCGTCTCCGGGTCGAGGTTGCCCGTAGGTTCGTCGGCGATGAGTAGCGGCGGATCGTTGAGCAAAGCCCGCGCGATGACCAGGCGTTGCTGCTCGCCTCCCGACAGTTCAAAAGGCATGGCCGACGCCTTATCGCCCATGTTGACCGACTCCAAAGCCTCTGCAATACGCCTGGCAATCGCATCAGGATCGCGCCATCCGGTAGCCCTGAGCACAAACTCCAGATTGGCCGCTGCACTCCTGTCGGCCAGCAGGTTGAAATCCTGAAACACGATGCCCAACTTGCGGCGCAGCAGGTGGATATTGCTGCGCCGCAGCGCGCTAAGATCAAAGCCCACAACCTCGCCGACGCCCTGCAACAGGGGCAAGGCCCCATACAAAGTCTTCAGCAGACTCGTCTTGCCGCTGCCCGTCTTGCCGATGAGATAAGTAAACTCCCCCTGCGCAATGGTCAGGTGGACATGTTCTAACACCGGGCGGCGGTCTTGTTGAAAAATGGCCGCGTCGCGCAGCTTGACGACAGTATTACTTGAGAGTGACGTATTCATGCGTAATCTTTGGATCTCGTTAGCAATCGAAAGCGGCGCGACCCGAGCGCATCCGGCCCGATTGGCAGACAGACGCGCGCACAGGGCTCAACGCTTGAACTCGCCGAGCAGGATAAGTCCTGCGGCGGCCAAAGCGCAAAGACCGGCGAGTTGTGCGACGAGCGAGGGGGATAGCGGAGTGAGCAAAGGCAAAATGACAGCCAGCGCAAACACGCCGAGTAAGATAAAAATGCCCGTTTGGATTTCTTTCAGTCCGGGGGGAGCGGACTTGGCATGCTTGTGCGGAAAAAGACGTTTATCCAAATACACAAACAGCCGATCCTGCAATATTCCGATCAGAATGACCAAAAAGAGCACCGCAAACACCTTGTCTGTCTTGTCCCGACGCGCCAGCCAATAGATAAGCGATCCCAGCCCGCCCGTATTGTTCAGAATCTCGGCAATGATGATGTACGTCCACGAAATGGCCGTAAGCACCCGAAGGTCTTCTATGAATCTCGAAAAAAGCGAGGGCAGATAAACGGCGCGCAGGGTCTGAAGCTTGGTCGCGCCCAGCGTATAGACTGTGGTGATGTGCACCATGTCCACCTCCCGGATCCGCTGCACCACCACCGGAATCATATACACCAGAATACCAAAGGCCAGAAAAGCGACTTTCATCCCGTCGCCCAGCCCAAACCAAAGCATGAACAAACCGGTCAACGCCGAGATGGGCAGGTAGCGCAGGGCGTCGATCGGGCGCTCGAACAGCCCCTTGAACAAGGGCAAAAAACCAATGGCTGCGCCGATCAAGAGCGAAAGAAGGATCGCCCAAAAGTAGCCCTTCAGGTTGAGCCAGACGGAGTGAAGCGTGTGTTTGAGCAGGTTGTCCTCAGCCATCAATTTCGGAAAGGCCTGCGCTACCATCAGCGGGGTGGGCAGCATCTTGTAAATCTTGCCCACGCGCGCGGCTTGCGCAAAATTGACGCTGTCCGCGCGTAAAAGCGAGTCGCGGTCCAGATTGCGTAGCGCCGGATCTTCTAAATTTGGCGGGCGGTAATCCAGCGCAGGCGTTGAGAGCGCTTCAGCCAACAGATGCCAAAACAGGAGAATCAGCAGCGCGCCGACGACGCCCAGCACAATGCTTCGGCGTCGCTTGAGGGGCTGATGGGTTAAAAACATGCGCGTTTTTTAGCGCAAAAGTAAAAAGATTGCGTCGAAACAATTTTTTTTTGAATTTTTCAACCGGCGCGGCGGTTTTGGGCGTTTCAGATCCCCATTTTGGTATAAGTAAACGAGGGTTTTTGCGTTATAGCCATCATATTCCGGATAATCAAAACTGCCGGGCGTCTCCTTTTGAGGCGCCGGCATGCGGCGGCAAAACCAACGATCTCAATTTAATCAACAAATAAGCATGACATCCTCCCTTTTTCAATCGGCGGCCGAAAATATGCCCCCTTGGCGAGCCAGGCCCATATGGAGGCTCGCCATAGCCGGCGCGGCGCTGGCTCTGCTCTCAGCCCTCTTGATTTGCTCGCGCGCCAAGCTGTCCGCCCTGAGCGCTGTGCCAGAGCAAATGCCTTTGGCGTATTGTCTGCCGGGGTCTGACGTCGAAATGGGGGCGCGACCCCTTCGCGCTCCCATTTTTGGGCTCCCAACGGCTTGGGATGCGGCGTTGGAGCGCGATTTGAAGGACTTGCAGTCCCTGCTCGCGCCCGACACCCTGCTTGCGCCCCCTTTGGAGCGTGTAGTCGCTTTTACGCTTAGCCCCGGAGACAGTATGCGCGCCTTGATGATCTGGGCGTACCCCCGGGCGCGCGACTTAGCGCGTTTTTTTGATAAAAAAGAACCCGAACTGCAGACCTCAGCCCTTCAATTCAGAGGCCGCAAAATATATCGTATCCGTCTGGGCGGAGGCGATATCTTGTCGGTCAGCCAATACGGCAACCTGCTGGTTGCTTCCAAAAAGGGGTATTTGGTAGAAGATGCCCTGAACCAATTGGCGAGCGGGAAAAATCGGGTCTGGGGTAAGGAGCGAGGGGTTGGCGCGCCGGCGCTGCTGATAGCGCCCCGAAACCTTGCCCTCGCGCTCTCCCCGCTCCTCAAGCCCGAATATCGGACGCTGTTCGAACCTTGGTCTCAAAGCGATGCGCCGGTCTGGACCCTGAGGGGCCGCAAGGATCAAGTCTTGTTGACGCCCATGCGCGCGCGGTCCGCACAGCGCTCATCCGCCGACCCGGCGCAGTTGAACATCGCGCTCGGTTACATCCCCGACAATGTCGTATGGTTTGAGCGAAAATCTTTGGACGCCTCGGCGGTCGGGCGCAAATGGCTGAGCGATTGGGCCGCATCGCCGGTAGCTTATGTATTGACCGGGCCGCTCAGCGAGGGTATGCTGCGCGACGCTTTCTACACGTGCGTAGGCGTGCGCGACAATGCCAAACTGCGCCAGACGCTGCTGAACTACGGAGCGCGGTATGGGTTCAAGCGCAAGCCGGATGATTACATGAGTTTCCCGATCTATGAGTATGCGGGGCGTAACGACCTGCTCGGCGGCTTGACCGTCAATCTGCCCGGATGGGCCTGCGCCGATTTGGGTCGAATGGCTGTTTTTGCCGGAAGCCGCAAGGCGCTGGAAATCTGGATCGACAAATACCTGAGCGGACAATTGCTGATCAACGCGCCGGATTTTGCGGCTGCGTTGAAAGACGGCGAGACAGACGGCGGCTATCTGGCCGCTTTTCGCGTCGCTGCGGCGCCGCGTATCGCAGAGTGTTTTTTTATCTCGCAAAAATGTCCCGTCAGTTACCCGCCGCTGCTTGCCGCCGCCGCCGCCGACTCCTGGTGGATAGCCGCTTCAAACCCCGCTCGGCCGGATAGCTTCAGCGTCCGCAAAGCAAAAAAAATAAATGGGCTCAGACAAGCGGTCGGCTCTGCGAGTTTGCGCTGGCGCGTCGAACTGAATGCGCAGGTCATTCGCGGGCCGTATCTGACGCAGAGCGAGAATGGGCGCAATTTGTTCTTGCAGGATGCCGATCACGTGGCGTATTGCTACGACCTGGACGGCAACATTATATTTCGCAAGCAATTGGACGGCCCCCTATTGTCGCCGGTTATTAGCATAGACATCTATGGCTCCGGAGCGCCTGTTTTTGCGGCCAACACAGCCGCGCAGATTTGGATGTTCGACGGCTCGGGCGCCGACACGCGGGGCTTTCCCTTGCGTTTGCAGTCTAAAGCCGTCAACGGTATTTGCGCGGCCGCATTGTCGGGCGTAGGGCAGACTTGCCTCTACGTGGCGTGCGATAATGGCAACGCCTATGGCTTTGACCTATATGGGCGACCGATGGCAGGTTGGAACCCTATGCCCCGGGCTGGGTATTCGCCATGGCCGCTGGTCCACCTGAGCTACGGGGGGAAGGACTATCTCATCCTGTTGGATATCGAGGGACGGCAGATTCGGGCGCTGGGGCCCGACGGAGCGGAGCGCTTTTCGCCCGTGCCCCTTGTCGGAGTCCCCGCCGGGCCGCTACAGGTCGATCCCAGGGCTGCTCCGCCGCGCATGGCCGTACCGTTGCAGGACGGGCGCTTTGTAGTTGCCAATTTGGCCGGAGAGAGTTTTATCCTAAACGTGGGCAAAGGGCCTGGGCCGCACAGGGGGGTGTTGGCGCCGCTTTTGGGCCATACGCGACTTGCCTACGTGTGCTCCGGGCTGGAGTCCTTGCGCGGCATGGGTTATCGCGGCAATCGGTTGGAGACCCTCTTTGAAGCGCATCCCAATGGTTGCGATACTTTATTTGCGCTGGATTATCCGGGCTTTGGCGGATGGGACAGCCGGCGACGGAAGATCATGTTGTTCAACGACAAGGGGCGCCGCGTTTTCGATGCGCCGCTGGCGGGAAGCGGACCCTTTGTGCTGGCGCATGATCCGGCGGCAGACGGATATTTCCTGTTTACGCCTTTGAACGATCAACTGATGGCCTATTTCATGCCGCGTTAGTCAATCGAGGGCCGGCATGCCTGCGCCCGCGTGTCGCGCGTCCTGGCCCGCTTGTCTTGTTCCGCATCGGCGCTAATTTTTGCCGAAAGGCAGTGAGATCAAAAAATCGCGGTCCTTCACAGAGTCGTCAACTATCCAGCGCCGGCGCATCACGATGCGCTCGGCTTCGCTTGCGCATTCGGGGTGGCGCGCGCTTACGATCACAACTTTACGCGAAAAGCCATCCTTGTCGATCGTAAATCGGAGCCTGACCGTGTCGCGCAACTCGGTTCCATTGGCGCTGGAGATGCAAGGCGAAGCGGCGGCCAGTTGTTCGTAAAAAATGGTCCATCCCTCCTCCGGCCGCACTCCTGAAACAAATTCGGGACCGGCGGCAGCCGGCGGCGCGCGTCGGGCGCGCTTGGAGAGCTGCGGCCCGCTTGGGGGCTGAGCGATGCCCGAAGGGTTAGGTTGGACTTCTTTTTCTGGAACGATCAGATCCTGCCCTGAGGCGGCGGCCTTGTCTTGGGTTTCGCGGATATCTTTTGCGGCGTACCTGGCGCCTGGCGCCTCTTCGACGGCGGAAGGATACGACAAGTCTAATCCGGCGCCCTCGTCCGTATCGGGCAAATGGCGCGAATCGTCTGCCCCGGTAGCGGCCAAAGGCGCGGCGTACGAGCCGGGAGCGGGGGCCGGGCCGGAGGGCGCGGGGCGCGGGTCAGACCCGACCCGGGCGTCGGGGGGGAGTTTGCGGAAAGCCCCGGCAATTTCGTCCGTGGCGGATGGTTCTCTGTTCGGCTCCAAAGTCTCGGCCGATATGGCGATTGCGTCGGTCTCTGCGGGTAAATCCGGACGAAGCAATAGCCACCCGAATATAGCGGTAGTCAGCAGCAGGATTGCCGCCGCCGCCGCGTAGCGGTAGGCGCGCAGGCCGCGCATGGAGGACTGGCCGGCCTGCTTGCGCAGTCGGGCGATACGGCTTTGGTGATCTTCGGCAGGTAGGCGCATCAGCCCCCGGGTCGCTTCGCGGCGGAAGGCGTCGTCCTCTTTTTCCAGCAATTCGTGCAGGACATGCTCGTCGGCTGCCCGAAAAGAGCCGTCGAGCCACTTGTCAACCAGTTGACGCCATGTGAGATCCGGGCGATTCATGCGATAAGTTTTTCCATACACTTTTTGAGGTTTCGCCGTCCGTTTTGGATGTGCGAGCGCACCATGCCGAGTTCTTCATGGACCGCTTCAGCGATTTCTTTATATGAGCGATCTTCGTAATAGAAGAGGCTGACGCAGCGCTTCTGTATCTCGGCGAGCG
>JBKBLI010000057.1:12635-20832 GCA_046296435.1 Saprospiraceae bacterium | reverse complement strand
CGCGTCTTGACCGGTTGCTTGAGAGCAAACGGTCAACCCCATAAAGTGCAACCCGATTGCGAACAAAACAGACCGGCATTTTGTTTTGACGTGCTCAGACCGTTTGACTGGCAAATGCGCCTTCCGGTAAATGTCGCTATAACGATCTGACCGCATTTTTTATCATGGCAAAAAATAAAAAAAACGACGACGAAGCCTTTGTCAATCCCATAGATCCCGACAAGGTAGCCGAGAGTCCCGGCCTTCTGCCCTATGCCCACCACAGCGGCAGCGCCGTTATCCGTCCGGAAGACAAAGGACAAATCAGAGGTAATGCCATGACGGCCATGTACGATCAAACCGATCGTCAGATGGATCAGTTGCGCACCCAAATGGAAACCCTGGTCAATCAGGCCAAATCCCTGCAAAAACGCATGGAGATATCCGAGCAGATCTATCAGGCAGATATGTCTTTTGCGCCGGTCATACACCATGTCTATCACCTGTATCGGCGTCCCACAGACGGCAAAAACCTGCTTTCTTTGGTCGCTCCTCACGAATGGGGCCGAAAATCGCCGCTTGAACACATCGCTACCGTGCGCCTGCTTGGCGATCATACCTGGGAAATTTTGATTTGACGCCCTGTAATGTCATGTCATAGTAGCGCGCTTCGATAGATCGTCTTACCTTTGCGTCCGTTATGGAAAAACTTAAGTGTTTAATCATAGGCTCCGGTCCCGCAGGATATACGGCAGCCATCTATGCGGCTCGGGCCGGCCTGAAGCCCGTGCTCTACACCGGTATGCAGCCGGGAGGACAACTCATGATCACCACCGAAGTCGAAAATTATCCGGGCTATCCCGACGGTCGTACCGGACCCGAGATGATGGACGACTTTCGCAAACAAGCGGAGCGTTTCGACACCGATATCCGCCACGAGATGATCGTAAAGGTGGACTTCAGCGGACCCATCCACAAGGCATGGAGCGAAAGCGGACATGAGTTGCACAGCCCGGCGGTCATCATTGCCACGGGGGCGAGCGCCAAATGGCTGGGTATCCCCGGCGAGGAGCGGCTCCAGAATATGGGCGTTTCGGCCTGCGCCGTGTGCGACGGCTTTTTTTTCAGAGGAAAAGAAGTGGCTATCGTTGGCGCCGGCGACACGGCGGCTGAGGAGGCAACCTATCTCTCCAAGATCTGCTCCAAAGTCAATATGCTCGTCCGCCGCGACGAAATGCGCGCTTCCAAAATCATGCAGGAGCGCGTAAAAAGCGCCCCGAATATCCACATACACTGGAACACCGAAGCGGAAGAAGTGCTCGGCGAAAATGAGGTAACCGGCGTCAGGATTCGCAACAACAAGACCGGTGAAATATCTGAAATCGCTGTGAGCGCATTTTTTGTCGCCATCGGTCACCAACCGAATACCGATATCTTCCGCGATTGGCTCGACATGGACGAGAGCGGCTACCTGCTCGTCACGCCGGGCCGCACTACAACCAAAGTGCCGGGCGTGTTCGTAAGCGGCGATGCGCAGGACAAGGTGTATCGCCAAGCCGTCACCGCAGCGGGAACAGGTTGTATGGCCGCTCTGGATGCCGAACGCTACTTGGTTGAAATCGGCGACTAAATCATGACGCCGGCTTTCCGATCTGGTTTTGTCAATATTGTAGGGCGCCCCAACGCAGGGAAGTCCACCCTGATGAACGCCTTGGTCGGCGAACGCATGAGCATCATCACGCCCAAGCCGCAGACCACGCGCCATCGTATTATTGGCATCCTGAGCGGCGAGGATTTCCAGGTGGTCTTTTCGGATACGCCCGGATACGTCAAAACCCCGGCTTACGGCATGCACCGCGCCATGAACAAGTTTGTGGAAGGCGCCATGGAGGACGCCGACATAACGCTTTTTGTGTTCGACCTAACCGAAGAATTAGAGCCAGACAACCCCTTTGCGGATATTTTGCAGAAAAGCGAAACCCCTATATGGCTTATCCTCAATAAAAGCGACCTGGTCAATCCGCAGCGCCTCAGCGATGTAGAGGGTTGGTGGCGCAAGCGCGTAAACTTCGCGCGTACTTTTGCCATATCAGCCCTCCATGGAGATAACACGGCCGAGTTACTCGCGCACATTCGCGAGGGCTTGCCAGAGGGGCCGCCGTATTATCCTTTGGATCAGTTGACCGACCGTCCCGAGCGTTTTTTTGCTTCAGAGATTATTCGGGAAAAAATTTTCATGCTCTACAGCGAGGAGGTGCCTTATTCCTGCGAGGTGGCTATCACGGATTTTAAGGAGACGCAGACCGTCAAAGGGGAAGCGCTGTCGCGCATTTTTGTCGAAATATACGTCATGCGCGAAACGCAAAAAGGCATACTGCTCGGCCACAAAGGCGCCGCCATCAAGAAACTGGGCGAGTATGCCCGAAAAGATCTCGAAGCGTTTTTGCAGACCAAAGTATTTTTGGACATGACTGTCAAAGTGCGCGATAATTGGCGCGACGACGATCAGGCGCTCAAGCGACTGGGTTATTTGTAAATGTGCAGCTCCGCAAGCGGCAAAGACAGCGGAATTCAGCGCAAAGGAGTCAGGCGTTCACGCTTTGCGCGCCAACTCTGCACCCATTTTCTCAGCGGATCAGCGTGAAGTCGCCCTGCTTGCGCGCCAGGCTGCCGTCGATGCGCCGCGCTTCGATATCGTAGATATATACGCCGATCTCTGCGGGTTTGTTCTTGTAAAAGCCATCCCAGCCCTCGTCGGGGCTGTTGGGCGCAAAGTTGTTGCGCGCAAAGACCAATTCGCCCCAGCGGTTGAATATGTGCAAGCGGTCAATCGCATCCACGCTCCGATCGCTCCCCACATAAAAGCGGTTGTTGGGCCATGCGGCGCTCAGGCAGACAATATTCGGCGCGAAAAAATTGGAAGACGGATCCACCTCAATCGTCACCCGACTTTCTGCTGCGCAACCATGGGCGTCGATAGCGCGGTACAGATAGCGCTCCGACTGAATCGCCTGGAAGCAAACCTGGACGCAGGCGGGGTCGCCGCAGGACAATTCTGGCGTCCAGGTCGCCATGACGGGCACAAAACTCACCTGCGGGTTCAGACAAACCGTATCGCCGAGTCCGACCTGGCGGTCGGGGCCGGCATAGGCCCAGATCTGCCGGAAGTGCAGGGTCACCAAGATAAGCGAATCGCAGCCGTTGACTCCGGCGTTGGGTAAGCGTTCTAATCCGTTCGGATTGCCGCGGTCGTACCGAACGCCGTTAACGATCCGGAATTCGTCGGCGCAAAGGGTATCGGTTACGATCGAGTAGGGTAGGGTGAGGAAGTTCAGTTGGATCTCAATTATGCTGTCGCATCCGTTAGCCGCGCCCCGCTCGATGATCTCCTCGCCGAGGAAGAAATTTTGGTGATACGGCCGGTTGTTGATCACCAGCGTGTCGCCTTCGCACAGGGTTTGATTGTTGAGCGTATAGACGGTCGAGAAAAAGGAGAGCCTGACCTCGATCACGCTATCTGCTCCGCCATAGGCTGCTCCGGGGATGGTAACTACGCCCGATGGATTGTCGGGGCCAAAGAGTTGGTTGTAAACGAGGATCAATTGGTTGGAGCAAAAGGTGTCGGCATACAGACGGTAGCCCGGAAAAGTATCCGGCTCGGCGAGGGGTCTTGCTTGCGAGAACAGAGGCAGCGCCAGCAAAAAGAGTATGGCCTGTATTTGCACTGCGCGGTAATTTTTGGTCAATCGCATAATTTGGAAAGATGGCGCGCCGGCCTACGTTCAGTGGCAGAGCCGGCGCGCCGTTTTTAGGGCTTAAAACGCGTTATTTCTGGCTTTCAATCCAGCGCTCGATGGTTTCAAGGCGTTTGCGCAGGGTGTCATTCTCGGCTTTGAGGGCTTCGATTTGGCGCTGTTGCTCCTGAATGGCCTTGACCGTCAGCGGTGCAAAGCCTGCATAGTTGAGCGACAGGTAGGTTTCTCCTCCTTCGCGCGAGCGCGTTTGCCCAACCAATTCAGGGAACAGCGATTGTACTTCCTGAGCGATAAAGCCAAAAGTGGGGGCCGCGGGATCTGCCGTATAGACATATTGTACGGGTTTCAGTTGCATGACCCGATCCAGCGTGCTTGCCCCTATGGCTTGAATTTCTTTTTTCAGGCGGCGATCTGAGGGAGTGTAGATGCCGTTGACGGCGAAACTGCCGGCCGGAACGCCCGGTCCGAGGACGCTATTGTACAGGTTGAGCGATCCGAAATCGCTGACCCACATCTCCCAGTTGTTGCCCGAGGGCGCATGTTGGAGCAAAAAGCCGTTGTCCTCGTGATAGACGGCGAGCCGGGTCGGGCCGTTATTCAGCCCGCCAATACCGACGTTGGTTTTGGCGCTGGAAGTGAAAGCAGGCGGCGCAGGCAGACCCGTTCCAGAGCTTTGCAAGCGGATTTCAAAGCGGGAGGCATCGCTGCCGGCTGTCAGTCCGAGAATGTTCCAGGCGCCGGGCGACTGGCTGCGCAAGGCGATGCGCGCAAAGTCGGCGCCTTTGTTTTCGAGGAGCAGTTGCGCCGACGGCCCTGAAGTCGCGAAACGCCCTTGTCCGTCCACATCCAGCTTAAAGGCAGGCGCGGTGAGGCCAATACCGACGTTACCTTCTTCGGCGATGAGCGCCGGGCCTGCGCTTCCGGTGAAGTAACCCGCCGGGCCTGAACCGCTATTTTTAGCGGAGATGGTGGGGCTGTCGCCATTGTTGACTACCTGCAATTTGCCGGCGCCGCCGCTTTGCGTGCCAATGAGCACATTCTCTGTGTTTTTGTTGAAGATGTCGTCGCCCGTTTTTTCCCAGTTGCTGCCGCCGCCGGCTATGCCGCCGAGATCCACGTTATTGCCGTTGGCTATACTGAGCACTGTGCCGGTAAGCGACAGGGTTTGCAATTCATTAGTCGGGTCGTTGTCGGCATCGCCGGTATTGGTGACCGTGAAGTTGGGCGCGCTGCCGGTGATAGAGATACCTGCGCCGGCGCTATAGGTATTGCCGGAGGGCAGGGTGACGCTGCCGCCGCCTTGGGAGAGGGTGAGGGTGTTGCCGCTGAGTTGGATGGTTTGCAGTTCGTTGATGGGGTCGTTGTCGTCGTCGCCGGTATTGTTGATGATGAAGTTGGGCGCGTTGCCGGTTACGCTAATACCGATGCCGGCGCTGTAGGTAAAGTTGGTGCCGCCGCCCAATCCGGCCAGATTGACGTTGTTGCCATTGGAGATGCTCAGTACGGTTCCGCTGAGCGAGAGGGTTTGGAGTTCGTTGTCGGGGTCGTTGTCCAAAAGCGTGACGCTGCCGCCGCCCTGCGAGAGGGTGAGGGTATTGCCGCTGAGTTGGATGGTTTGTAATTCGTTGTCGGGGTCGTTGTCGTCGTCGCCGGTGTTGTTGATGGTGAAGTTGGGCGCGCTGCCGGTCACGCTGATGCCCGTGCCGGCGTTGTAGGTGTTGCCTGCGGGCAGGGTGACGCTGCCGCCGCCCTGTGAGAGGGTGAGGGTATTGCCGCTGAGCGAGAGGGTTTGGAGTTCGTTGGTATTGCTCAGGTCGCCTGTGTTGTCGATGGTAAAATTGGGAAAGGCGCCCGTGATATTGATTCCTTGTCCAGCGTTGTAATTGGCGCCGCCGCCGCTGCCCACTTCGTCGTTGGCCGGCGCCCATGCGGAGCCGTTCCACTTGAGCACTTGACCGCTTCCGGCGCCCATATTGTTGAGTTTGGCTGCGGTGATCGAAGCGTTAATGATGTTGGCGGTCCCGACGCTGTTAGGTCCCATGTGAATGTTGGTGACTGCCAAGGGCTTGATTTGGAGGTTGTCGAAGACGCCCGTAATATCGCCGTTGGCCACCGTGGTGACCGTGACATCGTCGAAGGGGTTGGTATCGCCCAGGTTGTTGATGATGAAGTTACTGCCGCTGGGTATGGCTTCGATGGCGATACCGCCAATGATGTTCGTAATGCCGCCGGTTTGGTCGTTGGCCGGCGCCCAGCTTGTTCCGTTCCACTTGAGCACCTGGCCATTGGTAGCGGCCATCTGGGCGATTTTGGGGCCTGTCACGGCGTTGTTGGCGATGCGGTCGTTGGTTACGGCGCCGGCTGCGAGTTCGGGAGTGCCGACTACGCCGGGTTTGAGTTGGAGATCGGAGAAGACGCCTGTCACATCGCCGTTGAATAGCGAGGTGACGGTCAGGTCGTCGTTGGGGTTGGTATCGCCGGTATTTACGATGGTCAGGTTGGGCGGCGTGCCGTTGATGCCGATTCCCAGTCCGGGAATAAGGTTGAGCGTGCCCGTCTGGTCGGCGGCGGGCGCCCAACTCGTGCCGTTCCATTTGAGTACCTGACCGTTGGTGGCGCCCATGGGGGCAATTTTTGCGCCGGTTACGGAATTGTCCGCTATTTTCGGCGAGGTCACGGCCAGATCTGCAATTTTGGGTGTAGTAACGGCGCCGTTGGCTATTTTATCCGCGCTGACAGCATTAGCCGCCAATTCGGGGTTGCCTACGGCGCCCGTTTTGATCTGGAGGTTGTTATACGGGCCGCTCACATCGCCGTCGAAGGCGGTAGAGAGCGTCAGGTCGTCGTTGGGATTGGTATCCCCTGTATTTGTGATGGTGAAGTTGATGCCTTGCTGCGACACGTTGATTCCTGCGCCTCCGGTGATGTTGACGGTGCCCGGCGAAGGCACGGTGGTGAACACGCCCGAAATACGCCCTTGCGCGTCCACCGTGATGACCGGTATCTGGGTGGCGCTGCCGTAAGTGCCGGGCGTCACGCCGGTATTGCTCAGGCTGATAGTGCCCGAAGTGGTGATAGGGCCGCCTGTCAGGCCTGCTCCGGTGTTAACCTGTGTGACGGTGCCGCCGCCCGATCCTGAACCGATGATATCGTCTTGCGGCGTCCAGGTGCTGCCGTTCCATTTGAGCACTTGTCCCACTTGCGCATTTTGAGGAGCGATGCGCAGCGGATTGCCTGCCGTGCCGTCGCCATTGAGCGTAGGGTTGGTCTGGGCGACTTGGGAGCCCCAGTTGTCGCCGCCGCCCCCGCCGCCGCTGCCTGCCTGAACCGCATAGAGCGCATAGGGTACGCTCATCAGTTCGCTGGTACCCAACTCGTCGAATACGTTAGGCGCCGTTTCGATCGATACGGAGAGGTACTTGGCGCCGCCGCCCCAGTTTATGGCGTTGAAAGTTCCCTGCAGCGGCAGTCCGCCTTGGCCAATATTGAGCGTCACCAGACCAAACTGGTTAGTGGAGGCGGTTTGTCTTTCAGAATAAGCGATGGGGCCGTTAGGCGCGCCGCTTCGAATAGTAAAGAGCAGGCCGACCGTCTGATTGACAATTGGGTCGCCGGCGCTATTGCGCACCACTGCTTGATACGAAAAACCTTGAGGCGCAAATTGCGCCTGCGCCACAGTGGCGCCAATGAGCATGATGAAAAAAAGTGAAAGAAAACGTGTCATGGTATAAACAGCTTCTGGTGAATCAAAATTAAAATTCGGCTTGCCGGGGGAGCGCAAAGGCTGTGCGGAAGGAGCGCAGGGGGCGGGGCGTACGCGAGTGGGCAGCGCAAGCCAATCAGACGGCGCGATTTTAGTCTGCCATTTGGACGTCTGAAACAAAGGAGAAACAGACATGCCCTTTGTCATTTGGCGGCGACCACAAATCGGATGTAGGTCGTAGCCCGGGAGTCGGGAGCAGAGACTTGCAAAACGTAAACGCCGGGCGACAGCATCCGACAGTCGATTTCGACATTGCCAAACGCATCCAGCAACATGGCGTCATGGGTCAAGCGCCCGCGCATGTCGAATATGCGCCCCAGCAGGTACCCTGTGGCGCCCTCCGGCGGAGAAAATTTCACCTGCAAGCGGTCGGCGGTCGGGTTGGGAAAGACGCTGATATCCCACGCGGCGAGTTCAGGCGCTCCGGCGCTAACCGTGCGGCGAATTTCCGGCTGGTGAAAGCCCTGCGTGAACCTGTGCTGCAACCCGTTGAACGTCGCTATGACGGGTTGTCCTATGGTGTAAGACCAATGCTGACCTTGTTTGAATGCATGTCGGCCGGCGCTGCCGACTACCTGCATGTCTATGGCAAAGTCCTGCGCTCCCGCGGCGACTTGCCAGACAAGCGCAATGAAAAAAGTGAATCTGTAATGGTTCATGGCCGAGATTTTATGATTAAAATTGCAAAGTAACGAATTAT
>JBKBLI010000057.1:0-12536 GCA_046296435.1 Saprospiraceae bacterium | reverse complement strand
CTGCGAAACGCCGACTAAATTTGTGTGTCTATTGCGCGACACTTCATGTTTTTTACAGCAAAAATTACACCAATGCGGCTGTCGAGGTTTTATTTTCTTTTACTACACGCCTTTTCGTCTTGTTTTTTACAAAAAAATATCATTCCAGTGCAGATGAGCGAAGACAGGCGTTTTGAACTGATGCGCGCCCGAGACACCCTTTCGTTGGCGCGCGTCTTACATCCGGGGCTGTATTACCTGCATTCGAACGGTCTGGCAGAAGATTACCGCCTCCATTTGCAGCAGGTGGGTTCGGGCGCCATACAGTATGCGCGCATGGAGGTCTTGGATCGCCAAATCAGACGCATGGGCAGGCGAGCCTTTGTCAACGGCAAACTCCGCGTGAGCGGGCAATATCAATTGCGCGATTTCGACATAAAACTACAGTACTCAGCTACTTATGAACGCTATCGAAGTAAAATATGGCGTCTTTTGTATTGGCAAAGCACCAAGTTGGCCGATTAAATTGCCGGCCTTTGTGAAGTTTTTTTTAAAGTTTTTTGGCTATTTCCTTTGTAGCGCGCCCGAATCGCCATACCTTCGCGCCGTTCAAAACGAAAACGGCGGCTCTCGCCTCATAATTAACTTTTTCTCCAATCAAAAAAACGATTTCATCGTATATGACAGGTTCAGCAATTACCATTCGCAGAGGGAAACTACGGGTGCCTAACGACCCTGTGATTCCCTTCATAGAAGGCGACGGAATTGGCCCGGATATATGGGCCGCTTCGCAACGCGTTTTCGACGCGGCTGTAGATAAAGCCTTTGGCGGAAAACGAAAAATCATGTGGCACGAAGTGTTGGCGGGCGAAAAGGCATTCAACAAAACCGGCTCGTGGCTTCCGCCCCAAACCCTTGAAGTAATTCGCGACTACAAAGTAGCGATCAAAGGACCGCTTACCACTCCGGTGGGCGGCGGCATACGCTCGCTCAACGTGGCTCTGCGTCAGGAACTGGACCTGTACGCCTGCGTGCGCCCCGTGCGTTGGTTTCGCGGCGTACCCAGCCCGGTCAGAGAACCCCGCCTGGTGGACATGGTCATTTTCCGCGAAAATACCGAAGATATTTACGCTGGCATTGAGTTTTTGAGCGGCACGGAAGAAGCAGGTAAAATGCTCGCCTTCCTTCAAAACGAAATGGGCGTGAAGAAAATCCGATTCCCCAAGACCTCTTCTTTTGGCATCAAGCCCGTGTCTATCGAGGGTACGGAGCGGCTGGTGCGCGCCGCGCTTGAATATACGCTCAAAAACAAGCGCAAATCCCTCACGTTGGTGCACAAAGGGAATATCATGAAGTTCACCGAGGGTAAATTCAAAGATTGGGGCTACGCCCTTTGCGAACGCGAATACGGCGACCGCGTATTTACCTGGGCGCAATACGACCGGATCAAAGAGGCCAAAGGCGAACAGGCCGCCAACGACGCGCAAGCGCACGCTGTGGCTTCCGGCAAAGTAATCGTCAAAGACGTCATCGCCGACGCATTTCTTCAGCAGATCTTGTTGCGCCCGGCCGAGTACGACGTGATTGCTACGCTCAATCTGAATGGCGACTATATCTCCGACGCGCTCGCCGCTCAGGTCGGCGGTATCGGCATCGCTCCCGGCGCCAACATCAACTATCGCACCGGACACGCCATCTTTGAGGCCACACACGGCACGGCGCCCAAATACGCCGGCAAGGACATGGTCAATCCATCCTCAGTCATCCTGTCGGGCGTGATGATGCTCGATTATATGGGCTGGAGCAAAGCCTCCAAGCTGATCACCAAAGGTCTGGAGCGCGCCATTCGCAAAAAACGCGTCACCTACGATTTCGAACGCCTGATGAAAGGCGCTACCAAACTCAAATGCTCAGAGTTTGGCTCCGAAATCATCGCCAATATGTAATAACGCTAAAACGTTAGCGCTCCGGCGCCGCATTCAAAAATAACGCAAGCGTACTTCAACGAGTCGCAAGCGTGGATCAATTCAAAACGCGCCTACGGGAGCGGAGAGTCGGGCCTACCCACTTTCCGCTCCTTTTTTTTAAAAAAAAAGTAAACCGCGGCAAAAAAAGCCCATCATTCCCAACCACTAACCACTAACCACTAACCACTAACCACTAACCACTAACCACTAATCAAGGTCTGGTGAGCGGCCGGTCGGATTTGCTGTTAGCGGGAATGAGAAAAGCTTCCAGATCGGCAGCTTCTCCCGAAAAGCGATTAAGGTCAACCGGATGAGCGATACCAGTGAGTCGGCCCCTGTCGCTGTGTTGCCAGAACTGCCAGATGCGTCCGTTGCGCAAATGCGGATGCGTGTCGGAGTATCTGGCTACCCAGAGCGGGTAATGGTCAAATACGCCCGCAAGGTATCGGTCGTAAAAATTCATGTTGGTGTAAATGATCGGCTTGACGCCCAACTCGCGCTCTACAGTCTGCAACCAAATGCGGGCTTGTGCGATCAACTCTTCGACCGGCGCCCCATCTGTAGTTTCGATATCCAGCACGGGGGCAAAATCGCCCGGCTCAAGTTGGGTAACGCTCAGAAAATGTGAGGCTTGCGCTTTGCCCGACACGCGCGGTCTGAAGAAGTGGTAAGCGCCGCGCCGCATATCAAGCCGACAGAGCTCGCTCCAGTTGTATGCAAATAAGCTATCCACGTAATTGCCGCCCTCGGTCGCCTTGACAAATACGAAATGCAGTTCGTGGTTCGCCAAAAGATCATCCCACTTAATGCGACTTTGATAGTGGGACACATCTATGCCCTGAAGTTCGTTAATACGAACGACGCTATCACGCCAGGCCCTGCCCCCCATGATGGGTAGGAGGATCAGGATCAGAAAAAGCAATATATTGAACAAATGCTTCACAATGCGTCGCGAAAGTAAAACTAGCAACAAAATTCGTGCCTGACAAAATAGCTTTTTGGCTAATAGAAGACAAAACTTTTGGCTTTTGTTGCGCTGCGAGGGCGACTTTGTAATCAAATCGCTATTTTTGCCGAAAATTACTTGTATGCGGGGCTACTTTTATGCGTTTTTTTGTTTGTCGTGCGCAGCCTTTTTTTCTTGCAGCAAACAAGTCGAACGGTCGCCGCGCCAAAGCGGCGCAGGCGTCAGTCTGAGCGACTGGGCGGCAGTCCGCGCGTGGCCCTTTGGTCGCGTGCGCGGCGACTTGTGGAGCGAGGCTTTTTGGGAGGCCAAGACCATGAGCGCTTCGCGTAACAATCAGGCCGTGTGGGAAGCGCTTGGCCCTAAAAACTTTGGGGGGCGCACTTTGTGCATGGCATTTCACCCGAGCGATCCAGATGTCATGTGGGCCGGATCGGCCAGCGGCGGACTGTGGAAAACGCAGAGCGCGGGACTGGGGCCGGAGGCTTGGGAGCGGGTAGAGACCGGCTACCCGGTACTTGGGGTGAGCAGTATTGCGCTGAATCCGGATAACCCCGACGAAATGTATATTGGGACGGGAGAGGTTTACAACTACACGATCGCCCAGCCAGGCGTGTACGACCGCCTCACGCGCGGTTCGTACGGCGTCGGCCTGCTCAAGACCACTGACGGCGGACAGACTTGGAGTAAATCGCTTGATTTTACGCTCGCGGACATGACCTGCGTGTGGGACATAGCCGTCAATCCGCTTCGGCCGGCCACCGTATTTGCCGCTACGACCCGGGGTTTGTACAGAAGCTACAATGCCGGATCTACCTGGGTCAAAGCGCTGGACGGCCAAATGGGCCTGAGCGTCGTGTGGCATCCGCAAGATACGAATGTTATGCTTGCAACTTTTGGCGGGTACCTCAGCCCTTTTGCCGGCGTGTTCAGAAGCGTGGACGGGGGTAAGACCTTTGCGCCGGTAAACGGGTTGCCGGCGGATTACACAGGCCGCGCGCATGTAAGTTTCGCGCGGAGCAATCCGAACGTGGTTTACGCTACAGTGTCCAATGCTTTCAATGGTATAGGCTTGTTTCGTTCGGAGGATGCGGGAATCAACTGGGCGCAGGTCAACGGCGCTGATGTGCCGCTGTATCAGGGTTGGTACTCTAACGACGTGGCGGTCAACCCCGACGATCCGGAGTCGGTTTTGTGGGCGGGCGTGGACATGTACAAAAGTTTTGATGGCGGCGCGAATGTGCAACAGGTCAGCTATTGGTTCAAATGGACGTTTGGTCTGACGCCCGTAGGCGGACCGGAGGGGCCGTTTGATTACGTGCACGCCGATATACACCGCGTTTATTTTTCGCCGCACCAGCCGGGAGAGGTGTTTGCGGCAACCGATGGCGGCGTTTTCTTTTCGCCTGACGCGGGCGATAGCTGGGAGGGCCGAAACGGCGGGATGCAGACCCAACAATTCTATGCGCGGTTTGCCAATTCGGCGCAGGACCCCCATCTTGCCATTGGCGGTATGCAGGACAATGCCACGGCCATCTATGTCGGTCAGGATGCCTGGTTCCGCACAATTGGCGGCGACGGCATGTGCGCCGCCATCCATCCGCTCAACGATACCCTCATGTATGGATCCTCGCAGCGCCTGAATATCCGGCGCTCCATCAATCGGGGGCAGAGTTTCATGAGCGCTGCGGTAAGTTCGGCGGCCAATGAGAGCAAGAGTTTCAACGGGCCGTTTGTGTTGGCTCCTTCGCAGCCCTCGCGCATTTATGCCGGCGCGCAACGCGTACACCGGTCGGACAATGGCGGCATCAATTGGGGCGCTACCTCAGCCGCGAATATTGATGGCGCCAACACGGTGATTGCGCTGGCCGTCGCCCCCCAGAACCCGGATCTGCTCTACGCGGCTACGGCGCCCTTGGCCTCGCCGCCCAGGCTCTTCAAAAGCGTCAACGGCGGGCAGACATGGTCCGTATTGAGCGGCCTGCCCGATCGCGTAGTGATGGGTATCGCTTTTCATCCGACAAATCCCGACATAGTGTTTGTCGCATTGTCGGGATACGGAAGCGCGCACCTATGGGTCAGCCACGATAGCGGCGCGAGTTGGAGCGCTATCGACGACGGCGTGCCCGACGTGCCTGCCAACTGTATCCTGGTTGATCCGGCGCAGCCCGCCCATCTGTATCTCGGCAATGATCTGGGGGTTTGGTTTTCGCCCGATGCGGGGCTGTCGTGGTCGCCGTATGGCGTCAATGCGCCCGCGGCGGTCATGGTAGCCGATCTGAGCATATCGGCGCACCGCAAACTGCGCATCGCAACCCATGGATTGGGCGTCTATCAGACCGATATGGCCTACGTTGTCAAGTCTGCCGAACCCGCCCGGATCGATTTGGCCATTCGGGTGTGGCCCAATCCGGCTAAAGAGGCTCTTTGGGTGGCCTGCGCGTGCGGGCCTGCAAGCGAGGCCGACTGGACTTTGTATGACGCTTCCGGACGCGTGAGCAGCGCCGGCGCCCTGCGCTGCGCTGCGGGCGAGTTCCGCAGCCGAATTGCTACAGCCGGATTGAGGCCAGGCGTGTATTTTCTGCGTGTCAGAATGGATACAGGCGACGAACGCACAACCCGAATCGTCGTAACGGGAAGTTGAACCTATGTCAGGCCGGGCGCTGACGACGGTACGCGTCAGACCAGCCCATGACGCACAAAGAAAGCATAAATTACCGACGGCGCACATTGGGAGGGCCGCGGAGCCGGACAAGGCTAAGGAGATGGCGGCGTTCGCCGGCCCCGCGCCCCCGGACTGCGACACCCTTGCGCCCGCACTTGCAACATGAACCATAACCTAACAGGACGCATGGGCGAAAATGCAGCCGCCCGATGGCTTGAGGTCAAAGGCTATCGGATCGAAGCCCGCAATTTTCGCGCCGGCCGCAGCGAAGTGGATATCATCGCCTGGGATACCCGGACGGGAGCCTTGGTATTTGTAGAGGTGAAGACCCGCGCTTCTGATGCCTTTGGCGGCCCGGAGGGCGCCGTAAATGCGCGCAAGATGGACCGCATGGCGCGCGCCGCCGGCGTATATATGGATCTCATCGGGCATGAAGGCGAACTCCGCTTCGATATTGTGTCGGTCCTGATGCGCCGGGGCGTCGTGTTAGACATCCGCCACTTTGAAGACGTTTTTTTTCCAATGTAAAAAAATAACGCGCAATCGGTCAAGCTGCGCGCCGCTTATGCAACAACTCAAAATCGGAATACTCGGATACGGAAAAATGGGCAAGGCTGTCGAAGCGCTTGCCACGGCGCGCGGTCACGAAATCGCATGGCGCGCCGGCTCGCAAACCGTTGATTTGCTCCATGCCAGGGCTTTGCGCATGGCTGATGTGGTCATTGAGTTTAGCCGCCCCGAGGCGGCTCAGGCCAACGTGCTGCGCTGTATCGATGCCGGCGTGCCTGTCGTAAGCGGTACCACAGGCTGGCAATCTGCCCTGGCGGATACGGCAGCGTATTGTTTGAAAATGCAGGGCGCGATGCTTTGGGCTTCCAATTTTAGCGTTGGCGTCAATGTTTTTTTTGCGATCAACCGCTACGCGGCCGCGATCCTGGGGCCGCTTGCCGAATACTTGCCCAGTCTGGAGGAGATACACCACGTACACAAATTGGATGCGCCCAGCGGCACGGCAGTCACCTTGGCCGAGGATCTGATCGCGGCGGCAGGCAAACCCTTGGCGTCGTGGCGTTTGCAGGAGGAGGCTGAGCTTGCCACAGATCCGTCGGCGCTGCCTGTTCGCGCCTTTCGCATTGGCGAAACTCCCGGCACGCATACCGTTCGATGGGAGGGCCCGAACGATCGCATTGTCCTCGCCCACGAGGCGCACAACCGCACGGGCTTTGCCGAAGGCGCGGTTCGCGCCGCCGAGTGGTTGCATGGCCGCAAGGGAGTGTACTCAATGCGCGACGTGCTGGGTTTGTAGATTGCGACACGTCGTTAGGGTTGTCGCTCAGTTTGCCGGGTCGGGTTTTCAGGTAAATAGGCTGCAAGCGGGTCTGCCCGTACGAATGCCGCGCTGTTTACGCTGGTACGTGCCTTGTGCGATGTACGTTCGGATGGCGTTTGCGCTTTGACAAAAAAGCGCCGGGTTGGAATTTTTTTGATGAAAAATCAAATTCGCCTTGTCGCATCGGAACGAAATCGTATCTTTGCGCCCTCTTTCGAGACACTGGAAAAATCTAAACACATACAAGCGTTACACATTCAATGGGTAAAGGAGATTTCAGATCCAAGCGCGGCAAAATACGCCGCGGTTCTTTTGGCAAAAACCGTCCCAATCTGCGCAAGCAGCGCGCCAAGATACGCGCCGCTCATGCAGCGGCAAAAGCCTGATCAGGCACATTCCGCGTAGATGCGTATCTTGTCCCTCGTCCCGCTCTTCTGGCTCCCTTGCCTTAGCCTCCAGGCGCAGGACATCGCCGGAGTATGGAAAACTGTGGACGATGAGACCGGACAGCCAAAGAGTCATGTCCAATTGTACAAAAAGGGTGTGGGCATAGAGGGGAAGATCGTGAAATTGCTTCAGAAGCCGGACGACTCGCTTTGCGACAAGTGTCCCGGCGAGCGCAAAAACAAACCGGCGCTCAACATGGTTATCCTCGAAGGCATGACAAGCAAAGAGGGAATGCTTCAGGGCGGCGCCATACTCGATCCCGAAAGTGGCAAATGGTATTCCTGCAAGATGTGGTTGAAGGAAGGCGATCCCAATACATTGGTCGTGCGCGGCTATCTCGGCCCTTTTTACAGGACGCAATACTGGTCGAGGGTTCGCTAATTTTTTTTGAAAAAAAACGTCAAGGTATTGCGCAGGAATAAAAGTCGCCGTAACTTTGCGGCGCTTTTTTCGAAAAGCAACTTGGTGGTCCATGGTGTAACGGTAGCACAGCAGATTTTGGTTCTGTTTGTCAGGGTTCGAATCCTTGTGGACCAACCGCTAATTAAAGCCGTTCCGAACAATTCGGAGCGGCTTTTTTCATGCGGACGTTTTTACAAACGCGCTTCGGGCGTCTGCCAAAACGCTTCGATTCCGCCCTTTCGTTCTTTTGGCGTACCTTTGCGCCCGAAAATTATTATCAATAGCGATGGATAAGCAACGCCGCCTAAAACTCTACAATAGCCTCAGCCGCGAAAAAGAGATTTTTGAACCCATTCATCCGGATCAAGTGGGCATGTACGTCTGCGGGCCTACGGTCTATAGCGACGTACATCTGGGTAATTGTCGTACTTTTGTGAGTTTTGACGTGATTTATCGTTATTTGCTGTACCTCGGATACCGCGTCCGTTATGTGCGTAACATTACCGACGTGGGGCACCTGCTCGACGACGGCGAAGACCGCATGAGCAAAGGCGCCAAAGCCGCCCAGTTGGAACCCATGGAGGTCGCCCAAAAATATACCGTAGGTTTCCACGATATGATGCGGTTGTTCAACACGCTACCCCCGAGTATCGAACCGCGGGCTACAGGACATATTCCCGAACAGATTGCCATGGTGGAGGAGATCCTCGAGCGCGGTTACGCCTATGTACAAAATGGCTCGGTCTATTTCGATGTCTCCAAATTCGCCCTCGAAAACCCAGCCGTTTATGGTAAACTCTCCGGTCGGGTAGTCGAAGAATTGTTAGCCGAAAGCCGTGAAAATCTAAAAAATCAGGACGAGAAACGCCATCCCGCCGACTTTGCCATCTGGATTAAAGCCTCGCCCGAGCACATCATGCGCTGGAAAAGCCCATGGTCGGTCGGATTCCCTGGCTGGCACCTTGAGTGCTCGGCCATGAGCACTAAGTATCTCGGACAGACTTTTGACATACATGGCGGCGGCGGCGACCTCAAATTTCCGCATCACGAAAACGAGATAGCCCAAAATTACGGCTCTTGCGGTTGCCAACCCGCGCGTTATTGGCTGCATTCTAACATGCTGCTGCTCAACAGCCGAAAAATGAGCAAAAGCGAGGGCAACAGCGTGTCGCCAGTCGAACTGTTCAGCGGAGATAGCCCCCTGATCAGCAAGGGCTATTCGCCGATGACGGTCAAGTATTTTTTCCTGACCGCACACTATCGCAGTACTCTCGACATGACCGACGACGGGCTTCTCGCCGCCGAAAAAGGTTTCCGCAAGTTGATGGAAACATATCGTTTGCTTCGCGACATGCCCCTCCCGGACAATTACGACGGCTCCGAGAGCGATACCGATCGCGCCATTTTACGGGACATCGAGCAGGCTTTTGAAGGTATGGACGACGATTTTAACACAGCTATCGCCATTGCCAACCTCAATCAGGCCGGCAGCTACGTATATAAGTTGCACAACAAGCAAATCGGCCCCAACGAAGTATCGCCCTGGGTTATTGAGCGCCTCAAGACCGTTTTTCACAGTTTCCTGTTCGACATATTTGGGCTGCATGACGATCTGAGCAATAGCGCCGCCGCCGACGGCAAGCTCTCCGGTCTGATGGATCTTGTACTTGCGCTTCGCGCTCAGGCCCGCAACCAAAAGGATTGGGCTACCAGCGACCAGATCCGCGATGCGCTGGGGCAAATCGGTATCCAGGTCAAAGACGGCAAAGAGGGCGCAACCTGGAGCCTCGTTCCTTAAGCGGCTCAGCGGCGGTAATGCAGTGGTCTGGAGTAGCCTGGGCCGACTGGATTGAGCTGCGTCACGGTGAAGGAACTGTCTGAATCGCGCCTTTGCGCGCGACGTTTGCCTTCCAATGCGCAGGGGCCGCTTTTTTTTAAAAAAAAGACACATCGGCATTTGCGGCCGCCGCCGTTCGCGGGGGGCATGTTTATTTGACCTTGGTGGTCGCCAGAATGCGTTTGATGCTGTATTTACTGTTGCCTTTGCCGATGTGCATGAGCAATGCGCCGAGTATAGCCAGGTCGCGCATGAAGAAAAGACCTTTAACGCGCAATTCGCTATTGCCCGGATAATCCCAAAAATAATTGTGCACGATGAAGGTGACCGGCGTCCAGTACAACAAAAGCAGTATGGCGCCCAGCGTGGACCGGTAGCCGGTGAGCAGCATCAAACTGCCAAACGTAAGGAATACAGCCGAGCCGTAAAGCAGCAAATCTTGTTGCCAAAGGATGTTAAACTGGGTCATGGTCGATTTGGTCCGCTCCGGAAATACGATGGTCTCATAAGCATCCACCAAAAAGATGAACGACAAAAAGATACGGCCTAACAAATCGGCGAGTGCGCGCATTGACCCTAATTGATGGCTTCTACGTGAGTGATTTGGGGGATTTTGCTTCGAATAGCCTCCGCTATTCCGGCCCTTAGCGTCATGCCGGACATGGCGCATGATTCGCACATTCCCATCCATTTGATGCGCACACAGTAATCGTCGGTCACCTCTACCAATTCCACGTCGCCGCCGTCGGCAATCAGGTGGGGCCTAATGGTGTCGAGCGCCTCCTCGATTAGTCTGCTAATTTCTTGTTTGTCGTTTGTGAGCATGTCGCAATGCTAAAATGCGTGACAAAGATAGGTTTTAAGCTTCAGATTTCAATTTGTTTTTGAATTTTTGTCTGAATTTGACCACTTTGGGTGCAATTACAAAACTGCAGTAGGGTTGCCTAGGATTGTCCTTGAAATAATTTTGGTGATACGATTCGGCGGGATAAAAGCGCGACGCAGGTGCAATTTCGGTGACGATGGGCATGGGCCAGAGCGAGGCGGCGCGGGCGCGGGCTTCGAGCGCGGCACGCATCTGGTCTTCATTTTCATAGAAAATGACCGACCGGTATTGGGGCCCGATATCGTTGCCTTGCCGGTCGGGTGTGGTGGGATCGTGCGTGGCAAAAAAGATGTCAAGTATATCAGCGAGATCAATTTGGGCCGGGTCAAATGCAATCCGAACCACTTCGACGTGACCGCTGCGCCCTGAACATACGTCCTGATAGGTTGGATTGTCGATATGGCCGCCCATGTAGCCGCTCACGGCGCTATGCACGCCCTGCACCTCCTGAAACACAGCCTCGACGCACCAAAAGCAGCCGCCGCCCAAACTAATGTACGATTGACTCATGCTTCCGAAACAGGTAATTCTTTAGACGTTTCTATCACCTATCAATGTCTAACACAATTTTGCCGAATTGTGTTCCGCTTTGCAGCAAATTAAAAGCTGCGGCGCCTTCGCTCATGGGGATGATCGCTTCAACAACCGGCTTGATCTGGTGGCGCTCGACGAATTCAAGCATTTTTTTGAAGTCGACAGGACTGCCCATCGTAGAGCCGACGATGCTGAGTTGTTTCCAGAATATAATCTGCGGACTCAATCCGTTGATCTTACCAAGCGTACCGCCATAGGTCACTATGCGCCCGCCGGGAGCGGCCAGCGCCGGAAGCGCGGCGAATCCGTCGCCGCCGGCAGAGTCTATAATCAGATCAAAAGCGCCGGCTTCTTTGAGTTGCGTGGCCCAGTCGTCGCGGCGATAATTGGCTCCTCCGCTGGCTCCCATACTCTGCGCCCGCTCTATTTTGGCGTCGTCGCCCGATGTGACCCATACCTTAGCCCCGGCAGCCAGGGCCAACTGCATGGCTATGAGGGCTACGCCGCCGCCAATTCCGGTGATCAGCGTTTTTTGGCCGGAGCGCAATTGGCCTTGGGTTGTCAAGGCGCGCCACGCCGTCAGGCCAGCAAGAGGTAGCGCCGCCGCTTCTGCCATGTTCAGGTGGGTGGGTTTGGGGTACAGCGCGGACTTGGGCGCCGCGATCCACTCGGCAAAGGTTCCCTGATCTGGCATGCCCAAGACCCTAAATTCCGGTCCTTGGTGCGTTTTAGCCCGCCCCCATGCTCTGGCCGGATAGATCAGCACCTCTCGCCCCTCGCATACGCCTGCGCCGTCGCTGCCCAGGATGCAGGGTAATTTGATGCCGGCGTAGAGTCCGCGACAGATGAACAAATCGCGGTGGTTGAGGGCCGCAGCCTTTAGTCGGACCAAAGATTCGCCCCTATCCGGCACAGGGGCCGGGTGTTCGGTATATTCCGGAAGGGCGCCTGTTCGGTGAAGGAGTAGTGCGCGCATGCCAATTTGTTTTAGATTTAAACGCCGCGCCTTTTTGTATCGTTTAGACAAAAACTAATTTTTCTGGCGATTGTCGCTTTTTTGAAAAAAAGCGATGTGTGCGTTTGGTATTGCGGGAGGAGGTCTGGTCGGTCGTGGTCGTTGCGTTCTGACCGGAGCGGGTATGTTTTTGAAATATCGGATGAATTTCGATACGCTTAGCTCCTTGGGCGGCGCGCTTTTGTTTTTGCTAAAAAAGGGTGGCAGGGGCGGTCGGGCGCAGGGCATGGAGCGGGGCCGCGCTTGCGCCTAAGTTTTGAAAAAAAAAACGCCGACCAGATCTGGAGTCTCGTCGGCGTCGGCGCGCGGCGGAAACGCCCCCATAAGAGGGGTTTTTTTTTTTTTTTTAATTGTATTTTTTTTTTAAATTTTTTTTTGGGGTGTTTTTTTTTTTAAATTTTTTTTTGTGGGGGTTTTTTTTTTTTTTTTAAAAAATTTATATTTTTTTTTTTTTTTTTTTTTTTTATAATTTTTTTTATTTTTTTATTTTTTTTTTTTTTTTTTTTTTTT
>JBKBLI010000056.1:0-22390 GCA_046296435.1 Saprospiraceae bacterium | reverse complement strand
TCCTTTTTTTCGACTTAAAAAAACAGGCAAGCGCGGCAGATCAAGGCAGCACGCGGCGCATCTTTGCCCTCGGATGAAACAACTGTACCGTCTCCCGCAGATAATCGGCGCTGAGGTGCGTGTAGATCTCTGTGGTCGTGATGCTTTCGTGCCCCAGCATATCCTGCACGGCCTTCAGGTCGGCCCCGCCTTCTACCAAATGCGTGGCAAAGGTATGGCGAAACGTGTGCGGACTGACATTTTTGGCAATACCGGCCGCCGCGGCAAACTCCTTGACCAGCATGAACACCATCACCCGTGAGAGGGCTTTGCCCCTTCTGTTCAAAAAAACGATGTTAGCGTCGTGTATCTGGGGTAGCGCGGATCGCTCGTGAACGAGATACCATTGCAGGTGTTTGGCCGCTTCATCGCCCATGGGCGTAAGACGCTCCTTGTTGTTTTTGCCCCGCACGCGCAGGAATCGCTCCTCCCAGAACACGTCGGTCAGTTGCAATCCGGTCAGTTCACTCACCCTCAGCCCGCATCCGTAGAGGATCTCCACAATAGCCCGGTTGCGCTGCCCCTGCGGCTGGCTCAGGTCAATAGCGGCCAGCATATCGACCACTTCGCCAACCGAAAGCACATCGGGGATCTTGCGCAGCGGGGCAGGCGCCGGCACGTCGTCTGTGGGGTCGCAATCGAGCTGGTTGTCGTACAGCAGAAAGCGGTAGAAGGCCCGCACGCCGCTTAGCATGCGGGATTGCGTAGCCTGCGCCAACCCCAGATCGGTCGTCTGGCGCAGGAAAGCCTCCACATGCTCGCGCTTAGCTTCGAGGGGGCCGATCCCGCTTTCCCAACGCTCCAGAAAGGCGACAAACTGCCGGGCGTCGCGCAGGTAAGCCTCGATCGTATGCGGGCTGTGATTGCGTTCGAGCATCAAATAAGCGCGAAAAGATTCGAGCAAGCGCAATTGGCGGTTAGCAAAAAGCGTGTGGGTAAAGGGGGCAGGGACGGGCGCGCGTATCCGGGCGTTTCAACCTGCGCCCGTTTCGCTCCCCTAAAACGCCCCTCTGGTTTTGAAATTGTTCTTTTTGGGGGGCGGATCGCCCGTGTGCCGCGTTTTTGCTTTACAGCAAGATCCGACACTATTTTTCCGGGGGGCGGCGGATAAAGGATGCGGCGGGCAGGCGCCTCTTCGCCCCCCCCAAAAAAAACGGCAGGGTCTCGGAACCCTGCCGTTTTGATAAGCGACGATAGCTGCGGAGATCAGGCGCGCGGCGAGACCCCGGGCTTGATTTTAGCGTCTTTTTTGCCCATACCGGCTTCGCGCCAGATGGCTTTTTTGTTTTTCTTCGGCTTCAGCGTCTCGGCCATATCCACTGCGCGGGGCGCGCTGACTACGCCGCCGCTCACGCTTAGTTCGCTGAATTTGACCTTGGTCGTCGTACCGGGTTTGATGACCTCGATATCGAGTTTTTCGGCGGAGTTGACCAACAGGTCGCGCACCTGATCGGCGGAGAGTTCGGGATAGTGCGAACGGATGATGGCGGCTACGCCGGCGGCGGCGGGAGCGGCCATAGAGGTGCCCTGCGCGTTGCCGTATTTGCTGCCCGGGATGGTAGAGTAGATGGCCACGCCCGGGGAGAAAAGATGTACGTTCTTTTTGCCGTAGTTGGAGAATCCGGCCACTGCGCGCTCGCCCTTGCGCCACGAAAGCGCGCCGACTTCAAGCCAGTTGGGCGCCGACTTTTCTTTTTTGAACAGCCCTTTTTTGACCGGCGTGAGGTACTGGGCATTCGGGAAATTGGGGTCGGTATCGTTGTTCTCCGAGTCGTTGCCTGCCGCGTGTACGAGCAGCACGTCGTGCTGAGCGGCGTATTTCACGGCCTCGTCCACATAAGCCTTCTGGGGGCTGTAGCCCTTTCCGAAAGACATGTTGATGATGCTGGCCCCATTGTCCACCGCGTAGCGAATGGCGTTGGCCACGTCTTTGTCGCGCTCGTCGCCGTCGGGTACGCAGCGCACGGTCATGATACGCACGTTGGGGGCTACGCCGTCAATGCCGATGTTGTTGTTGCGGATGGCGGCGACGATACCGGCCACGTGGGTGCCATGGAATGCGTCGGGGCCGTCGTAGATGTTGTTGCCGTAGAAGCGGTTGGTCAGATCTTCGTAGTTGTCGCCTACGATGCTGCGCGGATCGAAGTCGGGGTTGTAGCCATAGTTGAGGCCGCTGTTGAAGTACTTACCGGCCCCTTCTTTTTGCTCGGCGAGGCTTTGTGGGGTCATTCCCTGCGCCATGAGCATTTCGACCATGTTGACGGCGCCTTCCAATTCTTCGGTGAGTTCGCCGCTTTTGAGGCGCTTGACGTCGTCGGCCGTGAAGTCGTCTTTACCCAGGGCCTTCTGCACTGTCGAGAAGGCGCTTTCCACCTGGCTGAATTGCGCTTCGAACTGGGCCTTTTGCCGCTCCAAATCGCCGCGCTTTTCTTCGTAGGCTTCTTTAATTTTTTCGAAGTAAGCGTATTCATTCTTGGCTTCGCCGTGCAGATTTTTGGGGTCTGTACCTCTGAAGCGCTTACTCAGGCGAACGTATTCGCGGGTCAATTCGTAAGTGTCGTGATCGACGTTGCGGCCGTCTTTGCCGCCGATAAAGTTCCAGCCGTGGATGTCGTCGATATAACCGTTGCCGTCGTCGTCGATGCCGTTGCCGGGTATTTCGCCCGGATTGACCCACATGATATCTTTGAGGTCTTCGTGGACGAAATCGACGCCCGAATCGAGAATGGCGACGATGATGGTCTGGGGTTTGCGGCCTTTGGCTTGTAATTTTTTGAGCGCTTCGTTGGCGCCCGTGCCTTGCACGCCGTCTTTGGCGGCATCCAGGTTAAACCAGTTGTCGGGCGCTTTGGCGCCTGGCTGCGCGACGGCCGTTCCCGCGCCTACGAATAGGACAAAAACAAGTGCGATAAATCGAAAATTCATGAAAAAAATTCTTGAAGTTTGCGTGAAAAAAAGTTGGCTACTTTCAAACTGAAAAAAATATAACGCAAATTTTAGCGCCAAAATTTTTGTCGATCCGCGCTTTTAGACCAAAGCGCCCATTTCATCGGTAGAAATCCATGCATGCGCCGACTGCGTCCGCGCCCAACGCCGATTTGGCTGCGCCTTCAGCGGCTCGCGCGCTATCGCAGCACGGCGATCCGGGCGCCCTGCCAGTAGCCGAATTTGAGCAGCCGAAGAATGTATTGGCCCGGCGGGAGGTCGCGCACGGCGATCCGATGCGTTCCGGCGCTTAGATTCTCGCGACGCAAGACCAACTTCCCGGCGGCGTCGTACAGGGCCAGGGCTTCTATCGCTACGGGAAGCTCGACGCTGAAAAAGTCGCTCGCCGGATTGGGGTAATACAGGACTTGCCAGGCGGCGCCGTCTTGTTGGCTTTGGCGATCTTCGACGGTCATGGCCCACTTGCCGTCGCAGTTTTCGGTACGGGTATATTCTGAGATCAGACGAACCAACAAGTCGTTGAGGGCCTCTACTTTGTATTCGTCGGCCGTGGGCGCCAGATGCTTGCCGCCGATGCCGCTGTGGTCGGTCAGGAACAGGTATGTGCCATTGGTCGCCAACCCGAAGAACTTCATCAGAAACTCCGTGTCCTTCTGGACGCCGCTGGCGCTCAAAGGTACGATGCGGATGCCCTTGCGCGCCGCCTCGCGGATGGTCTTGCGCAGACGCTCTAACACTTCCGGCTCAGTGTGTGGGCTGGCGTCGAGCACCAAGAAACAAATGCGCGCCACAGCCTCATCGCGCCAAGGCTGCCGGTATATAGCCTCTTCGAGGGCGCTGTGCACGGCTTCGGGCGTATCGCCGCCGCCGCCTGCCGATTGCTTGCGGATAAAGTCCACCGTCTCGGCGATCCGATGGGTTAGCTTGCTACTCCGGGTAAGGTACTCGTCGCCGATATCGCGGTAGAATACCGTGCCCATGCGCAGGTCCAGATCGCGATTCTGACGGCGCACCCTTCCGATCACGTCGAGCAATTCGGTTTTGAGGTATTCGATCTCGTCGCCCATGGATCCGGTGGCATCCACCACCCACACGATGTCGGCGGACTGGGGCGTACGGCACGGGGCGTCGATGCGGAACTCGTTCACGTATCCGCCGGCGAAGTCTTTGACCTGCCCCAACGGGCGGGCGACTCCGTCACGGGTATGGGTCAAGGTGAGCGCGGAGGCTTCCTTGCGCTCAGGGTCGTAGAGCGCGTACCACAGTTCGGCGCGGCCGGCGTTGTCGGTGCGGGACTCCCAGAGGATGGTTCCGTCGGCGTCGCGCAACGCAAGAGGCGCATCCACTACCGGATGACCGCTTTCGGTACTGAGGCGTACGGCGTAGCGAAAGCGGGGATAGAATCCGTATAATTTTTGCCACTGGTCGGTCTCGCCGTCGGCTAACAAATCGACCCAGTGGCGGCCCCAGTTGTGTAAATCGTTCCACTCGCCGGCGGTGAGCAGTCCGGCGCGGGGCGCTGGGGATACGGAAGAGGGTTCGGGAGCGCGCGTGGGATCGGGGAGCGCATCCGGGTCAGGAAGCGCGCGCTCAGTCGAGCGGGCGAAATCCATGTGCCGCTTGTGTGCCGACGCAGGGAGCGCTTTGCGCAGGGAGGGCGCCGCGCCGGCGGGGCGGGACGATTCGCTTTTGACGGCGGCGCCATGTTCATCGTCGCGGCTTATTACAGCCACCCGCTCTTCGTAAGTCTCCGATTCAAACAATACGACGCTGTCCAAATGGCCTCTTCGGGGGCGATGCGCCCGGATACTGGCGTCGGGCAAGATAAGGTGCAATCCTGCATTGAAGGAGACCCGCTCGGAGGCGGCCACATCTTTCTCAGGTTTTAGCCTGACGGCGATTTTGCTCGCCTGGGTCTTCATGTGAGGGTAGTCGAGCAAAGCCAAGCAGTCGAAACCCTCTTTCGAAAAATGCAGGTCGTAGCGTCCGTCGGCAAGCGTGAGCGTCCATTCGCCCTTAGCGTCGCTGAGGGTGGCGGCGATCATGCGATCGCCTTGGCGCGCCTCCACCGCTGCGCCGGCTACGGGGTTATCCGCCGTGTCGCGTATCTGGCCGCTGAGGATTTGCCCTTGGGAAGGGGCGCTGTCTGACATCCAAAACGCCGCTGTCGGCGCCAATAGAAGCACGAATAAGAAACGCATCGTATATGTCGTTTTGGTTAAAAAAATGGATTCAGTCGTCGCGACAATCTAATGGATGCGATAGGCGCGCCAAATACATAAGCGCCAAAATAAAAAACGGGTTTCGCAGATCGCGCATCGTGCGTCACGCAGGGCGCAAGAGCGGCACATGGGCCCTGTCCACTTCCTCGGCCCGCCCGCGGCTCGCTTTTTTTTGAAAAAAGCGGCTCAGAGTGCAAAAAATATAAATTACGCAACCCTTGTCCTCGCTCGCACCCTTTTTTCCGAGAAAAATGCAACAAAGTGCGCGCGGGGGAAAAATCTGCTGATACGCTGGAAGCGCAGAAGGGCATCGAACAAATGGCCTTGGGGACGGGCGGGTAAATAAAAGCGTGACGGAGTTTGCATTTCTTATATACCTTTGCCATTTGAAAATGGCAATGAAAAACTCAAAGATATGAATAAGGAGTTGACGGATTTCTTCGGACAATTTTCCGCCGAAGTGGCAGAAACGGCTGCGGCCATTTTCGAAATGACCGAGCGCGTCATGATTCCCGAAAAGAAAATGTGGATCGACCACGCGGATCGGATGATCACTTTCGGCGCCGAAAAGAACATGAAAGGCGAGATCTGTTACATCAAACCGCTCAAGGATTCTGTCAATCTCGGCTTTTTTCACGGAGTCAAACTAGACGACCCGGATAATTTGCTCCAAGGGACCGGCAAATCGCTTAGGCACATCAAGTTGAAGAAGAAACCGGAAGCGAACGCCGCCGCCATCCAAAGGATTCTGGAGGACGCCTTGCGAGAGCACAACGAAAGGCAGTAAGCCCGGCGGCGCTTCAAGCGCTATGAAGCGTGCGGCGTATTTGCAACAGAGAAAATTGAAACCGCAAAAGAGATAGATGAAGTTTGATCCCAGGCAATTTGATCGAATCGCATTTTGGGTTAGCTTGGCAGGGCTGATAGCTATAGTCTCTGATTTTGGCTTTTCGCACGACGTTTTTTTCAGAAAAATTCTTTACGGATCTTACTTTCTCGTACTTGCGGTTGGCTTGGCCTCGACCTTTTCGAGGTACTTCCACAACCGGAGTTTGTTTTGGAGGAAAGCCTTCCTGTTTGATCTGGTTTCGGTTGGATTTACGCTATGGGTTTTTAGCCTGCACTTGTTAGCAGGCCCATCGTCCGAAACCGGCTTCATCTTACGAAACCCGATTTGGGTCAAGATCGCGGTGTTGCTGACGTTTATCCGGGAGCTTTTTGAGCGCAAGATCAATTTCAAGAGGGCCGTTTTCAATCCGGCACAGTTGCTGATTGTAAGTTTTTTGCTCATGATTTTCATCGGCTCGCTGTTGTTGCTTTTGCCAAGGGCGACCCACCATGGGATCAGCTATGTGGACGCCTTGTTTACGTCCACCAGCGCCATTTGCGTGACGGGCTTGGCGGTTGTGGATACGGGTAAGCATTTTACGCAGTTTGGCCAGACGATCATCATGATTTTGATTCAATTGGGCGGATTGGGTATTTTGACTTTTGCGAGTTACTTCAGTTATTTTTTCAAAGGCGGCTCGACCTACGAGAACCAATTGGTGCTGAGCGACATAACCGACTCCAAAAAGTTGGGAGAGGTTTTTTCGACCCTGAAGCACATCATCCTGATCACCTTTGGGATCGAATTTGTGGCCGGATTTTTCATTTACGTCGGCACGGCTTCGCATCAATTCGGCTCCCCGTACGATCGGCTTTTCTTTTCTGCGTTCCACGCGGTATCCGCCTTTTGCAACGCCGGATTTACGACGCTGGAAGATGGGTTGTACAACATCGATTTTCGCTTCAACTACTTTTTGCACATCGTCATTCTTTTGACCTTTCTATTGGGCGGATTGGGCTTTCCGATAGTGGTCAATATCCTTAGATTTCTACGGTACCGATTGACGACCCTTGTCATTCGGCGCAAAAAGCGATACAGGCCCTGGGTGCTGAACATCGATAGCCGGATCAATCTCATCACGACGCTGTCCATCCTGCTGATCTCTTTTGTCGTTTTTTGGGCGCTGGAGCGCGACAATACCCTATCCGAACACCGAGGATTGGGCAAAGCGGCGACTGCGCTATTTGGGGCGGCCACGCCGCGGAGTTCCGGATTCAACACCATCGATACTTCCGCATTGTCTTTTCCGGCGCTACTCATGGTGTTTGTTTTGATGTGGATCGGCGGCTCGCCCCAATCCACAGGCGGCGGAATCAAGACCGGCACCTTCGCCATTGCCGTGCTCAATGTCCTGAGTCTGGCCAAAGGGAAATCCCGGATTGAGATCTTTCGGCGTGAAATATCGGAGGTTTCTGTCCGCAGGGCGTTTGCCATCATTACCCTGTCCTTTGTCGTCATCGGTTTTGCCATTTTGGCGCTTGCCGCTTCAGAGCCGGACAAGCGATTCCGCGAAATCGCCTTTGAGTGTTTTTCGGCCTACAGCACTACGGGTCTGAGTCTGGGCATTACGGGAGCGTTGAGCGACTCCGGCAAACTCGTCATTACCCTCGTCATGTTTGTCGGCCGGATCAGTGCGCTGTCGTTTTTTATCGCCGTAGTCTCAAAAATGAAATACAAAAACTACCGCTACCCCAAAGAAGAAATCACCATCAACTAAGGCTAAAGCCCCCGCACGTCACACACCCTCAGAACATTTTAGACATGAAATATATCATCATCGGACTTGGAAATTTTGGCGCTTCGCTGGCCCAAAAGCTCACCGAACAAGGAAACGAAGTCATTGGGATCGACTCGAACATGACCAAGGTGGACGCCTATAAAGAAAAAATATCGCATACCATCTGCATGGACGCCACAGACGAGTTTACCGTCTCGGGTCTTCCGCTCAAGGAAACAGACATTGTGCTCGTCGCCATCGGCGAAGATCAGGGCGCCAATATCATGTGCACTGCGATTCTCAAAAATTTCGAGGTGAAAAGACTGATCAGTCGAGCCATCAACCCCCTGCATGAAAAAGTCTTGCAGGCCATCGGCGTAGACGAAATCGTAAGCCCCGAGGAGGAAACCGCCGAGCGCTGGGCCAAAAAACTCTGTCTGAGCGATGTGGTGGATTCTTTTGAACTCAACCATGAATACAGCATCATCGAGGCGAAAACACCCAAAGAGTGCATCGGCAAGTCCATCCGGGAAATCGGCTTTCGCAGGGTGTTCAACTTGCTGGTGCTTACCATCATCAAGAAGGTTGAGGTCAAAAGCCTCCTCGGCAAAACCAAGACTGAAATGCAGATACAGGGGGTCACCGCGGCCGACAACATCCTCGAAGCCGACGACATTCTGGTGCTCTTCGGATCGAACAAGGACTTGCAGGTTTTCCTGAAGCAAAACGTCTGACTCCCAACTTCCGACCCGTTCGGCGCCCCCAGGACTTAGCGTAAAGCCTTTTGAAAGGCCGCTTCGAGCGTTTCTATCGGCGTGTACCCGCGTGTCAGAGTGTACAGGGTATCGTTGCGCAGCAGGATGACGGTCGGGAAGCCGTTTACGCCCAATTGAGCGGCCAGTTGATAGTCTTGGCGGGCGGCCTCCGCCATGGCCGGCTGGCGCATCTGGGCCACAAAGTCGTCGGCGTTGAGGCCAAACTGTGCGGCATATGCGCCGTAGCTCTCGAATTCGGCGGGCCGAATGCCGTCGCGATACACCGCTTGTTGAAGCGTATGGGCAAACTCAACGGTGCGATCCGACAAATGCGTCCGGAATACCGCCATGGCTATCGCCGCCGGCTCTGAAGTAAATATGGCCGATCCCTCGTCTAGAATTTCTTTCAGAAAAGGCTCGCCAAAACGCACGCCGCTGTACTCTTCGACCCTTTTGTAGGCGTCCTTGATGTAGGGCGCCACTTCCCCAATCGGGCCAATCCGGTCGCCCCTGACCATCCCCCCCGATACGGTTTGGAACTCGCAAACGTCGCGGTGACGCTCGTAAAACTGCTTCATCACTGGGCTGAAGCCGTAGCACCAGCCGCAAAGGGCGTCATAGACATAAAAAACGACGGGCTTCTCCATGGGCGCATCTGTTGAAATGGGTGGGGCGCCGACGGCGCATGGCGTGTTTTGAAAAAAGGCAAGGTGCATAGCCGACCCCACAAAGACCGACCATAACCCTGCAATAAAAAAGCGCGATCGAAGCATAGCTACACATTTGACGCAAGCTTAAACAGCGATTGCTCCGATTTGTTGCCGCCGCCGCCCCCGGCCAGGGTCGCCGACGCGCCCCACTCACTCTGCCCTTGCCCGGAGGACATCCTACCGGTTTTCATTGAGGATTTTTTGCTTCTCGGCTTCGTACTCTGCTTTGCTGAGTATGCCTTCGTCGTACAATTTCTTCAGATCGCGCAAGCGCTCGGCCTTGCTCTGCTCCGGCTTTACAGGCGCTCTACCGGGAGTGACGTCGGCGGGCTGGCTGCCGTCCAAAGGCTTGAGCGTGTAGGAACGCGCAGGGTAATACTTCATGGTCCAAAGGAAGGGGAAAAGCAAAAATATGCCCGCAATAATGGCCCCCGGGTCCGCCTGCTCGTTGCGGTAAAACTGGGTATTGACGTCTTCGTAGCCCTCCATGGTCAGGCGCACGTGCGTAGCGCTTCCCACGATTTTGGTATCGGTGTGCGAATAGGGTGTCGTGCCAACCGACGTGCCGTCGATATACACCCGCGCGCCGGGCGGTTGGGAGTTGATCACCGTGGTGCTGCTACAAGCGCTGAAGGTAATCAAAATGCAAAGAAAAAAAGCGGTGAACGCTTCAAAAGAACTTGTATATTTCATGGTCGTAGTGTTGCTTTGTGTAGATTAGACGCTTGCGGTTCGGCAAGCCCTGGCCGCAACGCGCGCCGCATTTTTCTCAGACAAAAAAAGCAAAGCGCCGCGATACAACCGCGCGCCCACAAGATCGGGCGCCCGTCGTACAGTGACAGTACAAAGGTACCCTCGCCGAAGCCGCCTACACAAGTCGGCCGGAGCGTCTTAACCTAATTTTAACAGGTCGGGCGCTCTTTTTGCCCAAAAGCCATCCGTCGGAGCGCGGCAATAGGGCCTGCGCAACGCCGCATTTATTTTTTTCGAAAAAAAAGCGCGAGCGGGCGCGGGTCAAGGGCGGGCGTAAGGCAGGCGGGCGATGGGCATGGGGCGGTAGTAGCCGTCCAACCCAATCGAGGCGACCAACTCCGCTCGCTCGAACGCGATAAACCCGTCGGGCTCGATCAGGTCTTCGCGCACCCAGGCCCCTACCAGCCGGCCGATCACCAAAAAAGTACCGTTGTGCCGGATTGGCGCGATTTCGACCAATTGGAGCGCGTATTGCACCGGACTGTCGGCCACGAAAGGCGCCAAAATGCCTTCGCGCATGAGGGGCTGCAAGCCTACGGCGTCGAACTCGCTAATTTCGGCGGGATACTTGGCGCTGCATTGGTGCGCCGCCAGCGTCATCGGCGCCGGCACGGCATTCATGGTGTAGCAGCCGGTTTGCTCGATATTGCCCAAGGTATGGGGCGCGGCTTCGCGCGGGCGGTTGACGTATCCGATCAGCGCCGGATCGGCCCCGAGGTGAACCACATTGTGAAAAAAACCGAGGTTGAGGCGGCCGGAAGGATCGGCGGTGCCGATCAGATGCGCGCTCTTGAAGCCGCTGAGGGAGTTGACAAAATTGGCCCGCTCGAATCGGGGCATATCGGCTATGGCTTCCGGCGTAAAGTGCTTGTGCATACAGGGCGCGGTTACTTTTGAATGATTTTTTCGTCAGTTTACAACCGGATGCGCGCACTTTTGTTGTCGCGTTTGTCGTTTGCTGTAAAAAATATGCAGCCCGACGGTTCGCGACTCCCCGTCTCGCCTGAAGCTAAATGGTCGCAGCATCGTTTTTTTATTTATGACGCATTCAAAACCAATCGCATGAGCCTCAATGCACTTGCCGAAGCCGAAAAACACCTCTACACTGCGGGTTACTTAGATTTAGAGGTGGATCCAACGCTAGACTTGGTCGCCGAAATCCAGCGCCTCAAGAAAGAAAAAAACGCTGTGATCCTCGCGCATTACTATCAGGAGTCGGAGATCCAGGATGTGGCCGATTACATCGGCGACTCCCTGGGCTTGTCGCAAAAAGCGGCCCAGACGGAAGCCGATCTCATTGTATTTGCCGGCGTACATTTCATGGCGGAGACCGCCAAAATGCTCAACCCGTCCAAGAAAGTCCTGCTGCCCGACCTCAAGGCCGGTTGCTCGCTGGCAGACTCATGCCCCCCTCATTTGTTTCGCAAGTTCAAAGAGCGCTATCCCGGTCACATTGTGGTCAGCTACATCAACTGCACCGCCGAACTCAAGACGCTCACCGACATCTGTTGTACGAGCACCAACGCGCTGGCCATTATCGAGAGCATTCCGCGCGACACGCCCATCATCTTCGCTCCCGACAAGAATCTCGGCGCTTACCTGATCAAAAAAACAGGCCGCGACATGGTACTGTGGAACGGCGCTTGCATGGTGCACGAAATATTCAGCCACGAGCGCATCACGAAGCTCAAGGCGCGCCATCCGGAAGCCAAGCTGATCGCCCATCCTGAGTGCGAAGCGCACATTCTGGATATTGCCGATTATATCGGCAGCACGACGGGATTGCTCAACTTCACCCAGCGCGACGATGCGCAAACGTATATCGTGGCCACCGAACCGGGCATCTTGCACCAAATGCAAAAGGCTTCGCCGCACAAAACATTCATCCCCGCGCCGCCCAACAACAATTGCGCCTGCAACGATTGCCCCCACATGAAACGCAATACCATGGAAAAACTCTACCTCTGCATGGAGCACGAACTGCCCGAAATCACCCTGCCCGATTGGATCATCGAGCAAGGCCGCCGCTCGATCGACCGCATGTTGGAAATATCCGAACGCGCGGGGCTGGGCTTGAAGTAAGTTTGCACATCGGTCGGCGCGCGCAGGGTTGGGCGAAGACACAAACAAGGCGCGGGCGCAGAGGGGGCGTTACCCATGCGGCCGCGCCATGTTTAAGAACTATTTTTTTTAAAAAAAAAAAGAGGGGCGGATAAGGCGCGTCACACGTCGTCGCCGAAGAAATTGAGGATGCGATCCGCCAGTTCCATCCCGATATAGCTCTGCGCTTCTACGGTACTGGCCCCGATGTGCGGCGTGCAAGAGATTTTGGGATGTTTGAGCAACTCGACCCGAGGCGTAGGTTCGTTTTCAAACACGTCGATACCCGCGCCGCCGAGCTTGCCGGAGTCGATGGCTGCAAGCAGCGCCTCTTCCTCGATGAGTCCGCCCCGCGCCGTATTGATCAGGAAGGCGCCATCTTTCATTTGAGCGATTTCGTTGGCCCCGATCAGGGGTTGGCCGGTACCCGGAACATGCAGCGTAATAAAATCGCTTTGCTGTAACACCTCTGCGAATGGTTGAGTCTCCACGCGCACCACCAACTTCAGATCCGGGTAGCTGTAGGGCTGGAGGCTCAGTTCGGCATCGTTGACACGGGGGTCGTTGGCCAGAATACGCATGCCCATGCCCAGCGCAATACGGGCCACTTCCTGACCGATCCGGCCGAACCCAATGACGCCCAGCGTCTTTCCGCGCACCTGAAATCCGGCTTCATAGGCTTTTTTGAGTTTTTTGAAATCGGAAGGATTGTTGAATTCTTTGTGACTGCGCTGAAGCATACGGGCCAAAGAGAAAATATGACCAAAAGCCAGTTCGGCCACCGCCTTGGACGATGCCGCCGGCGTGTTGAACACCTTAATACCCTTGCTTTCGGCATAGGCCACATCGATGTTGTCCAATCCGACGCCGCCGCGCGCAATGATTTTCAGATTTTTTCCAGCATCAATGATGGCTTTGTCCACCTTGGTGGCGCTGCGTACGATGAGCACGTGATATTCGCCAATTTTTGAGGCCAACTGCTCCTGCGGAATCTTTTGGGTGTCCACATGATAGCTTGCCTCTTCGAGCAAAAGTAGTCCGTCCGGATGAATACCGTCGTTGATCAATATTTTTACCATGAAGCTGATAGTTTTGGGCGCGCATTTACCCTTTTGACGCCGTTAAATAACGCCGCAAAATTATGTTTTTTATTTGGTTTAAAAGAGCGCGGTTTTCCAAATGAAATTTTAGACTGCAATGTCAGTTAAAATTCGTTGTTTTGCGGCGTCAAAAATCGTTTTTCGAGCAATGAAGAAGCATAATTTTTCGGCCGGGCCGGCTATTTTACCCCCTCAGGCGCTCAAAGAGGCATCCAAAGCAGCCCTGAACTTTGAAGGTACGGGCCTCAGCCTGCTTGAGTTGAGCCACCGTGGCCCTGAGTTCATGGGTATTTTGGAAGAGGCCAACGCTTTGATGCGCGAATTGATCGACCTGCCGGACGAGTATCGGGTTTTGTGGTTGACAGGCGGCGCCAGCACGCAGTTTTTTATGGCGCCAATGAATCTTCTGGACGATAGCGCCACCGCGGCGTACATAGATACCGGAACCTGGGCCAACAAAGCCATCAAAGAAGCGCGCAATTTTGGGCGGGTCGAAGTGGTTGCCTCCTCACGCGAAGCAGGCTACAACTATATCCCCAAGCGTTTTAGGGCGGCAGCCGGCGTCACTTACCTGCATTACACGAGCAACAATACCATCTACGGCACGCAGTGGCACAAGACACCCAACACCCTGGCGCCTCTGGTATGCGACATGTCCTCTGACTTCTTGAGCAGACCCATCGATATCCGTCCTTACGGTCTGATCTATGCCGGCGCGCAAAAGAATCTGGGACCTGCGGGCGTTACGGTGGTCATCGTGCGAGAAGATATGCTGGGCAAGGTGAAACGCAACCTGCCCACCATGCTCGACTACCGCACTTTCATCAAGGAAAATTCGCTGTACAACACGCCGCCAGTTTTCCCCATATATGTCAGCATGCTGACCCTGCGTTGGATCAAAAAAATGGGCGGTCTGGCCGCCATGCAACGGCGCAACAAATCAAAAGCGCGCCTGCTATACACTGAGATAGACGCTAATCCTTTGTTCAAAGGCACGGTAGCCAAGGAGGACCGCTCGCTGATGAACGCTTGCTTCGTAATGCAGGACAAGTACAAGGCCCTCGAGGCTGATTTTCTGGCCGAATGCGAGGCTAACGGGTTGGCAGGCCTCAAAGGACACCGCTCTACGGGCGGCTTCAGGGCCAGTATTTACAATGCCATGCCAAAGCAAAGCGTACAGGTGCTGGTGGATCTGATGCGCGATTACGCACAACGCAAAGGATAAAGCGTCGTCCAAAACTTTTGTCTATGGACGAACAAAACAGCGCATCGCCGGTAGGCGTAATCGGAGCGGGGAGTTTTGGAATTGCCGTGGCCAACTTGCTGGCCCACAATACCGAAGTACTGATCTTTTCCCGCAAAGACGAAGTGGCCCGACAGATCAATGAGCGCCACGCGTACCAAGGCCATACCCTATCGGCCCGCATCAAGGCTACTACCGACCTCGGCGAGTTGGCGCGGCGCTGCACGTTGCTTTTCCCTATCGTCCCTTCGACCAGTTTCCGACGCATGACTCAGGCCCTGGCGCCGCACTTGCGTCCGTATCACATGATCATACACGGCACCAAGGGCTTCGACCTGAAACATATCCAAGAAGACGAGCTCGACACGCTCCGCAGGCCCCTCACCCGTCAGGAAGTACGCACCATGAGCGAGGTGATTATCGAAGAAACAGGCGTCGTGCGGGTTGGCTGTCTCTCCGGCCCTAATCTGGCTTCCGAAATCATGTCGGGACAACCGGCGGCTACGCTGGTCGCCAGCCGGTTCAGGGAAGTCATTCAGGTGGGTCAAAAATCCCTCAACAGCCCGCAATTTCATGTCTTTGGGTCGTACGACATGTTGGGCGCCGAACTGGCCGGCGCCCTCAAAAACATCGTGGCCTTGGGTTCGGGCATTCTGGAAGGTCTGGGCTTAGGCCGCAACATTCAGGGACTGCTGATAGCCCGCGGACTGGCCGAAATGGTTTATTTCGGCAAAGCGCTCGGCGCCGACAGCCAATCGTTTTTTGGCGTGGCGGGCATTGGCGACCTGGTAGCCACGGCCACCAGCGTCAACAGCCGAAACTACACGTTTGGCATGCGTCTGGCCAAAGGCGAAAAAACTTCCGAAATCCGACAAAACATGCCCGAACTGGCCGAAGGCGTACGCACGCTGCGCATCGCCCACTACTTGGCCCAACAGTATAAGTTGCACGTGCCCATCACCCATACGCTGCACAACATCATTTTCGAGGATTATCCGGTGGACAAAGCCCTCCGCTACCTGATGAGCTACCCGTATTCGGTAGATGTGGACTTTTTGTAGGAAAACGCGGCCACACGCCTTATCCCCTGGACCAAAACCGGGGCGCGGCAGACAGCCGTGTCGCGCCGCTCGCGCCGCCGCCCGCTTTTTTGTATCGCACGTTCCTTTTGCCGATTGCAAACACGCTAACCGACCCCAACAGATTGCGGCTAACGAAGTGAAAAGCGCCTACCACACCAAACGCCGCTATCCTGCCCCATTTATCTGCGCTTTCGCTCTGCGCTGTTGAGCCATCGCCGGGCCGCCTATGCGTTGCCCGAACCCATCATGCGTCAGATTTGCATATTTCTTTTCAAACGCTAGGGGGCTATGCGTTAGATTTCCAAAAAAAACTACCTTTGCGACACTGGGCGTCGTTTCGAGCCCCACTAATTTGTGACCAAACTATGCTTTCAAGAGTCCTTTTGTCTATTTCCCTGCTTGCTACGCAGGGTCTTGCGGCGCAGGAAAGCGCGCGCCGCACCATCAGCTCTCCCAGCAAACTCCTCGAACTCAGCGTGGACCTAAGCCCCGAGGGCGCGCCGCTTTACGCCCTGACCTACAGGGGCGCGGAGATCGTCAAGCCTTCCCGGCTGGGCCTTGTCGCTCAAGAGATTGACCTCTCGCAAGGCTTGATCTTCGACTTTTCGGCTTTTAGCTCCCGCGACGAAGTCTGGCGACCCGTCTGGGGCGAAACCCGCGAGATCAGCGACCGTTACAACGAAATGCTTTATGCCCTGAAGGGCGACGACGGACGCCGGATCAACATCCGCTTCAGAGCCTATGACGACGGCATCGGCTTCCGATACGAGATCCCCGCGCAAAGGAGCGTCGGCGTCCTGCGCGTCCGCGACGAAACCACTGAGTTCCGCCTCACCGCCGACCACATGGCCTGGTGGATCCCCGGCGACTACGACTCCAACGAACACCTGTACAACACGAGCCGCATCAGCGGGATGGATCTGAGCCGCTACATGCAAGAGCAGAACATCCTCACCCAACACATCGTGCACCCCAACGACGTGCAGACGCCCGTAGCCCTGCGCATGGACAACGGCGTCCATCTAGCCATTGCCGAGGCCGCGCTGGCCGATTTCGGCGCCCTGCACCTGCGCGCCTTCCCCGGCCAACACCGATTCAAGGCCAACCTGATACCTTCGCCCGACCCGGAGATCAAATCCGTCAACCAACTGCCCTTCAACACGCCGTGGCGCGCCGTCATCTGCGCCCCAAATGCAGCAGGATTGCTCGAAAGCAAACTCATACTCAACCTCAACGACCCCTGCGCCATAGAGGACGTCAGTTGGATCAAGCCCCAAAAATACGTCGGGGTCTGGTGGGAAATGCACGTCGGAGTCGGCTCCTGGGATTACTACGAAAAAGCGCCCGAAACCGGCCAACCCCTCCCCCAGCCTCATGGCCGCCACGCCGCCAATACCGAAAACGTGAAGCGTTACATCGATTTTGCCGCCCGATACGGATTCGACGGCGTGCTCGTCGAAGGCTGGAACGAAGGCTGGGAAAACTGGTTCAATCAGATGAAGGACGAGGTATTCGACTTCGCCAAACCCTATCCTGATTACGACGTGGAATACCTCAGCCGTTATGCCGCTGAAAAAGGCGTCCGCATCATCATGCACCACGAAACCAGTTCGGCCGTCGAAAGCTACGAACGCCAAATGGACGAGGCCTACGCCTTCATGCGCCGCCACGGTATGAACACCGTCAAAACCGGCTATGTGGGCAAAATCATACCCCGCGGCGAATGGCACGACGGCCAATGGATGGTCAACCACTACCTGCGCGTAGCCGAGCGCTGCGCGCAAAATCAAATCATGGTCAACATGCACGAATCCGTACGCCCCAGCGGCCAACATCGCACCTGGCCCAATTGGCTGGCTTGCGAGGCCGCCCGCGGACAAGAGTTCAACGCATGGAGCCGCGGCAATCCGCCCGAGCACGAATGTATCCTACCCTTCACGCGCCTGCTCGGCGGCCCGATGGACTACACGCCCGGCGTGTTTGAAGTGCGCATGAGCGCCTACGATCCTAACAAAACCGAAATCGTACATACCACCGTGGCCAAACAATTGGCCCTGTACGTGACGCTTTACTCCCCCCTGCAGATGGCTTGCGACCTACCTCAGAATTACGAAAAAAGGCTCGACGTATTCCAATTCATCCGCGACGTGCCCGTGGACTGGGACGACACGCGCATTCTCAACGCCGAGATCGGACAGCACCTTAGCATCGCGCGCCGGCAAAAGGGCGCCGACGACTGGTATATTGGCGCCATCACCAACGAGAAGGCGCGCCAATTCACATTCAAACTTGATTTCCTCGAACCCGGCAAAAAATACGTTGCAGAAATCTATGCCGACGGCAAAGGCGCGCACTGGAAAGACAACCCCTATCCGGTGGCCATCAGCAAACGCGCCGTGCGCAAAGGCGCCAAGCTCAAATTAAAACTGGCCCCCGGCGGCGGTTGCGCCATCGCCGTCAAGCGCGCCTGAAAGGAGCGCGGGAAGCACCGCCGCCGCTCCTAAAGCAGATCGCCCGACCGGAGTCCGTCGCGCACTCCGGTCGAGTCGATGGCGCGGAAGCGAACGGTTGCACTCAACAATTCAAGCCCCCGCACACCGAGAGCACCTGCCCGTTGATATAAGCCCCCATATCCGAAGCCAGAAAAACGCAGGCATTGGCCACATCTTCGCCCGAGCCAAAACGCTTGGCCGGTATAGCGGCCAGATAGCCCTCGCGCGTCTTTTCGTCCAACGCATCCGTCATTTCTGTGGCAATAAAACCTGGCGCAACCGCATTGCAGCGGATGTTGCGCCCGCCATACTCCTTAGCAATAGATTTAGAGAATCCAATGATCCCCGCTTTCGAAGCGGCGTAATTGGCCTGCCCCGCTTGGCCAAATACCCCCACCACCGAACTCATGTTGATGATGGAGCCTCCTCCGCGCAACATGCCCTTCAGGCAATGTTTAGTCAAGTTAAACACCGACTTCAGGTTGGTCTGGATCACCTCATCCCATTGCTGCTCACTCATGCGCAACATCAAAGTATCGCGCGTAATACCCGCATTGTTGATCAGCACATCGATACGCCCCATGTCGCTCGTCACTTGCGCGACCAACCGCTCCGCCTGGCCATAGTCGCCCGCGTCGCTCTGATAGGCCCGCGCCATGCCGCCAAGCGACTGCGCCAACGCCTCGGCTCGCGCCGCCGAACCAGCCGATACGTATGTGAAAGCCACCGATGCCCCATGCGCCGCAAAGGTGCGCGCCAAAGCCTCGCCAATACCGCGTGATCCGCCGGTAATTAACGCAATTTTTCCTTCTAACAATTTCATACTCGCGAATTTAGACTGCGGCAAAAATAGCAACACCCATGACTTCCGGCGCCAAATTGCTGTTTTCGATAAGCAACAGGAGTCAAAAGCGAAGACAGCGGGCTGGGTGTGGACGCGGGGGAACGCTTCGCTCCGCGGCGCGCGCCTGTTTTTTTTGTAAAAAAATGTGCATCCCGGGGAAGCGAAGGAAGAGCCACGGCTGCCTTTGCTGTTAAAAACTGACAGAACAATAAAACCGGTTTTTGGGCGTTTTTAAAATGTTTTCATTTGGTTTTTTGGGGTTTATAGCCGCCGGTGCGAGTAATCGCCCGGCGGTTTTTTTGTCTTGGGCCGCGAACCGTAGCGATGCGGACTTTGTTTCGTAACTTTGCGCGATTTTTTTTCGAAAAAACAAAAAACACATCATGCACAATCATAATGGCACAGTGGCAAGCGCTCAGCCGCGTACGGCGCGCGAGGATCGCTATCGGCACCACGACTACTATCTGATGGACGAACTATTGTCGCCCGAACACCTCTTGGCGCGCGACGCCGTGCGCGAGTGGGTCAAGTCGGAGGTTTCGCCGATCATCGAAGATTACTCCCATCGGGCCGAATGCCCGACTCACCTGTTCAAAGGCTTGGCCGAGATAGGCGCGTTCGGTCCGTCGCTACCCGCCGAGTACGGCTGCGGCGGCATGGACGAGATTGCCTACGGCGTCATCATGCAGGAGTTGGAGCGCGGCGATTCGGGCGTGCGCTCTATGGCCTCCGTTCAGGGCTCGCTGGTGATGTACCCGATCTATCGCTTTGGCTCTGAAGAACAAAAACGCTACTACCTGCCCAAGTTGGCCAAGGGGGAACTGATCGGCTGCTTTGGCCTCACCGAACCCGACCACGGCTCTAACCCCGGCGGCATGGTCACCAACGTCAAAGACGACGGCGACCACTGGATCCTCAACGGCGCAAAGATGTGGATCACCAATTCGCCGGTAGCCGATATTGCCGTGGTGTGGGCCAAGAATGAGGAGGGCCGGATCATTGGTCTCATCGTCGAAAAGGGAATGAAAGGATTTTCGGCCCCTGAGATCCACGGCAAGTGGTCGCTCAGGGCCAGCATCACCGGCGAGCTGGTGTTTGAAGACGTGCGCGTGCCCAAGAAAAATACCCTCCCGAACATTAGCGGCCTGAGAGGCCCTTTGAGTTGCCTCACCAAAGCCCGCTACGGAATAGCCTGGGGCGCCATCGGCGCAGCGTTGGACTGCTACGACTCGGCCCTGCGCTACTCCTTAGAGCGTGAGCAATTCGGCAAACCAATCGGGGCCTTCCAACTCACGCAGAAAAAATTGGCCGAGATGATCACAGAGATCACCAAAGCGCAATTGCTCACCTGGCGCCTGGGTACCCTGGCCGTCGGCGGCAAGATGACGCCTGCGCAGGTCTCCATGGCCAAGCGCAACAACGTATATATGGCGCTTCAAATCGCACGCGAAGCGCGTCAGATTCACGGCGGCATGGGCATCACCAACGAGTACCCTTGCATGCGCCACATGATGAACCTGGAAACCGTGTTGACCTACGAGGGTACGCACGATATCCACTTGCTCATCACCGGCCACGATATTACCGGCCTGGAGGCCTTCAAATAAGCCTTTGAGCGCTTTCCCGGGCCGGTTCAGACCATACCGCCTGTACCGGCCCGGGATTATCGCGTTGCGGACGCAGACAATATTTCGAGATATCAAGTCATAAATTTTTATTTTCTTCGTTTGTTTAAAAATTTTGTCAGGTTCTCAACGCGCGCCATGCCTAATGTTTTGCTTAGTCGGAAGGCAAGGTTGTCGAACTTACGCTCTGTGCGCGACATCCAAGCATACAACCCAATCGACCATTTTGTTGATTGAGCTACACTGACCAAAGACACAAGCGGCCGTATCAACTATGAGAAACCTTACTGCTGAACAAACCGGATGCGCCGGCAAGTAAGCGCGAACAATTTTTTTTGACATGACAGCACAACTTAGAGGCGCCTTGTGGGGATTGGCGATCCTGCTTGCGCCAGCTTTCGCCTCAGCGCAAAAAGACAAAGAAACGGTCATCTATTTAGCCAACCCCTCTTTCGAAGATATCCCGCGATGCTGCGAAGCCCCCAGCGGCTGGATCAATTGCGGTTCCCCAAGCGAAACGCCGCCCGACGTCCAACCCGGTTTTTTTGACGTAAGCAAGCCTGCCAGCCACGGGAATACCTATGTAGGCATGGTCGTGCGCGACAACGAAACCTGGGAGGCCATAGGCCAGCGCCTATCCCGCCCGCTTGAGGTCAACCAATGCTACGATTTCAGCTTAGATCTGTGCCGCTCAGAGTTTTATACCAGCATGAGCCGCAAAACCAACGAACGCGCCGATTACCTCACCCCGGTAGTCGTGCGGATCTGGGGCGGCAACAACCCATGCCAACCTGAAGAGTTGCTTGACCAAACCCCCATTGTGACGCACCCCCGCTGGATCCCCTTCACCTTCAAACTGCGCCCCAAAAAAGCCAGTTATACCTACATCATGATCGAGGCCTACTACCGCACGCCCATTTTGTTTCCTTACAATGGCAACGTGCTGGTCGATAACGCCTCGCCCATCAAACAGGTTTTTTGCAATCCTGATAAAATGCCCGATCCTACCCCGCCGCCCACACCGCCCGCTTCCGCAGAAAAAAGAAAGCCCGCTCCTTCATCCGATACGGCTGCCGCAGCCAAAAAAGAGCCAAAAGTCGCCCCCCCTGCGCGGCCCGTAGAGTCTGAGACCTCCAGTATCGACCGCAGCAAGATCAGAAAAGGCATGGTGCTTCGTTTGGAAAAAATCCATTTCGACGCCAATCAGTACGCCATCAAGGAAGAATGCCTGCCTGCGCTCGAAGACCTCTACAAATTCCTGCGAAACAATCCAGACGTAACGGTCGAGGTGCGCGGCCACACCAACAATCGGGTCACCAACGAGGCGCTGGCCACCCAACTATCGACCATGCGCGCCAAATCCGTAGCCGACTGGCTTATCGAAAAGGGCATTGCCAGCGCGCGCGTTCAATACAAAGGATACGGCTGGACACAGCCCGTCGAACCCAATACTACGCCAGAGGGAAGACAAAAAAACCAAAGGGTCGAAATCAAAATCCTGAGTATGAAATAGAGACGCAGACCTCGCTTGAATGAATACAGCGACGAGGTCTGCGTCTAACAGGGTATCAGTTGCTCAGCGATAGCTGAATCAACGCGTGAATTCGAGAATAAAGTTGCGGTTGTACAGCATGAGAAGTAGGGACACCAGAAAGAACAGTCCCATGAAAATGTATAACATGCAATAGCCCTTGCCGCGGGTATTTTGAATATCGTCCATTGTATGCTTAAAGTCTATTGAACAAAATTCGGCGCAAAAATAACGACAGCGCGCCAAACGCTCACTGCATTGTTTGTTTTTTTGAAAAAATGCCGCTCACATACGTCAATTCGCGCGATTACGCCCGCCATTTAGACCAGTGCGACCCTTTAG
>JBKBLI010000055.1:20366-22820 GCA_046296435.1 Saprospiraceae bacterium | reverse complement strand
GCGGCGAGGACCAGCGATTTCAATTCTTGCATGAATGTGGGTTTATTCGTTTTTTCGTAAAAAATATCGTCCGGTTTTATCCTCGCCGGCACGAGATGTGCCTCGCTCGCCGCATATGGCCCAGGTCTTTTTTCGAAAAAAATCAGCCGGTGAGCAACACGGCAATCAGGTAATCGGCCAACAGGATGGCGATGTTGCTGAATACCACGGCGCGGGTGCTGGCTTTGCCCAACTCAATGCTGCCGCCCTTGACGTAGTACCCCTGATAGCAGGAGATGGTGGTCAGCAGAAAGGCAAAAACGACGGCTTTGACGTACATCATCTCCGAGTTTTTGGGATTGTACCACGACAGAAGCCCGCGTATGTATTCGTCCTCTGTGATGATACCGGCAGGCACGCTGGCTAAATAGCCGCCCAGAATTGCGACAAAAGCGGAGACAGTCACCAGAATTGGAATGACAAAGAGCGAGGCGATGATCTTGGGCATGATGATATACGAGGCCGTGTTGATGCCCATCACTTCCATAGCGTCAATATGTTCTTTTTGGCGCATGCCGCCGATCTCTGCCGCCATGTTGGATCCTACCTTGCCGGCGAGTACCAGGCAGGTGATCATGGGCGATAGCTCGATGAGCGCCAGATCGCGCACGATGTAGCCGATGTAGTAACGGGGCACCAATTGGCCGTCGAGTTGGTAAGCGAACTGGATGGCCGATACCGCGCCGATGAACACCGAAATGAGGCATACGATGATCAGCGAGCCGATTCCGATTTCGTTCATCTGGCGCATGGTCTCGCGCCAATACATGGTCAGGTTCTCCGGGCGACTGACAGACTGCCGCAGCATGATCAGGTAACGCCCCAAATGGGTGAGGTAGTTGTATCTGGACAATATTTCTTTCATCAAATGCGGAGAAGCGGCGGTTTTTGAAAAAATGGCGATTGATAACGCAAAGATGAGGAACTTTAGCGCCGCTAAGCATTTTTTATGAAAAAAAGTATCCTGATCAGCGGCGGGACCAAGGGAATTGGCCTGGCCGTCGCCCGCGTTTTTGCGGAGCGCGAATTTGATGTGTATGTCTGCGCTCGCACGAGGGCCGACCTTGACGCTATGGGCGATCTGTGGGCCAGGGAGTATCCCCGCTCGCGTTTGTTTGCCCATCCCTGCGACGTGGGGAAGAAGTCCGAGTTGCTCGAATTGGCGGAATGGACTAAAAGCCATCTGCATTCGCTAGACGTGTTGGTCAATAATGCGGGCATTTTTTTGCCGGGCAAAATCACCGAAGAATCCGACGGCGCGCTTGAGACGCTCATGGAGATCAACCTCTACAGCGCGTACCACCTTACCCGCGCCCTGCTGCCGCTGATGACGCCGCACCGCAGCGGACACATCTTCAACATGTGTAGCATCGCCAGTTTCATGGCCTATCCGAATGGCGGCTCGTACAGCATCAGCAAATTTGCGCTGCTTGGCTTCTCCAAAGTGCTGCGCGAAGAACTCAAACCCCTTGGAATAAAGGTCAGTTCGATCCTGCCCGGCGCTACGTGGTCGGACTCATGGGCTGGATTTCAGGCGGAGGAGTCGCGTCTGATGCAGGCTTCCGACGTAGCCCGAAGTATCTGGGCGGCCTACGATTTGTCGCCCAGCGCGGTAGTGGAAGAAATCATCCTGCGGCCTCAGTTGGGCGATTTGTGAGGAGGCGCGGGGTCGCCGCTCTTTTTTCTGCCCGATTTACGCATCTGCAATGCGACGCGCCTTTGGGTCAGTCGCCTTTTTACCGCTAATGTTATGAAGCAAACCAGAAGAACATTCATCAAAACCATGGCGATGGCCGGGACCGGCGCGTTGGTCTTGCCCAACTCGCTTTTTTCGTATGCCAACAATATCGGCGGCATGACCAAGGTGCGCCTTGGGTTCGTCGCTGTAGGACTGCGGGGTCAATCGCTGCTCAACGAACTCTGCCCGCGGGCAGATGTAGAGATCGTCGCGCTGGCCGATCCGGATGCGCGCATGGTCCGCGCCGCGCAAGATATTTTGCGCAAACATAAGCGGCCCGAAGCCGCAGTGTATGGCAATGGCGACTATGACTACCGCAACCTGCTCAAGCGCGCAGACATAGACGCCGTGATCATCGCCTCGCCCTGGGAGTGGCACCGTACGCAGGGCGTAGATGCCATGTACGCCGGCAAAATCGTAGGCATGGAAGTCGGCGGCGCCATGAGTCTGCAGGAGTGTTGGGACTATGTGAAGGCCTACGAGGCGACCAAAACCCCCATCATGGCCCTCGAAAACGTGTGCTACCGCCGCGATGTGATGGCCGCGCTCAACATGGTGCGGCAGGGCCTTTTCGGCGAACTGATCCACGCTCAGGGAGGCTATATGCACGACCTGCGGGGCGTGCTGTTCAACGACGGGCAAACGCCTTATCACTCGGGCGTGGAGTTTGGCGAAAA
>JBKBLI010000055.1:6047-20268 GCA_046296435.1 Saprospiraceae bacterium | reverse complement strand
CAGCGGGAGCAGAATTTTATTTGCAAAGGATCAACACGAAAGTCTTTTCGAACCCACAGATCATTCAGCGCAACATTGTCGCTATGGCCGGGCATCTGCGGGCCAGAGGGTATCCGCACGCGGCCCTGCAAATCCGGCCCGCGCTCGACGGGCGGCTGTTTGTTTGGTCGGGACAATCTGCTTGGCGCATGTTTGAGGCAATTGAGGACGCCTGCGTTTTCGACAAGGTGCAAAGCGCGGATCAAGCCTGCGAAGCGGGCCGGTTTGTGGGCGAATTTCATAGCTATGCCGGCGATATCAGCCCGGAGGCCATACATCCAGCGCTGCCCGATTTCTTGCGATTCAGGGATCGGATAGGCGCATTCAAGGCGGGCCTGAGCCGCGCCGAGTCAGCCCGAGCCAGTCAGGCCCAGACTCTGATAGCATACGCCTTCCAATGGATCCATCTGCCCGAGCGTTTCATCCGGTGGCAGGAGCGCGGCGCCATGCCCCGACGGCTCATCCACGCCGACCCGAAGATTGGCAATCTGCTCTTCGACGCACACACCACGAAGCCCAAAGCCTTGATCGACTGGGATACCCTGATGCCCGGACCTTGTCTGTACGACTTCGGGGATATGGCCCGTTCGTATTGCAACCTGTCGGAGGAGGATTATGCGGGCCCTGAACCGGTTTTTTCCGGCCAAATATACCGCGCGCTGGAGGAGGGATATCTCCACAGCACTCATTCGTGGCTCAACCCTCTGGAGCGCAAGAACCTGCGCTACGCGGCTGCCGTGGTGATATACATCCAATTCCTGCGCTTTTTGAGCGACTATTTGCTTGGCGACATGTATTATCGCGTGGCCGATACGGAGCAAAACAGGCGCCGGGCGGCCAACCAAATGCGCCTGCTCGAGGGCCTTCTCGCTTTCGGCCTCTGAATCCACGGTGCACGCCCGTTCCGTTTGTCCTTGCTTGCGACTCCCGCGCGCAGGAGCCGCTCGGGGGGCTAAAGCCGCTGCAAATCGACGTTTCAAGCGCCTAAAAGTCAACTTCAGAGACTCCAAAGTCCATGGCCGCAGGAGAAAATATTTTTTCACATCAAGTTATCCACAATGTGAATAAAAATAACGCCTTTGAAAATGCTTTGGTAATCAACGGGTTATAGAAGTTATCAACAATTGTGGAAAAATACTTTTTGATATAGGCCAAAACCGACTTACTTTTGTGGACTTGTTTGAGCAAGCGGTAGATTTCCCTCTGCGATTTGGTGGCGCGCGGGTTAAACAGCGCAAATGCGATATGACGGCGAAGGGGCCGAGGGGGATTTTAGCCGCTTTTCGCTGCGATCAGAAAGTTAGTTTTTTCAACACACAATACTATGAATACTGCCCAACACACGGATGTAACCGTAGAGCCAATCCTGGCCGACAATCCCGACCGCTTTGTACTTTTTCCGATCAAATACCCTGTGATTTGGGACTGGTATAAGAAGGCTGAAGCGTCTTTTTGGACGGCGGAGGAGGTTGACCTGAGTTCTGACCTGAACGACTGGGACAACAAGCTCAACGACAATGAGCGCCACTTCATCAAACACGTGCTGGCCTTTTTTGCCGCCAGCGACGGGATTGTGAACGAGAATCTCGTGCTCAACTTCATGCGGGAAGTACAGATACCCGAAGCGCGCTGTTTTTACGGTTTCCAGATTGCGATTGAGAACATCCACTCCGAGATGTACTCCCTGCTGATCGACACCTATATCAAGGACAACAAGGAGAAGGATTACCTGTTCAATGCCTTGCGCACCCTGCCCTGCGTGTCCAAGAAAGGCGAATGGGCCTTGCGTTGGATCGAAAACGCCCCGACTTTTGCGCACCGGCTGATTGCCTTTGCGGCTGTGGAGGGGATCTTTTTCTCCGGCTCGTTCTGCGCTATTTTTTGGCTCAAAAAGCGCGGTCTGATGCCCGGCCTGACCTTCAGCAACGAACTCATCAGCCGCGACGAAGGTATGCACTGCGATTTTGCGTGCTACCTGTATTCGATGCTTCAAAACAAGCTTGACCCGAGCGAAATCGAAGCCATCATTACGGAGGCCGTCGCGTTCGAAAAAGAGTTCGTGACCGACGCCCTGCCGGTCAGCCTGATTGGCATGAACGCCGAATTGATGACGCAGTACATCGAATTCGTAGCCGACCGACTCCTGGCCTCCTTGGGCAACGACAAGGTGTATGGCGCCGTCAATCCTTTCCCGTGGATGGATATGATCTCTATCCAGGGCAAAACAAACTTCTTCGAAAAGCGCGTAGGCGATTACCAAAAAGCCGGCGTGACAGCCGACAGAACAGAGCAGGTGTTCGACACGAGCGCAGACTTCTGACAATGCAACCCAAATTTTTTCTCAAACCATCTTAATCACGCTTCAACCACCATGCAAGTCGTAAAACGAGACGGACGCCGCGAAGACGTATCCTTCGACAAAATCACGGCCAGACTCAAAAAACTTTCCTACGGACTCGACACCAACTACGTCAGCATCATCGACATCGCCCGAAAGGTGATCATGGGTATTTACGACGGAGTCAGCACGCACGAGTTGGACAACCTCGCCGCCGAGACTGCCGCCACCATGGCCACTATTCACCCCGACTATGCGCTGCTGGCTGCCCGTGTGGCGGTGTCGAACCTGCACAAGCAGACTGAGAAGTCGTTCAGCAAAGTGATCCACGAATTGTACAACTACGTCGATCCCAAAACCGGCGAAAAGGCGGGGCTGATCGGCGAAGAGACGCACAAGATCGTGATGAAACACAAGAACCGCTTAGACAGCGCGCTGATTTTTGACCGCGATTTTGACTTCGATTACTTTGGCTTCAAGACGCTGGAGCGCTCCTATCTCATGCGCATGCACGGCAAGGTGGTCGAACGCCCGCAGCACCTGTTCATGCGCGTGGCCGTAGGCATACACGGCGAAGACATCGAAGCCGCCATAGAAACCTACAATCTGATGAGCGAGCGCTGGTTTATTCACGCCACGCCCACGCTCTTCAACGCCGGAACGCCCAAACCGCAACTGAGTTCGTGTTTCCTGCTCAGCATGACCGACGATAGCATACAAGGGATTTTCGAAACGCTCCAGCGCTGCGCGCTGATCAGCCAGAGCGCCGGCGGCATCGGTCTGAGCATACACAACATTCGGGCCACCGGCTCCTATATCAAAGGCACCGGCGGCTCCTCCAACGGGATCATCCCGATGTTGCGCGTGTACAACGACACGGCGCGCTACGTGGACCAGGGCGGCGGCAAGCGCAAAGGCGCCTTCGCGGTGTATCTGGAGCCTTGGCACGCCGACGTGTTTGAATTCCTCGAACTCAAGAAGAACCATGGCAAAGAGGAACTGCGCGCGCGCGACCTCTTCTACGCGCTTTGGATTCCCGACCTGTTCATGGAGCGCGTAGAAAAGGACGCCGAGTGGTCGCTCTTCTGTCCCAACGAAGCGCCCGGGCTGTACGATACCTACGGCGGCGAGTTCGAAGCCTTGTATCACCAGTACGAAAGCGAGGGCCGTCAGCGCCGCACCGTCAAAGCCCGTGAGTTGTGGAACGCCATCCTCGAAAGCCAGATTGAGACCGGCACGCCCTACATGCTCTATAAAGACGCGGTCAACAAGAAGAGCAACCAGAAAAACCTCGGTACCATCCGCTCGTCTAACCTGTGCACCGAGATCTTGGAGTACACCTCGCCCGACGAAGTGGCAGTGTGCAATCTGGCTTCGATCGCCCTGCCCAAATTCGTCAAAGACGGCGATTTTGACTTTGCACAACTGTTTGAGATCACCCGCGTAGCGACTCGCAACCTCAACAAGGTGATCGATATCAATTACTACCCCGTGCCCGAGGCCCGCAACTCCAACATGCGGCACCGCCCCATCGGTTTGGGCGTGCAGGGTCTGGCCGACGCCTTCATCCTGATGCGCTATCCCTTTGATAGCGAAGAAGCCCGCCGTCTGAACGCCGATATATTCGAGACGATCTATTTCGCCGCCATGACCGAAAGCTGCAACCAGGCCGAAATACATGGCCCGTACAGTTCCTTCCAGGGGTCGCCCCTGTCGCAAGGGCAATTCCAATTCGATCTCTGGGGCGTAAAGCCGAGCGGACGCTGGGACTGGGATAGCCTGCGGGAGCGCGTTATGCGCGTCGGCGTGCGCAACTCTCTCTTGCTCGCGCCCATGCCCACCGCCAGCACCAGCCAAATCCTCGGCAACAACGAGTGCTTTGAGCCTTACACATCCAATCTGTACACCCGCCGCACTCTGGCCGGCGAACACATTGTAGTCAACAAGCACCTCATGCGCGATTTGGTGCGCCTGGGGCTGTGGAATGAAGAAATGCGCCAGATGATCATGGCCAACAACGGCTCTATCCAAAGCATAGAAATCATACCCGAAGACATTCGCGCACTGTACAAAACCGCCTACGAGATCAGCCAGCGCGTGCTCATCGACATGTCCGCCGATCGCGGGGCTTTCATCTGCCAAAGCCAGAGCCTGAACGTCTTCGTAGAGTCGCCTACCTTTGCCAAGCTGACCTCCATGCATTTCTATGCCTGGAAAAAAGGACTCAAGACCGGCATGTACTACCTGCGTTCGCGCGCGGCGGTAGATCCGATCAAATTCACGCTCGACGCCAAACACCAGAATGTGGTCGTCAACAAAAAAGATGCGCAAAGCGCCCAGGGCAATGCCCCGCTCGCTGTAGATCAGGTGCGCAAAATGAAACCTGTAGAGGCCGGCGAGGTCAAATTGTGCAGCCTTGACGATCCGACCTGCGAAGCCTGTTCTGCCTGAAAATCAAGGCATAGTTAGACCGTTTGACAACAAAAACAGCCGCCTGCGCAAACCATACTGCCGGGATTCCGTTCCTCTGCTATTTTGAAAAACGTCTGTTCCCACACGTTTTCCGGCGGGTTGCCATGGCGGCTTGTTTTTTTTGACGCGGCGACAAGCGCGCTGCGGGATAGTCCGCTCCGCAAAAGCTTTTTTTCGAAAAAGAAAGACGCGGCTCAGGGGAGCTTCAGGTCTAATTTTTTCAAGCCCTCCACCAGGGTTTTGGCCATGAAGTAGTTGCGATACCAGCGGTTGTCCACCGGACAAATGTGCCAAGGTATGCGGCTATTGTTGATGGCGTATTCGTAGGCCTCCATGTAAGCGGGCCAGTGCTTGCGCTCCTCCCAGTCGCCGTCGCTGTGTTTCCAACGCTTGTCCGGATCGTCGATGCGCTGTTGCAGTTGGCGCTCTTGCTCCTCGTAGGAGATGTGCATGTAAAACTTGAATATCTGGGTATCGTTGTCGAATTGCAGCAGTTCTTCGAAGGCGTTGATCGCCTGCATGCGCTTTTCGACACGCTCCATGTCGATCCATTGGTGGACCCGCTGGATGAGGACATCCTCGTAATGGCTGCGGTTGAACAAGGTGAGCATGCCGCGTTCGGGCGCCCAGCGGTGCACCCGCCACAGAAAATCGTGCGCCATCTCCAACTCGGTGGGCTTCTTGAATGACACCAGGTCGAGACCAGCGATGGTACACCGTGCGAACACGTCGCGCACCGCGCCGTCTTTGCCGCTGGCATCCATCCCTTGCAGGACTACCAAGGCCGAATACTTGCCTTGGGCATACATGATGTGCTGGAGTCTGCCGAGTTCGCGCACCAGCGCTTCGGTTTCCTCGATGATGGCCTTTTTGTCGGCGCCTTTCGGCGCTTTGGTACTGATTTCGCTGAGTTTGATCATCTTTTTTCAAAGAAAATAGGTTTAGACCGCGTTGCCGGACGCCTGCCCCGCCTGGGGATCGATCGCTTGACCGGCTCCTTGCAACTCTTTACCCTTGTCTGCTCTGCCCGCTGCGCCGTCTGCGGGTGTATTATCCCATTTTGGCGCGTTTGGCCATCCAAGCCTGCAAGACGGGGAGAAATCCATCGCGTATATCCGCTTCCACAAAGTCGATTTTGAACTGCAGGCACTTTAGGCGCAGCGCCTTTTTGAACGCATCGACTTGCTCCACGTAGTAGTCTTTGATCTGGTTGGGTTGGAGCTTGATTTCGTGCCCCGACTCCATATCCACGAACACGTAAGGGCGGTTTTCGAACTCGAAGCGGAGTTCGGTCTTGTGGTCCGTGACGTGAAATAAGATGACCTCGTGTTTGTTGTAGCGCAAGTGTTGGAGCGCAGCGAATACCTCTTCCGCTTTTTGGGGGTTTTCCATCACATCCGTGAAGATGACTACCAGAGAGCGCCGGTGTATGGACTCGGCAATTTCGTGCAGGTTGGCGGCCAGATCGGTCGGGCGGTTAAGTTGCGGATTTTCGAGGCGCTCGCTCAGGTACGACAGCAACAAACGGTAATGGATGGCGCTCGATTTACAACGGGTGTTGATCCGCACCTGATCATCAAACAAAGTAAGGCCAAAGGCGTCGCGCTGGCGTTGCAGAATGTTCATCAGCACAGCCGCCGACTGTGCGGCAAAAGCAAATTTGTTTTCGTAGCGGTATTTTTCCGGATTTTTTTCGTCCCACGGATAATACATGGTCGAGGATGCGTCCACTACGATCTGGCAGCGCAGGTTGGTTTCCTCCTCATAGCGCTTGACGAACAGCTTGTCGGTGCGGGCATACACTTTCCAGTCGATGTTTCGGGTGCTTTCGCCGGGGTTGTATAGCCGGTGTTCGGCAAACTCGACCGAGAATCCATGGAAGGGACTGCGGTGAAGACCCACGATAAAACCTTCGACCACTTGTTGGGCCAGCAGTTCTAAATTGCCGCCCAAAGTGCGTATTTGCTGATTATCTAAGACCGGATTAGCCAATGCTGGGTTGTATTTTTTTTTCGTATGAAAAAAGGTGCGCGCACGGGGCGCAGAGACGGGCGGGCGAGGGGCAAAGGGCGTGAAGCGAGGGCGTCAGAGCGCAAAGTTAGGCTGATAAACGCCAAAGCCGCCCTGTTAAGTTCATCTAATTGTCCTTTGACGAACATTTTAAGCGAATAAGGAACAAAAAAAGCCGACAAGTCCGTTGGTTGGTCTTTCTTTGCATCGATTTTGAGTCGGCGCAACTTTTTCCAGACTGTCTCAAACCATCAAACCTTTTTCTGCGTATATCAGTTCAAACACATCATTGTCATGTCAAAAAAGCAATATTTCGATCCGGCCGATCTGGCTAAATTTGGCGCCATCACCAAATGGCAAAAACCCATGGGAGATAAATTCTTCGCATGGTACGGGGAAGTGATGCAGGAAGGCGCGCTCAGCGAACGCGAAAAGTCGTTGATTGCCCTTGCCGTTGCCCATGCCATCCAGTGCCCGTATTGCATCGACGCCTACACCTCCGCCTCTCTCGAAAAAGGCGCCGACGAAGAGCAAATGATGGAAGCCGTACAGGTAGCCGCTGTCATTCGCGCCGGCTCCAGCCTGGTTTATGGCGTGCAAATGATGAATCACGCCGAAAACATCAGCATGTAAATTCATGGGCATACATCAACGCACCAAATCGCTGCTACAACGGGGCAGCCGTTTGGCCGATACCTTTTTCCAACTCAAAGTCCTGAACGGTCGCGAAATCAGCGAAGCGCAATTTCCGCCTTTTGCCGAAACCATCCGACAGGCGGGCTTCCCCGGACGCCTGTCGGTGCGCCGCATAGAGATCCTGCAGATCAATGTCGGCAAACTCTGCAACCAGACCTGCGCGCACTGCCACGTGGACGCCGGCCCCGACAAGAAACGCGAAAACATGTCGCGCGAAACCTTCGAGCGTTGTCTCGACGCGCTGCGCCAGCACGACATTCCCACCGTGGATATCACGGGCGGCGCGCCCGAAATGAACCCGCATTTCCGCTGGTTCGTAGAGGAATGCGCCGCGCTCGGCCGGCAGGTTATCAACCGCTGCAATCTGACCATCATCATGGCCAATCCCAAGTACCGGGACCTGCCGGAGTTTTTTGCGCGCAACAAGGTAGAAGTCGTGTCGTCGCTTCCCCACTTCAGCGCCAGACGCACAGATGCGCAGCGCGGCGACGGCGTATTTGAGGACTCGATTGCAGCCCTCAAACTGCTCAACGAAGTCGGCTACGGACAAGAGGGAAGCGACCTGCGGCTCAACTTAGTCTATAACCCCACCGGCGCTTTCCTGCCCGGCAACCAGGCCGCGCTTGAGCAGGAGTTCAAGCGTCAACTCAAACGGCGCTACGATGTGACGTTCAACCAGCTTTACGCCATCACCAACATGCCGGTCAGCCGCTTTCTTGATTACCTCATCGAGAGCGAAAACTACGAAACCTATATGCAGACCCTGATCGATGCGTTCAATCCTGCCGCCGTGTCGGGCGTCATGTGTCGCAATACCCTCTCCGTGAGCTGGGATGGCTACCTGTACGACTGCGATTTCAATCAGATGCTCGACCTGAAGGTCGCCACGCCCGAACGCAGACCGCACATCAACGACTTTGATTGGGAAGCGCTGCACGCTCGGGACATCGTACTGAACCAGCACTGTTACGGTTGCACAGCCGGCGCAGGCTCCTCCTGCGGCGGACAAGTAAGTTGATGCAGCATAAGACATACGACCCGTGCAGCCTGACCGCGGCGAGGCCCTTCGGTCTCGCCGCTCTGGTCAGTCCGGAGGGCGTCGCGCGCATGCCCGCATCGAATCAAGCACCCTTAGCGTCAGATTTTCTTTGAAAAAATATCCGAAAAGACGCGCATTTTGTTTTTTTTGAAAAAAAATAGACACCGTTTGAAAAATCCAACGTAACTTTGCAGCCGCTTTTGAAACAAGACCTTTTCAGGTGGGTCATACTTTGCGCGGGAATGGCGGAATTGGTAGACGCACACGTTTCAGGGGCGTGCGCCGCAAGGCGTGCGAGTTCGACTCTCGCTTCCCGCACAGCAGGCAAAAAGCGATCCGGAAGGGTCGCTTTTTTTGTTTTGGGGCATTGCCCTGAGCCTCCCGCCCCACGCTGGCTCACTGGATCCATGCGCGCAGCGGCCGAATCCGCAACAGCAGCCCCACAAGCCAATACGAAAGCAGAAAAATACAGGCGCCTGCGAGGAAAGCGCCATACCACGGCGCCACCGTCAAGTTGAACAAGTATGACGGCGAAATCTTAAAGTACAAATAGCCGTTCTTGAACACGTCTACCAAGAGTACATGCACAAAATAGATGCCGAAACTCCTGTACGAGGCCGTCATGATAAAACGGTGCAACGCCTCATGTGCACCGGACACCCTGCCCCAGTCGCGCGTGCGTAGAAACAAAAACCACGCAAACGTCATGAGCATGATATTGGGGCTTTGATAGATAAAAAAGCGTTCTGAGTACTGACCACGGGTCACTGAATCATGCCACACCAGCCACGACGAGAGCGGGGGCATCAGCAGCGCAGCCCCATAAATCCAACGACTGATCCGTTCCCGAATAGGAAAAGCCGTCAGGTAATAGCCCAGTACATAATAGCCGATGTGCCCCATCCAGCCGATGTATTTGACCACAAAAATGCCGGGCGTCAGATGCTGGAGCGCCACGATCGTAAAACTCAGCGCCAGAAAATACTCCACATCCTGCCGGGTAGCCAACTTCGTCCATTTCTGAAAGATGGGCGTCAGCAGATACAATCCGATAATCATGGGTATAAACCACAGGTGGTAGTACGGATCGCCGAAAAGCAACGTTTTGCCTATTTCGCCCCAAGGCAGTGGCGTGCCAAAGAATAAATACCCCCTGTACTTGTAAGTCAGATAAATCAGCGCCCAGAAAGCAAACGGCTTCAGCACCTTGCCGACACGTCGTTTCAGAAATACAGCCGTGGGTTCGTCGCGCGCGGGATCAAGCAAAAACATGCCGCTGAGCATGATGAAAAACGGAGTACACCAGCGTAAAAAGCCGTAATAGACATTGGCCGTCATCCAGTTCGGATCGCTAAAAACGGCCGTTTCTTTCATATACAGATATGCGCCAACCGTGTGCATCTGCACCACCCCAAAAGCGGCAATCACCCGGATGTAATCGGCATAGAGTATGCGTTTTTTTTCAGCCAATAGGTATGTTAGTTTTGTCGCTGCGTTTCGAAAAAAGGGTGTGGGCAAGGGCGGGGCAACAAAAAAAGGACGAGCGCAGGCGCCAAACGAGCTTGCTTTCGATGACAAAAAAAGCAGAACCCTGCACCCGCGGGGTCCTGCCTGATATTTCTCAACAACTACTTTGCAAAAGGCCTAAACCGTAGTCGCTCTTTCCAAAAAAGCCCCAACCGCGAGCCTGACCGGAGGGGCCATCATGAGATTATAACGGGCTGATACGTCAAAGACTAATACCTCTGGAGGCAAAGTATCCGGGGCAGCCCGATTAACGTGACAAGATTAAAAGCAACGCTTACAATCTGGAAAAAACCGGCTTTGGAAAGAGACATCGCGGAAACATATGGATTAAAAACAAAAAATCAATTCGCATTGATGGTACAAAAGTACGCAAATTTTCGAATCCTGCAAGATCTTTTTTTAAGTTTTTGAGGGAACGGTCGGTTTTCAGAAGCGAGCGCTCACTTTTTTACCCCAAAAAAGGTATGCGCAAAGCCCGTATTCGGATGCGCCGCAAGCGCCTCTCGCCTACTCCTCCGGCCCGGCCTGACGCAGCGCTTGATCCAGATCTGCCAGCAGGTCGTCGGCGTCTTCGACGCCTACGCTCAGGCGGATGAGCGAGTCGGTCAGGCCTACGCGCAAGCGGTCCTCGCGTGGAATACTGGCGTGCGTCATGCTGGCCGGGTGTCCGATCAGCGACTCGACGCCGCCGAGCGACTCGGCCAGCGAAAACAGTTTAGTGCCGCTCAGCACGCGCCGCGCCGCCGCTTCGCTGTTGTCTTTCAGATCAAACGAAACCATAGCGCCAAACATGCGCATCTGCCTGCGGGCAACCTCATGCCCCGGATGCGAGGCGAATCCAGGCCAGTAAACGGCCGACACCGCGGGATGTGCGGCCAAGTAACGCGCAATCTGTTCGGCATTCTCGCAGGAGCGTTGCACGCGCAGGTGCAGCGTCTTGATCCCGCGCAGGATCAGAAAGCAATCTTGCGGTCCGGGCACAGCCCCGCTCGCATTTTGAATGAAGCGCAAACGCGCAGCCAGTTCGTCGTCGTTGACGATCAGGCAGCCGTGCACCACGTCGGAGTGCCCCCCGATGTATTTGGTAGCCGAGTGCAACACGATATCTGCGCCGAAGTCCAGCGGATTCTGCAAATACGGCGAAGCGAAGGTATTGTCAACACAGGTCAGAAGCCCCCTGCGGCGGGCCATGCCGCAAAGCGCCTCCAGGTCCACTACGTTGAGCATGGGGTTGGTGGGCGTTTCGATCCACAGCAGTCGGGTGGCGGGCGTGATCAGACGCTCTACGCGCCCGGCGTCGCTCATATCCGTGAATACGCTCTTCAGCCCCCAAGGACCGAACACGCGTACCATCTGGCGATACGACCCGCCATAAAGGTCGTTGACCGAGATGATTTCGTCGCCCGTCTGCAACAACTTGATCACCGCATCCTGAGCGGCCAATCCCGAAGAGAAGCAAATGCCGTGCCGACCGTTTTCGAGCGCGGCGAGGTTGGCCTCTAAGACGCTGCGCGTTGGGTTTTGCGTGCGGGCGTACTCATATCCTTTGTGCTCGCCGGGCGCCGCTTGCACATATGTAGAGGTCTGAAAAATGGGCGTCATGATGGCGCCCGTCGAAGGGTCCGGCTCAATGCCGGCGTGAATGACTTTGGTAGCAAATCTCATGTGCAATAATTGCGCTGATGACAATGATGATGAGACGGTCTCCGCTTGGCTCCGGTTAAACGGTTGCCGCGCTAAGACGCCCTATTTTTTTGAAGCTAAACGCCCTCAGGCCCCTGGGCGACGGCGCGCAAAGCGCTCACAACCAGTGGGTATTCGCGACGACGCGCGCTGCGCTCAAGGCAACGCCCGGCCCAAAACGCCGTTTTCGGTTTTGTATTGTGCATTGCGCCAGCCTTGAGCGCCGGTCCGGGGTAAGCTCTCAGCGCCGTTGCGCCGGCCGACGGCTCAACGCACCACCGTCACATCGCCGCGATAGCCGGCCAAATCCCCATTGTTGAGCAGCAACTCTACATACCATACATATACGCCGGGCAACGCGGGGCGCCCTTCTATCAGACCGTTCCAGCCGCTAAAGGGATCGTTGACCGGAATGTGTTCGCCCGAAAAAACCAGATCGCCCTGACGCGACATGACGAGCATGCGGCGCACTTCGCTCACACCCTCGCCCGCGTACGCATTGAACCAAGCGTTGAGCAGGCTGCCGGGCTTGATGATGTTCGGAAAATATGCGGCAACCTGGAGCACTTCGATCCACAGGTCGGCGCGGGCCGTGCAACCCGTAGGAGACACCACTTCTACGGCCGCTTGAATAGAGCTTCGCAAGGCGACCGTCTGCGTCAGTTCGTTTTGCACAAACACCTCCATCGGACGCCAATTGACCGATGCTATGGGCGCGTTTGGCGGATCGACAATGGCCTCAAACGCAATCCACTCCCCTGCATTGACCGTCGTAGCCGAACTGTGGAGGCTGACCTGCAGCAGGTCCGGCTCTGTTACGGTGAAGGGAAAACGGCTCACGCAACCCTTGGCGTCGCGTACGTACAACGCATACTCGCCGGCGTACAAACGGTTGAAAAAAGGCCGCGTACTAAACGACAGACTGTCTAAAGAAAAAAAATACGGCGCTTCGCCCCCGTAAGTCTGAATAATCGTCAACTCCCCATCGCGATACGAATAGCAAGATACCGGCTTGACGGCAATCGAAACCGAGTCGATACAAGACGCCGCGCAAGACCCAACCCCTGCGAGCCAAACGAACAGCAGCGTCAAAAAACGGACGGTCATGGGCATCATGCATCAAAGATAAAATAACGAAGCGCGCCGCAGTTTGTATCGCCCGTTCTTTTCGTCGAAAGGGGGGAGACACAGGCGCGGGAAGCATCGACGAGCGGCTTAGCCTCCGTTCAGCCGCGACGACTCTCACTCAAAGATAATGTTCGTTGCAAATACGCTGCCAAAAATCACAGAAAATTACTCAAAAGCCGATGAAAATGATGTACTCCCATCTCGCGGCTCGGTGAAAATCGGCCTCGCTTGTAATATCGGGATTTGACGCCCACTTGCACCTGCTCGACGACCGCCTCGTCCTCGCGCTCTACCAGATCCAGGTCGGCGCCCGCGCCCTTACCCAGCAACTCGGGCTTCCATACGTAGGTGCGGAAACTCACCTTGGTCAACTCATGCGTCAGCGGGCGAACGAGGTTGAGCGACAGGCCCCAAGGATAGAAATTGAACATCATGTTGGGAAACAGCCAGAAGTAGTAGCCGGCGATCTCCTGCCCGTAATCTTCGTGCCCCTCGGGAAGTGCAAACACGTGCTCGCCGCCTCGGGATACGCCCACTTGCGCGTTCGAAAGCGGATAAATCTCGGTGCGGTAGGCGCCCCAATCCAGCGTGGCGGCCAGCGCCTTGTGCACAAACGGGATGTGGAACCCCTCCAGGTAATTGTCGCAGTACAAAGCCCAGTTGGCTTTGACCAGATAGTCGCGCGAGCGCAGAGGATCGAAACGGAATTGCTCGATGGGCATAAAGCCTACCTTGCGCTCCATGTCGGCCGTCAGCTCATCGAGGGCGAAGGCCGGATCCAGCGAGCAGAATACGAACTGCCGCCATGCGCCCGAAGGTACGACGCGCAGGTGGTCGTCGTCGCAGGGAAAATTGAGGGCCTCGCGCATTTCGGGCATGGCGGCAAAAGTGCCATCCAAATGAAAGCGGCGGCCGTGGTAGCCGCAGATCAGCCCACGCTCTACCTTACCCGGTTTTTCGAGGATGGTCTTGCCCCGGTGAGTGCATACATTCGACAGACAGCGCAGTTGCTCGCGCTCATCCCTCAGCAAAGCCAAAGGCTCGTCGATATAGCCTTCCATATACAAAAAAGGCATCGCTTCGCAGGCAAAACGCACTTCTTGCTCCGCTCCGACGACCATCTGCCAACTTCGGGCAAAGACGGTTTCTTTGGCCTGCTCAAACGCAAGCGGATCGGTGTAAAAGGCGCCGGGCAAGGTAGCCGCCCTGCGGATGTCGGACTCGATTTTGTATGGCATATCGCGATTCTTTGAAACGTATCGGCATTTTTGCGCAAATATCGCAAAAGC
>JBKBLI010000055.1:2988-5947 GCA_046296435.1 Saprospiraceae bacterium | reverse complement strand
CGCTGCCCTGTAGTATCACCTCTTTTTTTCAAAAAATGCGCGAGGCGCAGATCAAGAGGCGTAGGGGGAATCGTAACCCAGAATCCGAAGCATCGAATCGGCGTCTTGCTCGGGGAAGACTTCCCAGTCGGTCAGTTCGCCGTAGTAATTTTTGTCGATCAGGACGTGGCGGGGCGAGGGCAGCAGGCAGTGTTTGAGACCGCCGTAGCCGCTGAGCGACTCTTGATATGCGCCGGTGTGGAAAAATCCGATATAGAGGGGCTCCTCTTTGCCCGGTTCGTGCACGGGCAGATAGACCTGGTTGATGTGCGCCTCGGAGTTGTAGTAATCGGCATTGTCGCAACTGATCCCGCCGATATTGACCCGCTGGTAAGGCTTATCCCAGTGGTTGACGGGCAGCAGGATGAAGCGCTCTTTAATACCCCAACTATCCGGCAGGGTGTTGATGAGGGAGTTGTCGAGCATGTACCACTGCTCGGCGTCGTTTTGCTGCTTCAGACCGATGACCGAAAAGATGGTGGCGCCGCTCTCGCCGACCGTATATTTTCCAAACTCTGAATAGATATCCGGCTCGGGGACGCCCTCGTGGTCGCAGGTCTCTTTGATGAGGCGGACGATTTCGTTCACCATGTAGGGGTAGTCGTACTCAAAGCCCAGAGAGTTTCGGATGGGCATGCCGCCGCCGATGTTCAGGGCGTTGAGAGAGGGGCATATTTTTTTGAGTTGGCAATAGGTATTGATGCCTTTTTTGAGTTCGCTCCAGTAGTAGATGGTATCTTTGATGCCGATGTCCACGAAGAAGTGGAGCATCTTGAGTTCGACTTTTTCGTTGTTGGCAATCCGGTCGCGCACAAAGGAGGCGATCTCGCTCAGGCGGATGCCGAGACGTGAGGTATAAAACTCAAAGTTAGGCTCTTCTTCGGTGGCCATGCGCACGCCGATCTGAAACTTTTCTTTGTGTACGAGTTCTTCCAGGCGTTTCAACTCTTGCGCATTGTCCAGCACGGGGATCACGTTTTTGAAATCCTCGTTGATCAGTCTGGCGATATTTCGCAAGTAAGCCTCGGGCTTGTAGCCGTTGTTGATGATGGTGGTCTGTTTGTTGATTTTGCCCAATCTGAACAGGCGCCAGATCAGGTCGATGTCAAAAGCCGAGGAGGTCTCTAACTGGGCGCCGTTTTCGAGCACCTCATTGAGTACGAATGCGAAATGCGAACTTTTGGTACAATAGCAATAGACGTACTTGCCGTTGTAATTGTAACGCTGCATAGAGCTTCTGAACAGCTTCCGGGCGGTCTGAATTTTCTCGCCGATTTTGGGCAGGAAGGTCAACTTGAGCGGCGAACCGTACTTTTGTATCAGTTCGTAAACGTCTATATCGTTGAACAGCAGCCGATTGTCTTTCAGTTTAAATCCGTCCTGGGGGAAGTCGAAGGTCTGTGCGACCAGATCGTAGTACGAGTTATTCATCCGAGCCAAAAACGCCAAGCTGTTTGTGAAGCGTTAGCGGCTGCAAAGATAAATTGCGCCGGGCACAGTGCAAATCAATTATCTGTTTTTGGGGCGTCAGGGCTTCTTTTTGGGGCCCGAGATTTACGCGGTCGGCTCAGTCCCGACGCCGACATGAGTTGACTGGTTTTTCGCGCGCGGCGGATGTGGGCAGGCGCATTTCGCGGGCATTCTACAAAAATTACAATCGAATAGTCGCGGCAGCCTTAACTTTGCGCCCGCATTCGCCAAACAGGCGTCGCCTCCTTCAAGTTTTTTTCCGCCACATCTAAACAAAACGGACATGACCGATCAGTCCTTAACGCCGATACGCAGCGCGCTTATTTCTGTCTTCTCAAAAGATGGACTTGACCCCCTCGCCCGTCGGCTACATGCCTTGGGCGCCACGATCTACAGCACCGGCGGCACGCAGAGCTATTTGGAAAAACTCGGCATTCCGGTTGTGCCGGTCGAGTCGCTCACCGGATACCCCAGCATACTCGACGGGCGGGTAAAGACCCTGCATCCCGCCGTGTTTGGGGGGCTGCTTGCCCGCCGAGAGCCTGGCCACCTGGCCCAACTGGAAGCTCACCAGATCCCGCAGATCGATTGCGTGGTGGTGGATCTTTACCCATTTGAGGAGACAGTGGCGGCGACCCACGAAGAGAGCCAAATCATCGAAAAAATAGATATCGGCGGCGTGTCGCTCATTCGGGCGGCGGCTAAGAACTACCGCGATGTAGCCGTGGTTGCCTCGAAGGCAGAATACCCCATCCTTTTGCAGTATCTCGACGAGGGGGCGGGGTCGCTCAGCTTAGCCCAGCGCCGCGAGTTGGCCCGCAGGGCCTTCAAGACTACGTCCAACTACGACGTAGCCATCTTCAACTGGTTCAACGAAGGCTCGGCCGACCTGTCGTTCAAGTATTCGATAGACCGCACCGAGGTGCTGCGCTACGGCGAGAATCCGCACCAGAACGGCGTTTTTTACGGCGACTTCGAACAACTGTTTGACAAGCTGAACGGCAAATCCATTTCGTTCAACAACCTTGTGGATATCGACGCCGCCGTTCAGTTGATGCGTGAGTTTCGGATAGGTAAGCCCGCGTTCGCGATCCTGAAGCATACGAACGCCTGCGGCGTAGCCCGACGCCACACGCTCGTCGAAGCCTGGCAAGCCGCTCTCGCCTGCGACTCGGTGTCCGCTTTTGGCGGCATCTTTGTCACGAATACGGCCATCGATCTGGATACGGCCCGGGAGATCAATAAGTTGTTTTACGAAGTGCTGATCGCGCCTGATTTCGCGCCTGAGGCCCTCGAACTGCTCCGCCAAAAGGAGCAGCGGATCCTGTTGCGCATCAAGGATTTCTACGTGCGTCCGCGCAGCTTCCGGAGCCTGCTCAACGGCGTGGTGGAGCAGGATACCGATCTGAAAATGGAAACCGAAGCAGACCTGCGCGTGGTCACCGAGCGA
>JBKBLI010000055.1:0-2888 GCA_046296435.1 Saprospiraceae bacterium | reverse complement strand
CGCCCGCCGCCAAGGAGGTGGGCGACCTGCTGTTCGCCATCAAATGCGTCAAACACCTCAAGTCCAACGCTATTGCGATTGTCAAAGAGCGTCAACTCATTGGCATGGGCTGCGGGCAACCCAACCGCGTGGACGCGCTCAAGCAAGCGCTCGCCAAGGCCCGCTCATTCGGCTTCGACCCGGCGGGCGCGGTGATGGCTTCCGACGCCTTTTTCCCATTCCCTGACTGCGTGGAGATCGCCGCCGAAGCGGGCATTCTGGCCATTGCTCAACCGGGGGGATCGATCAAAGATCAAGACAGCATCGACGCCTGCAACCGCCTCGGCGCAGCCATGGTGATGACTGGAGTGCGACACTTCCGGCACTGATCACGCGGCCCCTGTCCGGGCGCAGAAAAGCCTCATTGCGGCTGATAGATCAGGGTGACCGCGCTATCCGGCACGAAGGTCCGAAGGGCGCAGTTGCGCAAATGCTCCGCTTCGATTTGCAGGTAGGCGTCCACCTCTTCGTTCATCCACTCGGCCCGGCAGAGACTTTCGTAGTAAGCCAGATTCTGGGCCTTGTTGAGGATGCTCGTCTCAGAAAACACCACGGTATTTTCGAACTTACGCTTGACTTTAAGCAGTTCGCTCTCGGAAATGGGCGTCGCGGTCAGCGCGTGCAATTCGCGCCATACCGCTTGCTCTGCGCGCTCCATCGATACGCCGGCGCTCAGGCGGCCTTCGATCACAAGCAAGCCGGGGTCTGTATTGCCTGTGGTGTAGGCGTCGATCGACGAGAACAGGGCCTCCTCTTTGACCAGACGCCGATAGAGCCGCGAGGCATGTCCGCCAGCCAACACGTCGCACAGCAGGTCTGCGCCGTAAAAATCAGGATCCAGACGCGCCGGCGAACGAAAAGCGATGTACAAGGCCGGCGCCGGGATGAGCCCCGAACGGACGATTCGCCTCGGCGCTCCGCTCAGGGGCGGATCGAAGGTCCGGCTTCGGTCCGGAAGACGTATTGGCGGAATGTCGCCAAACCACTTTTCGGCCCAGGCGAAAACCTGTTCGGCGGCTAACGGCCCGGCTACGCTCAACACGGCATTGTTGGGTCCGTACCATTGTTTGTAGAACGCTTTGACCTCCTCGTGCGTCGCCTCGGCGATATGCTCCGGCTTGAGTCCGATTACCGGCCAGCGGTAAGGGTGCCGGCAGAAGGCCAACTCTGAGAGGTGGTGCCAAGAGTCGCCGTAAGGCTCGTTTAGGCAGGTTTCTTCAAACTCTTCGAGCACCACCAACTGTTGCACCTTGAACGCCCGTTTTCCGATATTGAGCGCGTACATGCGGTCGCTTTCCAGCCAGAGCGCGGTCTCGAGGTTTTCGGCCGGCACGATGTCGTAAAAAGTCGTGTAGTCGTTGGTCGTGAAGGCATTGTTTTCGCCGCCAGCCTGCTGAAGCGCCTCGTCGAATTGGGGCGCGCCCTTGCTCCCCGAAAACATCAGGTGTTCGAACAAATGCGCAAAGCCCGTGCGCTCGGGCGATTCGTCGCGCGAACCCACGTCGTACTGTATGTTGAGGGCCGCAAGCGGCGTGTTGCGGTCTTCGTGCGCGATCACCCTCAGACCGTTGGCGAGGGTTAGTCTCTCAAAGTTTACCATAATTATCAGGTGCAAAGATAAAGAGCGCTGTGGATAACGGGGGTGTGATACCAATTAGCGCCCGCAGTTCGGGTTTAAAACGCCCCGGCGCGCATTGCGTTGCGCCATTCGTGTGGAAAGGGTTACTTTTGCGCCGCGAATAAAGCGCTTATGCCATCTGATATGTCCGATACCGCGCCACGTCTGTTATCATCCAACGCCACGCTGTTTTGGCGGGTGTTTGCGCCTGCTTTTTCCGTTGTATTCCTCGGAGGCATCGTCGTAGCGCACTGGGCTACGCCCGCCGAGGATCTGTACCCCCGCAAGGCCCCAGTCGCGGAGATACGTATCGGGCTGACCCTGTTGTGGCTTTTGCTGCTGCTGCTGATTTACGTCACAGTGTGGCGTATCCGACGCGTAGAGTCCGACGGCCGCTTTGTGTATGTCAGCAATTACTGGGTCACGGCGCGCTACTCAAGCGATGATGTGTCGCATGTTTTTTTAGGAAAAAAATGGGGACGTCGCATCGCCCGCATGCACCTGAAAGCCTCCGGCCGCTTCGGTCAGGTCATCCGTTTTTTGCCTGGCCGCCAGGCTAAAGAACTGCTGTTGGAACTCGGATTCCGGATCGAAGAGCCCGAAGCTAAATGATCCGCTTCGGTATATCCCCGCGCGCCCACCCCCTTTCCCCTAAAAAACGAGGCATATTAGCCGAAAGAAGGAACAAAATGCCGATTTTTCAGAAAATGCGTACCTTACGGTCGGAAGCGTTGACTGCAAATAATTTGCGGGAATTGCGGCGCATTCCATCCTGAGCCATCGCCGGATCTATAGCCGGCACATTTTTAACACAAATTAAATCCATATTTTATGTTTCGCATTTTTGTTTTTCTCTCGGGCGTCGCCGGCCTAATCTTTGCGTCGTGCCAAATTTCGCCGAAATCCATCCAAAAAACTATGATCATCGGGCCCGAAACGCTGCCTTGCTCGGCCGGAGCGGCTAAGTTGGAATGCATGCAGGTAAAATGGTCAAAAGATCAGGCCGATTGGGAAAATTTCTACGGCCAGATCGAAGGATTTGAATTTGAAAAAGGATACGAATATGAACTTCTTGTACGCGAAAAAAAAATAGCCAATCCGCCCGCCGACGCCCCCGGCATAAAGTACGCGCTGGTCAAAACCGTATCCAAAACGAAAGCGGAAACGCCCATGACCGCATTCGCCGACAACAGCAAAAGCGCTTTAGATTGGACCGGAACATATCAGGGCA
>JBKBLI010000054.1:16112-23801 GCA_046296435.1 Saprospiraceae bacterium | reverse complement strand
ACGCCTATGCCGCTGTAATCGCCGCCGACGGGGGTTGCGCCTTCAAGCGCAAAAGCGGGCAGGTTGATGCACACGGTATCATCGGGCGGGCAAGCAACCACCGGTATGGTGTCCACAATAATTTTAAATCCGCACAAAGTATCGCTTTCGCAACCTGTGTTGCGGTTGCGGATTTTGGCGCAAAATTCATATACTCCGGCCGGAGCGGCAGGCTCGATGCGGGCCGTGCGGCGGTTGGTCGTCGGGAAGGTTAATATGCCCGGGACATCGTCGCCGGGGCCATATGCAGTTCCCGGCGTGAGTCCGGCAGGATTGGCCCCTATGATCCACACTGCCTCGAAGTCGGTCGGACTACCCGGCAATATCACCCGTATCCGGGCACGGTCCGGGCCTGTGGCCCCTTGGCAAGAGGAACTGATCAGCGAGTCGGCTTCGGGTTTTTCGTCGATCACGGGGAACGTCAGCGCATCGCCCAGCATCACCGGAAACTCTGTCAGTTCTGCATTTATTGCCTCGGTAGTGAACGCCGTATCAAAGCGAATAGCGCCCGACTGATTGATGGCGACGAGCTTGATGGTCATCAACTTGAGCGTATCGGCGATAGCGATACCAAAATTCGGCGGAATATCATTGTCAATCCATGAATAGGTGACGGTTGAATCCGCCCCCCCTAAGCTGGGAGCATATCCTCCCAGATCATCCGCCATAACGCTGACGAACTTGAAGCTCGTCGTATCCCAGCGCACGGCAAACTGTAAAGAAGCCAACTTGACGCAAGGGGGTAGCGTATCGGCCAGTACACATATCTCCACCGTATCGCCGCAACCCGCCGATGGCGGACCTGCGAGGAACAATTTGAGGGGAGCGCAAGTCGTATCCCAAGTTAACTTAAAATCATCTAAGGCAATGGCGTCGCGCCCGCTGGGGTTGGCGTTGGGGATTAAAAAAGATGGCGACAGCGCTACGATGCGTATCCATACCGATCCCAACTGATTGTCGTAATCGCATGGAAAAGGAAGGTCTTCAAAGGTCTGACCCGTCCAGGCGCCGGTTGTGTAGGTTGCTAAGGTATCCCATGAGCTTGTATCGCGGGCGCACTGGATCAGATACTCAGTCGTGCGTGATCTGTCGAAAACAGTCTGCAAAGTGAGCGACAACTTCAAGTTGCAGAAGCCGGCCGTGTTGGCAATATGCAGGACCATAGACGCTCCGGGATCGCCAAACGGATTGGTCTGTCGCAGGCCCAGCGCGCGGTCGGCTGCGCCGTTTTGCGCCGCGTTATTCGACAGCGAGTCAAGCGGCGCTTTGGCTGAGGCAAAGTTCCGAAAGCCTGCGCCGGCGCTCCACACAGATTTGGCGTCGGTAAAGGTTTGCGGCGTACCCAGCGAGCCGGCGGTAGCGCCGGTGCGCACCGACCAGCCCGTGGGCAGGCCAGATCCGATGGCGTCAAAATTTTGTATGTAGCTGGTTCCGCTCAAGGCGATTTGCGCAAGTAGTCCTACGGGGAAGGAAAAGGAGAGCGCCAAGATTGCAGAGTGTAATGGTTTTAACATAAAAAATCAGGTGTTGGATTAACGTGATTGGATGACAGGCCCTTGAGACCTTTTTTTCACGAGAGATACGAGGGAAGGAAATGAGCGGATTAAAATTTACGGATGCAAAATTACTAACTTTCATTGAAGCGGCGCTCGCGTTGGCATCGCTATTACAAAAGGCACAAAAATTACCCAAATAAGGGTAAACAAAAATGGCGCCAAGTATTAGAATCGCCCTCGGGCGTCGAACACATTGCGGCGGTAGGGCAGCTTGATAAAATCGAGCGATCCGGGGCGTACGTTGATAGAGAACAGATAGGTGCCGCGCGAGGGCTGCCAGGCGAGGCTGAGTTGCCAGCAGTGCAAGTCGCGGCTGATGCTGAAGTCGGGATAGACGATCTGCTTAGTCGGAAAGTCGTAGGAGATGTTGCGCAGGTCGATGCGCCACTTGGCGCCTATGGGCAAGCCGCCGTTGAGGGAGAGGTTGTGGGCGCCGATGAGGATGGTATCGCGAGTTTGGCCCAGCGCCACGGGCTTGCGCAACAGATCGAAAGAAACGCGATGGTTGATGCTAAAGTCGTCAAACCAATCCACAAAACGGTCGCTCGTCCCGCGCCCGCCGCCCGCGCCCGCCCCACTCCCTGCGCCCGATTTCTCCCTGAAAAGGTCGCGCAATTGGCGGACGGTCAGGTTGGTGTTCAACTGCACCCCAAACTGGGATACGCGCACCAATCCGCCGCCTTCGCGGCGGACGAATCGGTTGACGCGCCTGCCGGCGCCATCCATGACGTAGGGGTCGAGGGTGAGGTTCCAGGTCAGGTTGGTATATCCTTTGAAAAGGCGAAAGAGGCCGCCCGTACCGATGGTGCTCCAGCGGAGGCTATCGGCGTTGAAGGCGTAATTGCCCGAGAAGCCGAGGTTGTCGAAGATGCGGATCTTACGGGCGACGGTGTCTTTTTTTCCAAAAACCTTCATCTCCAGAAGGTTGACGATCGTGTAGTTGAGTCGCAGGTCGCGGCGGCCCGCTGGGGGTATCCCGAAAGCCGATTGCTCGAAGATGTTGTAGCGGAGCGAGTCGCGGCGACCAGGGCGAGAGGAGGCTGGGATGACGCGGTTGTAGCCGCTGTACGGGGGCTGGCTGAAATCGGGACCAAAGCCCATGGACACATTAGGCTTGACGGTGTGCCTGAAGCCCCTGAACCAGCCGCGCTTGAACTGGCGGGTGAAGAAAAGGACGGTGTTGGCATTGACGCCTGCGTTGTAGCTTCGATAGTTGCCGAATCCCCACTCGCGGCGGGTGTCGATCCGTCCCCACTGAGTGGCGGCGCTGTCGAGCACAAAGACCGTTTCGCCGCCGATTTGGACTTCGCGGAAGACGGGCACGACAGTCGGGTCGAACGTTTTGCGGATGGTGTAGGGCGACCAGTTTTCTTCGTAGCTGAGGGTGGGGGCTACGTTGAAGTACTTGAGCACCTTGAAGTTGAGGTCCGAACTGGCGCGGTGCTGGATGCCGACGCGCAGGTCGTCGAAGGCCTGCGGGGTGAACAGCAGGGTATCTTTGGTGCGGATCGAGTTGCGCAGGGCGCTGTTGTAGGTGAGGGTGATTTTTTCGTACCAGCGCTCGTTGCCGATGGGATTTTTTCTTTTAAAAGGAAAAATGCGCTGCATGGTAAAGTCGGCGTTGGGCAGGCTGATGTTCATGTCGCGGGTGGCGGTGTTCTGATCGTGCGAAAAGCCGGCGTTGAACTGGAAGGGGCGCCCCGGGAACAGTTGGGAGTAGTTGAGGTTGGAGCGCAACTGGTTTTGGAATACGCTAACGAAATCGTTCTGGACGCGGTTCTGGTTGTTGTTGGTCTGTAGGTTGACGGAGCCGCTGAAGCGGCGCGTGGGATGGGCCTTGGGGTCTTGCTGGTGGTTCCACTGGAGTTGGATGGAAGACTGGCCCTGCCGTCGCGCCTGCGCGTCTTCGAGCACGATGCGGTTGACGCTGAGGTTGATGGCGCCGGAGTTGGCGTAGCGCTTGTTGTACCGGCTGCCGACGTTGGCGCCCCAAGAACCGTTGACATAGGCGTTGAAGGTGGCCGTGAGATCTACGTGGTCGTTGATGGGCTGGTACCATCCGAAGTCGCGAATCCCCAGCCCTTGCTCCCGGCCGCGCTCGAAGTCGCGGGGGATGATGAGTCCGGCTTTGCGCTGCTGGGTGATGGGATAAAAGCCGAAGGGCAACACCAGGGGTGTGGGTACGCCGCCGATCTCGAGATTGGACACGCCGGCCACGACCAGCTTGTCGGGTACGACTTTGAGCTTGCGGGTGCGGATGCCGAAGTGGGGATGCTCGTGGTCGCAAGTGGTGATCAGGGCATTTTTGTTGTAGATCGTGTTGCGGCTTTTGTCGCTGTCGGTCGCGCCGATGAACTTGGCGTTTTCGCCCAACACGTACAGATCTTCCTGTTGGGTGCGGGCGCCGACGATTTTGCCCTTGCGCGCCCGGAAGTTGTAGCGAATTTCGCCGGCTGTGAATTGCTGATCTTTATCCTGGAATTGGGGGATGCCGTCTTTTTGCCCCGAAGTATCGGCAAAGGGCAGCGCGCGCAATTCGTTGATGTTGTAATCCATCAGGATATACCCGGCCTTGACTTCGAGCGTAGTATAGCGCACGAAAGCTTCGCCCCAGAGGTGGAGTTGCTTATTGCGCACGTCGAACCACATGGAGTCGCGCGCTCCGTAATCCACTACGGCGTCCAATCCCTCGGCGGAGAGGCGCACCGTTCGGGCCGGCGGGGCAAGAAGGGTATCAGGTAAAGGAGCGGGGGCGAGGGTGTCGGGAGCGGGAGGCAAGGTATCGATGCTTATCCGGATCTGAGCGGCAGGCAAATCGGTCTGTATTTGCCCCCACAATGGCTGAAAGGCCAAAAATGCACAGCAAAACAGAAATATTGGGCGATATTTGCGAGTTGTAATAATCAAGCCAATACGTTCGACGTTTTAACGCTTCATCTCAAAACAGGATCGTCGGCGCCGATTCAGACCAGATGCCGACAAAAACGCACCATGAAAATTTCCATTGCCTTAGCAACGTGGCTCGCGCTGTGTATGCCGCTTTTTTATGAAAATTTTAACGCGACGAACGATGGCGCGCGCGAACCGGCCGGCAAAGGTACTTACAAATTGAAAAAGGTTGTGCTCGATGCAGGCCATGGCGGCAAAGATCCCGGATGCATCGGCGCGATTTCGCGCGAAAAGGATAACGCCTTGGCCATTGCGCTACGCCTGGGGCAATACCTCGAGCAGACGTATCCGGACGTAAAGGTGATCTACACCCGGGATCGGGACGTATTTGTAGAGTTGCACGAGCGACCGGCTATCGCCAACCGCCACAACGCCGACCTTTTTATCAGCATCCATTGCAACGCCGTCGTCAACGCTGCTCATATTCGCGGCGCAGAGACTTATGTCATGGGCCTGCACACTGCCCAGCACAATTTGGAGGTGGCCAAACGCGAAAACTCGGTGGTCCTGCTCGAAGAAAACTACCAACAAAACTACGGCCCCTACGACCCCAACAGCCCGGAGGCGCACATTCTGGGCAGCATGTGGCAAAGCGCTTACTTAGAGCAGAGCATCCTTTTTGCGAGCTTCGTGCAGAAGCATCTGAAAAAAACGGGCGCCCGTGATGACAAGGGCGTCAAGCAGGCCGGCTTCTTTGTGCTCAAGGGCTGCGCCATGCCGGCGGCGCTGGTCGAAGTGGGCTTCCTAACCAACCGCGAAGAGGAGGCCTTCATCGCCTCAGAGGCCGGTCGCGACAAGATCGCGCTATCGCTGTTCGAGGCTTTTGCGGCGTATAAAAATCAAATGGAAGGCCGCCCGAATGCCCCCATCCCGACTCCGGCCAAACTTGCCCATCAAAAAACGTCTCCGCCGCCCGACAAGCCCGGCCCCGCCGTAAGCTCCTCAAGCGGCGCCAAGCCGACGCCCGCGCCCAAACCCGCCGCACAAACGAATACCGCGCCTGCTCTCAAACCTGCGCCCGCGGCCCAGACAAGCGGGGCTCCCACACCCTCTTCGCCCGCGTCAGTGTCGAAGACAGCTACCCCTACTCCACCCTCAAGCGCCCCCGCCAATCCCGCCGAGGCGCTTGCAGACGAGGGGCCATACCGCATTTTACTCATATCATGGCCCAATCGGATGGATATGCAAAGCGGGCACTTCGCGCTGCTCACCCAACTCGAAGAGATCAAACAACCCGACGCTTACTACTACTACACAGGCAAATACGAAACCCGCAAAGAGGCTGACGCCGCCCTCGCCGAACTCAAACTCCTGGGGTTCCTGCAAGCTAAAATCGAGCCCCTCAGACCGCTTGGGCAATAAGTTCGTACCTTTGCACCATCGATCAAGATACCTGTCCATGCTAAAGATCAACAACGAAATGAAGGTGGCCCTGCTGGCCATCATCGCCATATCCCTCGGCTTTTGGGGCTTCAAATTCCTCAAAGGCGTCAACGTCCTTTCGTCCACCAAAACCCTGTACGTGCGTTACAGCCAGGTGGACCAGTTGCGACCGTCCAACCCTGTACTTCTGAGCGGTTTCCAGGTAGGGCTGGTGCAAGACATGTACATCGACAAGGAAGACGGCAAAAGCATCATCGTCGCCATCAACCTCAACAGCGGCGTCGAAGTCCACAAAAACACCCGGGCCATCATCGTCGGCACGGGCCTGATGGGCGGCAAAGCCATCGTACTCGAAACGCCCGGCCCCTGCCAAGGCCCCGACTGCGCGCGACACAAAGACTGGCTGCAAGGGCAAACCAAGAGCTTCATCGAAAGTCTGGTAGGCGACCCCGCTCAAATAGACGCCTACACCGAGCGCCTGCGCATCGGCCTGACCAGCGTCTATGACTCCATCGCCGACCCCAACGACCCGCAGGGCCTCGGCCGCTCGCTCGTAGCCTTGGAGCGCACTTTGCTGCACCTGGAGAAAATCACCGACCGCATCGACCGCATCGCCCAAAGCAACGAGGCCAGTATCAGCCGCACCATGAACAGCGTGGCGGGCATCACCGCCAACCTCAACGCCCGCGAAAAAGACATCAACGCCATCATCGCCAACCTGGGCGATCTGAGCGCCCAACTCAAAAACGCCGGCATCGACCAAGGCGCCCAAACCGCCATCCGCACCCTGGACTCGCTCACCCTCTCGCTCTCCGCCCTGCGCGCCACGCTCAACACCACGCGCCAAAGCATGACGCGCATCGACACGCTGGCCCAAAACCTGGCCGCCGGCAAAGGCTCCGCAGGCAAAATCCTCACCGACGAGGAGTTTTACGAAAACCTGACCCGCACTACCCGACACCTCCAACTGCTGCTCCAGGACCTGCGCCTGCACCCCAAGCGATACAACACCGTGAAACTGAAAATCTTCGGAAAAAACAAAACCCCGGGCTACGAAATCCCCTACGACGACCCGGCCTACCTGCGGCTCTTAGACAGCTTAGAGCGCGACTACAGCCGTCGCGTACGGATCGGCCAATAGCATCGCTTGTCGGGGGGCGTAGTCCATCCCAAACCCGCCCCACATACTCCCCTTTTTCACGCAAAAAGGCATGAAGCGCATGGCGTCTTTGCGAGCTTCGCATGCCCGCTTGGCGTCCTTCGCGTCAATTTTTTCCCATGCAAAGGGCGCCAAGCCCGAAAAGCTATGCCTCTTTCGAAAAAAGGGCGGGCGCAGCGGGCGCCGGCTTGAGTTTTTACACTAACTTAATACCGCGAATTGTCCAGGCGAGCGACCCGCGGCCTACCTTTGCACGTTTCTTGACAAAACAAGGCAATGTATCAACATGCTGGGATGGATACTCTACAAGCCCTCTGAGGGACTTCTGAAGCAGGAAAACTACGAAATAGACCGCTTTGTCGAGGCCGCTCAACGGCAAAACATGACCCTACGCGTCGTCAATCCCGAGCAAACCGAAATCATCGTCACCCGCGACGGACGCAAAAGCATCTGGGTGGACAATCAAAACGTCGAGCTCCCCGACTTTGTGATTCCGCGCATGGGCGCCTTCACCAATTACTTTGCGCTGGCCGTCATCCGGCATTTGGAGCGCCTGGGGGTTTATAGCGTCAACACGTCGGAGAGCATCGACACGGTCAAGGA
>JBKBLI010000054.1:6920-16016 GCA_046296435.1 Saprospiraceae bacterium | reverse complement strand
GGACAAGCTGTTCACCCTACAAATTCTGGCCCGACACGGCTTTCCGATCCCCAAGACCATTTTGGCCAAATTCCCGGTGGACACCGCCATCATCGAAAAGCAACTCCGCTTCCCGGTCATTGTCAAGACCCTAAGCGGCTCGCAGGGCAGCGGCGTTTTTTTGAGTACGGATAAAAACTCATTCGACGATCTGATGCAACTCATTCAGGCGGCCAACCGCTCGGCCAATATCATCTTGCAAGAGTTCGTCAAAAAAAGTCGGGGGCGCGACCTGCGCGTACTCACCGTAGGCGGCAGGGCCATCGCCGCCATGGAGCGACGAGCCACCGACGGGAGTTTTAAAGCCAATTTCAGCCGGGGCGGCAAGGTCAACCCTTACGAGATCAACGAAGAACTCCAATGGCTTTCGATGGAGATTTCGCGCATACTCCAGTTGGATGTCGCAGGCATCGATTTTCTCTTCGACGAAAAGGGACTGAAGATCTGCGAAGTGAATTCTGCTCCCGGCTTTCAGGGGTTGGAGTCCTGTTGCGAGGTGAGTATCGCCGACGAAATCCTCAAGTTTGTCAACATCCGCGTGGGCAGGGGGGCCATGCGCTGAAAGCCCCCACTCATCGCGCGCGCTCAAACCGCAGGCGCTCCAAGGGGATGACATATTCGATGCGTTGGTTGCCCCTCGCATCCCACACCTCTGCCAACAATTCGACCGCTTTGCCGCGCTTACGCACGGTAAGCAAGCCAAAATGATTGTCCATGATCGGCCCCTCTACGCGATAGCGGTTGGGAGTGGCAAAATGCCAGTCCATCGATAGCCCGCTGGCTGTCAGGTCGTACAAGGGGTACAGCCCCTCAAAGTCGTCGCGCCGCGAGATCTCCGCATAGTGCACGTCGCCGCTCAAAAACACCACACCTTCAGCCCGGGCGCTGCGGATCAGGTCAGCCATGCGCCTTTGCTCATGCGGGAAGTTGGCCCAGGCCTCGTACCCGTTGTACTCTACCCCAAACTGTGTGCTTGTACCAATCAGCCGGATATCAGCCGGCTTGCGCAATTCAGCTTCAAGCCAGACCCATTGCGCCTCGCCGAGCAAGGTTGAATCGGTCGTCTCATACGGCAGGTAGTCCAGCGGATAAAAATAACGCTTGTCAGGCCTGAGCCCCTCGACATTGCGCCGAAGATCATCGCGAAAAGTGCGGTTGTCAAGCAGAATTAACTGTATGCGGACGCCATCCAGATCAAACTGATAAGCATGGTAAACCCCCTCGTGCCGGCGGCGCTCCGAATCGGCAGGCTCTTCGAAAAAATCCAGAAATATCGCCTTAGACTCCGCTTTGAACGGATAATGGCGTCCGCCGTCGTTCAGGCCGTAGTCATGATCGTCCCAGATAGCCAGGATGCGCGCCTGCGCCTTCAAACGCCGATATCCGGACTTAGCCCCAAGACGGCCGTACTTGGCGCGTAGGGTATCCATTGCGTATGTATCGCCGTAAATATTGTCGCCCAGAAACAAAAACACGTCGGGCCTATGCCTGAGCGCCTCGTCAAAAATCGTCAACGCGTGATCCTGATGGCCGCAAGACCCGAAAGCGAGCCTAAACTCGCGCACACGCGGGCTACAGGCCGACAGCGCCAAAGCCGCCAAAAGATACAAAAAGCGCAAACGCATAAGTCAGACAAGCGATGTTTGGCGCCAAAGATAGCGGGCTTAGCGCATTTGCACATATTATTTTTTTCGAAAAAAAACGCATTGCGCTTGCGCTCACTCAATACAGTTTATTCCAAGAAACGCATAAATCTTATTTTTGATTCCCGCCGCTGCTGTAAAGGGCGGCCCACCATTGCGCAAAGGACAGGGAGCTAACGCTGCCAACAGCGGCCGGCCTCCACCTGTTCCGCCGTTTTGTGAGCATGGGGCTACCCAAACTGCGGCCCACACTCCCCCAACCCCTCTTTTTTTTTCAAAAAAAAATAAGACGCCGACGGCGCGCGTCAGGAGCGAACTTGCGCATATTGTCTTTAGAAAAAGGGCCTGAGGATGGCGAGCGGAAGCAGAAATTGCGCTTAGGGAGCCTGGCGCGGCCTTCCAGAGGATGCTTGCTCCCGCCGCGTGAACATTTTACCTGCGGGCGGGTTTTATGGGCGCGGACAGCACAGGATAAAACCGCGACAAGCAGATTATGTTTCATTTGAAAGAAGGAGATCAGGCGCCTGACTTTGCCGCGCCGCGCGAAGACGGTCAGATCGTTCGCCTCTCAGATTTTGCCGGCAAAAAGTTGGTCATTTACTTTTACCCCAAAGACGATACCCCCGGGTGTACCGCCGAAGCGTGCAGCCTGCGCGACCACTACCAGCGCTTCCTGTCCGAGGGCTACGAAATCCTGGGCGTCAGCCCCGACTCCGCCAAGAAGCACGTCAAGTTTCGCGAAAAATATGAATTGCCTTTCAGCCTGCTGGCCGACGAAGATCACGCCGTAGCCGAAGCCTTTGGCGTCTGGGGCCCCAAAAAATTCATGGGCCGCGTCTATGACGGCATCCACCGCGCCACCTTTGTGATCGACGAACAAGGTCGCATCTCCCGCATTATCGACAACGTCGATACCAAAAACCACGCGACGCAGCTATTGGGTTGAGCGCAGGGCAAGGACGCGGGACGCGCGCCCTCAGTTGTGCGAAAAAGCGGCGTTCAGACCGTTTGGCGTGAGGACGCAATCCAGTTCTACAATGTTGAGATCGGCGTGCTGGGCAATGGGCAGCAGCGCAGACATCTCCAGCAGATTGGCGTCGTCTTCAGCAGCAAATATGGCCAGCACGCAGGTCTGGTCTGCGGTGACGGCGTAGCTCAACATGCGTCCGCTGCTGAGTAGGCTTTCGACGGCCCGCCGCTGTCCGGGGCGGGTATCCACGGCGACTGAATTGACCTCCTCCGGCATGCGGAATATCGTTAAGTATTTTTTCAATGCGGTCATTTTTTTTAATGGCGGCTTAGTTAGCGGGCTTGTATGGCATATTGGCTTGCCCGCGTTTTGGCCTGCGCGGGCTTGAGATCTTTGCGTTCAGTCTTTGCCGGTCGCTGCGACATCGGCATAACAGGGGCAAAATTGGCGCCAATTTTCTCTGTTCAGGATTCGGCGTATTCGCGTCTGCGCTCTTTTGCCAGGACGACGCCCATTTCATCGAAGGTTTTCTTCAGCGCCTCGTACATGTAGTGAATGGTCTCTACGTAGTGTTCGCCGTTTATCCAGCAGGCGATTTCCACCTTCATGTCGTCGCGCGAAATACCCGACACCTCCACCTGCCCGCCGCGTCCGGGCAAGGCCCATGGGCATTCGGCGGCTACCTTGTCGGCGGCCTCACGCAGCAAAGGCATGGGCGTGTCGCTGCTCACCAGCAGGACGATCTCGGCCTGCATTTCTACGCCGGCTACGATATTTTCGATGGCGCCCTCAGTCATTTTGCCGTTAGGGATCACAAAGCGCTTCAACTCCGGATCGTGCAAGATCGTGTTGAAGATCTGAATCTCAGCCACCTTGCCCGTGTATCCGTCCACCGTCACGATATCGCCCACCTTGTAGGGCCTGAAGAGGAGGATCAAGACGCCCGAAGCGAAATTGCCGAGGCTACCCTGCAAAGCAAGCCCAATCGCAAAGGCCACGGCCGAAAAAACCGCGATGAACGAAGTAGTCTCCAAGCCTACTGTGCCTGCCACCACCAGCAGCAGCATTACCTTAAGCGCAATATCGGTCATCGAAGTAAAAAAGGGCCGCAGGCTTTCATCTACTTTTCGCTTGCGCAGCAGCGCATCGAACGTGCCCGAAAAGCGCCGGATGACCCAAAGCCCCACGACCAACAGGGCCAGGGCCGACAACAGCCTGGGGCCAAAGCGCATCGCAAAATCCAGTAGTTTTTCTAAGTAAATTGCGGTATCCATGGTCGTCAGATCGCGTGATTTGCTTGGGTTTTCGATACCCTTCGCCGAAAAATTGCGCGAAGGTAAGGCCGCCTTGCAAAATAGCCCGTACTTTTGCGCGTTTTTTACAAAAAGATAACCATCATGCAGCGACACGCCCTGAGCTACGCTATCGCGCTATTCATTGCCTTCTTACTTTCTTGCACGCCCAAGACCGGTAGGCAAAGCGCCAACAAACCCGGACAACCCGCCGAACCTGCCGAATGGAGTCAGATGGGCAAACCCCTCATGGGCGACGACGACGCGGTCCCCGTCGAACTGGACGAAATGGTCGTCGAGGCCCAGACCACCGTGCCGCCCGACAGCCTGCCCGTCTATCGCGCATCCCATCCCAAAGCCTTCGATCTGCTGCATACCCGCATCGAGATCAGTTTCGACTGGCCGCAAAAAAGGGCCAAGGGCAAAGCCAACCTGCGGCTGCGGCCCTGGTTCTACGCGACCAACACCCTGACCCTTGAAGCTAAAAACTTCCTGATACACGACGTGCGCCTGGCCGGCGCCGCTAAGCCCCTCCCCTACGATTACGACAATGTCAACCTCTCCATCTCGCTGGGCAAAACCTATACCCGCAAAGACGAGATCAACATTGAGATCAGCTATACGGCGCGCCCCGACGAGCGCGAAAACTTCGGAGGCAGCTCGGCCATACAGATGGACAAGGGCCTGTACTTCATCAACCCCGAAGGCGCTACAGCCGGTCTGCCCCAACAGATCTGGACCCAAGGCGAGACCGAAAGCAACTCCTACTGGTTCCCCACCCTCGACAAACCCAACCAGCGCTGTTCGCAAGAGTTGATTATCACCGTAGAAGACCGCTTCAAAACCCTCTCCAACGGCCTGCTTGTCTCCTCCCGCAAAAACAAAGACGGCACCCGCACCGACCACTGGAAGATGGACAAGCCGCACGCTCCTTACCTGTTCATGATGGCCATCGGCGAATACGCCGTGGTGCGCGAAAAATGGAAAAACATTGACCTCGAGTACTACGTCGAACCCGAATACCAACAAGACGCCGGCGCCATATTCAGCAATACGCCCGCTATGCTCGACTTCTTCTCCAAGAGGCTGGGCTATGCTTATCCCTGGGACAAGTACGCGCAAGTCGTCGTGCGCAACTACGTCAGCGGGGCCATGGAAAACACCACGGCCGTTATTTTCGGAGAGTTCATGCAGGCCTCGCAACGCGACCTGCTTGACCGTTGGCGCACCAACGAAAGCATCGTAGCGCACGAGATGATACACCACTGGTTTGGCGATCTGGTCACCTGCGAAAGCTGGTCGAACCTCACCCTCAACGAAGGCTTCGCCACCTACGGCGAATACCTCTGGTTCGAGCACCAATACGGCCGCGACGAAGCCGACTATCACGCTAAGCCCTCGCGCGAGGGATACCTGCAGACCGAAGCCCACCGCCTGCACCCGCTCATCTTCTTCGGTTACGACAACCGCGAGGACATGTTCGACGCCCATTCCTATAACAAAGGCGGCGCCATCCTGCACATGCTGCGCGAGGTCATCGGCGACGACGCCTTTTTTGCAGGCATCGAATATTATTTGAAAAAAAATGAATACACCGACGTCGAAGCGCACGAACTACGCCTCGCCTTCGAAGAGGTTACCGGTCTGGACCTAAACTGGTTCTTCAATCAGTGGTTTTTTGCCGCCGGACACCCCCAGTTGGAGATCAAATACCGTTGGGACGAAACCGCGCGCAAAGCCTATGTGGACGTGGCCCAAACCCAGGAAGGCAAAGACGTACCCTACGTATTCGAACTGCCTCTGTACATCGACCTCTACGCCCCCGACGGCTCCCGCCGCCGCGAACAAGTACGCCTTACCCGTCGCACGCAGACCTTTGCCTTCGATGCAGCGCAAAAACCCGCGCTCATCAATTTCGATGCCGCCAAGGCCCTCCTTTGCGACAAAAAAGACGATCACAGCCCCGAAGAATGGGCCTTCATGTACCGCCACGCCAAAAATTACAACGACCGCAGCGAAGCCCTCGAAGCCCTCGCCAAAAGTTCGGATATCGGCAAAACCGTCACCCAACTGGCCCTTTCCGACCCGCACTTCTCCCTGCGCATCAAAGCCATCAAGCGCGTGTCGACCAAAGACGTCAACATGCTCCCTGCGCTCGAAAAACTCGCCGTCTCAGACCCCGAACCCGCCGTGCGCGCCGAAGCGCTCAACGCCCTTGCCAAGCTCAAAAACCCCGCCTATGCAGATCTGTTCCGCTCCGCCATCGAACAGCCCGACAACGCATACAGCGTGGTTGGCGCCGCGCTGAAGGCCCTGGCTAAGCTGGACGAAGCCGCCGCTGTCGAATACGCCGTCAAAATGGAAGGCGAGCGCAGCGCAGGCCTTCCGGCGGTCATCGCCGACCTTTACGCCCTCGACCCCAAACCTGGACGCCTTCCTTTTTTCGAGAAAAATCTGGAGCGCGTCGGACTGATGGAGAGCTTCGGATTCATCGAGTCCTACCAAAAATACGTGGTCGGCCTCAACGACCCTCAAGCCGTGGACATGGCCGCACAACGCCTGAAGGCCATGGCCACCGACATGGGACAAAGTTCGTTCAAACGCTTCGCATCGACCAAGGGCATCGCCGATATGCGCGCCACTTTGCGTAAAAAAGGCGATACCGACAGGGCTGAGTCCTTGGGGCGCGTTATTGCAGAAATCAAAGAAAAAGAAACGGATCAAATGATCCTGATGTACTACAATATGTTTTGACGCGCATGAGACGACGGCACTTAGTGCGATGGGCATGGGCATGGGCGTGGTGTGTAGGTCTGGGGGGCGGGAGCGTTGCAGCCCAATCCGCCGCCGCCCTCAAAAAACAGGGTCTCAGATACTACGCCGAGAAGCGCTGGGACCTGGCCCTGCCCGACCTACAGCAGTATCAAAAAGACAAACCCGGCGACCCCGACGTGATCGCCGCGCTAGGCGTGACTTATTTCCACCTACGCCGCCCCGAGCAGGCCCGTCAGTACCAAGACTATGCCCTGCGGCAGTTCCCCAGGCGCAAAGACCCCGACCTGCGCTTCGTCTATGCCCGCACCCTGCACGAGAGCGGCGATTACGAGACCGCTATCGCCGCTTACAAAAATTTCCTCCGGCAGGCCAACGCCCGCCACCCCCTGCGCGCCCAGGCTATTGAAGCCATCCGACAATGCGTTACGGCGCGCGATATGCCCCCCAATCCTAACGTCGCGCTGGTCGAAAATCTCGGGCCGCGCATCAACACGCCCGGCAGCGAGTTTGGCCCCCTGCCCTCTGTCAATTTCCCCGATCGACTCTATTTCTCCGCCGTCAAAGCCGGCGCCACAGGCGGCCGCCGCAACGACAAAGGATACGAAGACGAATTGCGGGGCGCTTACCGAGGCGACATGTATATGACCCGCTTGCGCCCCGACGGTTGGGAAGTCCCCACGCCCATCAACAGTTTGCTCAATACCGCCCGCCACGAACGCGCCCTTGCATTCAGCGCCGACGGAAAAGCGCTCTATTTTTTCAGAGGATTCACCGACTACTCGGGCGACATCCTGATCGACAGCGCCGGCGTGCGCGACGAATACGCCCCCGAAGGTAGGCTTTTCGATGGTCCGCTTCGTCCGGAAGCGGGCGACCGCGCCCTATTTTTCTACAACGACTCCACCCTCCTGTTTGCCTCCCGCCGCGACGGCGGATATGGCGGCTTAGACCTCTACGCCTCCACGCGCGTCGCGGGACAGTGGACGCAGCCCCTCAACCTCGGCCCGGAGATCAACAGCGCATTCGACGACACCTCGCCCTTTCTCGCACTCGACGGGCGCACCCTCTACTTCAGCAGCAACCGCCGCAACGGCATGGGCGGCTTCGACATCTGGCAAAGCGTCTATGACCCGGTCGCCCGCCAGTGGTCCGCTCCGACCAACCTTAGCCCTCCTGTCAATACGCCCGCCGACGAACTCCAGTTTCAACTCGCCGACGAAGGACGCAGCGCCTTCCTTAGCTCCAACCGTCTGATTGACAACTATGGAGAATTCGATCTGTACGCCGTCTTTTTCAAGGAGCAAATTCTCGCTCACGCATCCGACGCGCCGCGCAACCTCTTCCTGCGCGCCGCCGAAAGCGAGGTCGCCACGGCAACAAGCCCGGACCGCATCCTCAGCGAAGCGGTATTCTACGAGAACGACCAGGATCTGCTCTCGACCGACAACCGGCAAAAGCTCAGACTGTGGGCCGGTCTTGCCGCGCAGTACCCCGCCGCGCAAGTGCAGATCATCGTCCATACCGACGAAACCGGCCCCGCCAAATTTGACCTGTACTACGGCGTCAAGCGCGCCGAAGCCCTCGCCAAAGCCCTCATCCAGCTCGGCGTATCGCCCGATCGGATTGCCCTATACAGCGCCGGGCCGCACTACCCCCTGGCCCGCAGCGTCGTGAACGCCGCCCCCAACCCCGCCGGGCAAAAGCTCAACCGCCGCGCCGAACTGCGCCTCGCCTTTGGGCCGCAAGCTAAAGGCCCCATCGTCGCGCCTCAACGCCCCGAACTCTCCGAGTTGGTCGCCTCAGGCGGCCATGCGCGCTTAGATAGCGCCTGGTCAGGTCTCAACTATCGCGTAGAGGCCGCGCAAGCCACCCAGATCATCGCCTCTGACGCACTGGGCATGTTCGACGACCCCCTGATCGAAAGCCGCCCCGGCGAGTCCGGCGTCTATCGCTACCAATCCGGCTTGTTCAGACGCTACGACGCCGCGCGCAAGCGCGCCGAAGCGCTCCGCCTGCAAGGCTTTGAGCAGGCGCGCGTAGTCGTCTATTTCAACGGTCGGTTTGTGAGTCAGGCAGAGGCCGTAGGCCTCCTCAAACGATATCCCGAACTGGCCGCATATATTGCAGAATAACCATCCAGCGTGAACAAAGAATTACAATTTTTGCGGACCAGCCTGCGCAACCTGCGGACAACCGGCAGCGTGACGCCCAGCTCGTCTTACTTGTGCCGACGCATCACACAGACGATCGACGCCGAACGCCCTGTCGTCATCGCTGAGTTGGGCGCAGGCGACGGCGTGATTACCCAATACATCCTCCAACGCATGCACCCGGAGGCCCGGCTTCTGGCCTTCGAGATCAACCCCGACTTTGTGGG
>JBKBLI010000054.1:0-6821 GCA_046296435.1 Saprospiraceae bacterium | reverse complement strand
TGCGCTTTCGAAGCGCTTCCAGGATCCGCGCCTGACCCTGGTCTCCGACTCGGCAGAATGGTTGGAGGCCCATTGCGAGCGCCTGGGCGTCGGCCAATTGGATTATGTCATCTCGGCCATCCCCTTCGTCATGCTGCCGGCCGATCTGCGGGAGCGCGTTCTGAGCGCCTGCAAACGCCAATTGCGCGAGGGCGGCGTCTTTGTGCAGTACCACTATTCGCCGCTTTTGCTACCCGTTTACCAGCGAATTTTCGGAAATATGCGCTTGCGCCTCGTCGCGCGCAATATTCCGCCGGCATTGATCATTACTTGTGTAAAAACGACATAAGAGCTATCCCTCGCGATAGCCCGCTACGCCCATGTTCATCACGCCGCTCAGAAAACGCTCCCTGCGCCCCGCGCCCAAGTCCCGCGCCTATGCCTTGCCCGCGCTTGCCGCCCTCGCCATCTTTTTCGCTGCTTGCGGCCCCAAGGAGGTGTATCGGGTAGAGCACAAAATCGAGGGCGCCTCGTGGGCCTGGGAGGATACCCTCCGCTACTGCTTCCGGATGACGGATACCATCGGTCGCTACGACATGTTTCTGGAGGTAACCCATTGGGATACCTTCCCATACCAGAACTTCTACTGCCAACTACACACCCGATTCCCCGACGGCCATGTCGCCAGCGTCCTCAAATCGTACGACCTGTACGACTATCAAGGGCGCTCGCGCGGACGGCAAGGTTCCCGCGTGGGCCGGGTCAGCATCCTTTTGCAAAATGATACATGGTTCAACCAACAGGGCGAATATTGCATATCCTTGGAGCAATACACGCGCGACGCGCAACTGGGCGGTATCACAGCCGTAGGACTGCGCATCGTCGAAGCCAAGCCGGAAGACTAAGGCCCCCTTTGGACAGCTTTTGCCTACCGACCGCTCTGTATTCCCCGGACGCAGAGTAAGCGGCGCGCTCCGCACGCACGTCAAATTCCCGTCTGCTTTTTTTCGAAAAAAAATGCAGGCGCAAAGACAGCGTTCCGCCACCTGTGTCTCTCTGCCGCGACATACGCCTGCAGCGGCGTTATTGCGCCGCCGTTTTAACCAAAAGCTTTACCTTTGCGGCCGAATTTTTATTTTAATAAAAACAACACATGAGCAACCTGAATGCATACCTGCAAGCCAACCGGCAACGCCAGCTCGACGAGTTGATGGATCTGCTGCGTATCCCCTCGGTGAGCGCCGACCCGGCTTACGCCGCCGATGTGCGCCGCATGGCCGAAGCCACCGCCGAGCACCTGCGCAAAGCCGGCGTGAGCGTCGTAGAGATTCACGATACCGAAGGCCACCCCATCGTGTATGGCGAATACATCGCCGATCCAAAGGCGCCCACCGTACTGGTCTATGGCCACTACGATGTGCAGCCGCCCGACCCGCTTGATCTGTGGGATAGCCCCGCCTTCGAGCCTGTAGTCCGCAAGACCAAAATACATCCTGAAGGCGCCGTGTTCGCGCGCGGCGCCTGCGACGACAAAGGACAGGTATTCATGCACATCAAAGCCTTCGAAGCCATGAAAGCCACCGACGGCGTACCCTGCAACGTCAAGTTCATGATCGAGGGCGAAGAAGAAGTTGGATCCAAGAATCTGGAAAAATTCTGCACAGCCAATAAGAAAAAACTCGCCTGCGATGTGGTGCTCATCTCCGACACCGGCATCATCGACAACCAGACGCCCAGCCTCACCGTAGGCTTGCGCGGACTGTGCTACATGGAGGTAGAAGTGACCGGCCCGATCAAGGACTTACACTCCGGCGTCTATGGGGGCGCGGTGGCCAATCCGGTGAACGTACTGTGCGATATGATTTCAAAACTGCACGACGAAAAACGCCGCATCACCATACCGGGCTTCTACGACGATGTCGAAAAGGTCAGCGCCAAAGAGCGCAAACTGATGAATCAGGCGCCCTTCAATGAAAAAGCCTACATGCACGACCTCGGCGTCAAGGCCCTCATGGGCGAGAAGGGTTATACCCCCATCGAACAAACAGGCATTCGGCCTACGCTCGACGTCAACGGCCTGTGGGGCGGCTACATCGGCGAAGGGGCCAAAACGGTGCTCCCCTCCAAGGCTTACGCCAAAATATCCATGCGCCTCGTGCCCAATCAAAACCCTAAAAAGATCGAAAAACTATTCAAAAAGCACTTCGAAAGCCTGGCGCCCAAATCGGTCAAGGTCAAAGTAAGCGCGCACCACGGCGGTTGGCCGGTCGTCACGCCCACAGACTCAGTGGAATACCGCGCCGCCGAAAACGCCATGGAAGAAGCCTTCGGCAAAAAGCCCCTGCCCGTGCGCGGCGGCGGCAGCATCCCGATCGTCGCCATGTTCGACTCGGTGCTCAAAGTCAAATCTGTGCTCATGGGCTTCGGGTTGGACAGCGACGACATTCACTCACCCAACGAACACTTCGGACTGTTTAATTTTTACAAAGGCATTGAGACCATTCCAGCTTTTTATCGTCATTATGCCGCAATGAAACGCAAGAAGTAATTTTTTTCAAAAAAAACACATAGCACAAACATGTCTATCATCAAGAGAATCCAAGTTGCGCTCCTCGCCCTCCTGCTGGCGGCAGCGGTTCAGGCGCAAAAACCTATCCAACTCAAAACCGCACAGGACAGCGCCAGCTACGCCTACGGCGTGGTCATGTCCAACAGCCTCAAGCGCCAGATCACGGCCGATATCAGCACAGAAATGCTCCTGGCAGGCCTGCGCGCCGCGCTCATGGGCGAACCCACCCTCATCAGCAACGACGACGCCAACCGCGTCTATTCCAACTACAGCCGCATGGCGCAGGCCAAGCAAGCCGAAGCCGCGCGCGCCGAAGGCGCCAAATTCCTGGCCGAAAACAAAAAGCGCAAAGAGGTCAAAACCACCGAAAGCGGCCTGCAGTACGAGGTGCTCAAAAAAGGCCCCGGCGGTCGCTCGCCCAAGGAAACAGACAAAGTAGAAGTACACTACCACGGCACCCTGATCAACGGCGAGGTATTCGACAGCAGCGTCGATCGCGGCCAAAAAGCCTCCTTTGGCCTCAATCAGGTGATCAAAGGCTGGACCGAAGGCCTGCAATACATGCAAGTAGGCGACAAGTTCAAGTTCTACATACCGGCCGAACTGGCCTACGGCGACCGCTCGCCCAGCCCCAAGATCAAGCCCGGCTCCACGCTGATCTTCGAGGTTGAACTGTTCAATATTCTCGACTAATCGCTTCTTTGCTCAAGCCCCAAAGCCCCTTCGGTAAATCTTTGCCGAAGGGGCTTTGCTTTTTGAAGCCGATCCGCGCGCCTCAAACCCATTGAGCAGCCCGTATTTTACGCGCGCTTTTGCCTTTTCAGCCAAAAAGAGATTGGAAAAGCGGCGTGAAAAGGGCGCGCGTATGCAGTCCGGCGGCTGAAGCGCCGTAGCATACAGGCTACGCGCCGGTCGTACAAAACCGCGTTGCCCCCATTGTTCGTATAGCTAAAAACCCATAAAAAGGCGCCGCAAATGACGCCAAGGCGACATTTTTCGAATTTGGTATGAAAATTGCAAAGTGTTATCAGATATGCTCAAGACTGATTTTATGGTGTCATTAAACGTGGTAGTGGCCGACGATCATCCCATTTTCGTCGAGGGTTTACAATCTGTATTGAAGAAGTCAGCCGGGAGATTCAACTTCAATATCAAAGGCGTCGTACAAAACGTAGGCGAACTGGCAGAGTTGTTGCAACACAACAACGCTGATCTTATCCTGATGGACCTTCAGTTGTCCGACCCGGAAAGTCTCAAAATTCTCCCCAGCGTCAAGAAACGCAATGCCGAGACCCGCGTTTTGATCATGGCGCCCTACGACGATCCGCGCCTGATAAAAGCAGCCTTCAAAGCCGGCGCCGACGGATATATGCTCAAATCCGGCACCAGCGACGAGCTCCTCGCCGCCATCGAAAGATTGGCCGAAGGCGAAACTTACATGAGCAAAGCGCTCAGCCTGGGGGCTTATAACGGCGCCAATACCGCCGGCGACCTGCCTGTCGAAGAGCTTTTTGCCCGCCGCTTTCAACTCACCAAACGCGAAGTGGAGATCATGCGCCTCATCGGCCAAGCCCTCAGCAACAGAGAAATAGCCGACCGGCTGTTTATCAGCGATCAGACCGTCAGCGTCCACCGCAAAAACATCATGCGCAAGCTGGGCGTCAAGAGCACAGCCAACCTGATCAAAATTGCCTTTGAGCACCACCTGGTCTGAATTCTGCTTCATTTTTGCTTTTCATTGTGAAAATTACCTTTCGCAGGGTAAAACCTTAACGTATTTCGGCGCCGTTTTTGACATAATGATGAAATGTGCGTGAGCGCAAGCCTTCAAGTTATGAAAAAAAAATCAAATTCAATTGTTTGACATAACTTTGCATCGCGCGCAGTACATGTCACTTTAATATTGAAAAAATAAAATCTTCAATCACACATTCACTTAATCACTCATGAAAAAAGCGATTTTTACCTCCTTCGCTCTCGGGATCCGGTGGACGCTTGCTTTGGCTATGATAGCAATAGCCGATCTTCGCGTCTCTGCCCAATGCTCTTTGACCTGTAACAATCTGGTCCAGATCTCTTTAGACCAATCCTGCGAAGCCGAAATCCTGCCGGACATGATCGCCGAGGGCAACGGTTGCCCCAACGGCAACCTCCATGTCCAGGCCCGGATCAACAACCAGTGGGTTCCGGCCAGCGGCAATTTCGTCGCCACGGCAGCGCACATCAATCAGACGCTTCAAGTGCGGGTGCGCGACGCCGTCACCGGCAACTTCTGCTGGGGCATGCTCAAAGTAGAAGACAAACTACCCCCGCAGATCTCCTGCACAAACATCACCATCCCCTGCGCGGTGAGCAATTACACGCCCGCCTATCTCAAAAACGTCCTGGGCATCAACGCCGCCGAACCCACCGTCAACGAAAACTGCGGATCTTTCACCCAGTCCTATACGGATACCTGGGTGGACCTGAATTGCAACCAGACCATCCACGGCCTGAGCAACATCAGCGGATACATCCAGCGCTTCTGGACGGTGATCGACCAAAGCGGCAACGCCAACAACTGCACGCAGTTCATCTACCTGGAGCGCAAAAACCTCACAGATATCACCCTGCCCGCAGATGTGACCATCTCCTGCCCTTCAGGCCCGAATGTAGACCCCGCCGTGTCCGGCACGCCTTCCTTCACGATCAATAACGTTACGATCCCGCTCTTCCCGCAGAACACGCAATGCGAATTCAACGTGGCTTATCAGGATCAATTGCTTCCTATCTGCGATGGCACTTTTAAGATCCTGCGCACCTGGACCCTCCTTGACTGGTGCAAACCCACCAGCCAGAACTCCGCCAATCCTAACCCGCTGTTCTACATTCAGGTGATCAAGATCGAAGATGCCGACGGCCCGATCATCAATTGTCCGGAAGACATCACGGTCAACACCAACTCGAACAATTGCAACCGTACGCTGGATCTGCCCGACGTGATCGTGGCCGACGGCTGTTCGCGTATCAAATCGGCCGTAGCCCAGTGGTTTGTCAACGGGCAAGGCTTCACGCTCAATGGCACGATTACCAGTTTCCCTGGCAACAACTTCTGGAATCCGGATACTTTAGCCGCCTTCGGATTTGCGCAAAACCTGCCGCTGGGTACCACGCAGATGACCTACATCATCACCGACGACTGCGGCAACTCCTCGACCTGCCAGTTCAATATCACCGTAGCCGACGAAACGCCCCCCACCGTTGCCTGCGACGAGTTCACCAAAGTAGCCTTGGGCGCCGACGGCATGGCCCTTGTCAATGCCACGACGTTCGACGACGGCTCCTTTGACAACTGCTCGCCCAACGTATATTTCAAGGCGCGCCGCATGGACAATAACGACTGCCAGACCAACAGCCAGTTCCACGATCAGGTCAAATTCTGCTGCGAGGACATCGGCCAGTCTATCACCGTCATCCTCCGCGTATATGACATCCAGCCGCCCGCAGGCTCCATTTCGCTTGCCTGGGGCGAAGACAACGCTAACGAGTGCATGATTCAGGTAACCGTCGAAGACAAAATCAAGCCCAATTGCATCTCTCCCGCTAATGTAACGGTTAGCTGCGAAAGCTTTGACCCCAGCCTCTGGGCTTACGGCAAAGCCCAGGTGTCCGACAACTGCTGCCTCGACGATACAAAAGTATATCAAGGCCAGATCGGCCTGACGCACACGGCCAACTTCTCCCAGTTCGACACGGTGTGTAACCGCGGCACGATCACGCGCACCTTCCGCGCTTTCGACTGCTTCGGCAACTCCAGCCAATGCACCCAGCGCGTCATCGTCAACTACAACCAAAACTACTTCATTCGCTTCCCGGACGACGTGCTGGTGACGCAGTGCGACGGCACGCCGAACTTCGGCGCTCCGACCTTCTTCGGCGAAGACTGCGAACTGCTGGGCGTATCGCACGTGGACGAGATCTTCACGGTAGTGCCCGATGCTTGCTACAAGATCGAGCGCACGTGGACGATCCTGAACTGGTGCCAGTACAATCCGAATGGCGCCTGCACGGTAGTGCCCAACCCCGAGCCGAACATCAACATCAACGCGCCGCAGAACCGACCCGGCCCGATCGTATCCGCCTGCGGAACTCCCGCTCCCTGGGCGCCTACTACAGTGGCCATAGGTCCCGGCCAACCGCCGACCAACTACTGCGCATTCTGGAGCGCCAATGCCAACTGCTACAAGTACAAGCAGATCATCAAGGTGATCGACAACGTGGCTCCGACGGTGGT
>JBKBLI010000053.1:0-25162 GCA_046296435.1 Saprospiraceae bacterium | reverse complement strand
TTCATCCAAGAAGAAGCCGGGCATAACTCCAACCTCATCTGGGGCAACTGCTACGACGAACGCCTCGGTGACAAAATCGCCGTCACCATCATCGCCACAGGATTCGAGCACAGCGACCGACCCAAATCTATACCCGGCGCCGCTCAAAAACCCGAAACCCCAACCCGAATGGTCGTCGGACTCGACGAAGAACCAGCCCCCGCGCACAAGCGCCCGACCCTCGACAGCGTCACCGCCGACAACGACACACCCACTCCTACAACCCCTGCCCACATCCTCGAATTTGACTTTGACGAAATACGCAACTCGGTAGAGAAAATCCGTCATGCAGATAAACGCCACGCAGACGAACTCTCGCCCGACGCACACCGCCGACGCCTCGAAGCCGAACAAAGACGCCGTGAGGAAATCCGCAACCGGCCTATCAACGTCACTAAGCTCAGTTCGCCGCAAACCATCATCGAACTCGAAAACCAGCCCGCTTACCTGCGGCAACAAGTGCGCTTGGACGACGTAGAAGACAGCGAGTCCGAACAACTATCCAACTGGACCATCTCGCTCGACGATGACGAACCGCGTATCTCGTTCTCTGGCAACGCTTATCTGCACCAAAAAGCAGACTAAGTAGGACGCGCGCGCCAATCCTAAGCGCCACTTACGGGAGCCCTGGTCTCTTTTTTGTAAAAAAAGATCGCGGGAGCGACGCATGGAAGCGCTGAACGCGCAACTGGGACTTTTTATTTGTTGGAAAAAGGGAGCGATTACGGCGCGGCATGACCGCGCACGCGAAAAACTGCCCTGACCCGATACACCCCCCGATACATCCGAATAAAGCCTTTTGGCGCAAAGCCATGCAATGGGCGCCCAATGGATCAGAGGGAAATTTTTCGGTTATCATCATTTTGATACTCCGGCCCGGCGAGTGGGAACGCCGGGCCTTTTTTTTACCCCCCTGCACAGGCCAGGCGGCGACCGCGCCCTAAGGAGCCTCTACGCTGAATATCTTTTTATCCGCCCAAAAAGTCCCAAACGGAATAACAGAAGCCAATAAAGACAAAAACGTCTTGCGCTTATCCCAACTGCGCTCTATGGCTATCTGCGCTACCGCGAGAATATACAGTACAAATAATAACCCGTGGGCCATCCCGACCACCTTGTTCGGCTCAGACATCTGAAAAGCATACTTGAGCGGCATAGTGACAAAAAGAATCGCCAGATATGAAACGCCCTCGGCAAAAGCCAGCGCGCGCAGCCTGCCCACCTGCGTCCTGAGGAAATGCATGTAGTTGTTAGTTGTTAGTTGTTAGTTGTTAGTTGTTAGGGCCGTATTGCGTCAACGAGGGAGAGCGCGGGATTTAGGGAGGGAAGAGAACGGCGCGCTTGACGTAACGTTTGGCCCGGAAGCGGCTTTACTCCTCTGCCGGGATCTTACCCTCGAATACCCGAACGGCAGGCCCCTCGAGCCACACCTGCGAAAATCCGGAGGCATCCCGCCAAAAATCGACGCTGAGATCGCCGCCCCGAGCCGCCACGGCGATGCGTAGATCGCCGTACAGATCGCGGCGGATCGCATAAGCAAGGGCGGCTGCGGTTACTCCGGTGCCACAAGCCAAGGTTTCAGCCTCCACGCCGCGTTCGTAGGTGCGTATGGCGATAGCCCCGGGGCCTGTCTCGCTGACGAAATTGACATTGATCCCACCGAACCGGACGTAAGGCTCGGCGTAGCGCACGGCGGCCCCTTCGCGCCCGACATCAATATCCGCCACCTGCTCCACAAACTGAACGTAGTGCGGCGATCCGGTATCGATCGTCAAAGCGTCGCCGTCGCGACCCCACTGACGCAAATCGCGCATGCTCAAGCGCACGCGCATGTCTGCGCCTGCGCCCCTGATCTCAGCCTCGTGTATGCCGTCGGCAGCGCGAAAGCGCGTTTTTTGCCCGATGATGCCCAATGAAGCGGCGAAAGCGGCGACACAACGCCCCCCGTTACCGCAGAACGTGCTCAGCCCGCCGTCCGAATTGAAATAGACCATTTCGAAGTCAGCCTCTGCGCTTTCGCGCAGCAAGATCAGCCCGTCGGCGCCGATACCGAAGCGCCGATCGCACAAGCGGGCGACAAGATGCTTGTCGCCCGCCTGGATCCACTCGTTTCGGCGCTGGTCGATGAGTATAAAGTCATTACCGGCGCCTTGGTACTTGACGAAAGAGATCACTTTTTGAAGTACGAACTTGGGTTTTTTGCCCCGGAGCGCACCGTCTCCTGCCGCTTTTTGAACTCATAGGTCAATTCGTCCTCTTTGCGTGCATAGATTTCTGTCAAAGCAATGAGGGTATTCATATCGTTGGGATCCACGCTTTCAGCCTTTTGGAAGTAAGGCAGCGCCTGATCGAAGAGGCCCAGCATTTCTTTGCGCATGGCGTCCATGCGGCGCAGTGCGGCGGAACTGACGTCGTCGATAGCGTTGATCTCTTGAGAGAGGAAAGCGGCTTTGTTGTAGTAGAGCGCGCCGAGCGAGTAGTAAGCGTCCACGGCGTCGGGTTTGATCTCGATGGCCTTTTCGTAATTCTTTTTGGCCGCTTCAAAATACTCGTTGGCTTTGTCGGTTTTGGCGCCTTTGTACTCGCGCTGGTAGAGGTTGTCATAGACGTTGCCCAGCGTAATGTACAAGCCGACATTTTCCGGTTCTTTGTTGATGGCCGCCTGGAGGCTATTCACCAATTCGTCGAGCTTGCCCTCGCGGAGGTACTCGTTGATTTGAGCAAAGAGCAGGCGGGTATCGCCCGGATATTTTTGCAGCCCTTCTTGTAGGATCGTTTTGGCTCCGGCTTCATCTTTGAGTTCGGTTTTGCAGTTGTAAATACCCTCATAGACCTCAGCCGAGGCGTTACCCTTTGCATAGAGCTGGTTGTAGTAGTTGAGCGCGTCTTTGCAAGACCCGGACAACTGGGCGGCGAGCGCGGTCGTATAGATCATATCGGCGCGTTGTTTTTCGTCGTCGAGCAGGCTCTTTTGGCTATTGGCCGAGAGGGTCTCGTGACTTTTGATCACGCCGTCGAAGGCGGCATAGGCTTTGTCGTAAGCCTGCGCTTCAAACTTCATAACGCCAATGTTGATCATGCCGCCCTGGGTTTTGGCGATACCTTTGAGGGCGTCGTTTTTTTCGAACTTTTTGACGCCGAGGTCAAAGGCTTTCTGATAGGCCTCGTATGCTACCAAAGCGTCGTTGTCGCCGGAGTAGGGCGAATTGGGGTTGAGCATGCGGGCGTTGGACTCCCGTTCGAAGATGGTGTAATAGATGTCGCCTTTGGTCTGCCAGGCAGAGGCCAAGGCTTGCGCATCTTGCTGTTGGAGCGCTTCGTTGATTCTTTCTTTGGCTTCCTGTAGCTTGGCTTGATTGCCGCCCGGATCCATATTGTAGCTGGTCAGCGCGCGACCGGCTTGTTTGGCCAGTTTAGCGCCTTCCTGCGCGTAAGCGCCGATGGCAGCCAGAAAAAATCCCAGAAAAAGAATTTGCTTCATGGTATGTACGTTTAGCAAGTTTTTAATTTTAACGCAAAAAAGCGGGCGCGTCACGCATCATGCCCATTATTTTCGGCCCGACTGCCGTTACCTTCGGCTTCTCCATTTTCGTCGCCTGAGGACTCGATTACCGTAACATCGGCTATGCGGTCGCCTTCATCCAGGCGGATGATCCGAACCCCTTGCGTGGCGCGTCCCATGACCCGTAGTTCGGACACGGCAGTTCGGATGGTGATGCCTGCAGCCGTTGTGATCATCAGATCATCGGTATCTTCTACGGATTTTATGGCGACGAGTCGTCCTGTTTTTTCGGTGATCTGCATAGTTTTGACACCCTTACCGCCACGCGATTGGGTGCGGTAGTCTTCGAGGGCGCTGCGTTTGCCCATGCCGTTTTCGGATACGGCCAGGATGCTCACGGCGGGGTCGGATGGATCTACGCAGACCATACCGACCACGGTATCGTCGCTATTTTCGTCCACTTGTATCCCCCGTACGCCTGCGGCAGTCCGTCCCATGGCGCGCACTTCGGTCTCGTTGAAGCGTATGGCGCGACCGCTGCGCACGGCCAGAATTATCTCGTTGCCGCCATTGGTGAGACGGGCTTCGATTAGCGCATCGCCCTCGTTGATGGTGATAGCGTTGATGCCGCCTTGTCGGGGTCGCGAATACTCTTCGAGGAGGGTTTTTTTGATCTGTCCGCGGCGGGTGCAGAATACGATGTGGCGAGAGCGGATAAAATCTTCGTCTTTGAGGCTTCTGACAATAATGAAGGCTCTGATTTTATCCTCCTTGGGTATGTTGAGCAGATTTTGAATCACGCGACCGGCGGTGGTTTTCCCGCCCTCGGGGATTTCATACACTTTGAGCCAGAAGCAACGACCGCTTTCGGTAAAGAGCAAAAGGGTCTGATGGTTGGTGGCCGTGAACATGTGCTCGACGAAGTCCTCATCGCGCGTCCGCACGCCCTTGGCCCCTTTACCGCCCCGGGCTTGCGCGCGGTATTCGGTGATGGGGGTGCGCTTGATGTATCCGGCGTGGCTGATGGTGATCACCACTTCTTCGTCTTCGATCAGGTCTTCGATACTGATCTCGGCTTCGTCCATCTCTATAGAGGTACGGCGCTCGTCGCCGTAGCGCTCTTTGATTTCTTGCGTCTCGGCCTTGATGATGCCGCGCTGGAGGGACTCGTCGGCCAATATGGCCTTGAGTTCGGCTATTTTTCTTTGCAACTCTTCGTATTCGGCGCGCACCTTATCGCGCTCCAGACCGGTGAGTTGTTGCAGGCGCATGGCGAGAATGGCTTTGGCTTGTATCTCGCTGAGTCCGAAGCGCTCCATTAGTCCAGCGCGCGCAGTATCGACGTCCTTAGAGTTGCGGATGAGGGCAATTACTTCGTCGAGGTGGTCCAAAGCGATGAGCAGGCCCTCGAGTATGTGGGCGCGCTCTTCGGCCTTGCGCAACTCGAAGCGGGTACGGCGCACGATCACTTCGAGGCGAAAGGCGATGAATTCGTTGATCATCTCGCTCAGACGCAGGGTGCGCGGTCGGCCTTTGACCAAAGCGATGTTGTTGATGCCGTAGCTGGTCTGCAGGGGCGTGAGTTTGAACAGTTGGCTCAGGATCACATTGGCGGCGGCGTCGCGGCGTATTTCGATCACGATGCGGACGCCTTCGCGGTTGGACTCGTCGCGGATGTCGCTGATGCCGATCACTTTTTTCTCCTGTACCAGGGCGGCTATTTTTTCGATCAGGACGGCTTTATTGACCTGATAGGGTATCTCGGTCACGATGATGGCTTCGCGGCCTTTGTCGTCGGTTTCAATGTCTGTGCGCGAGCGCACCACTACCCTACCCCGGCCGGTGCGGTATCCAAGTCGCACGCCGGACAATCCAAAGATGATACCCCCTGTCGGGAAATCGGGCGCGATGATGTGCTCCATCAACTCGTCGTCGGTGATTTCGGGGTTGTCCACGGCGGCCATGACGGCGTCGCATACTTCGCGCAGGTTGTGCGGCATCATGTTGGTGGCCATGCCCACGGCGATACCCGAGGCGCCGTTGATCAGCAGGTTGGGCAATCGCGAAGGGAGCACGGAGGGCTCTTCGAGCGAGTCGTCGAAGTTGAGTTGGAAGTCCACCGTTTCCTTGTCGATATCGGACAGCATTTCGTCGGCTACGCGGCGCAGGCGGGCTTCGGTGTAACGCATGGCGGCGGGGCTGTCGCCGTCCATCGATCCGTAGTTGCCTTGCCCGTCCACCAATGGATAACGCAGGCTCCAGTCTTGCGCTAAGCGCACCATGGCGTCATAGACGGATCCGTCGCCGTGCGGATGGTATTTGCCGAGCACTTCGCCGACAATACGGGCAGATTTTTTGTAGGGCTTGTTGTATCCCAAGCCTAAATCCAACATGCCGTACAATACGCGGCGGTGTACGGGCTTGAGGCCGTCGCGCACATCGGGCAAGGCCCGGCTGACGATGACGGACATCGAATAGTCGATATAAGCGGTTTTTAGTTCTTCCTCGATGTTAATGGGTACTATCCTCGATTCTGGCATCTCTGCTTCTTGTTTTTCCTAAAAATATACCTGCGGGACTGCGCTCCGCAAAAGACATGCAAAGGTACGGCAAAAACGCCAAACGGCAAGGCAAGGCCGCTTTTTTTTCGCAAAATGCAGCAAGCCTTTTACTCCCCAAAACAATCCCTATTTTTGTCAAAAAAAAACCGCCGATGCGTCTGACTTTGATCCAAACGTCCCTGTTGTGGGAGAATCCGACCGCCAATCGCGAAGCGCTGGCGCGCCACTTGGCGCCTCTGAGCGGCGAAACGGATCTGATCTTGTTGCCCGAAATGTTTACTACCGGCTTCAGCATGGATGCGGCCCGGCTGGCCGAACCCGCCGACGGGCCTACGCTGCAATGGATGCGCGAGCAGGCGCAGCGCAGCGCAGCGGCTGTTGGCGGCAGCGTAATGTGCGCCGAGTCGGGCCGGTTCTTCAACCGCTTTTATTTTGTCAAACCCGACGGCGAGGCGCTGAGTTACGACAAACGGCATCTGTTCGGATTGGCCGGCGAGACGGAGCGCTACACGCGCGGCGAGCGCCGGCTGGTCGTCGAGTGGCGGGGCGTCCGCATCTGTCCGCTGATCTGCTACGACCTGCGCTTCCCGGTATGGAGCCGCAACAGCGCGTCTGATCCCTACGACCTGCTTGTCTATGTGGCCAACTGGCCCGAGGCCCGCAGCGCGCACTGGCGCGCGCTGCTCGTAGCACGCGCCATCGAAAACCAATGCTACACAGCCGGCGTCAACATCATAGGCGCCGACGGAAATGGCTTGAACCATGTCGGCGACAGCGCGCTTATCGATTACTCGGGGGCTGCAATCTGGACGCTGCACGGGCAGCCGGGAGCGGCTACGCTCCGCATAGACTTGGACGCGCTGCGCCAATGGCGCAAGAGGCTGCCTTTTTTGGAGTCGGATGAGTGGTCGGGATAAGTTGGCCGATTTGCACGCGGGCATACCTCGGATGGATTGGCGGGCGCGCCCCGGTAGCGTCCGAGTAGGGTGCAAGCGCCGCGCCCTATACCCGTCTCCTTTTTTCTCCAAAAATCGCCGCCGCGCCGTACGTCTGATACCCTCTCCCCGATTGCCTGCTCATTGGCTGCGAACCCAATCTGCGAGGGGCGGCGGCGCGTCAGCGGCCATTGAAATGGGGCGTTCTTTTTTCTAAAAAAGCGTTGGCGCCTTCGCGGAAATCTTCGGTGGCGCAACAATCGCCAAAGGCTTTGATCTCGGCTTCGTATCCGTTGGCGTCGGAATCGAAGTAGGCGTTGACCGACTCGATGACTTTGGCGACGGCGACGGGCGCTTTGGCGGCTATCTTGAGCAACATGGCCCGTGCGGCAGTTACCTCTTCGCCGGCCGGCACGACGGCGTTGACTAAGCCGAGTCGCAGGGCGTCGTCGGCGCCGATCATATCGGCGGTGAGCATCAGCTCGAGCGCTTTGGTCTTGCCGACATATTGCACGAGGCGCTGGGTGCCGCCATACCCCGGAATGAGACCGAGATTCACTTCGGGCTGGCCGAAGCGGGCTTTGGCCCCGGCTATGCGCAGGTGGCAAGCCATGGCCAACTCGCAACCTCCGCCGAGCGCGAATCCGTTGACTGCGGCTACGACCGGCACATGAAAGCGCTCGATAGCGGCAAAGACGGCTTGCCCCCGTCGCGCAAACGCCATACCTTGCGCGGCGTCGAGGCCGCTGAATTCGGTGATGTCGGCGCCTGCGGCAAAAGCCTTTTCGCCGGCGCCTGTGATGACGACTCCACGCAGATCGGGCGTCTTGGGGCCGTCTTCGCGAAAGAATGCGCCCAGGGCTTCAAGGACGGCGGAATTGAGGGCGTTGAGGGCTTTTTCGCGGTTGAGGGTCAGGACGGCGATGCCGTCGGCGACTTCAATGATAAGGTTACGGGCCTCCATGATCGGATATTTTTTTTGGAAAAAATTACTGCGGAACCATGCGCGGCTTGTCGGGGGCGGGCGAGGCAGGGGGGGCGGGCGGGGTGTGGGTGGCAGGAGGCGCGTCGAGGGAAGGCGCGAGATCTTTGTACCGCACCTGTATGCGGTAATTTCGGTTCATTCCCTTGGCGATGGGGCCGAGTAGCATTTGCATGACCGAATCGGCGCGCATCTGCGCTTTCTGGAGGATGCGCTCGTTCTCGAGCGCGTCGCGGCGGGCTTCCTGACGCAGGGCGTTGAGATTTCGGTTGAGTTCGTCGCCGCTGATGCCGGCGAGCCACCCCACGTCGAGGCGATCTACTTTGGGATATACTTCGTGCGAGAGGATGGCGGGCGGGGGTAGCGTGACAAATATGACGCCTTGGTTGGGATTGAAGGTCACGTCAAATTGTTGGTCTAACTTGAATCCCGCTTTGATCACGCTGACCGCCTCGAGGCGCAGGTCGGTTCTGGAGATGTTGAAACCCAGCACTTTGTAATTGAGTTGTTTGTCGAGGCCGAGGCGGTTTTGGATTTCGTATGTGGCCAACTCGGCAATGCCGCGACGGACTTTTTCCTTGAGCATTCCGCGCGAAGCGCTGAAGTCCATGATGGCGGCTTGCCGTTGGAGTCGGGCGACAAGGGGTTGCAGCCCTTCGTTGAGGGCGATGGCGCAAGGTTCCTGCACGTTGCGTCCGCCGCCGGCGATATTGCCGGTTTTGAGCAGGGTGGCCATGATCTGGGTGATGAAAAAACAGGTGTACTTGCCGGACACCTCGTGAAAGAGGTTGACCGCTTGGTTGGCATTGTCGTTGTACCAGGACTGAAGGGTTGCGTCGTCCATTCCTCTCAGGGCTGCAAACTCTTCGTAGTACAAGTCGCGCAAATAGCTGTGATGTCGCTTATACTGCGGCTCCAACTCGCGTTTCAGGCTATCGGGCAGCCCCATGCGGTTGGCGACGTGAAAGAGTAGCGACAGGTTGAAGTTATAGACGAGTTCGTTGAACTCTTTGCGGTACTTGTCGGGCTGTGTCAGGATTTGGAGTGTCGCCTGCTCGTCGAGATTGGGGCTAAAGTCGGCAGGCACATAGGTCAGTCGTATGGCATTGGGATCTTTTCCGCCAAGCCCGGCGATACCCAATCCCTCGTTTTTGACCAGGCGAAAGATAACCCACAGGGCAGCTACGGCGAGCAAGATCATGAGTATTTGCTGCCCCACGCTTCCGTTTGCTCCGCTTCCCTGTGGTTTGCCGGATGCCATCAGTACTCGTCTTCGTTAAAGAAGAAGTCTTCGTGCCGCGGGTAGTCGGGCCAAATATCGTCGATACTTTCGTACAACTCCGCGTCGTCTTCCAGTTCTTCGAGGTTGTCAAGCACCTCGATGGGCGCGCCGGAGCGTATGGCATAATCAATCAACTCTTCTTTAGTAGCTGGCCACGGCGCTTCTTCGAGATAAGATGCTAATTCAAGTGTCCAATACATGGTGCCAGATTCTTTTGATTTGTTTGAAAAAAGCCTTTCGATTAGAGAATGAGCATGGCGTCGCCATAGCTGTAGAAGCGATAACCCTCTTTGACTGCCTGCCGGTAGGCCTCCATGATCAGTTCGTGACCGCCGAAAGCAGAGATCATGATGATGAGGCTGGATTTGGGCAGATGGAAATTGGTGATCATAGCGTTGGCTATGCTGAAGTCGTATGGAGGGTAGATGAATTTGTTGGTCCACCCTTCGACCGGCTTGAGTTTGAAATCCGCCGAGATGGAGGTTTCCATAGCGCGCATGACTGTGGTACCCACTGCGCACACTTTTTTGCCCGCCTCTTTGGCTTTGTTAACTATGTTTACCGCATTGTCGTCGATGCGAAAATACTCAGCTTCCATTTTGTGTTTGGAGAGATCCTCCACTTCGATGGTGCGGAAGGTGCCCAGTCCGATGTGCAGGGTGATCTCGGCAAAACTAACGCCCTTGAGTTCTAAGCGCTTGAGCAATTCGGGCGTAAAGTGCAGGCCGGCGGTGGGCGCAGCGACGGCGCCGACTTCCTTGGCATAGACGGTTTGGTAGCGTTCCCGATCTTCGGGTTCTGGCTCGCGATTGATGTATTTGGGCAGGGGCGTATTGCCCAATTTGTACAAATCGCCGATAAACTCTTCGTAGGATCCGTCGTATATGAAGCGGATGGTGCGTCCTCTGGAGGTCGTGTTGTCCACTACTTCGGCCACGAGCACGTCGTTTCCGCGTTCGTCTTCGAAGTACAGTTTGTTGCCTACTCTGATTTTTCGGGCGGGATCGACCAACACGTCCCAAAGTCGGGCTTGCTGATTGAGTTCTCGCAGCAGGAACACTTCGATATTGGCGTCGGTTTTTTCTTTTTTGCCAAAAAGACGGGCCGGAAATACTTTGGTATTGTTGAAGATCATGGCGTCGCCGTCTCCAAAATACTGAAGCGTATCCTTGAAGTACTTGTGTTCGATTTTGCCGGTATCGCGGTGCACGACCATCAGGCGGCTCTGGTCGCGCTCTGGAGCAGGATATTGGGCGATCAACTCCTGTGGAAGATCAAAATCAAAACTATTGAGCTTGAATCGCGTAACTGTTTGAAAAGGATACATTTGTTAGACGATTTTGATCGTGCTTACTGAAAGGGTCTTTGAAAATGGCTGCAAAAATAGCCATTTCGAGGAAACGCAAAACACAAAAAAATGTTTTTGCACAGTCAAGTGCTTTTGAAGCGAGAAAAAGCTAAACCTGCGCCTTCCATTGTCAAACCATTTTTTTCAAAAAAAAGACCTTTTTCGCCGCGCGCTGCAAAGTTTGCGGCGGCGAAGCCGACAAGGCGCTCGGCCAATCCGAAGCGCTTTTGACCGACAGGGTCAGGTTGTGAGGACTTCTTTTTGGGACTTCTTGCGCTCAAAGTCTTTGAGATAGATTTTGCGCAGGCGAATGTTGACCGGCGTAACTTCGACCAACTCATCCTCCTGGATGTATTCGAGCGCTTCTTCGAGCGTAAATTTGCGCGGGGGCGCGATAGACGCTTTATCGTCGGAGCCGGAGGCGCGCATGTTGGTGAGTTTTTTGGTCTTGGTTACGTTGACCACAAGGTCGTTTTGGCGGTTGTGTTCGCCGATCACCTGTCCTTCGTACACCTCTTCGCCGGCTTCGATAAAGAATATGCCGCGATCCTGAAGGTTGTCGAGCGAGTAGGTGATCGAAACGCCGTTTTCCATGGAGATCAGCGAGCCGTTTTGGCGTCCGGGGATTTCGCCCACCCAGGGTCGGTATTCTAAGAAGCGGTGCGTCATGATGGCTTCGCCCTGGGTGCCGGTCAGGATCAGGGAGCGCAGGCCGATGATGCCGCGCGAGGGGATTTCGAAGCGGAGCAGGAAGCGGTCGTTTTTGGGCTCCATGGTTTTCATCACGCCTTTGCGGCGGGTGATGAGTTCGATGCATTTGCCGCTGAACGTCTCGGGCACGTCGATGGTCAACTCTTCGATTGGCTCGCACTTGACGCCGTCTATCTCTTTGACGATGACCTGGGGCTGGCCGATCTGGAGTTCGTATCCTTCGCGGCGCATGGTTTCGATGAGGATGGAGAGGTGCAATACGCCGCGTCCGAACACCAGGAAACTATCGGCGCTGCCCGTCTCGCGCATGCGCATGGCGAGGTTTTTTTCTAACTCTTTTTCCAGGCGTTCACGCACGTGGCGGCTGGTGACGTATTTGCCTTCTTTGCCAAAAAAGGGCGAGTCGTTGATCATGAACAACATGCTCATTGTCGGCTCGTCGATGGCAATCGGGGTCAGGGCTTCCGGATTTTCATTGTCGGCTATGGTGTCGCCGATCTCGAACCCATCCAGACCTACCACCGCGCAAATATCGCCGGCGCTCACCTGATCAGTTTCTTTTTTACCCAGACCATCGAACACGTAGAGTTGTTTGATACGGTGCTTCTGGACGACGCCGTCTTTTTTCATCAGCGAAACCGGCTGGCCTGATTTAAGCGTGCCGCGGCTCAGGCGTCCGATGGCGATACGCCCAATGAAGCTGGAGTAATCCAATGAGGTGATCAGCAATTGGGGGGTGCCTTCGCCGACTACCGGGGGCGGGATGTGCGCGATGATCGCGTCGAGCAGCGCCGTGATATCGGTAGTGGGCTTTCGCCAATCTTCGCCCATCCACCCGTCTCTGGCCGAACCAAAAATCACCGGAAAATCCAACTGCTCTTCGGTGGCCTCCAACGAAAACATCAGGTCGAACACAGCCTCGTGCGCCCAGTCGGGATTGCAGTTGGGTTTGTCCACTTTGTTGACGACCAGCACCACTTTTTTGCCCATTTGTAGCGCTTTTTGCAATACAAAACGGGTCTGAGGCATGGGGCCTTCGAAAGCGTCCACGAGCAGCAGCACGCCGTCGGCCATGTTGAGCACGCGCTCTACCTCGCCGCCGAAATCGGCGTGCCCGGGGGTGTCGATCACATTGATCTTGTGGCCTTTGTAATTGATGGATACGTTCTTGGCCAGAATGGTGATGCCGCGCTCGCGTTCCAGATCGTTGTTGTCCAATATCAATTCACCGCTCACTTCGTGCTCTTTGAACACCTTGGCGGCGTGAATCATTTTATCAACCAGAGTCGTTTTACCGTGGTCAACGTGGGCAATGATCGCAATGTTGCGAAGATTCATAGTGACGTATTTTTTAACACAAAATTTGTTTTGTCTTCATCATTGGCCGCAAAAATTGCCCTTTTCGTACTCGGATGCCCGGCTTGGACTAAGCCTTCAGCCGTATCCAGCCATGCGCTAATTGGGCATCACTGCGGCCAAAGGCCTATTTTTCGCAAAATATTGTTCTGAAATGCCTGCCTTTGATTTGCGGCCGCAAAATTATTGCTTTTTTACGTAACGGAGGCATTTTTTTTATGAGCTTAACTTTTCTGTGGCTAAACGTTAAAGTTTCATTAAACAGGGCGGAGGCAACCATCTTTTGGCCGCATTTGAGCGTCTTAGCTGCAAACAAGCCGCCAATCAAAGATTATGGTCATTTTTTACAAAAACTTGTTATCGGGACTCCTGACTGGTTATTGGGTCTGCCTCGCGCTTCCAACCTGCGCCCAGTCTGCGGCAGTCCCGGGGGCGACAACTAAAGTAACCGTTAGCGGCTATGTGTCCGACGAAACGTCGGGCGAACGCCTCATCGGCGCTACTGTATTCGATCAGCGCAGTCGCAAGGGCACGGTGACCAACACCTATGGCTTTTACAGCCTGACGCTGGATGCCGACAGCCTGTCGCTCATTTGTAGCTACGTGGGGTATCAGCCCAAAGGTTACGCGCTCGTTCCGGACGAGGATCGGGTCACACTGAATTTTAAGCTATCCGAAAACAACACATTGCGGGAAGTGGTCGTCAGCGCCGAGCGCTACGAACGCATTGAGGAACGGGCGCAGATGAGTCGCATTGATGTGCCCATCGATCAGATCAAACGCGTGCCCGCCCTTTTGGGCGAAAAAGACGTGCTCAAAGCCCTCCAACTCCTGCCCGGGGTATCGGGCGGGGGCGAGGGCCAGAGTGGGATCTACGTGCGCGGAGGCGGTCCGGACCAGAACCTGATCCTGCTCGACGGGGTGCCGGTCTATAACGCCAGCCACCTGTTCGGCTTCTTCTCGGTGTTCAATACGGACGCAATCAAAGACGTAAGTCTGATCAAAGGCGGCTTCCCGGCCCGCTATGGCGGACGCCTGTCCAGCGTCATCGAGATCAACCTAAAGGAGGGCAACGACCAAAGTTTTCACGGCGAGGGCTCTATTGGCCTGGTGGCCTCCCGGCTGACGCTCGAAGGCCCTATCGTGCGCGAGAGGGCTTCGTTTATCGTATCGGCGCGCCGTACTTACATCGATATTTTGGCCCGGCCCATCATCAAATCTACGCTTGCCGCCGAAGGCTCCTCGGGTACGCTGGGCTACTTTTTCGATGATATCAACGCCAAGATCAACTACCGCCTCAGCGACAAGGACCGCCTGTATCTCAGCTTCTACACCGGACGCGACAAGTTTTACTTTGACATCACCGAACGCTGGGGCGACCAAAACAACCGCAACAACACTTCCCGATACAAAAACGACCTCGGCTGGGGCAACATCACTTCGGCGCTGCGCTGGAATCGCGTGATCGCCCCCCGCCTATTCGCCAACACAACCCTTACTTACAGCCGCTTCAATTTCAGCACCGGCGCTTTGGGAGAAGACCGCTATTCCGGCCCGCCCCCTACTACCTCGTTTTTTGACATCAACTATCTGTCCGGCATTGAGGATTGGGCCGCCAAAGTGGACTTCGACTTCATGCCCAATCCCGCCCACACGGTCAAATTTGGCGTCAGCGCGATCTACCACACGTTCAATCCGGGGCGTTTTCGCACTTCGTTCAAGGATGAGGATGCGCTCCAACCTACCGTGTTCAACATTGACCAGAGGCAGGTATTTGGCGGCGAATTCGGGCTTTATGTCGAAGACGACTGGAAGATAAACGACCGATTGCGCATCAATGTGGGTCTGCACGGGGCGGGCTTTTCGGTCAAAGAAAAAACCTATCTATCGCTTCAGCCCCGCCTCAATGCCCGATACCTGCTGCCCGGCGCCTGGGCGCTCAAAGGGGCCTTCAGTACCATGCAACAGAACATACACCTGCTGACCAACGAAACCATCGGGCTGCCCTTTGACCTCTGGCTGCCCTCCACCGCCCGTATCAAGCCCCAACAATCCTGGCAGGCAGCCCTGGGCGTCGCCAAAACCTTTGGCCAGGATTACGAATTCAGCATCGAAACCTACTACAAGGATATGCAAAACGTGATCACCTTCCGCGACGGCGCCTCGCTTTTCCAGTTCAGCGATTGGGAAGGGCGCATCGAGCAGGGGCGCGGAGAAGCGTATGGCGCCGAGTTTTTTGTCCAGAAAAAAACCGGACGATTCAGCGGCTGGGTTGGCTACACGCTGAGTTGGGCATGGCGACAATTCGCAGAGGCCAACCTCGGCAACCGCTACCCCTACCGCTACGACCGCCGCCACGACTTTGAGATCCTGGGATCCTATCAGGTCAACGAACGCATCGCCCTGTCGGCCACTTGGGTGTTTGCTACCGGCAATGCCGTGACGCTGGCCTCATCAAAGATTTTGAACGGCACGCCTAATGAATATCAAAACGTCATACCCGTAGCCGGCGAGCGCAACAACTTCAGAATGCGCCCTTATCACCGGCTTGATTTTTCCGCCGATTTCTCCAAAAAGAAAAAACGCCATACCCGCACCTGGTCGTTTGGCGCTTACAACGCATATAGCCGCGCCAACCCCTTTTTCTTGTACCTCTCGGAGGAATACGGCCAGTTGCCCGACGGCAACTACGGACGCACCGGCGAGCGCCTGCGGCAGACCAGCCTTTTCCCCATCATCCCCTACTTCGCCTACAGCTTCAAATTTTAACTGTAAAAACGCCTTTCTATGCTTCGCACTTTTGCCGCAATCGCATTATTGGCTACAGGTCTGACCGCTTGCAGTCCCGACTTCTTCGATCAGGTGATAGACATCGACCCGCCGCCTCACACTCCCAAAATTACGACATTCGCTACCCTGACCAATCTGGATTCGACGACAAACGTCAGCGTGACCCGCTCCTTTGGCCTTTTGGAACAAAAACCCGACTCGGCTTATTACCTGCGCAACGCAATGGTACGCATCACCGAGAATGGCGCATTGTGGGCCGATTTAAAAGAATCCCGCCCCTCGATAGGCGCCATCGCTTATGTAAGCATGCAAAACAAAACGCCCCAACCCGGTCGGACATACGAAATCATCATCAGCCACCCCGAACTGGGGCAGGCAAGCGCCGTGCAGACTATGCCCGGTCCGGTCAAGGTGACCAAAACGGAGGCGCAAGCTAACGGCGGCCTCGGCGCTTTCGGCGATCGCTTCTCTGCCGTGTATGCTACAATCGACGATCCGCCGGGCGAAAAGAATTACTACGCGCTGGGCGTCTCTCGGGTGTACTTCGAATTGTACCCGATTTTTGACGCCAATTTCAACATTATCGGATACGATACCATCGGATACAGCCTCCAACGCGAATGGATGGAGGGCTCCAACGATCCGGCGGGGCTGCTCGGTACGAATGGCGAGATCTTGTTCAGCGACGAATTGTTCGACGGACAAAGCTACCGCCTCAGCGGGCGCTTTTACAATTACGACCAAGATCCGGGAGCACTTGTGCAAATACATGTGCGTCATGTGACGCCGGAGTACTACCGCTTCAGCGTCACCGAGCAGCGGCGCGTCAACGCCGAAGACTTCCCTCTGGCCGAACCCGTGACCGTTTTCTATAATTTGCAGAACGGCATTGGCATCTTCCGCATGGCGTACGAGCAATCCTTTATGACAGCGTTGAAGTAAGCGCCCCGGTCTTTGCGGGCGACGAGGGGGGATCTTACCGGCACTTTATTTACCCGAATCAGGCAGTAGCGGGGCTGCGAAAACCCGCAGACCCTCGGATCTTTTTTAACACAGACAGGGATGCTTCCTTGCGAACTATGCCCCCGCAAGTATTTTTTTTTCGAAAAAAATGGCAAAAACAAGGGCCGTGAAAGTGCGCTCCCGCTCTCCACATCTTTTTCTAAGAAAAAAAGAAAATCGCGGCCGAAAAAGACCCGTCGGAGGCGCCTCCGTTTGTATGCGTGGCAGACGCCAAAAGCGTCACATGTTTACGATGCCGCGAATGGGCACGCATCCGACCCCCGTTGAGTTCGCATCCATACGGGCGCCCCATTCCTCCGGGGGAGGAGGTCAGGCGCAGCAGGAAACACCCCGCCGCAACTAACAACTAACAACTAACAACTAACAACTAACAACTAATCAAGCGTCTTTTTGTTCGTCGTCGGAGGCTGGCGCTTCGTCAAGATTTTCGGATTCGGCTGGAGCCGCCGGCGCATCTACCGCCGCAGTTGTTGCTTCGGGTTCGGCGGGTTCGGCGGCGACCGCAGCGGGCTGCTCCTCCGGCGCGGGAAGGTCGGCTTCGACTGCTTGAGATTCGACGTCGGCTGCGGAGTTGGCCCCCTGCCCGGCCGCCGCTTTGGCGCTTGCCTCTTCTGCCGAAGTCTCTGACCCGGCAACGGTCTCCGGGGATTCAGCCTCTGCTTCTGGCTCGTCTTTGCGCATTTCTTCTACGAGGTCATCCACAAATTCTGCGGCTTCTTTGAGGGCCTGATTCGTTTTTTCGGCGGCTACTTCGCCGACGGCGGCGAGGGTATCGCCAATTTGCGTGAGGGCGTCGCCTACTACGGAGGAAATGGCCTGCACGAGCGTCTGCTCTGAGGCGGTCTCGCCGGACCTGATTTTTTCTTCGATGGCATTTTTGGCGGTTTGTCGCGCCTCTTGGGCCAATTTGCGCTCGGCTTCTTTTTGGTTGCGCTTGGCTTCTTTGGCAAGCGCCTGTTCTTTTTGTTTCTCGACGCCGGCTTTTATTTTTTCCAGTTCTTCGAGGCGTATGCGCTTTTCGGCCAGACGGGCTTCGATCATTTTGATTTTGGTGGTGCGGATTTGGGCCTCGAGTTGCCCTTCGGTCTGGTCCAGGCGGCGGGTTTCGTATTCCAGGTCGCTTTCGTCGCGGCGCACGCCGTCGGCGATGCGTTTGATGGTTTGGTTGAGTCCGTCTATGCGTTTTTGGAAGCGCGAATCTGTGTCGCCGGAATTGGCGTCGGGGCCAAATTTGCGCTCTTTGGCAGCTTTGAACGCCGCGTCGATGCGGTCCCAGATGCTGTTTCGGTGCACGTTGGTCAGGCGGGCGTTGTGGTAGCGCTTTTGAAGCCCTTTCAGTCTTTCGAAGGCCTGATTGACCTTGGCGCCGCCGCTGTTGATCATGTTTTCGATTTCGTCGAGCGCTTCGGCAAACTCGTCGAAGACCGTTTTGGAGGTACTTTCAAACTCCTCTTTGACGCGCTCGCGCAGTTGCTTGAGCTTGTCGAAAAGCTCGTCTGTACCTTTACGCAGGTTGTCGGCCTGACCCTTGAAGATGTTGCGTTCGCGGGATTGGGTTTGTACTTTGTCCCAGAATTCTTTGAGGGTATCGAAGATTTTGGCGTCGTAAGATGTCAGCGCTTCGACGCGCTCGCGCAATTCCTCCAGTTCCTGTTGATAAGCCTGATGCAGTTTGGATGCCAGGACGGCGAAGTGCCATTCGGTCTGCATGCGCTGCAAGATGGCAGAATCTTTGGTTTTGATCTCCTCGGGCAGAAGATTCTCGGTCATGCTCAGGTCCAGTTCTTCGCGTCGGCAACCCTCCGGGAATGGGGCGGTCTCTTCGGAATCGATGCGCCAATGCTGCATCAACTGGTCGTATTGATCATCTGTGGCGAGGTCGCCTTCGAAGGTGTAACGAATCACTTTGTTGCGTTGCTCCTGCAGTTCTAAGGCCACGAAAACCGGCTTGTCGTCGGCGCCAACTCCTGAGATTACGATCTTTTTTTTCATGTCAATGTAAGCTAATGCGTGCAAAAATCAGTTAAGGCAAAAGTCAAACGCCGACGGCTTTATCAGCCCCGCGTTGTAAGAATCGTTGCGCCAAAAGGTATTCGGCGATCTGTACGGCATTGGTAGCGGCGCCTTTGCGCAGGTTGTCGGCTACCACCCATAGGTTGAGGGTACGCGCCTGGGACTCGTCGCGGCGCAGGCGTCCGACGAAAACCTCGTCGCGGTCGTGTGCCAGCAAGGGCATGGGATACTGCAGCGATGCCGGATCGTCCAGCAGGACGACGCCGGGCGCGTCGCTCAACAAGGCGCGTACCTCGTCGAGGTCAAACTCTTCTTCGAATGCTACGTTGATGGCTTCGGAGTGCCCGCCGAGCACCGGAACCCGCACCGTAGTAGCTGTGATACCGATGTGCGGAGCCTCCATGATTTTGCGGGTCTCATTGACCATCTTCATCTCCTCCTTGGTGTAGCCGTTGTCCATGAACACGTCGATGTGGGGAATCAAGTTGAGGTCGATCTGGTACGGATAGGCCTTTTCGCCTGACAAGTCGGCGCGTTCCTGCATCAATTGGTTCACCGCTTTGACGCCGGTGCCGGTGACCGACTGATATGTACTCACCACGATGCGGCGAATGCGGTAGCGGTCGTGCAGGGGCTTGAGGGCAACGACCATCTGGATGGTTGAGCAATTGGGATTGGCGATGATGCGATCGTCAGCGCTCAGCACATGGGCGTTGACTTCGGGCGCCACCAATTTGATATCGGGGTGCATGCGCCAGGCGCTGGAATTGTCGATCACTACGGCGCCCGCATCCGCAAAACGCGGCGCCCACTCCAGCGACACGCTGCCGCCAGCCGAAAACAGCGCAATATCCGGCTGACGCCGCACCGCTTCTTCGAGCGGGACAACGGCGTAATCAACGCCGTTGAACGAAAGCGTTTTGCCGGCCGAGCGCGCCGAGGCCGCCGGAATTAACTCGCTGACCGGAAACCGGCGTTCGGCCAACACCTGAAGCATTTTTGTTCCCACCAGTCCGGTGGCGCCTACTACGGCTACTTTCATTCGGGAAAGCGTATATTTAATTTCAAAAAGCGCGCAAAGGTACGCCGTCTTGCGTATTTGAAGGTTAATTTTTACGCATTTTAACGCTGTTTGCGGAAGAAAAACTAACTTTGCGCCGCTTTTTTACTATGATACACAAGGAAGGACGCCTGATTGTAGCGCTGACCGTCGCCGCGCTTGTCGCCTTAGGCGCTGTCATATTTGCTTTTCTGCCAGATTGGGGCTGGCCGTATGTCGTTGTGGCCGTCCTGATACTGGCTTTGGTCGCGCAGTTCTTCCGCAATCCGTCGCGAACGCTCCCGATGGCCGACAACCGCATCGTGTACGCGCCTGCCGATGGCAAAATCTGCGTGATCGAAGAGGTTGATGAGCCGGAGTATTTCCGCGACCGCCGCTTGCAGGTTTCGATATTTATGTCGCCGCTCAATGTGCACGTCAACCGCAATCCGGTGGGCGGGCGCATCGCTTACTTTCGTTACCATCCGGGCAAATATCTGGTGGCCTGGCACCCCAAAAGCAGTACAAACAACGAGCGCACCACCTTGGTGTATGCCGCCGGCCACGCCGAAATACTCATGCGGCAGATTGCCGGGGCCGTAGCGCGCCGCATCAGGTACTATGTGCGCGAGGGGCAGGAAGTGAGGCAAGGGCAAGATATGGGATTCATTCGGTTTGGATCGCGGGTAGATCTTTTTCTGCCGCTTGACGCCCAAATAGAGGTAAAACTCAACGATCTGGTGCGCGGCAACCAAACCGTCATCGCCCGTCTGCCTTGAGCCTTTTCGCGCCTCTACGCACACATGCTCTTTCCCGCGCCTCAGCCGTTTTTTTCCGCCTTGTTTTTTCTAAAAAACTGCGTCACACGCTGTCAATATGGTTTATATCACCCGAATAGAACGTTTCAACGCCGCGCATAAATTGTGGGTAGATCACTGGAGCGAGGCCCAGAACTTGGAGGTCTTTGGCAAATGCGCCAACAAAAACTGGCATGGCCACAACTACAATCTGCACGTCACGGTGAAGGGAACGCCCGATCCGGTGACCGGATTTATCATCGACGTCAAAAAGCTGAGCGCGATCATCAAGCGCGAGGTGACCGATCATCTGGACCACAGCAACCTGAATCTCGACGTGCCTTTTATCCCTCGGGGGATGCAACCAACTACTGAGAATCTTGTTATGGTCATTTGGAGGCAACTGGACCAAGCGCTTAGCGGTTACGCTTGCACCTTGCACCGCATCCGGCTCTGGGAGACTGAGACCATATATGCCGATTATTTTGGCGAGACTCCGCCTGCCGACGCCGACATTGACTAAGTCACAGCGATGATCAACAAACCTTTTCAGTACGTGCCTGAAATCACCGAACAACTCCGAGTCAATTACGAAAACGCCATCCGCGCATTGGGTGAAGACCCGCAGCGCGAAGGCCTGTTGAAAACGCCGGAGCGCGCCGCCAAAGCGATGCAATTCCTTACGCAAGGTTATACGCAGGACGCCGCCGAAATTCTGCGTTCGGCCATGTTTCAGGAAGACTACAACGAAATGGTCATCGTGAAGAATATCGAACTTTACTCCTTGTGCGAGCACCACCTGTTGCCTTTTTTCGGTAAAGTTCACGTGGCGTATATCCCCAACGGCTATATCGTGGGCTTGAGCAAAATACCCCGCGTGGTGGACGTCTATGCCCGACGCCTGCAAGTGCAGGAACGCCTGACCCTCGAGATCCGCGACGTGATTCAGGATACCCTCCGCCCGCTGGGCGTAGCCGTAGTGATTGAGGCCGCTCACATGTGCATGATGATGCGCGGCGTGCAGAAGCAGAACAGTTCTACCACTACTTCGGCATTCACCGGCGAGTTTCGGAACGCAGAAACGCGGGGGGAGTTTTTGCGCCTCCTGTCTTGACCAGACGCGGGCCGCACTTTTTTTGTTTTTCGATAAAAAAAGCGCGCGGTGAGCGGGCTGGCAACCTGCGCGCCCATTCGCCGCGGCGCTGAGACGAAAAACGCTGCGCCAAATTCTCAACAACATCTTTTTTTTAAAAAAAATGAAAATAGCGCTCGCACAGTTGGATTTTCACATAGGCAACTTCGAAGGCAACCTGCAAATGATGCAGGCAGCCGTACAAGAAGCCATTCGGGCCAAAGCCGACCTGATCGCCTTCAGCGAACTGAGCGTGTGCGGGTATCCGCCCCGCGACTTTCTGGAATTCGACGATTTCATACGCCGCTGCGAACAGTCGGTGGCCGCGCTGGCCGCCCTCAGCGGCGAGATCGCTATCGTGGTTGGCGCCCCCACCCGCAACCCGGTAGTCGAGGGGAAAGACCTCTACAATTCAGCCTATTTTCTCTATGAGGGCAAAGTGGCGGCTGTTCAGCACAAAACGCTGTTGCCTACTTACGACATATTCGACGAATACCGCTACTTCGAACCGGCGACGCAGCACCGGGTCGTCGCGTTCAAGGGCAAGCGCATCGCCCTGACTGTGTGCGAGGACATCTGGAACGTGGGCAACGAAAACCCCATGTACACCATCTGCCCGCTGGACGAAATGGCCCCCCAAAAGCCCGACTTCATCCTCAATATTTCGGCTTCGCCATTCAGCTACGAGCAAGCGGAAAGTCGCATCGCAGTGATTCGCGCCAATGTGCAGCGATACGGCGTTCCGATGTTTTATGTCAATCAGGTCGGCGCCCAAACGGACATTGTATTTGACGGCGGCAGCTTGGTGATGTCGGCCGATGGGCAGGTGTTCGACGAAGCGCCCTATTTCGAGACTTGCATCCGCTATTACCAACTCGAGGAGGTGCTGGCCGGAGGCTGCCAGTCCGAACAAACGCGCGACCGCACCCGACTGATTCACGATGCGCTGATCACCGGCATACGCGCCTACTTCCACAAATTAGGCTTTCGCGACGCCATCCTCGGGCTTTCGGGCGGGATTGACTCGGCGCTGACGGCGGCGCTGGCCGTGCGCGCCCTCGGACCCGATCACGTACGCGGGCTGATGATGCCCAGCCAGTTCAGCAGCGGGCATTCTGTGGACGACGCCCGGGCGCTGGCACACAACCTTGGCATTCGGGCGGATCTGATCCCCATCGCCGATGTTTATGCGGCTTACGAACGCCAATTGGCGCCCTTTTTTGAGGGCCTGCCCTTCAATGTGACAGAGGAGAACATCCAGGCCCGCATTCGCGGGATGTTGCTCATGGCCTTCAGCAACAAGTTCGGTTGTATCCTGCTCAACACCTCCAACAAAAGCGAGATGGCCGTCGGGTACGGCACCCTCTACGGCGACATGTGCGGCGGCATCTCGGTACTGGGCGACGTCTATAAGACGCAAGTTTACGCCTTGGCGCGCTACGTCAACCGGGATGGTGAAATCATCCCGCTCAACACCCTCGAAAAGCCGCCCAGCGCCGAATTGCGCCCGGGGCAAAAGGATAGCGACAGCTTGCCGCCCTACGAATTGCTCGACGCCATCCTGTATCAATATATCGAACAGCGCAAAGGCCCCCGCGAAATCATAAATATGGGATTTGAGCCAGCGACCGTGAGCAGAATTCTGCGCATGGTCAATATCAACGAATTCAAACGCGAACAAACGGCCCCGGTGCTCCGCGTTAGTCCCAAAGCCTTTGGCATGGGACGCCGCATGCCCATCGTCGGCAAGTACCTATCCTAACGCAACGGACATGACCCGTCAACAACGCCTCGAACTCTTATGCGCCCTCGGCGATTGGCTCAAATCGGGCGCCGACGAGGGTTTCCAAGCGGCTGCGCTCATGGCCGAAGCGGAGAACCCCTGGTTTACGCAAGACCACATCGCGGCGGCGGTCAATGCCATCGCTACGCAAATGCTTGACGCCAACCGGCTGCGCAATTGGCTGGCCGCCTACCCCGACCACGGCCGTAACCACCCCCACAGCACTATAGGTATCGTGATGGCGGGCAATATCCCGCTTGTGGGTTTCTACGACTGGCTCTGCGTATTTGCCTCCGGCCGCCGCGCCAAAGTCAAACTATCGGACAAGGACAAGCGCCTGCTGCCCCAGTTGACCGCCTGGATGGGCCGCGCCGCGCACGAGTCCTGGGCATACACCGAATTTGTCGGCGACGACGAACCCCTCCGCGAATTCGATGCCGTAATCGCCACAGGGAGCAACAATACTGCCCGCTACTTCGAACAATATTTCGCCAAATACCCTCACATCATACGCCGAAATCGACATGGCGTGGCTTTGCTGACCGGCGAGGAAAGCGCGGCAGACCTGTACGCCCTTGGGCGCGACGTATTTGCTTACTTTGGACTCGGATGCCGCAACGTGAGCAAACTGTATGTGCCCCGGGGTTACGACTTCGACCTGCTGCTCGAAGCGTTGCATGAATATCGGGATATCGCCTTGCACAACAAGTACAAAAACAACTTCGACTACAACCTGACCTTGTACATCCTCAACAACAGGCCCTATCGCAATAACGGCTGCATCCTACTCGTGGAGGACGAAAGCCTCTCCTCTCGCATAGCTTCGCTGCATTACGCCTTCTACGACCATCCGGCCGAAGTAGCGCAATCGCTGGCGCAAATCCGGGATCAAATACAGGTCGTAGCAACCAACACGCCGCTGCCCGGACTGCCCTGCGTGCCTTTTGGGCAGACGCAAAGCCCCGGACTCCTCGACTATCCAGACGGCGTGGACGTGATGGCCTTTTTGGCCGGATTGGACGGCTGAGCGCTGCGGCTTACAGGCGCAGATCTTCGATCTTGACGCCCGGATATTTCTTCGGATCAAAAGAGAAATGCGCCGGAGCAAACTGCTTGTTGGGCGTCAGTCGGGTGAGTTGAAAAGCATATCGGGAGCCATCTTTGGCAAAAGCCTTGATGCCAACGATTTCCAAACTTTTTTCGTCGATGCTGAGACGCAGTTTGGCGTACTCTGATCGGCGATCTTTAGGCTTGAACTCAATGAAGGTGACGGCCTTGCCGTTTTCGCTCCCTTTGTCGGTGATGGCGTAGATGAAATCGCCTTTTTCATAGCGACGCAGTAATTCTCGCGGCGACATGAAGCCGCTGTCCGCGTCTTTGGGGTCGGCGTCGTTGATCTGCACCTCGTTGTTCTTCTTTAGATAAACCCAAGTGGTTTTGCCGTCGCTGACGAGGATTTGGTCGTCCATCTGTAGGCGAAACTTCTTGTCGTCCTGACTGATCGTGCCTTTCTGCACCTCTTTGGGCTGATCGGCGACTTCGATGGTCAACGTAAAATCTGCATCAAGGGTCTTGTATCCTTCGTATTTGTTGCGGATTTTGTCCAAAAGTTTCTTGGCTTGCGGATCTGACTTCTCGCCGGTATTGACTTTGGAGGGCTGGGCGGCGGCACTGGCCGCAATGACAAGGATGCCGAACAATAAAAGGTGTTTTTTCATGGAAACGTTGTTTCGTCAGGAGGTATTTTGCACACTCAGACTAAAAACGTGCGAGGGGCGGCTTAGTTGTTCGCCGCGCGGTTAATGATTGCTTAATAGTGGTTAGTGGTTAGTGGTTAGTGGTTAGTGGTTAGTGGTTAGTGGTTAGTGG
>JBKBLI010000052.1:16223-25428 GCA_046296435.1 Saprospiraceae bacterium | reverse complement strand
AGGCTGAGTTGAAAGCCCTCAAAGCGCAACTCGAAGATGCGCGCAACAAATATATATACCTGCTGGCCGATTTCGACAATTACAAGCGCAACGCCATTCGCGAGCGCGAAAATCTGCGGCTGACTGCAGGGGCTGACGTGATTGCTGCCATGTTGTCAGTTATCGACGACTTCGAGCGCGCGCTCAAAGACGAAACTGTGGGCGAAGGTATTCGATTGATCCACCACAAGCTGCTGCATATCCTGCAGTCTAAAGGGTTAGTCTCGATGGATGCAAAGTCGGGCGATATCTTAGACGCGGATCGCCACGAAGCCATCGCGGCCTTTCCGGCGGAGCAAGAGGAGAACAAGGGTAAAATCGTCGAAGTGGTCGAACAAGGTTACACCTTGAACGGCAAGATCATCCGGCATGCCAAAGTGGTGGTAGCTCAATAATTACGCACAATCTATGGCTCAACGAGATTATTACGAAGTGCTTGACGTGCCCCGAAGCGCCAGCGCCGACGAGATCAAAAAGGCATACAAGAAAAAAGCGCTTCAGTATCACCCGGACAACAACAAGGGGGACAAAGCCGCTGAAGAAAAATTCAAGGAAGCTGCAGAAGCCTACGAAGTACTCAGCGATCCTAAAAAAAAGTCGCTCTACGACCAGTACGGCCATGAAGGGCCGCGCCAAATGGGCGGAGCCGGTAATTTCGACGGGATGACCATGGATGACATCCTGCGCAATTTTGGCTTTGACTCAGACGACATGTTCAGCGGCTTCTTTGGCGGCAGGGCCCGAACCGGACGCCGCAGATCGCGCGGCGAGCCAGGCTCAGACCTGCGCGTCACGCTCAAATTGACTTTAGAGGAGGTGGCCACAGGCGTGCGCAAGACCATCAAAGTGCGCAAGCAGGTCGTCTGTTCCGCTTGCAAAGGCAGCGGGTCGCGGGAAGGCGGCTCGGTCGATGTCTGTCCCACCTGCAAAGGCGCCGGCCAGGTGCGGCAAGTGCGCAATACCCCATTCGGCATGATGGCTACCGAAACGATCTGCCCCACCTGCTCCGGCAGCGGTCAGGTTATCAAGTCGCCCTGCAATGTGTGCAAGGGCGACGGTCGGGTGTTTGGCGAGGAGATGGTGGATATCAACGTCCCCGCAGGCGTGCACAACGACATCCAGATGACCCTCACCGGCAAGGGCAACGCCGGCGCAAAGGGCGGCCCGGCGGGCGATCTGCTGGTGGGCTTTGACGTGCAGCCCCACAGCGACTTCGTGCGCGAAGGCGACAATCTGGTATATGAACTTTTTGTCAACATAGCCGACGCCGCCCTGGGAGCCAAATTAGAGGTTCCTACCTTGGAAGGCCGCGTGCGCTTCACCCTGCCGCCAGGTTCGCAATCCGGCAAGATCATCCGGATCAAAGAAAAAGGTTTGCCGCGACTCCAGTCGAATCATCGGGGCGATTTGCTGATTCACCTCAACGTGTGGACGCCCAAAAAACTGAACGACGAAGAACACCGCTTGCTGGAACAATTGCGCAAAATGCCCAACTTCCAACCGACGCCGGGCAAAGAGGATAAGAGTTTCTTTGATAGAATACGCGATGTGTTCGGCTCGTGATGGTTTTTTCTGAAAAAATTGTTTTGAGTTTCAGAAAAAGCCGTATCTTTGCGCCGCTTTTTCGAAAAGCAACCCTCCCGGCCGCGTGGCGGAATTGGTAGACGCGCTACTTTGAGGGGGTAGTGTCCTTACGGATGTGCTGGTTCGACTCCAGTCGCGGTCACGGATCAAAGCCGACCTGATTTCAGGTCGGCTTTTTTTGTGTATTTTATCGCGCCGTTTAAGGCTGGGGCGACAGTAGCAGCCCCAGTTCGAGGCCTTTTTTTTCTCAATTTGCACATTTCCTCCGCCAAAAACGGCCAATTGGGCCTGCGAAGCCCCGCGTTTGGTCGGATTTGTGTAACTTTGCATGCGTTTGCAGAGTCGGCTGCGCCCAAACCCGGATCCGCCCCAATGCCTAATTATCGTTCTTTTTTTACGTTTTCATGCTGAGACCTGTAATACTGATTTTTCTGGCTACCCTGAGTTTGCAAGGGGCCTATGCCCAACAAGAACTGCTGCTTTACCAGCACGCCCAACTCTGGCACGCCAATACCCTGAATCCGGCGTTTTTTCCCAAAGATAAAAACGTGGCGATTGGGCTTCCGGCCCTGGCGCTTGACTTCGAGCACTCCGGCGCGCTAAGTTATCGCGACTTTTTTCGCAAAGACGGCGACCGCACGCTGCTCGATCTGGGGCAGGCCATCGGCAAGTTGGACCCCCTGAATACCCTCTTCCTCGAACAGCGCACCGAGACGGTTTCGCTGGGTCTGCGCCTGGGCGCTTTCAGCGTGCAGGCCGGCCATGCGCTCAGGAGCAGCGCGCAGTTGAGCTACCCGCGGGCTTTGCCCGAACTGTTGTGGAACGGCAACGGGGCCTATATCGGCGAAACGCTCGATATCGCGCCCAGCGTCCAATACATAGATTGGAACGAATGGAGCGTGGGCGGCGCGCTGCACTTCGATCAGTTGAGCGTAGGCGCCCGCGTCAAACTCCTGAGCGGGCTGAGCGCTCTGCGCACGGATGCCGCGCGCAATCGCGCTTCGGTATTCACCTCGCCCGACCTCTATCAGTTGTCGCTCGAAGCGGATTATGCGTTTCACTCCGCCGGACTGATTTCAGCCATCGATACGTCGGGTTTGGGTTTCGACATTCAGTTGGCGGAATTGCGCTCGCGTTTGTTTACGCCCAATCGGGGCGCAGCCTTTGATTTTGGACTGAGTTTTGCGCCCAACGACCGCTGGGCTTTTAGCGCAGGCGCCGCCGATGTGGGCGGGAGCATCAACTGGAAGCAGGATGCCGCCTATTTCAGAAGCGAGGGGCGATACGAATATGAGGGAGCCGTCATTCCGGGTATCGACATCATCAACGGGGCAAGCGGTTTGAGCTTTCAAGCCAAATTGGATACGCTGAACGAAATTTTTCAGTTCAAAAAAACGGCGGAGGACTTTCGGACGGCGCTTCCCGCCCGGTTCTACGTCGGTGCGACACGCCGGATGACGGACAGGCTGCAACTCGGCGCGACGCTGTTCCACCAGCGGCGGAATACCGGACCTGCCACAGCCCTTGGCCTGAGCGCTCATTTTACGCCTTTGAAATGGTTGGCGTTGAGCGGAATATATAACGTCAACGAGCGTCGGGCCGCCAATCTTGGCGCCGGATTGTCCCTCACGCCCGGCCCTTTTCAGATCTATTTATTCACCGACAACCTGCTCAAAGGCGTAGGATTACGCCGGGAGTCCGCCGCCAATTTGCGTGCAGGCCTGTCGCTGGTTTTTTGACTTTTTTTCAAAAAAAAACACGTCGCTTCACATGAAAAAAACGCTTTTAGCCCTGTGCGCAATCCTGTCGGGCTCCTTTGTCCTGCAAGCGCAGGTCAAATCTGTAGTGATCAAAGCCACCGCCGACGGCCACATGGCCGCCTTGGTCAAAGGCGTTCAGGATTTTGAGCGCACGATCGTTTTTCTGCAGTTGCCGGCCGGATCTGCCGAGCGCTTTGCGCCTATTGCGCTGGCTAAGGCCGAGGTGCAGATGCTTGACAAGTGGGTCGTCTTTCGTTCGGGTCACGACGGCCGTCGGGTGATCTTCAAACTGTCTGACACGGACGGTCCAGAGGCCCATCCGGGCGATTTCATTTTCAACGGTATCGGAATAGGGCGCGTTCAGGACCCAACGCGCTATGAGGCGTTCGAGCGCACCGGCGATACGCCCCTTTTCCCGACCTTGCTTGACTAAGCGACGCCCGCGCTCATTGCCCATGCGCTTTTGGCCCCATGTCTGAAACGGTCTATTTCGTACTGCTCGCCGTCGTGGCGCTGGTCGTCGTCGCCTTGTTTGTGGTACAACGCCGACAAAGCGAAGGCGGCGCTTCGGCATTGCGCGAGGAGTACAAGTCGCGCATCGAAAGTCTGGAGCGCTCGCTGCGCGAAAAAGAGGACGAGTTGCGCGACGCTCATGCTCAGTTGGCCGCCCGCGAGCAACAATTGTTTCACACACAGGAAACGCTGCGCAACCAGAAAGCGGAATGGGAAGAAAATCGCCAACGTCTGCAGACGGAATTTGAAAACCTCGCCAACCGCCTGTTGGAAGAAAAATCGCAGCGCTTCACGGCCCAGAACGCCCAGCAATTGCATCAGGTACTGCAGCCGCTGCGCGAAAAAATCCGCGAGTTCGAGGAGAGCGTCGAGCGCAAATTCTTGGAAGAGACCCGCGAGAAATCCGGGCTTCGCAAGGAGTTGGAGCAACTGGCCCGCCTCAACCAACAACTCAGCCAGGACGCGCACAACCTCAGCGCCGCGCTCCGGGGCCAGAGCAAGACGCAAGGAGACTGGGGCGAAACCCAACTCGAGGTACTGTTGGAAAAATCGGGCCTCCAAAAGGGCGTGCACTTCGTGACCCAGCACTCCTTGCGCGACCACGACGGCGCGCTCAAACGCCCGGACTTCATCATCCACCTGCCTGGCAACCGCAGCCTTATCGTCGATGCCAAAGTGTCGCTCACCGCTTTCGAACGCTATTACAACGCAACCGACGAACAATTGCGACGGCGCTATCTGACCGAGCATGTCGAAAGCCTGCGGCGTCACGTCAACGAACTCAGCGGCAAGAACTATCAGCAACTGAGGCAAGTGGACTCGGCAGATTATCTGCTGATCTTCGTGCCGCTCGACGGCGCCCTGAACGCCGCTCTTCAGGCAGACCCCAACCTGGCGCCCGAAGCGCTCGAGCGCAATGTGCTGCTCGTGAGCAACAGCAGCCTGCTGGTCGCCCTGCGCACTGTGGCTCACGTGTGGCGCCAGGAAAAGCAGGCCCGCTCGGTGCTCGAGATCGCTCGCCAAAGCGGCCTGCTCTACGACAAATTTGTAGCCTTTGTGGAAGACTTGCGGCGCGTGGGCGCCAACATCGATCAGGCGCGCAGCGCTTGGGATGCCGCCATGCACAAGATGACCAACGCCGCCCGCCCGGGCGATACGCTGATCGGCAAAGCCCAGAAAATACGCGAGCTGGGCGCCAAAGCCACCAAAAGCCTGCCCGAAGAATTGATCGACGAGGTTGGCGAAGACTGAACGTCGTCCCACGTCCAAGCCCGTACACACCCACCCACCCCCCCGCGCCCGTACACCCTTGCCCGCTTTCTTTGCGTGGTTCGCATTTGATATGCCCTTACTCACAGTATTTCGTCCCTTTGGCCATGCGGTATTCGGCGTTTGGTTAATTGCCGAGGAAGAGACTTTTTTTTCCGAAAAAATGGAGTTGAGCGCGCGCGAACGTCAGGAGCTTGAGGGCTACAGGCCCGGCAGTTTGCGCCGTTCAGAATGGTGGGCAGCCCGCTACTTGTTACACATGCTCAGCGCCTCGGCCCAGCGCTTACCGCTTGCGAAAGATGCATTCTCGAAGCCGTTTATTGCAGGAAAAAATGACATACACTGTTCGCTGAGCCACTCGGGGGGCGCCGTAGGCGCGCTGCTGGCGCCGGTCAACTGCGGTTGCGACATCCAGGTCTGCGCGCCCAAGACACTCCGGCTCGCGCCCCGCTTTTTGAATGCCGACGAACTGACGGCGCTCCAAAACGCCGATGCAGATGCGCGCGCAGATTTGGCGCACGCCTATTGGACCGCCAAAGAAAGCCTGTACAAACTGTGGGGCCTCAAGGGCTTGGATTTCCGCCGCGACATTCGGGTGTGGGACCCCAGCATAGGCGCGGGCGCAGATTTTGAGGGCGAGGTAGCGGGCGGAGGGAGGATACTGCGCGCCAGATTAACAGCCCGAAAAATGACTTTGCCCAACGACAGCGCGTTGATTTGCACAGCCTGTGTCGAAGCCGGATCAGGCGCTCCGTAGTTATATTTTTTCTAAATAAGCCGAATGGCAAAAGCGGGCTAAAACAAGCGGCTTTCATTTGAGTTATTTAAAGTAGCTTTGCGGATTAAATACGCCACGGCAAATGGCGCAAGATTTCAAAGGCTTTGCAACACAACAAACGAAAAAACAGTCAAGTAGTCTTATGAGTTGGTTTACGAAATACCTTCAATCCTCCATTGGCCAAAAAATATTGATGGCTGCAACCGGCCTCTTTTTGATGCTCTTTTTGGTTGTTCACCTCTTGGGGAACTTTCAATTGCTCAAAAACGACGGCGGCGAAGCCTTCAACGCATACACGTATTTCATGACGCACAATCCGCTGATCAAGACAGTGTCGTACCTTCTCTATCTGACCATTGCGCTTCATGCCTGGAAGGGCATTGCGCTTTGGCTGCAGAATCGGGCGGCTCGCGGCGCAGGTCGTTATGCCGTCGCGCATGTACGGAGCGACGAGCGCATTTCGCGCAACATGGCTTGGCTCGGCATTGTGATCCTGCTGTTCATTCTGGTGCACATGTACCAGTTTTGGCTCCAGATGAAACTCGGCGCCGTGCCCGAAGTCAAAGTTGCGACTTACGACTTTCCGGTCAAAAACCTGTTTGTGATTGTGGAAGAGGCATTTTCGAATCTGAGCTACGTCATTTTCTACGTTGTGTGTATGGCGGCCATTGCCTTTCACTTGTGGCACGGATTCTGGTCTTCGCTGCAAACGCTGGGCATTAGTCACCGCAAGTATAACCATTTGATCAATCTCATCGGCATAGTTTATGCCATCGCCATCCCTGCCGGATTTGCCCTGATTCCGTTGTGGATGTACTTCATGGGCTAACTTTTTTTTGAAAAATAAAACAAACGCTTCGATATGGCAACTGTTCTCGATATAGACGCCCGGCTGGACGCAAAAATTCCACAGGGCGACATGGCCGAAAAATGGAGCCGATACAAGGGTTCCGTACCGCTTGTGGCCCCCAACAACAAACGCCGCATTGACGTCATTGTGGTAGGGTCTGGTTTGGCCGGCGCCTCTGCCGCCGCTTCGTTAGGCGAATTGGGTTACAACGTGAAATGCTTTACCTTTCACGACAGTCCGCGCCGCGCGCACTCCATAGCCGCTCAGGGCGGCATCAATGCTGCCAAAAACTACCGCAACGACGGCGACTCGGTATATCGCCTCTTTTACGATACGATCAAAGGCGGCGACTATCGCGCCCGCGAAGCCAATGTACACCGCCTTGCGGAGGTGTCATCTCTGATCATCGACCAGTGCGTGGCGCAAGGTGTACCCTTTGCCCGCGAGTACGGCGGATTGTTGGACAACCGCTCCTTTGGCGGCACGCAGGTGTCGCGCACCTTCTATGCTCGCGGCCAGACTGGTCAGCAGTTGCTCATCGGCGCCTATCAAGCCCTGAGCCGGCAGATCAAGCTCGGCACGGTAAAACTCTACAACCGTCACGAGATGCTCGACGTAGTGATAGTGGATGGTCAGTGCCGCGGCATCATCGCCCGCAATCTGCTCACCGGCGAGATTGAGCGCCACAGCGCTCATGCGGTAGCGCTCTGTACGGGCGGGTATGGCAACGTGTTCTACCTGAGCACCAACGCCATGATGTGCAACGTCACGGCAGCCTGGCGCGCGCACCGCAGAGGCGCATTCTTTGGCAATCCCTGCTTCACGCAGATTCACCCCACCTGCATTCCGGTATCCGGCGAGTATCAATCTAAGTTGACCCTTATGTCGGAGTCGCTGCGCAATGACGGCCGCGTATGGGCGCCCAAGAATCCCGAAGATCGCCTCAAGCACCCCAACCAAATACCTGAGCAAGATCGCGATTACTTCCTGGAGCGCCGTTATCCCGCATTTGGCAACCTGGTGCCGCGCGACATCGCCAGCCGCGCCGCCAAAGTGGTGTGCGACGAGGGCAGGGGCGTGGGCCTGACAGGCCTGGCCGTTTATCTCGATTTTGCCGACGCCATCAAGAGATACGGCAAGGACGCCATCTCCGCCCGCTATGGCAACCTCTTCGAGATGTACGAAAAAATCACCGGCGAAAATCCTTATGAAATGCCCATGCGCATTTATCCCGCCGTGCACTACACCATGGGCGGACTGTGGGTTGACTACGAACTGATGACCACTGTGCCTGGCTTGTATGCCTGCGGCGAAGCAAACTTCAGCGACCACGGCGCCAACCGCCTCGGCGCTTCGGCGCTGATGCAGGGCCTGGCCGACGGCTACTTCGTATTGCCATACACCATCGGATCGTATCTGAGCGGCGAAATCCGCACAGGCGCTATCCCCACCAACCTGCCCGAATTCGAAGCGGCCGAAAAAGAAGTGAACGACCGCATCAAGCGGCTGATGAGCATCGGCGGCTCCCAGAGCGCCGAGAGCTTCCACCGCCGTCTGGGTAAAATCATGTGGGACAAATGCGGCATGGCGCGCAACGCCCAAGGGCTGCGCCAAGCCATCGGCGAGATACAGGCCCTGCGCGAAGAGTTCTGGAAAGATCTCTTTGTGCCCGGCGGCGTCAATGAGTACAACCCCGAATTGGAGAAAGCCTGGCGGGTGGCCGACTTCCTCGAACTGGGCGAACTGATGTGCCGCGACGCGCTCAACCGCAACGAGTCCTGCGGCGGTCACTTCCGCGAAGAATACCAGACCCCTGAGGGAGAAGCGCTGCGCGACGATGCCAACTACATGTATGTGGCCGCATGGGAATGGAAAGGCGAAGGCCAGGAGCCGGAGCTTCACAAGGAGTCTTTGGACTACGAAGTAGTCAAAGTCACCCAGCGTTCGTACAAGTAAACCGCGTGACCCGACAACGCATGCGAAGATGGGGCTTGGGCATGTTGGCCGCTGTGGGAGTTGCGTTGCTTAGCGCTCAGGAGGAGCGTCTGCACCTGCAAAACCCCTCGTTCGAACTCGATCAAAGGGCCTGTTGCATCGTGCCCGCTTTCTGGTACGACCTCGGCGAGGAGTTAGAAAGCCCGCCAGATATCCAACCGGGCGCCTACGACGTGGAACTAAAAGCCTGGCATGGCGAAAAGTACGTCAGCCTGGTAGTGAGAGACAACGGAACGCGCGAAGGCATAGGTCAAACCCTGCAAGGCGGCACGCTGCGAAAGGGAGAGCGCTACGCCTTTAGCCTGCTCTTGGCCCGCTCCAGCACCTTCAATTCGCTGTCGCGGGTTCGCCAGTTGCCTGTCTCGTTTGTCAGGGCAGTCGCCGTGCGCATATCGGCCTACGACCCCGAAACCCGGA
>JBKBLI010000052.1:0-16125 GCA_046296435.1 Saprospiraceae bacterium | reverse complement strand
ATGCGGGAGACATTGATCGAAACGCCAATTGTCGCGCATACCGACTGGCGGCAGTACGACTTAGAGATCAGCCCTCGCGAGCGCGATTATACAGATATCTGGATCGAAGCCATACACGAACCCGATGCAAAGGAGTACTACAACGGGCACGTACTTGTGGATAACATTTCGCCGATTATCCGAAAAAACCGATGAGCAGACTTTTTTTTGAAAAAAAACGCATAACAGCAATATGAGGCTCAAACTCAAAATCTGGCGCCAAGGTGGCAAATACAAAGGCGAATTCGTCAATTACGAACTCGATAATGTCAATGAGCACATGTCGTTTCTCGAAATGCTCGACGTGCTCAACGAAAAACTCATCAGCCAACGCGAAGATCCCGTCGCATTCGAGCACGACTGTCGCGAGGGTATCTGCGGCACCTGCTCGCTGGTGATCAACGGCCGCCCGCACGGCCCCATGAAAGGCACCACGACTTGTCAGGTGCACATGCGCCACTACAAGGATGGCGAAACCATCGTAATTGAGCCATTCCGCGCCAAAGCCTTTCCGATCATCAAAGACCTCGTAGTCGATCGCTCGGCCTTCGACCGCATCATACAGGCCGGCGGCTACATCAGCGTCAACACCGGTCAGGCGCAAGACGCCAATGCCATACCCATCGAAAAAGAGATCGCATCGCGCTCATTCGATGCGGCGGCTTGCATCGGTTGCGGAGCATGCGTAGCGGCATGTCCCAATGCCTCGGCCATGCTCTTCACCTCCGCCAAAGTGTCGCATCTGGCGCTGCTGCCTCAAGGACAGGTGGAGCGTCAACGGCGCGTGATATCCATGGTGCAGCAAATGGATAAAGAAGGCTTTGGTCGCTGCTCCAATGTTCGCGCTTGCGAGGCCGAATGTCCCAAAGAGATCTCGGTAGAGAATATTGCGCGCATGAACCGCGAGTACAACGCCGCCGTATTCGCCGGAGAGTTGGCTTGAGGTCTTCTGATGGACGCATGCCTGATTGATCAGGCATGCTTGAGCAGCCCCTTTTGTCCTGAAAAAAGGATGCGTGCAAAGGACGCGAAGCGCGAGTAAGTATGGCGAACGGCATGCTGTTTGGCGGATACGGCAGATACGCCGTATCTTTGTCCCCGTGTTGTATAGCGCAAACATGGCTTGTTGCGATATCGCAGATGCGTATCCTCGCCCGCTCGGGGGCTGCGGCGCCTTGGCGCAGGGCCTATCCGACAGCGCGCGTATCCGGGGCGCGCGCAACCTACGCTTTCGGCACAAACACACCCAACCGGGCCATGACTCGCCCACATGCGTAGGCCTGCTACCTGTGCTCCCTCTCTTATGCTCCTGCGCCCACGCCCATTTTTTTGAAAAAACAAAAAACAGGCGGTGCGAGGAAGCGGGTAAGATGTCCGGTCCCGGCAATCCAGATGCGCATGCGGGAACGGACTCAGAAATGTCGGCCTTGGGCCCAAAGAGGGCGTCACGCACGGCGCTACGTCGTTTTTATGTCCCGCACAACGCGCAACCCGATTAAAAAGTCTCCACCCAAACGCCCATGCGCAAACGGATTGTCATCGAAAAGCTGTACATTCACGGGATAGCCGACCGCGGCAAAGGTGTCGGCCGCACGTCCGATGGCATGGCCGTATTTGTAGAGGGCGCCGTGCCCGGCGACGTGGTCGATGTGCTTTTACAGAAGAAAAAAACGGATTTTGCAGAGGGGCGCGTGTTGAATATCGTTGCGCCCTCGCCCGAGCGCGTGGCCCCTTTTTGCGTGCATTTTGGTATCTGCGGGGGGTGTAAATGGCAGTATCTGCGTTATGAGGATCAGTTGCTGCACAAGCAGCAGGTGGTGATCGACGCCTTTCAGCGCATCGCCAAAATGGAGCCGGAGCAAATCCTTCCGATCCTTAGCGCCCCGTCTGATACCTACTACCGCAACAAACTGGAGTTTGGTTTCAGCAACCGTCGTTGGCTATTCGACCACGAGATGGACGCCGGCGCGAACGGCCCGCAAACAGCGTGTGGATTGGGGTTTCACAAGGCGGGATATTTCGACAAAATCATCGACATTGAGCATTGCTGGTTGCAAGCGGAGCCTTCCAACAGGTTGCGCAACGCCTGCCGCCAGATCGCTTTGGAACAGGGGCTGGAGTTCTACGATCTGCGCGCCCACAAGGGGTATCTGCGCAATATGATGGTGCGCACCGCCACCACCGGGCAAAATATGCTGCTGCTCAGCGTAGCCCGCGACCAGCCGGATTTGCTCAAGTCCTTTTTGGATGCGGTGACGGCGCGCTTCCCCGATCTGACGACCATCGTTTACTGCATCAATGCCAAACTCAACGACACCATTTTCGATCTGGAGATGCGAATATGGCATGGCCCCGGATACATTATTGAGCAACTTGGCGACCTGCGCTACAAGATCGGGCCTAAATCTTTTTTTCAGACCAATACGCAACAGGCCAAACGACTATACGATACCGTACTCGAATTTGCGGCGCTCGACGGCACGCAATTCGTCTATGATCTGTACACCGGAGCCGGGAGTATCGCCCTCTATGCGGCGGCGCGCTGTCGGCAGGTAGTAGGCATTGAGGAGGCGCCGGAAGCCATAGCCGATGCGGAGGAGAACAAGGCAATGAACGGCATTGCCAATGCAGACTTCTATTGCGGCGACGTCAAGGACGTGCTTACGCCACATTTTGCGGCTCGTTATCCGCGCCCCGATCTGGTCATCACTGACCCGCCCCGCGCGGGCATGCACGAAAAGGTTGTCCGCTTCCTGCTCGAGTTGGCAGCCCCCCGCATCGTGTATGTCAGTTGCAATCCGGCCACACAGGCCCGCGACGCCCAACTTTTGTCGGCGAAATACGCGCTCCGCAAGATACGCCCGGTGGATATGTTTCCGCATACGCATCACATTGAGAATGTAGCCCTTTTCGAGTTGAAGCGCTGAATGGGGCAGGCAAAAGCAAGTTTGTTTTATCGCAAAAAAAAGGTCTTTGAATCGCTAAAAAAGCGTATCTTTGCGCACTTATGAAAGAAGAAGAAATGTTAGAAGAAATCGAACAAAAAAATGTAAACGGCCAAGGCGACTACGGCGCCGATAGTATTACCGCTCTTGAGGGCCTCGAGGCAGTGCGCAAGCGCCCCGGCATGTACATCGGGAGCACCGACGGCAAAGGTCTGCACCACTTGGTATGGGAAGTAGTGGACAACTCAATCGACGAGCATCTGGCAGGTCATTGCACCTTTATCGACGTTGTGATCCATCCCGACAATAGCGTTACGGTAAAAGACGACGGACGAGGTATTCCGGTAGATCCGCATCCCAAGCTCAAAAAATCAGCCTTAGAAGTGGTCATGACCGTGCTTCACGCGGGCGGCAAATTTGATAAAAATACGTACAAAGTATCCGGCGGTCTGCACGGGGTGGGCGTTTCCTGTGTCAACGCCCTTTCGATACACCTGCGCGTCGAGGTGCATCGCGGGGGCAAGGTTTACGAGCAAGAGTATCGTCAAGGCAAGCCGCAGTACGACGTGCGTGAAATCGGCCCCACCGCCAAACGCGGCACTTACGTCACCTTCCTCCCAGATCCGGAGATATTCGAGACCGACGAATTCAAGTACGACACCCTGGCCCATCGCCTGCGCGAACTGAGCTTCCTGAACAAAGGACTTCGCCTGCGTTTGACCGACGAGCGCGAACCCGAAAATGGCGGCTTCAAAAGCGAGGAATTTTACTCTGAAGGCGGCCTGCAGGAGTTTGTGCTCTTCCTGGATCAGGCAAAGACCAAACTGATCGAGAAGCCTATACACATCATAGCCTCAGAGGAAGGCGTAGAGGTCGAGGTAGCCTTGTTGTACAACACCTCATACACTGAGAATGTCCTCTCGTTCGTCAACAACATCAGCACCCGCGATGGGGGTACCCACGTCAGCGGTTTGCGGCGTGCACTCACCCGCGAATTCAAGAAATACGGCGACGACAACGGCTTTTTCAAAAAACTGAATTTCGCCATTTCGGGCGAAGACTTCATGGAGGGGCTCACCGCCATTGTATCGGTCAAGGTGCCCGAACCGCAATTCAAAGGCCAAACCAAAGGCGAACTTGGCAACTCCGAAGTGCTCGGAATTGTGAGCCGCACGGTAGGCGACGCGCTCAAGGTATTTCTCGAAGAAAATCCGCAGCAGGCCAAGCGCATCATCGAAAAGGTCGTGCTGGCCGCCACCGCCCGCAACGCCGCCCGCAAAGCCCGCGAAATGGTGCAACGCAAAGGCGCCTTAACCGGCGGCGGTTTGCCCGGCAAACTGGCCGATTGCGCCAGCCGCAACCCCGAAGAATCCGAAATATTCCTAGTAGAGGGCGACTCGGCAGGCGGTACGGCCAAACAGGGACGCGACCGCCACACGCAAGCCATCCTGCCCCTGCGCGGTAAGATACTCAATGTCGAAAAGGCTCTCGAACACAAGATATACGAAAACGAAGAAATCAAAAACATGTTCACGGCCTTGGGCGTGTCCGTAGCGGAAAACGAAGAAGGCCTGCGCGTGTTGGTGACCGATAAGTTGCGCTACCACAAAATCGTGATCATGTGCGACGCCGACGTGGATGGCAGCCACATTGCCACCCTGATCCTCACATTCTTCTTCCGATACATGCGCAAGTTGGTAGAAGATGGGCGCATTTTCATCGCGCAGCCGCCCCTGTATCTGGTCAAAAAAGGAAAAAATCAGCGCTACTGCTGGAACGAAAAAGAGCTTCGGACCACAACGCTCGAATTTTCAGGCGGGCGCGAGGACGACGACTCCGTCAAGGTCCAGCGCTACAAAGGCTTGGGCGAGATGAACGCCGAACAACTCTGGGAAACCACGATGGATCCCCGGACCCGCATCCTCAAGCGCGTCACGATTGACGATGCCGCTGAGGCTGACCGCATGTTTTCGATGCTTATGGGCGATGAAGTGCCTCCGCGCCGCGCATTCATCGAAGCCAACGCCAAGTATGCGCGTATAGACGCCTGACCGAGCCATGAAGGTACTTCACGTCTTTTGTTCCGCCAGCATTCCCACCGACCCCTATCACGGGCCAGAGCGCATGATGTGGACGCTGGGAAAAGGTCAAAGCCAACTGGGCGCGCACGTCAGTTTCTTGGTTCAGAAAGGCTCCCGTTGCCCCTTCGGACAGGTTATTGAGTTCAACCCGCGTAAGGCCCTCGGCGAGCAAATACCGCCGGACATCGATGTGGCGCACTTTCATGACGCCCCCCCCAGCGCAGGCGCCATCGAACAGCCATGGTTGTACAGCTTGCATCACAACGCATTCGAAGGCGCCGTGCTTCCGCCCAATACCGTTTTTGCCACGCGCAACCATGCGTTGCGCCACGGCGGCGAGTACTTCGTATATTACGGCATAGACCCCGACGACTATATGCACCCGGATCCGGAGAGTCCACGCAGTTATTTTCACTTCCTGAGCTTGGCCGGATGGCAAATGCGCAACCTGAAAGGCGCTATCCAATTGGCAGACTCCGTCGGCGAACGCCTGCACGTGATCGGCGGCAAGCGCATCAGCTTCAAAGAGGGGCTGCGCATTACGCTGTCGCCTCATGTGCGATTTCACGGCTTGCTCTCGCTACACGGCCGCAACGCCGTCATAGAGCGCTCTAAAGGCCTGATATTCCCCGTGCTTTGGCACAAGCCCTTTGCGCTTACCGTGGTCGAAAGCCTTTGCTTTGGTTGTCCCATTTTCGCTACCCCATTTGGTTCCATTCCCGAAATACTGGGCTTTACCGATACCTGGGAGTCGGGCTGCGTCGAAACGCCCTTTGGCGTCCTCTCAGATCGGTTCGACGACCTGCAACGCGGCCTGAAGCAAGCGGAAGATTTCAACCGAAGGTATTGTCAGGAATACGTTTTTGAGACTTTTGGCTTCAAGCGTTTTGCCCGCCAATACCTCGATTTGTATGAAAAAATCAGGAAGGGACAAATGCTGCATGCCAATTCCATATATCCGCACGAATTGGAAACCCATCAGTCCCTCAGCCTCAAATGAGCAGTCGCGCCAACAAACCCTGAGTCCCTACCTATGCATATTCTGATTGCCGCCGATGTAAAACTCCCTGTAAGCGCCTACGGAGGCGTAGGACGCGTGGCTTGGTGGCTGGGCAAAGCGTTGAGCGGTATGGGGCATCGCGTGACGTTTCTTGTCGCCAAGGGTTCGATATGCCCGTTTGCCGAAATCCTCTATTGGGACAAAAACAAGCCGATTGGCGCGCAGATCCCTCTCGGCGTAGAGATCGCTCATTTTCATTTCGATCCCAAGACCGACGATATCCCGGTACCCTGGCTGATGACCATGCACGACAATGCTCCGAAATCCGAAGTCCTGCACCCCAATACAGTATTTCTTTCCAGCGACCATGCCCAGCGGCACGGCGGCCAGGTATTCGTCTACAATGGTATTGATTTGAGCGACTATGGCGACCCCGAAACCAGCAACCCGCGTCGTTACTTCCACTTTCTGGGTCAGGCGACCATGAAGGTCCAAAACCTCAAGGGCGCCATCGAAATCGCCAAAAAAGTCAACCAACGGCTGCACGTCATCGGCGGCAGCCGCATGAGCTTTGCGGCGGGATTACGCATCACCCTTTCGCCGCTGATCCGCTTTCACGGCATTCTCAACAACGAAGGGCGCAACGTGATCCTCGAACAGTCCAAAGGCTTTATATTCCCAGTGCTCTGGAGCGAACCCTTCGGGCTGGCCGTTATTGAAAGCCTGTATTTCGGTTGCCCGGTTTTCGGTACGCCCTACGGCTCGCTTCCCGAATTGCTGGGCCGCAAACCTCACCCCCTCTCCCCAAAGCGCGCATGGACCGGCGAAGTGGATGCCTTCCAGTCAGCATACGGTTTTCTATCCGTCAAAAAAAGCGAAATCATAGAGGCCGTTCGCGCAGCCGATACCTACGATCGAGCGGCGTGCAAGGCCTATGTGATCCGGCATTTCACTTCTGAGCGCATGGCTAAGGATTATCTGGCCCTCTACGAGCAAGTCAAAGCCGGACGCAATCTGCACGATATCGCTCCCGGAGCGGTGCGCGATGCCGTCGAATTTACCTTCGTGTAAGCGCGCAGGTACTCAAGCCCAAAAGCGCTTAGCCTCCGTCCACCCCTTGCATGAGCGGATGCGCTCCAACTTCCGGGAGGCTACATGTTTTTGGTCTCCGCGTCGGCCGCTCTAAACGCATCAAGAGCTGAATTAAGGGCGGGCGCGCGCAATTCCCACGCGTCCTTTTTCGTTTTTCAGAAAATTTTTGCGATCATTTTTTTATACAAAAACAAAACAAAATGCGTCTGAGTATCGTAGCGTTAACCTTGGTCGCGCTTGCAGCGACCTTACCCTCCTGCGTGAGTAAAAAGAAATTTGTCAGCCTGCAGGACGAATTGGCCGCAGCCAACAAAGATCTGACAAAATGCGGCCAAAGCCTCAACGAGTACATGAACAAACTCCAATCCTGCGACCAGGAACGCGAACGTCTGCGTAACGAACTGCGCAACAGCCAAAATGCGTTGCAACTCCGCGAGGAACAAATGAAAGACCTGCGCGATCAACTGGCGGATATGCGCTCCCAACGCGACCGCCAACTCAATACGGTCGGCGATCTGACTAACTTGTCGCAATCTGCCACTCAGAATATACAGGCTACCTTGGCGCAGTTGGAGCAAAAAGACAAGTACATTCAGTTTTTGCAAAAAGCCAAATCGCGCGCAGACTCCATCAATCTGGCGCTAGCGGTCAACCTGACCAGCGTGCTGCGCGACGGCATCGAAGACAAGGACATCGAAGTGAAAGTGGACAAAACTGTAGTTTTTGTTAATCTTTCGGACAAAATGCTCTTCCAGAGCGGAAGCGCCAGCCTCACGCCGCGCGCGCAGGAGGTGCTCGGCAAAATTGCCGAAATCGTCAAATCGCGACCAGACCTCGAAGTCATGGTAGAAGGCTACACCGACAATGTGCCCATCAAAAACAATTGCATTGAAGACAACTGGGACCTGAGCGTCAAGCGCTCCACCTCGGTGGTGCGCGTCTTGCAGAATACATACAAGATTGATCCCAACCGCCTGATTGCCGCCGGTCGCGGCGAATACAACGCCCTGGCTTCCAATGCTACGCCCGAAGGGCGCTCGACCAACCGACGTACCCGGATCATCATTCTGCCCAAGTTGGATCAGTTCTACGAGTTGCTCAACCCGAACAACGTACCCAAATAACCGCCGCCCGGTAAGGCAGGCGCGCGCTTTCGGTTCAAACCCTTTTCCCGCCCAAAGATTTTGCACGCAAAGGGCGTGGGTAAGGGAAGTATGTGGGCGTTTTCAGGATGACTTGATCGTCCCCTCTTTGCGCGCCTGCGGATACGTCGCGCTGCCGAGGCGTCACAGGCCCAGCCAGATGCCTTACGGATGCGTAATCTGCATGTCAAAGACGCCGGGTTGCCACTCGTCGTCCAGGCGCTTAAAATAGCGGTACGGGACGGTATTGAGCACAGATTGCAGGCTGTCGCGCACCTTTACGTATTCAGCCAGAGCTTCGCCTTTGATCGGCTCAGGTTGAGGCAAGTTGAGGCGGAGGTGGTCCACCTGTTGGCCGTTTTTCCAAAAGCGAAAGCAAACGTGCGGGCCTGTAGCCAGTCCGGTAGAACCGACGTAGCCTATCGTTTGACCCTGCAAGACCCGCACGCCGGGGCGTATGCCCTTGGCGTGGGCCGACATGTGCAGATATTGCGTTTCATACGTTTTGTCGTGCCGGATGCGCACATAGATGCCATTGCCGCCCTTGCGGGTAGCCTCCGTCACTACGCCGTCGGCCACCGCCATGATGGGGGTGCCGTGCGGCGCCGCATAGTCCGTACCGAAGTGCGGGCGCTTGAAGCCGAGTACCGGATGCAGGCGATTGAGGCTGTATCGGCTGGATATACGGGAGAATTTGACCGGCGCTTTGAGGAAGGCTTTGCGGGCGGGGCGACCTTCGTAGTCGTAATACTTTGTTTTTTCGCCTTCGCGTTCGTACAAAAAAGCATGGTATTCTTTGCCGTCGCGTTCATAGACGGCCGCGATGATCTTCCCCGAGCCGACAGGCTTGCCCTCGACGATATACTGCTCGTAAACTACCTTGAAGCGGTCGCCCTTTTTTTGGCGGTAGAAATCGACCGAACTGGCCAACACGTCAATCATGGCGTCGGCGAGGTCGTCGCTTAGGCCGTTGTCTGTGAGCGTTTGCCAGAAACTCGTCTCTAATACGCCGGAGGCCTGAGCTACGCGGGTCTGCACATCCCGCTTGATCAGCGCCACCTCGTAAGGTTCGCGGAGTTGAAAGCAGACGTATTCAAAGGGGTTGGGTTCGTAGATCATGCTATGCCATTGCGAAGCCCCGTTTTTTTCTTTTACAAAAAAAAGCGACTTGCCGGATCGCATGCTTTTGATGTTGAATTTGCCTTTTGACGCATCCACGATGCGCTGTACCTGTGGATAGTCGAGGCCCTTGTCCATCAACAACTTACCCAGCACGTCGCCGCTTTTCAGCGTTATTTCCTCAAAAATAAATTCACTTTCAGAGAAGCCCCACCGTTCAGAGGCAGATTCGGAAGTTTGCGAAAGGGCTACGGCCGCGGCCGCGGACTTTGGAGAGCCCAACCGGGCTTGAACGGCGGCAAATATGGCGCTCAATGCCAGCGCTCCTAATCCATAAGCGGCTAATCGTCTGCGGCGCCTGATCCACATCGACATCCGGCGCCGCAAGGTATTTTCTTTTTGTTCCACGTATGTTGTAACAGGTCTGAGTATGCTGATTAAATGTTTCCGTGCGGCAAAAGTATGTCCCTCGCAGCCATACGACCAAACGAATACGGAATTTTAACATTATTTGTCCCCGTATCGGATGCGCGGATCTATCCTTGCATACAGCATATCGGCCAGCAACTGAGCCAATACGGCCACGCCTGCAGCGGGCAACACGATTCCAAACAGGAGGGGATGGTCGCGTTGCAGGAAGGCCTGATGGGTGAGCGCCCCCATGCCCGGGTATCCAAAGAGGTACTCGATAACCACAGAGCCAGAAATCAGGGCCGGGAGCGTGGCGGCCAGCAAGCCGATCAGGGGAAACAGCGCGTTGGGCGCCAGATACCGCAGGCTGACGCGCCCCTCGCTCAGGCCCCTGGCCCGAGCCGCTAACACGTAATCCTGGCGCATCACCTCCAAGGCGCCGCTGCGCAGGTGCAGCGCAAGCAAGGCCAAAAGATGCAGCCAAATGGCCGCTCCGGCAAGGATGATTTTGTCGGCGTAGCGCCCGAACCACTGCCAATAAGACTCCAGTCCCATGCGCCAAGGCTGCACGCTGACTCCCTTGACCCAATGCAAGCCCATGCCCGGAGTAGCCACAAAAAGGATCAACAGCAGCCCAATCCAGAACGTAGGCATGGCGTACAAAGCCGGCAACAGCCCCCCTGCGAGGCGCTCAGGCCACGATCCGCGCCGGCGGGCCATCCACAAGCCGAGGAGGATGGCCGGCAATATCGCCGCGCCAATCGCCATGCCGTTGAGCGCCAGCGTGCTGTACAGGCGGGGCTTGAGCACTTCCCACACCGGCTTGCGGAAATACAGCGACATCCCCAGATCGCCTGTGAACAGACCGCTCAGGCGTCGGTGATACTTGCACTGAGCGCCATGCCAGGTCCATCGGGGCACAAAGCGCAAGGCAGGGCGCGGACGAGAGGAAAGCGTGCGAGCGAGTCGCGCAAGCGCATTTTTTTCTTTTTCGAGGAAAAAGGGAAAAGGGGTCTGGAGCAAGAGCGTATGCAAGTCCTCAACGCGTTGAATGCGTTGCAGGCGGTCGTGGCAAGCCAGCAGCGCAGCGCGGGCAGTCCGCATGCTGTCGGGTAGATCGTAAGCGGCCCTGAGTACGGAGTCCCAGCGCGCCTCGAAGGTCAGCACGCTGTCCGGCAATCCGCTCTGGCGCGACAGCAGGCGCACGCGCCTGCGTTTTTCGGCGGGAAAAATCCGATAAAGCGCGCTCGGAGTCGCCGCGTCGCTCACCGACCAGTAAAAGGCCGGCAGGTCCAAGCCCAGGTCGGCGGCGGCCCGCTCCAGCATGGCCTGCTGTCGGGCCGGCTGCACCGGCAGATCGCCCAGCGAGGCGCGTATCAACTCCTCGTCGTCGCCGGCCAACTCGCTCAGTCCAAACAGGAGCAGCGAGATGAGCAGCAACGTCGGCGCGACCAACAGCAATCGGCGGATGAAATAGCGGCGCATGGCTCAGAGAAAAGGATTGTACTCCATTTCGTGGCGAATGGTAGTCGGCTCGCCGTGACCCGGATAGACCAAAGTGTGCGGGGGTAGCGTGAAGAGCCGCGTGCGGATACTCCGCAACAGCGTATCGAGGTTGCCCCCAGGCAAGTCATAACGCCCGATGCTTTCGTAAAACAGCACATCGCCCGACAGCACAAAGTCGGATCCGGCGCAGTAAAACGAAAGGCTAGCGGGCGAGTGCCCGGGCGTGAGCAGGGCCAGCAGCCGGGTATTGCCGAAGCGCAGTTCGTCGCCGTCGGCAATGAATCGGGCGGGCGGCGGCGGCGTTTCGACGTCGGGTATGCCGTAATAGGCGCACAACTGTTCGAAGCGCTCAAGCACAGGGATCTCGCCTTCGTGTAGGCCCATGCCCAGGCCCCACTCCCGCGCTGCAAAGGCTGCTCCAAATACGTGGTCCAAGTGCGCGTGGGTGTTGATCCATAGCGTAGGGCGCAGGCCCTTTTGGCGGATGAAATCGCGCAGCATGCCGCGTTCGGCTTCGGTGTAGCAGCCCGGATCAATCAGCGCGCACTCGCCGCTGTCGTCGTACACGACGTAAGTATTCTCCGCAAAGGGGCTGAACTCGAATCGGCGTACGTGGGTTTGGCTCATGTCAGAATTTTTTGATGCGGCGTTTGCCGGATAGGTACAGATACATCGCGGGGATCACAAACAACGTCAGAGCCAGCGAAAACAACATGCCACCCACCACCACCATACCCAGCGGAATGCGACTGGTCGCCGCAGCCCCGAATGCCAGCGCAATGGGCAGGGCTCCCAGGACGGTGGCCAATGTGGTCATCAGGATGGGGCGCAGGCGCGCGCGCGCTGCCTCCCGCACCGCCAAGGGCTTATCGAGGCCTGCGTCGCGTTTTTGGTTGGCAAATTCGACGATGAGGATGCCGTTTTTGGTGACCAGACCGATCAGCATGATCATGCCGATCTGACTGAAGATGTTGAAAGTGTTGTCAGTCAGGTAAAGCGTCAGGTAAGCGCCGGCGATGGCCAGGGGTACCGTCAGCATGATGATGAACGGATCGCGAAAGCTCTCAAACTGCGCGGCTAAGATGAGATACACCAGCAGCAAAGCCAGAAGGAAGGCGAAAAGCGTATTGCCGCTGCTTTCCCGCAAATCGCGCGAAGCGCCGCTATAATCGGTGCGAAATGAATCGTCGAGGGTTGTTTCGGCGATGCGCTCCATGGCTTCGAGGCCCTCGCCGAGGGTGCGGCCGGGCGCTACGGCGGCGCTGATGGTAGCGCTTTTGTAGCGGTTGTAGTGATAGAGCGTGGGCGGGCTGCTGTTTTCTTCGAAGCGCACCAGATTGCTGAGTTGGATCATCTGTCCGCGGTTGTTGCGCACATATAGATTGGCCAGATCGAGGGGTTCGTCGCGGTTGTCCCGATCCACCTGCCCGATCACTTGGTACTGGCGTCCGTTCATCTGAAAATAGCCGAATCGCCTGCCTGCGAGCGCCAGTTGGAGCGTCTGGCTGATATCCAGCAGGCTGACGCCCAATTCTGCGGCTTTCAGGCGGTTCACGTCGATCTGCACCTCGGGCTTGTTGAATTTGAGATTGACATCCACCAAAGCGAACACCGGATCTTTACGGGCTTCTTCAAGCATCCGGGGCACGGCGGTCTTCAGTTTTTCGAAATCCAGATTTTGGATCACAAACTGCACCGGCAGGCCAAATCCGCCCGCGAGGCTGGTCGTGATGGTCTGCTCCTGGTTGGGCAAAACGCGCGCTTTGACGTAGCGGCGATACATGCGTAGCATCTGCTCATAGATCTGCTGCTGCGAGCGCTGCCGCTCGGAAGGGTCTTTCAGCAACACGCTGATGAAGCCCGTGTTGGCGCTGCCAGGCCCAAACAAGCCCGGCGAAGCGATTCCAAACACCATGCGTTTAGCGTCGGCAAACGAGTCGATCGCCATCTGTCCTACCTCGTAGATGATGCGCTCCGTGCGATCGAAATCGTACCCCTCCGGCGCCGTCACGTTAGCCCGCACCAGACTCCTATCCTCCAAGGGCGCCAGTTCGGTTTTGATTTTTTTTTGAAAAAACCACACCATGCCCACGCAGGCCAGCAAGAGGACAAAAGCCGCCCAGCGAAAGCGGAGAAATCCGTCGAGCAGGCGCGCATAGACGTCCTCCATGCCGGTGAAGAAAGGTTCCGTAGCGCGGTAAAAACGGCTGTGCTTGCCGCTGCCGCTCAGGCGTACGCTCAATACTGGCGTCAGGGTAAGCGATACGAACGCCGACAGCAACACCGCGGTAGCCACCACCACGCCAAACTCCCGGAACAAACGCCCCGTAAATCCTTGCAGGAAGATCACAGGCAGGAAGACCACGGCCAGCGTAATGGACGTCGAAATGACCGCAAAGAAAATTTCGCGTGCGCCCTCGCGGGCGGCGGTCCATTTGTCCATGCCCTGCTCCAATTTCTTGTAGATATTCTCAGTCACCACGATGCCGTCGTCCACCACCAGGCCGGTAGCCAGCACCACGGCCAGCAGCGTCAGCACATTGATCGAAAAACCGAACAGGTACATGATGAAGAAGGTTCCAATCAAGCACACGGGTATATCAACCAAAGGGCGCAGCGCGATGACAAAATTGCGGAAAAACAAAAAAATGATCAGCACCACCAGGCTCACGGCAATCAGAAGGGTCTCTTGCACTTCGGCAATGGCCCGCCGCACAAAACGGGATTTGTCTAAGCCGATGTCGATCACAATATCGGGGGGCAGGTCGTTTTTAATCAGTTCGAAGCGGCGGTAGAATTCGTTGGTGATATCGATGTAGTTGGCGCCCGGCTGGGGGATGACGGCCATCGACAAGCCTCTGAAATTGTTGCGGTACGCGCTACCCTCTTCGACCTCCGGACCAAGCAAGGCCTCGCCGATATCTTTGAAACGCACCACCGAACCATCCGCTCTGCGAGATAAGATCAGGTCCATGAAGTCTTCCTCTGTCTGTAGCAAACCAAAGGTCTTGACGGTGAGTTCTGTAGCGTCGCCGCGTATTTTGCCGGAAGGCAGATCCACGTTTTCGCGGTTGAGCGCCGCAATCACATCCTGAGCCGTCAGGCCAAAAGCCGCCATGCGTGTCGGATCCACCCACAGCCGCATAGCAGGGCGCCTTTGGCCGAATATACGCACCTGACTGACGCCCGGAATGGTCTGGATTTTCTCCAAGATGTAGTTTTCGACATAGTCCGACAGGTCAACAATGTTGCGCGTGCTGCTCTGTATGGGCATGAAAATGATGGGGTCGCTGTTGGCGTCGGCCTTGGTCACGACCGGCGGAGCGTCGATGTCGCCGGGCAGTTCGCGTTGCGCCTGACTGACCTTGTCGCGCACGTCGTTGGCGGCTTGTTCCATGTCGGCGCTCAGTTCAAATTCGACGGTGATCTGGCTCAATCCGGTTGACGATTGCGACGAAAGGCTGCGAACGCCCGCAATCCCGTTGATTGCCTTTTCGAGGGGTTCGGTGATCTGGCGCTCGATTACCTCTGCGTTGGCGCCGGTGTATATGGTGCGCACCGTGACGGTAGGCGGATCGATGGCCGGGTATTCTCGCACGCCCAAAAAGCGATAACCCAAAAGGCCGAACAGCACAATCAGGATGCTCATCACGGCGGCCAACACCGGGCGCTGAAGCGAAAGGTCGGAAAGGTTCATACGTTAGCTAAAAGTATTGCAGTCGCAATTTGGCGTTTCGACACTAAAACGACAAAATCAGAGCTAAGGTTTATCGCGCCCTTGGGCAGGCCGAAAATTGTAACCCGCGCCTGCGCCGCTCATCGGTGCGCGACCAGCCTGGGGAAGTTCGGGCGCGCCATGCTTTCGGCGTTTTTTTATGCACATTTTATACAAGGTCTCGCTTTTTTCAAAAAGCGCATATTTTCGCGGCCAAAACGATGCGAACGAAGACGGCATGATGAAACCTCGCACGGCATTTTTTGTCTTTTTCTGAAAAAAAAGCGCGGCAGCAACAGGCGGTGGGTCGGCACTACGCCCTTATGTCCACAGCTTATACCCCTTTTTCTCGGGAAAACTGTAAAAAGGGTGTGCGGGGTACAACCCAGATTGCCATTTCGCCCGTCCTCTGGTCAAAAAACCTTGCGAATCTTGCGCTAAAAAGGGGCGGGGCCGGATCAGGGAAAGCAATGCAACGGCGACGCCGAAAAAATATGATGGACAAAATCACTGAACGGGCTTCTCGTCACCGGCGCCTGGAACAAAAAAGCGTTCGAGAACTACTGGAGGGCATCAACGCCGAAGACCGTAGCGTGGCCGACGCCGTCGCGCTGGCCATACCGCAGATCGAAGCCTTGGTAGAACATCTGACGCCTCGCATGCGCCAAGGCGGGCGGCTTTTTTATATCGGCGCCGGAACGAGCGGCCGCCTGGGCATACTCGACGCCTCAGAGATTCCGCCCACCTACGGAGCGCCCTACGATTGGGTAATCGGTCTGATTGCGGGGGGCGACGGGGCCATACGTCGCGCGGTAGAGGGCGCGGAGGACGACAGCGCTCAGGCCTGGAATGACCTCGGAGCCTGGGGCGTGGGTCCGCAAGATACCGTGCTGGGCCTCAGCGCCTCGGGGACCACCCCTTATGTGTTGGGCGGGCTGAGCGACTGCCGCTCTCATGGGGTCGCCACGGCTTGCATTGTCTGTAACCCCGGCGCGCCGATACTCGAGGTGTCAGATTATCCGATCCTGATCGTGACTGGGCCGGAGTTTGTGACCGGCAGCACGCGAATGAAAGC
>JBKBLI010000051.1:0-25860 GCA_046296435.1 Saprospiraceae bacterium | reverse complement strand
GGGCCGCTGAGCGGCTTTGCCCCCAGAAGTTAACAATAACTTAACCTTGCCGTTGTTCTGAATAGCGCGAAATTTGCGGCCGTGAATATAACAGCTCTATCCTTCTTAGTTTTTCTGATGCTACCCAGTCCTTCAGGCGCTTTGCGGTTTTACGCCGATCTGGAAAAAAATTGCCAAATCGCGCTTGAAGACGCGCAAGCTGTGCCGGCAGATCGACGCAAAACCCTCGACCAGATCGTCGCCTATGCCGCTACGGCCTTGCAAGCCGGCCGCGATGTGCAGATCAACTTCATTTGCACGCACAACTCCCGGCGCAGCCAACTCTGCCAGGCCTGGGCCTTTGCAGCCGCCGAATGGTTTGGGCTCCCCCAGATCAAAGTATTCTCCGGAGGCACAGAAACAACCGCTTGCAACCCTCGCACCGTCGAAGCCCTGCGCAGGGCAGGATTTAAGATTGTCCTAGCCGAAACGACGGACCAGGATACAGACGGCAATCCCCGTTATTGGCTGCAATGCTCGGACGAAGGCCAGACAATGTCCCTATTCTCAAAGGTTTGCGATGCCCCCGAAAATCCCTCTGCCAACTTTTGCGCAGTGCTCGTATGCTCTCAGGCCGACGAAGCCTGTCCCGTCATATTCGGCGCTGACTTGCGCATCTATCACGGTTATGAGGACCCCAAACGCGCCGACGGACAAGCCGACGAGGCGGAGATATACGACGCCGCATCCCGCCAAATAGCCGCCGAAATGTTTTATCTGTTTGCCATGCTGGCTCAGGGCTGAACCACCCGGTCCAAGACCGATTCGGTCCAATTGCCTGTGTTTCAGCGAAGCGACCCGTCGCACGCACCTTTTTCAGAAAAGAGAAAATCCCGATCAAAAAGACCCGGCAGAGCCGCCCCCGTTTTCGGGAGTTGCGCCGACGCCGAAGGCGCCAAATATTTATAACGATACGGTCGAAAACAATTCGTCCCTTTGAGAACGCACCCGTTTGCGAGACACAGCGCTGTAAACATTTCCCCACTCAGAGATGGGAGCGCATTAAACACAATCCCGAAAAAATGGCATTCGGCGCAGGGCACGGCCATGCCCACCCCCTCTCACCCCACACGCCCCTCCCCCACTTTTGTAACAGCCCCCCTAACAACTAGCAACTTAACGCATTCGCCCCCAAAACAAACCGCCGGCGAAGCGCTGGGCTTCGTCGGCGGTCATCCATATCTCTCAGGCACATCGGGACCAGAAACTGGCTGACTTACTGTTCAAGCGCGGCGGCGCCGCCCACGATTTCGAGCAATTCTTTGGTGATGCTTTCCTGACGCGCTTTATTGTAGTTGATCCGCAGATCCTTGAGCAGTTCCTCAGCGTTGTCGGTCGCTTTGTCCATAGCCGTCATGCGCGCGCCGTGTTCGCTAGCGGTGGTATCTAAAAGGGTCTTGTGAAACGTCAACTGCAGAATACTTGGCACGAGCGTTTCGAGAAGTTGCTGTTTGTCCGGTTCGAAGATATAATCCGCCTTGGCGGCTGGTTTTTCACCGGATTTCATCTCGGCTTTGGGCACGGGGAGCCAGCGTTCTACTGTCGGGAACTGCGTTGCCGCATTTCTAAAGCGGCCATAGACCACATCGATGGCGTCGTACTGCCCTGATGCAAACGCATCCATGAGCGATTTGGCTACGAAGCCGGTTTTTTCATACACGGGCGTATCGTAAAGGCCAATAAACTGCGTATCAAATTTCAAGTCGCTGAAACGGCGGCGAAAATAGTCATAACCCTTACGTCCCACAAAGGCGACTGTCAGCGAGCCGTTGCGGCGTTGCGCGGCGTATCGTTTTTCGATGTGCGCTGCGGCCTCTTTACAAATATTGGTATTGAATGCGCCGCAAAGCCCCCGGTTGGAGGTGACCACAATCACCAGCGCGGTTTTGACATCGCGCTGTACGCCAAAGCTCGTACCGCCATCGCCGTCGAGACTCGAAAGGATGTTGGACAACATACGGTTCAGTCTGTCGGAGTAAGGGCGCATTTGCGTGATAGCGTTTTGCGCTTTGCGCAACTTGGCCGCCGACACCATTTTCATGGCTTTGGTGATCTGCTGCGTGTTGATGACTGACTTGATGCGTTCGCGTACTTCTTTTAATCCGCCTGCCATAAGTGGGTTTGAGCGTAGTGTTTGAGTGAGCGACTGGCCGACGCCGTCAGCGAACTGTCGGCATCGGCGAGATATTTTTCAGGTTACTTCTTATATTGAGCGGTCAACTCGGCTGCCAAAGCGGTCAATCGATTGATGCTTTCCGACTCAAATTTACCTTTGCGGAACTCCTCCAGCACATCGGGCAATTTTTGCTCCATGTGCATCAGGAAGATCTCTTCGAACTCGCCAACTTTGTTGAGGGGCACGTCGCGCAGTAGGTTTTGGGTACCCAGGTAGATAATGGCAATCTGTTTTTCTACCGCCACCGGGCTGTATTGGGGCTGTTTGAGGATCTCCACGTTGCGGGCGCCCTTGGCGAGGATGGCCTGCGTGGCGGCGTCGAGGTCAGAACCGAATTTGGCAAATGCCTCCAATTCGCGGTACTGCGCCTGGTCAAGTTTGAGGGTGCCGGCCACCTTTTTCATCGATTTGATCTGCGCGTTACCGCCTACGCGGCTTACTGAGATACCCACGTTGATGGCGGGACGGACGCCGGCGTTGAAGAGGTTGGACTCCAGGAATATCTGGCCGTCGGTGATCGAGATCACGTTGGTGGGGATGTAGGCCGACACGTCGCCGGCTTGCGTTTCGATGATCGGCAGGGCCGTGAGCGATCCGCCCCCTTTCACCAATCCCGCTTTGACGAGGCTTTCGGGCAGATCGTTCATATTGAGGGCGATCTTGTCGTCGTTGATAATTTTGGCGGCGCGTTCCAGCAAACGGCTGTGCAGATAGAAGACATCGCCGGGGTATGCCTCGCGGCCCGGCGGGCGGCGCAGCAAGAGCGATACTTCGCGATATGCGACGGCCTGTTTGGACAAGTCGTCATAAATGATCAGCGCCGGGCGGCCTGTGTCGCGGAAAAACTCGCCGATTGATGCGCCTGCAAACGGCGCGTAGAACTGAAGCGGCGCGGGGTCGGAAGCCGAAGCGGATACGATGACGGTATAAGCCATGGCGCCATACTCTTCGAGCGTGCGGGCTACCTGCGCCACAGTCGATGCTTTTTGACCGGAGGCGACGTAAATGCAATAAACCGGCTCTCCACGCTCGTAGAACTCTTTCTGGTTGATAATGGTATCGATAGCGATGGCCGTTTTACCTGTCTGGCGGTCGCCGATGATCAATTCGCGTTGTCCGCGGCCGATGGGGATCATGGCGTCGATGGCCTTGATACCGGTTTGCAGCGGTTCGTTCACCGGCTGGCGATAGATTACGCCCGGGGCTTTGCGTTCGAGGGGCATTTCGTATTTGGCGCCAGTGATAGGGCCTTTACCGTCGATAGGCTGGCCCAGAGGGTTCACCACCCTGCCCACAAATCCTTCGCCCACCTCGATGGAGGCGATCTTACCGGTGCGTTTGACCACGGCGCCTTCGCGAATGCCTTCTGCGCCGCCCATGAGCACCACGCCTACGTTATCTTCCTCGAGGTTGAGCACGATGGCGCGCGTGCCGTTTTCGAATTCGACCAGTTCGCCCGATTGCGCGCTGTTGAGGCCATAAACGCGGGCAATACCATCGCCTACCTGCAATACGCTACCCACCTCCTCAAGATTGGTGGAGGCGTCGAAGCCCGATAATTGTTGTTTGAGTATCGCGGAGATTTCTTCCGGTCTGACGTCTGCCATGATATGATCAAAAATTGAGTATTGTTATGAAAAACAGGCCGCTTGCCGCAGCGCGAGGCCCGCGGTTTGGTTGAAGCTTAAAACTCTCTGATATATAGGTTTTTGGTGAATTCGGTCCGGAGTTCGGCCAATTTGCTCGACACTGAAGCGTCGTAACGCTTATCGTCGTATTGGATGACGAATCCGCCCAGCAAGGTTGGATCGACCGACGTTTCGATTTCGAGGGTGTCGGCCGTGGTTTTGCTGTCGAGCAAGCGGGTTCGGATAGCGTCGAGCGTAGCCTGACTGAGCGGCGCGGCGCTGACGACGCGCACCGTGGTGATCCCTTTCATCTTTTTGTACTGCTGGATCGCTTCAGATGCAATCTCCGGCAGGTATTGCTCGCGTCCCTTTTGGATCAACAGAGACAGGTATGCCAAGGTGAGCGCATCGATTTTGTCGCTAAAAAGGGCCTTTACGATCGCCTCTTTTTTATCGGCATGAATGATCGGGCTTTTGAGCGTCAGGTACAGTTCGCGATGTTTGGTCGCTTCCCGCAGCGCCTGCATATCGGCGTAAATCTGCTCTAATTTACCCTGTTCGACGGCCATCTCCATGAGGGATTTGGCATAGCGTCCCGCGATTCTGATTACAGACATAGGGTTGGGGCGATTAGTTGAGTTTGATTTGATCCGCCAGACCTTTGGCGAAAGCTTCCTGCGCTGGTTTATCGGCCAGTTCTTTGCCGATCACTTTTTGCGCGATTTCGAGGGCCAGCAAGCCCGCCTGATTTTTCATATCGACCATAGCCGCCATTTTTTGGTTTTCGATATCCTGAATGGCGCTTTCGACCTTGCGCTTATACTCTACGCTGGCGCGTTCTTTGGCTTCGGCGATGATCTGTTCTTTGGCTTCTTTGGCTTCCTTGAGGATTTGCGAGCGTTCCTCGCGGGCTTGAGCGAGCAATTGCTCGTTTTCGGCCTGCAAATTGGCCATTTCCTCGCGGGCCTTTTTGGCTTGGTCAAGCGCGTCTTGAATATCCAATTCGCGTCGTTTGAGCGAATCGCTTATCGGTTTGAACGCAAAACGCGACATCAGAAACCAGAAAAGCAGGAAGATCACCGTGGACCAAATCAAATGGCCCGGATCAGGCATCAAGACCGAAAAACTTCCCAAAATCAACATATTTCAAGGTGCTGTTTTGATGATACATATTTGGAGACTCTCTGTGGCGGGCGTCTCATTTTTTGTAAAAAGTCGGGCGGTAGCGTCGCCAATCGCTTCGCATCCGCCCGTTTTTGACGCGCTTAGCCGGCAGCTTTCACGAAGAAGGCCAATACCATGCAAACCAACGCGGCGCCCTCTACCAGAGCCGCCGTGAGAATCATGTTTGCGCGGATGTCGCCTACAGCTTCGGGTTGGCGGGCGATGGCTTCCATCGCTTTACCGCCGATCTGGCCGATACCCAGACCCGCTCCAATTACAGCGAGGCCGGCGCCTAATGCAGCATAACTCATGTGTTAAAAGAATTTATGAGTGACAAATGTTTTTTCAAAATCAATGATGATGCGGCTCCTCGACGGCTGCGCCAATATATGATGCCGAAAGCATCGTGAATATAAACGCTTGCAAAAACGCTACCAACAACTCCAGCGCCATCATGAACAGGGTCAAGGGCACTGCGGCGGCAACGCCGGCTACCGAACCGCCCAAACTTTCGCCCGACTTACCCAATATGAATATTAGACTCACGAAACTCAGAATCACAATATGACCCGCCGTGATGTTGGCAAACAAACGAAGGAGCAAGGTGAAGGGCTTCAAAAACAAACCCAATACTTCAATCGGCGTCAGAATCAGGACCTTGAGCACCGCCGGCACGCCCGGCATCCATAGCGTATGCTCCCAAAAGTGCTTATTCGCGCTGAACGTCGAAATGATGAACGTAAGTAGGGCCAGCACAATGGTCAGCGAAATATTGCCGGTGACATTGGCGCTACCCGGAAAAAATGGAATCTGGCCGATCAGATTTAGCCCCAGAATAAAAAAGAAGGCAGAAAGTAAATACGGCATATAACGCTCGTAACGAGGCCCGATGTTGGGCTTGGCTACTTCATCGCGAATAAACACGACCAGTGGCTCCAAAAAATTCTGTAATCCGCGCGGAGCTTGCCCCTGCCGACGCACAGATGCCGTTGCGGCGCTCCGAAACATCAGGAACAAAATCAGAAACGTCAGCAACATCGTGAACACATTCCGGGTCACCGAAAAGTCGTAGAAACTCGTTTTGCCGCCGCCGAGGATCCCGCCGTCGTAAGTTGTTTTGGGATCCAGCGCCACGCATTTACCGTTGATCAGCGCAGAATACTGGGTCTTGGTCTTGCCTTGGGCGTCTGTCACATCTTTGTGGAAGTAGTCGCTTACCTCAAACGCCCCCTCGGCGTAATTCGGATCGGTCAGGCGCATCACCTGACCGTGCACCAACACATAGCCTTTGTTGCTACGCGTGCCATTGCCATGGTGATGCGCGGCAAAAGATGCCGTCGTCGTCACTGTCCAGCCGTAGCCGGGCGCGTAAAGAATACAAGGCAAATGCAGATAAAGATCGCCAAAAATATGAACGGCGTTGGCGTCGCTGATATGGTGCACTGCAAACTCGCCGGCGTCAAATTCCTTGGGATCATTGACCGAGTGCCCGCAATCTGCGTGCGCATCGGGTACGCCGGCGCCATGTTCGTGAGGTGCATGTCCATCCTGGACGTGATTGTGCCCTTCGTGCTGCGAAAACGCAGAAATTGCTAAAGCACTGAAAATCAACGCGATAAAGTACTGTCGAAAGACGCTCATAACGTATCAAAGTAGAGGACCTGCCCCCAAATCGGGCGCAAAAGTACGACGTTATTCTGTCTCCGAAAAACTTGCGTCGTTTTTTTGCAAAAAAAATTATTGGGAGCGGCAAGGCTTTGAACGCCCTCAGCAAAATATTATTCGGCAAAGACATGCGCAACTGGTAAGCAGGCGCTTATACAAAGTCGCCCAAGCGCCTGCAGCAACTCAGCCCGATTTAATTCGTTCGAACCCAACGCTGGCGACTGTTATTTGCATTGAGCACCCGCTAATACGCTTTTTTTTAAAAAAAAGATGCGCGCAAATGGGCGCGGGCGGAGAGGATAGGCATGCAGCGCGCGCATGGGCGGCGCGCGCGGACTACGCTTGCTCACATAGCCCGCGGCCCCATTTTTTTAATCCCCAAAAGCGCGAAGCGGCTAACCCTGCGCTTATTGTTGCTTCCAGGCGAGCATGCCGCCGCTCAGATTCTTGACTTTGGCGTATCCAGCCCCGAGAAGCAGGCCCTGCGCCATGCCGCTGCGCCCCCCGGATTTACAATAGACCACGATTTCGTCATCTTTGTGCGCTTCGAGCTCCCACATGCGGTTCATCAACTCCGCCAACGGGATGAGCGCGCCGCCAATATTGAACTCCTCGTGCTCCCAAGGCTCGCGCACGTCGAGGAGCACAACGGGGTCTCCGTTTTCTAAGCGTTGGCGGAGTTCGCTGGGGCTGATATTCATATCTGTCATCTGTTTGGCAATGCCTAAATATCCAAAAAAGTGCGCAAAATTAAAAAAAGAGCGGAAAGTCTGAAAATGCTTGTAACTTTGTGTTGAATTATTTGGTCTTCGGCCCATTAATTCGACTATTTATCACCAATTTCTTTTTCTAACGACGCCGGACGCTTTTCGCTTCTCGTCTATGACGGTCTGAATCCAGCCGGGTTGTTTTTCCCTCTCTTTTTTTTTCACATGACTGTAGCTCAAAACAAGGTGGTGCTCGTGCACTACACCTTAACCGAGAACGACGCTAACGGCGAAGTAATCGAAAGTACCGAAAATCGCGATCCGCTCGCCTTTATCAGCGGTATCGGCATGATGATCCCCGCTTTTGAAGCCCATCTTCAAGGCATGAAAGCGGGCGACAAATTTGCTTTTGCGATCAAAGCGGGCGACGCTTATGGCGAATTTGACGAGAATGCCATCGTGCAAGTGCCCAAAGGCGCCTTTGAGACCGAGGGGAATATCCCCGAAGGACTTTTGGACATAGGCAATGTCTTGCCGATGCGCGACCAAGAGGGCAACCACTTCGAAGGCGCTGTCGTCGCTGTTGACGATGCAATGGTGACCTTGGATTTCAACCATCCGATGGCGGGCGTGGATCTCTTTTTCACCGGCCACATCCACGAGGTGCGCGACGCCCAGCCTGAAGAATTGGCGCACGGACACGTGCACGGACCGGGCGGACACCAACACTGAATTTTCCGGCGCGCTCAGGCGCGCCGCCATTTTTCATTTTTTTCAATTTTTCACATGTTTAAAGGAACAGTAAAATTCTTCAACGACACCAAAGGCTATGGTTTCATTGTCAACGCTACAACCGGCGAGGAGGTGTTCGTACACGTAACGGGCCTAGTGGACAAAATCGCCAACGGCGATCAGGTCACCTTCGATACCAAACAGGGCAAAAAGGGCCTTACGGCTGTAGAAGTGCGCGTGGCTTAAACCCGTTCACACCGGACGAAAGGTAAACGCCAGGTTGGCGCCAAAGTTCCACAACACCACAATACAGGTTGCAATGACTTTGGCCGGCCAAAAACCAACCAGTTTCAGGCGTTGATGCAGGTAATAGATGATCCAATTGTTGAGGGCAAGCCCTACCAAAGCAATCATCAGGAATTTGAAAAATTGAGGCAGTATCTGCGGATCCTGATTCTCAAAAGTCCACCAGCGGTTCAACAGGTAGTTGTTCAGTACGGCGCACATAAATCCCGTACTATTGGCAACATACTTGTTGAGCCGCATTTTGTTTTTAAGCAGGAAGGTCAGCCCAAAATCAATAAATGCGCCGGTGACCCCAACGAGACCAAACTTGACAAACTTGAGCAAAAAAGGGCCTAACGACATGTTCGCTGCACAATTTGGGGCGCAAAAGTGCGGCAAAAATTCGGGACTTGACCCAAAACCTGCATTTTCTGTAACTTAGCGCCGCAATTGACCCTCACATGAGCAATTCGGGACCTCCAAGCGCTTTTTCGTCCATCCAGATCCTCTCTGCAGGGGCGGGAGCGGGCAAGACCTACTCCCTCACGCAGCGCATGTACGACCTGTTGCAGGCCGGCGCCCGCCCTTCAGGTATCGTAGCGGCTACTTTTACCAAAAAAGCCGCCGCCGAACTGCGCGAACGCATACGCGCCCGCTTGCTTGAAGCCGGCCAAAAAGCCGCTGCCGAACAACTTGACGCCGCCCTGATCGGCACCGTACACAGTATTGGCACGCGGATATTGGAGCGTTTTGCCTTCGAGGCAGGTATTGCGCCCGGAGTAGAAATCATCGCGGATAGCGACGTCCAACGCTTCTTCAACGAGTCGCTTTCGCAGGCGCTTGACGCCGATCGCATAGAGCGCCTCAACCAGCTCTCCCAACGACTTGGACTCAGCAAAAAGGCCCAAACCGACTTCGACTGGCGGCGCGAGATACGCCTCGTCACAGAAGCCGCCAGAGCCAACAACTTCGGCCGCAGCGAACTCTCCGCCGGCAAACGCCAATCCTGGGACTCGTTCCGCGCCCTCCTGCCCGACCCAGATGCCGCCGACAAACATACCTGGAATCTACGCCTCAAAAACGCGCTCGAACAAACCGCCCACACCCTCAAAACCCAAACTGCAGACGATACCAAAACGACCCGAGAGGCGGCAGATCTTTATGCCAAATGCGCCCAAAACATGGCCTGGCAAGGCGAACTCTGCTGGCACGAATGGGTCAAAATCAGCAAAACCCATCCCGCCAAAAAAAGCGCCGAACTGGTCGAAGAACTCCACCGCATTGCCAAAGCGCACACGTGCAATGCCGCCTTTCACGACGACATTCGCGCCTTCATCGAATTGATCTTCGATACCGCCGCCGACGCGCTCGACGAGTATGACCAATACAAGCGACGCCGCGGCCTCATCGACTATTCCGATATGGAGGCGCTCGTCATGCAATTGCTCCAACGCAACGACGTACGCAGCGCCCTGGCCGGCGAAATCGATCTGCTGCTTGTGGACGAATTTCAAGACACTTCGCCCATGCAACTCGCCCTCTTCCTCCAACTCAGCCAATTGGCCAAGCAGGCCATCTGGGTCGGCGATGTCAAACAGAGCATTTACGGATTCCGGGGCGCCGAACCCGCCCTCATGCAAGCCGTCATCGACGCTGCCGGCGGCATACGCAGCGAAAATATCCTCAAAAACTCATGGCGAAGCCGCACCGATATCGTCCACTGGACCAACGCAGTATTCACCCGCGCCTTCAAAGACCAACCCGAATCGCTCGTGGCCCTCGACACGCCCGAAATCCTACGCCCCCTCATGCCCGAACTCGGCGAAACCCCGCTCGCCCGACACGAACAGGGGCTGCACTACTGGTACTTTCTCCAAGAAGGCGACGAACGCAAAACGCCCGCTCGCCCCTGGCACGAACAGGCCATCGCCCTCCAAATACGCGCCCTTATTGAGCAAGGCGTGGAGGTGTTCTCCAAAGACCGAAGATCCCGTCGCCCGCTTCGGCCCGGCGACGTGGCGGTGCTTTGCGCCACTAACGCCGAGTGTGAAGCCATGGCCAGGCATCTGCAATGGGCAGGCCTTCAAGCCGCTACCGCCCAAAACGGCCTCACCCAAACCCCGGAGGCCGCTCTCGCTCTGGCCTGTATCAAATATCTGGTCAGCCCAACCGATTCGCTCAGCGCCGCCGAGATACTCTCCCTGAGCGGCGCCATGCCGCTCGACGAACTAACCGACTCGCGCATCCGTTGGCTCAACGCCGACGCACGCGACCATGGCCTGTGGGCTTCCGAGCAGGACATCATCGCACGCTTACAGCGACTCCGCGGGCTATATGCAGACCTAAGCGCCGCCGAAATCCTCAACGCCCTGATATTCGACCTCGATCTCTACCGGCTTTGCTCCGCAATGGGCGACGCCGAAAACCGCCGAAATAATTTAGACCAACTCCGCCAGTACGCCGCCGAATACGAAGACGCCTGCAGACGCCTGCACAGCGCCGCTTCGCCTGCAGGCTTCCTGCTCTGGCTGGACCGCTTGAGCCGCGAACAAAACGATGCGCAAAGCGCCTCCCACAACGAAAATGCGGTGCAGGTGCTCACCTACCACAAAAGCAAAGGGCTGGAGTTTCCCGCAGTAGTCTGTTGCAGCCTGAACAAAAAAATCAAGGAAAACCTCTGGGGCTTGAGCATCGTACGCGAAAAGACGCCCTTTATAGCCGATCAACCGCTGCAGGGGCGCTCCCTGCGCTACTGGGTCAACCCCTACGCCGACCAGTCCAACAATACCGAACTCCTCGAAAAGGCCGCAAACAGCGAAGCAGGCATCGAAGCCCGCGCGCAAGCCTTGGCCGAAGAAGCCCGCGTGCTGTACGTCGGCGCCACCCGCGCGCGCGATTACCTCATTCTGAGCGCCACCGTACGCAACCCGCCTACATGGCTCAATCGCGTGTACGGGGGCGGGCAGGAAGAGGCCGCCGCCTTTGACCCCGATAATCCAGAGACTCAATTTTTCTGGAAAAATCGCCCGATCCCCATCTGCGTGCATAAAATACGCCTGCCCACCAAGCTCTTACCCCCGGACTCAAGCGAACGCCATGTGTTTTTTTATGAAAAAAAGGGGCCTGAGGAGCAGCGCGCGCGCGCAGAAGCCCTTCCGCTCCAGATCGACATCCATGCGCAAGCCGCGCCCAACTGGAAAGCGGGCGAGGGCGCGCGCACGTCCTTCGCCGAACCCATCGGCGATCTGGAGCCCGCAGACTGGAAGGCGCTCTTCGCGCTGGCCCAGGCCGACCGCCCACATTGGCCCGACGAACGCCGCTTACCTGTAGCGCGCGAACTCTGCACGCGCTACCGCGCTAAAATACTTCCCGAGAGCATCGCATCCGTCTCCGCCGCATTCTGGCGGGCTGTAGCGTCGCGCTTCAAGCCCGAGGCCGTTTGGCACGACTACCCCCTCGCCCACGCGCTGCCCAACGGGCAACAAATCCGTATGAGCGTCCCCCTTTGTCTCCAGGTCGCCGGAACCAGCCGTCGCCATCTCTTTCTGATACCTGAAACTGGCCCTAAAAGCGCGCCCGCCCTCAACGCCTTGTCGTGGGCCTTGAGCATTGACGGCGGCGACGGTTTGCTCGTCGCCCTTGCAGAAGGGGTATGGATTACTTACCCTGCAAAGCAGTGAAGACCCCGATCCCAGCCGCAAGTCCAAAACCGGCGCCAGGCAGATTCAGCGCTGCAGTTCCAGCACCAAAGGAGAGTTTGCTGGAATGCGAAGGCGACTCAAGTCGCTCAGCGTCTCGCCGCTGACCACCTCGCGCGCCGATCTGAAGCCGCGCATCCGCTCGCTGAATCGCTGCGTCTCGATCTCGCGCTCACTGTTGGCGGTGTTCAGAACCACCATCACCGTCTTAACGTCGTCGTATCGAAAGTAAACGTACACGCTATTTTCTGGCACAAACTGCATGAGCTTGCCCGTGTGCAACACCGGATTGCGCTTGCGGTACCGAGCTAATTCGCGCATATACTCAAAAGCCTCGTTCTCGTCGGGCGTACGTCCGGAAGCCGTAAATTTGTTGACCGGATCGCCCGCCCAGCCGCCCGGAAAATCCTTGCGGATATTGCCGTGCGAAGGATGCTCCCAACCTGTGCCGAGTATTTCGGTGGCGTAGTACACCTGTGGAATGCCGCGGCAGGTCAGCAACCAAGCTACCCCGCTTTTGTACTTGGGCAGGCTCTCGCCCACGATGCTGTAAAAGCGCGAAAAATCATGGTTGTCCAGAAAGATCATGTTTTTGGAGGGGTCTTCATAAAAGTAGTCCTGCGCCAATACGTAGTACATACGGGCGACGCCCTCCGTCCATCCCTGCTCCCGATTGAGCGCCTCATGGATAGCAAACGCCGGCTGAAAATCAATCACGCCGGGCAAATTCGAATCAAAACGCGCCCGCCGCATGGGCTGGTTATCCGCAAAAAAACCCTGAACAATCACTCCGTGTTCCCAGATTTCACCCATCATGTGCAGCGTGGGGTACTCGCGCTGCAACGCGGCGCACCAACGGCTCATAAAAGCCTGATCCGAGTAGGTGTAGGTATCGATGCGCAGCGCGTCAAAGCCTGCAAACTCCACCCACCAGATCGCCTGCTGTATCAGGTACTGCGCCAGAAATGGGTTGCGCTGATTCAGGTCGGGCATGGTGCGGTCGAACCAGCCGTCGTTGAACCGTTTTTTGTCGTATTCAGAGGCGTAAGGATCCAACAGCGTCGGCGCCCGATACGTAGTGCGCGTAAATTCCGGCCAGGTATTCACCCAGTCTGCAAATGGCAGATCGCGCATCCAGTAATGGTTACTTCCAACATGGTTGAGCACCACGTCACGTATCATTTTGATCCCTTTGCCATGCGCTTTTTCAATCAACTCGCGCAGCAACTCATTCGAACCCAACCTACGGTCCACCCGATAGTGATCCGTCAGGGCGTATCCGTGATAGGACTCCCGCGGCTGGTCATTCTCCAATTCCGGGTTGAGCCAGATAGCCGTCATCCCCAGATCGGCGATGTAGTCCAGATGATCCATTACGCCTTGCAAATCACCGCCGTGTCGGCCCAACAAAGAGTCCCGCTCTAACCCCTGCAACATGCCGGCAACATTATCGTTCGACGGATCGCCGTTCGCAAATCGATCCGGGAAGACGAGATATATCACGTCTGAAGCGTCGAGTCCGCCCGGCTGCCAACCCGGCTTTCGCGCCAACAGCGGGTAGTCGCGCTGAAAACTTTCCTTCCCCTTAACAAATTGCAAAGAAAGGGTTTGCGCCGGCGCCTTAGGGCCTATTCGCAGGGTGACAAATAAATAATTCGGACTCTCCGCCCGATCTACGCGGACCAATTGCACGCCTTTGGCGCCCTTGAGACTCACCGAATATGTCCCTATGTTATCGGCGTGCAGCAGCAACGCAACCTCGTTGTGCCGCATACCCGTCCACCAGTTCGGCGGTTCTACCCGCATGTTGGCCACATCCAACGCGCCCTGCGCGCGCAGCCCAAATCCGAACAAAATGGCCAAAAGCAGTAAAAAACAATATTTCATCATCTGCAAAAAAATTACGCCAAAGTTCAACGACGGCGTGTCTGACGACTTCCCCCCTGTACCAATCCCAGCACAAACAGCAGCACAACCGCGCCTACCGTAGCCCTAAGTATCGCTCCCAGAAGTCCGGATGAAACCTGAATGCCCAATTGGCGAAACAACCAGTCGCCGACAAAGCTACCGATTATGCCAATGACAATATTTCCCAACAGGCCAAAACCCTGTCCCTGCCGGACAAATCCGGCCAACCAACCGGCTGCCGCGCCGATGATCAGCATAATGATTAATGTATTGCTGTCCATGTTTATCGTTTTGATGTGAAAAAAACATTTTCACAAAGGTCATAAAAATCGCGCACTTATTCCGCAAAAACAAAAAAATCCGGTTGTCGTCGCGACAAACCGGATTTCCTTATTCTTCAAACCGAAGGATTATATACGAGGACCCAAATTTTTTCAAAAAATCCTACTGCGATAGTACATGCAGTAGGAATATCAAAACATACTATGAGAAAACTTGGTGCAAAGTTACACACACTGCAAAGACAAACTGCAGGGCGTTTACCCTTCGGTTATTTCTTCTATTAAACGGCGTCAGAACCTAATAGTCAGCTCAAAGACTACCCGACTGCGCGGGCCGATCGACAAACAATGCTGAAATCGAACGGTTTTCAACCGTATTGCGTATTGCGCGCGAAAACAAACCCGCCGTCGAAAGCACTTCGATCTTTTCCGACTTTCTCTGAAGGGGAATCGTATCGCAGACGTATAACCTCTCGAGTTTTGAATTTTCGATGTTTTCGTACGCCTTGCCCGACAAAACGGGATGCGTGCAAATGGCGCTGACCGACAAAGCGCCTTTTTCGATCAGCTTATCGGCCGCTTTGCACATGGTGCCTGCCGTATCCACCATGTCGTCCACCAGAAATACATGCGAGCCTTCCACATTTCCGATTACGGTCATGGATTCTACCACATTCGCTTTGCTCCGATATTTGTCGCAGATGACCAGATCCGCCCCGAAGTGCTTGGCATATGTGCGGGCGCGCTTGACGCCGCCAACATCGGGGCTGGCGAATATCACATTATCCATGCCTTTTTTTTGTAAAAATGGCAGAAAAATTGCTTCCGAACCGAGGTGATCGACCGGAATATCGAAGAATCCCTGCACCTGGTCGGCATGCAAATCCATGGTCATGATCCGGTTGGCGCCGGCCGCTGTCAGCAAATTGGCGACCAATTTGGCGCTAATGGGCACTCTGGGTTTGTCCTTGCGATCCTGACGGGCATAGCCAAAGTACGGGATGACGGCCGTGATGTAGCCTGCGGAGGCGCGTCGGGCGCTGTCGATCCACAGCAGCAACTCAAAGAGGTTGTCGTGCGGCTGATACGTGCTTTGTATGAAAAAGGTGTATGCGCCCCGAATGCTTTCATCGACGACGGTCTGCATCTCGCCGTCGCTAAATCGGTTGAGGGTCTTCAGCCCGAGCGGGACGTCGTAATGGCGCGCAATTTCGGCTGCCAGTTCCTTCGATGCCGAACAGGCAAACAGTTTGACTTCGGGCATGATTGGCGTTAATACTGGTTTGTTTGTGTGCACAGTTTCGTTTGAAGCGAGAGAAAATTTTGGCAAAGGTAAGCAGTAGTCGCAACGCGCGCCGCCAAAATTATTTATCAGACTATTTTGTCGGAATACTCGCCAGCATTGGCAGTCGCAGCAGTTACATAGCGTTCACGCCAAGACTGGACCCTGACAAATGTGCAACAGAACGCGCCCACACCCGGGCGCTCTTTGGCGCCCACAGCGCGCTACGCCCGGGAACGCCTGGGCACAGGGTACCGGGAGCGGGCGTAATGCGCAGCAAAAAGGCGATGCCAAATCCCTATACGCCATGTCCGCATATCCCCCTCGCACTTCGGCCACGCCCGCTTAGGTCCCCAGCCCCCGCCTTTTTTCCCAAAAAAACACATCTGAAAGCTCCGCTCCAATCATTTTTTTGCCGGTTTTGCGTGCAAAAACTACACGCCGCCACCCCGGCGCGTCGCCCTTACTGCCCCTGGGCTAAGCTATAGGCCCGTTGGCCGTCCCACATGTTGAGCGTTTCGAGCGAGGTGACTTTGTATATATCCGCCACCCGGCGATAGAGTTCGATCAGGTCCCCTTGGGTCAAGGCTTGATCGTTGACACTTTCAAAACGGACCCGATAATGGTTGACCAGATTGGTGAAGACCGAACCGCGCGGCCAAACCTGGGTGCCCCGATTGCTGATGGTGGACACTACAAACATCTCTCCGGCGCAAGCGCTCATCTTTTCGCCAATTTCATTGGGTTGATCGATAGATTCCACGAAGATATCTGCGCCGACAATGATTTCATCTTCCATTTCCTGCGTCATGATCAGCGGATTCTTTTCCAACTTGAAAAGCGTCCGGGTTACGGGGGCGTCCGGGAGCAAGGGCTTGGGGTTGTGAGCGGGCATTTGTCCAAGATTAGCGATGATGGCTTGCGCAAACTCGGTCGTATTGAGCGCCGGCTTGCTGCGATCGCCAAAATCGCCGGTGCGGGCGCCCTGTTCGAGGGTATATTGTAGCGCGTTTTCAATCTTTGCCGCTATGCCCATGTATCCGAGGTGCCGCAGCATGGCGATGCCGCTGAGCAGCAGAGCGGTCGGATTGGCGATATTTTTGCCGGCAATATCGGGCGCCGTACCGTGCACGGCCTCGAAAATACAGATATGGTCTCCGATATTGGCGCTGGGCGCAAAACCCAGACCGCCTACCAGTCCGGCGCACAGATCGCTCACAATATCGCCTTGCAGATTGGTCAATACTACGACGTCAAACAGATCGGGACGCACCACGAGTTTCATGCAAAGATCGTCGATGATCACATCGTCGGCTTTCAACTCCGGATACTCCTTGGCCACTTCATAAAAGCACTCCAAGAAAAGGCCGTCCGTAATTTTCATGATGTTGGCTTTGTGCCCGCAAGTGACGCGCCTGGCGCCTTTTTTCTTGGCCATTTCGAAAGCGTAGCGAATGACCTGCAGACTGCCCGGCCGGGTAATAAACCGTCGGATGAGGGCGACGTCGTGGGTTAGCTTATGCTCGATGCCGCCGTAAGTATCCTCGATGTTTTCGCGCACGATCGTGATGTCGATCGGGATGCCCGCCTTGCTGAAAACTGTATCTACGCCGTGCAAAGTCTGGAAAACGCGCTTGTTGGCGTAGGTATTCCACGTTTTGCGGGCCGTCACATTGATACTTTTGACGCCTTTGCCTTTGGGGGTCTCCATCGGCCCCTTGAACAAGATTCCGAGATTTTCGATGGTCTCCTGAGCCTCGGGGGTCATGCCGGTATTGTATCCCTGATCAAAAACCCATTTGCCCATGTCCACCGCCTTGTACGTCAATGGCGCTTCGGCGGCCTGAAAGATCTCTAATACGGCATTCATGATTTCGGGGCCGATGCCGTCGCCCTTTGCTACTGCTATTGTTGTGGTCATTTTTTTGTTGACTTTTTCGTTCGAACCCTTAACGCGCAACCTGACAATAGGTTTACTTTAATTTCAAAAAAAGCGCGTAAGACTTTTGGCGACACCTGGCTCCTGAAAATCATAAGCGATTGCGCGTCAACCTTTACTAAAACGCGGTCTGTGCTTTTTTCGCGCAGAAGGGTACGGCAGCATGGCTTTTTTTTTGAAAAAAAGCGCGACGATTTTCTGACGCAAGACACATCGCCCCGTATCCATGCCCTTCTTTACCGAAAAAGGGCATGGGCCGAAAGGATAAGGCATGGCGTAAGGGCTGGTATTGTATGTAATCAATTTAGATTACTGGCGATACAGGCGACGCTCCACTTTTTTTGATTTACTTTGCGGCGATTTTACGTCAAACTCAACCCGACAGCATGCGGTCGTCTGAGCGGCGCAGGTTTCGGTACGCAATCAAGGACGCCGCTGTTGCCGGTCTCGGCGCGGTTTGGCGCTTGCTTATCCCTCAATCTCAATTTCAATATTGCGCATGAATAGCAAAAAAGAAGCGGTTGTGGTCGGCGCGGGGCTGGTGGGCTCCTTATGGGCCGTATTTTTGGCGCGCCGCGGTTATCAGGTAAAAGTATTTGAACGCAGGCCTGACATGCGGGCCAAAGGCTATGCGGGCGGGCGTTCTATCAATCTGGCCATGAGCGAGCGCGGCTGGCAAGCCATTAGGAAGGCGGGTATCCAGGACAAGATCGAGCCGGTAGCCATCCCCATGCCCGGCCGCATGATGCACGCTGTCAGCGGCGAGTTGACGTATCAGCCCTACGGAAAAACGGGACAGGCCATCTACTCCGTATCGCGGGGCGGTTTGAATCTCGAACTGCTGCGCATAGCGGGCGAAATGCCGAATGTGGAGTTCTTTTTCGAACACCGCTGCGTCGAAGCCGATCTGGAGCGCCCCATCATCCGGTTTGAAGGGCCTGACGGCGCGCACACAGAGATTGAGGCGCCGCTGATTTTTGCCACAGATGGGGCCTTTTCCTCCCTTCGCTATACCCTTCAGAAAACCGACCGTTTCAATTACACCCAGAAGTATCTGGAGCATGGATACAAAGAGCTAAGCATCCCCCCCGACGCTTCCGGGCGGCACAGGCTCGACCCCCACGCCCTTCACATCTGGCCCCGGGGCAACTTCATGCTCATCGCTCTGCCCAATGCCGACGGGAGCTTTACCTGCACCCTGTTTCTGCCCTTTGAGGGCGACGCCTCTTTCGAAAAACTGCATAGCGACGCCGATATTCTGGCGTTTTTTGAGCGCTACTTCCCCGATGTGCCCCCGCTTTCGCCCAACCTCTTGCAAGAATTCCGGAACAACCCCACCGCCTCTCTGGTCACCGTCTATTGCAGCCCATGGCAGTGGCAGGGCCGGATCCTGCTGCTTGGCGACGCCGCCCATGCGATTGTGCCGTTCTATGGTCAGGGTATGAATGCGGGGTTTGAGGATTGTACCATTTTGGATGCCATGTACGACGAATTTGACGGCGACTGGTCGCGCATCATACCCGAATTCGCGCGGCGCAGGGAGCCTGCCGGAGCAGCCATTGCAGAGTTGGCGCTGCGCAATTTTATCGAGATGCGCGACCTCGTGGCCGATCCCAAATTTTTGCTCCGCAAAAAAATTGCCGCCCATCTCCACGAAAAATATCCGGCTTTCCTGCCCGTTTACACCCTGGTATCCTTCACCAACACCCCTTACCACGAGGCGCTGGCCGAAGACGACAAGCAAAATGCCATGTTCGGCGAAATACTCGCGCTCGACGATATCGAAAATCGCTGGCAAGGACCTGAGGTCGAAGCCCTATTGCGCAAATGGTATCCGAAGATCTGAAGCGGCCCGATCGCCAACGTCACATCGAGCGCGGTCAAGGCCGCTAATCCGGATCCTTCCTTTGCAACGCGGCCTGGCGGGCGGTATAGAGCGCGGGAACGCGCGCCTCTAAAACAAGGCTTTTCCGGCCAAGCCGCCGATCCCTTTAGCTACTTTGCCAGTCAGATTGAGCAGGAAACTATATTGCTTATATTTCTGACGTATGCGGGGTATGAGATCCGCGTAGTCCCGAATGTAGGGCTTCTGGGTCAGCCTAACGCCAAGCGACACCTTATCGCCGAGGTTCAGACTCGCTTGCCAGCGCTCGCTGTCGGCGATGATCTTGTCGATGGATTTAAGGTTTTGGTCGTGAAACGTTTGCGCGTATTTAGCGCCTTTGACCGGATTTACAAATTGCATGGTGCGTTTGGCGAAGATGAGATACTCTGCGGCGAGCGCGTCTATTTTTTCTTCACCGCTCATGCTCGTACTTGCGGCAATCCGTTGTAGAGCGACGCGATGCTGGGCCAGCCATTGATTTTGGCGCCATGAGGCGCAGCCGGAAACCATCATTGCCGAAACGCCCGTGAGGAGCAAAAGGGTCCAGAGTGGATATCGCATGAGGCGTTATTCCGTTTTTTTGCGTTTGAAATCGCCGTTTTGCCAGGCTTTGAAAAACTGTGCCCAGGCCAAGGGGCTGAAGATATTCATCGGCGGCATCTGTCCAATATAGACATAATCGCGCGATTGTTGGCGGAGGTAGTAATTGGCGCTTTCGCGGCCGCTATAAGCCACAATGTTGTCGTTCTTCCGGGCTTCTGCCAGGTATTCATTTGCCAAATTCTCTATGGCCCTACGCTGAAGTTCGGGCGTGACGTCCATCTTCAAAAACTCGATCTTGAAGTGCTCTTTGGAGGGCCAGGGGAAAATAACCGTTTCGGGCAGATTGAATGTGTCGGCGGTCATCATCTGCACAAGCGAGTAGCGATCCTGCGTCAACGTGTCGGGCACCTTGATGGTGACGGTCTTGAGACCCAGGCTCTTGAAGCGTACTTTGTCGCCTTTTTCGACCACAATCGTAAAAAATCCCCGATGGTCGGAGTACGTGCCGCGGTTCTTTTCCGGCAAATAAACCGTAGCGTAAGGCACCGAAATCAGGCGGCCATTGTCGTCGGTGAGCAGCATACCCGAAAGTTGAATCAACTGCGGCTTAGCCGGTTCCGTCTGCTGCCCTTCGGCCCGGATGGCGAAGCCTGTCAGCAAGACTGCAAAACTCAATATCTTTCCAAATTGACGCATAAAAACGCTGTATGTTTCCTAAAAAAAGCAAATATACCACCGTAAACGCTCGACGAATGCTTTTTGTCAGCAAATCTTGTGTTTTTTTTTAAAAAAACAAGGACGTAGGAGGCTAAGGCAGAGTTCCCGCAACTGTCCGCTCCCATAGCGCTTGTGCTTTTTTCGTCAAAAAGCAGAGAAAAGCCATCGCGCGCAGGCTACTTTCAATCGCAAAGGCCATTCAAAACTCAATCTCATAGCACCCCGCATCGGGCGTTACCGGATCGCGCGTCTTGCCGTCCAGATCGGTCGTAACTCCCAAGACAGGCCGCGCGTAAGCGTTGGCCACGGACTTCAGGGTGTCAAGCCGGTACTCATCCCGATTAGGATCGACGAAGATGATTTCGTCGTCGGCGGCATTCAGACAAGGGTTGCAGGAATCAAAAAAATCGGGATAGGCGTTGGGGCGAGTCAGGTCGCGCACCTTGACGATGCAACGCTCCAGGCGATAGGCGAACGCAGCCCCGGGAAACTCCGTCAGACTAACCTGATCCGCCCGTGATCCGTGTAGGATGCAGTTGACAAAACGGGCGTCCAGATCGTGAGTCGCATAATTTTGACATACGGGATCCAGACAGCGTCCATTGGTCATGCGCAAGGCATCCGTACTGACGCCATACGTAGCCGCCGTGCAATAGTTGAACCTGTAAACCCCTCCGTACTCCAACTGTATGGCAAAGCCTCCGTTACGAAAAAAGAGGCAGTTTTCAGCCTCGATACGGGCGTGGATACCGATCACGGCAGGCCCCGTGGACCGATAAATCTGCGTATGGCGCAAGGTTAGATCAGCCGCCGAGTCCACGCGCACCCCGATAATGCCGTTGCGAATGATGGCGTGCTCTATGCGATGCCCCGTTGTGCCGGCTTGCAGCCAGATTCCCGTCCATTGACCGGGGGTCTGGCGGAATTCCGGCTCGAGACGGTCGCCCTCGATGATGACAGGGTTATTTTGCGTGCCTTCGATCAGGAGGCGCCCTTGATGGATGAAGGCGATAAAGCCATCGTTGTACCGGACAATGGACGAGTCCGTGACGATGCGGCCCAATCCGCCGTGTACATATATGCGTTTGCCGGCCGGGATGCGCACGGTGCAACTATCCACCACCAGAATACCGTAGATCACATAGGGTCGCGGATCGTCCCACACCCACTCTCCTCCCCCACATCCGTACCCTGCTATGCCGCCGGCCCCAAATCGCGAAGGCAGATAGACGGCATTCTGCCCCCACGCTTCTACTTGTACGCGATCCTGATTGCCATTGTAGGTTACGACGATCTGCGCTTCGACCACAAATGGGCTGCTGCTGAGCGGTTCATCGGGGTTGATGGTTACGCGTGCAAACACGTAAAGGCTGTCGTTGGGCGCAATATCCAGATCGCGATGTTCGGCGCCCGGCAGACCGTCCACATTTAGATCAAATCTGGCCCGCCCAAAGCCCTCCAAGCCAATGCGGCTAATCCGTATGCTGCGCTTGTGGGGGTTGTATATTTTGAGGATGCGGGTTGCCGAACCCAACTTTGTGAATACGGTATCAAAACGCAGCGTATCGACCGAATAACTCAGCCGGTCGCCCGGATCGTCGGTAAAGCGTTCCTTCTGACAGGCGCTCCAGGCGAGCGTCAAGGCGAAAGCCAGGGCAAGCCCGCCAAAAGTGATGCGGATGGAATCGTTGAACATGAGCAATGAATGTATGCGGCGTAAAAGCATAGAAGGGGGCTAAAGGTGCGGGCGTGGGCGTGGGCGTGGGCAAAGACAGACGACGCGCAAAACAGTATCAAAACGCAATTAAAGGCTTCGTCGCATATATCACCCGATTTTTAGTCCTGAATGCAGAAGCGGGTCGCCCGATATCCGGACAACCCGCTTCTGCATGCTCAAAGCAATCGATATCAGAACCCAAAATCTAAGGTCGCCGCAACCGTATTGCCTACACAACGACCCGATTGCGTCCCTAGGTCGCAAGCGCGGCGGAAGTGCACGCCGCCAAGAATACGGCTAAGCGCCTGCTCATCAGCAGCCTGCGTAAACGAAGTGAACGAGCGCTCCGGAAGGATGAACGGACCGCCGTCGGGCGTGTAGAGCGGACTGCCCAGGTGCGAGCGATCCACAAATGCCACATCGCCAAACGTGCTGCGCATGATGGTTGCAGCGGCGGCGCCAACCGTCGATGAGCCAGAAGTGTAATCAGGGTACGGCGGCGTTCCGATCATAGGCGTCCAGTTGGGGTCCATCGTCTCCCGGATGTAAGTGATCGGACGCAGCAGGTTGTATTTGTACTTGAGATACCAGGATACGGAGAACGCGTCGGAAACCGTCACTCCCATTTGGGCAAACAACTTAGCGGCGCGCGCCAGATCCAGATTCTCGCGTTCAATCATCTGAAGCGCGATGTTGACCCAGTGACAGGCAGGGCTGCACGTGCGGCCCGGACCGTTGTCCCAGTGATAAGCGATGGCGCGGTTTTGGTTGTTGCGCTCTACATTATACACCTCCAACGCTTCACGGTAAAAGTCGCTGGACGGAGCTTCCGAGTACGGATAGGGAGCCGCAATCTCGCAAGCCTGAGAGTTGCGCACCACAAAGGTCATCAGCGTACCCCACATGGGTTCTACGGGCGACTGACCCAAGGTGCCGGGATCCCAGTACCATTTGGTCGCGTCAGTGCGCGGCGGCAATACAGGCACGATGTTGCGGATCACATCCCGACCATCTCTGCGGATGCGCTCGATGATGCGCTGCGCCACGGCGTTACCCAGATCCACTGAATTATTACGCACCTCCTGCGACAGCCCTTTGGCCATCATCTCGCCCTCTTGCAAGATCGCAAGGGCATCTGCCTGGCTGCGTTGAGCGGGCGAGAAATTGTCCACTATCTCTGGAAATACCTGCTTCATCGCCGTGCAAAGCACGATACCCCAGTCATATTCTTTGTTTGGGTCGGCAATAGCAGGCGAATTGTAACCATTAACCTGTCCGGCCAGACTCTTGGCGCCCGGAATGCCAAAATGAATGCATTCCCATGCGGTCAGCCCAAGGTAACCGTAAGTGCGAGCGGCATGAGGACCATACAGGAAATTATCCTTGATGGCCTGATAGCTCAGTTGCATCCATTCGTTGAGTAGTCGGGCCTCGTAATCTGAAGGCTTATTCTTGTAGATTCTTTGCGTTTGGTCGAAATCGCCTCCACTGTCGCGACAACCCATGACCAGAAGGATGCCGGAGAAGATAAGCAGTGTAAATAACTTTTTCATGAGTGAAAAAAATATGAATTAGTTCGAATTCTCTTTTTCAAAAAACTTGCCAAGTCTGGCATATCGTGATACCTTCATTTAGGTTGCCCAAACAATTAAACTGTTTTGATATAAAAGCAATGCTTTTATCCCAAAACCGCCCGCAAAGATAAATATATTTCTATTTTTTACTCCAGATTTCTTGGAACTAAAAAAAAATCTTGTCCGAATATTGATTTCAGACAAGATCAAGATTTAATTTTAGCCGTCTGGGCCCATCGTGCAAAGCCCCGCAACAAATACAACTCCTCAAACTGAACAAAGTCAGCCAAAGAGCCAAATTTTCGATTTCAATAGCCGCCAGATCCACATGAACGCAAGCCCTCAACAAGCGAAACCCGGACCGGCAAATCTTGAACAGAATCAGTTATCCAAAGCGTCGTCGTCGTGCTCGACGCTCAGATTGCGCCCCAGGTCAAAGCCGTAATTGGCCATAATTTTTTTCTTCAACTCTTTACGCGCAAAGAAAATACGGCTCTTTACCGTGCCGAGCGGAAGATCCAAGTGATCGGCAATTTCCTGATACTTATATCCCTCAAAGTGCATCAAAAAAGGCGTGCGCGTATTAGGATCTAAATCTTGAATAAACCCGTTCAACTCTTTGAGCAAGATACCGCTTTCGGCGGCGTTCGCCGTCGCGTGACTGCCCGAATTGAGATAAAACTGGTTATCCGTCGTATCCAATATGGTGTTGGCTTTGACTTTCTTGCGGTAGTTATTGATAAATATATTTTTCATGATCGTGAACATCCAAGCCTTGAAATTGGTCCCTTGCTGGAACTTATCGCGGTTGGACAGGGCACGATACGTCGTCTCCTGATAGAGGTCTTTTGCGTCTTCGGTACTTTTGGTAAGGTTGTAGGCAAACGAATGCAATAGCGTTTGCAACTGGGTCAACCGGTTATTAAATTCGAAGCTCGTCATAACGTGTTTATTTTTTTTGACGCAGCAAAGGTACAACAATGTTGAACAACCGCCAAATAAAAATTAAACAAAAATTCGTTAATAGGCCGTTAATATCTATGTGTCAACACCAAAAAGTATCGTAAGTATTTGAAAATCAAATTATTATGAAATTTAGACAAATTTTAGCAAAATGCTTTTTTTCAAAAAAAAATGAAAAGAAAACGTAAAAAATAGTTGGGGGCCGGCGAATCAGCGCTCCCAGACCTTACAACCCTCCGAACAATTACGGCAAATATCGATATGCTCGCGCCCTTTAGACAACAGGGCGCGAAAGTCGGCGTATGCTTTACCCCGCCAGATCGCGCCGAAATCCTGCCGACGCAAATCACCCATCTGATGTGCGGCATCTTTGTCGAAACAGCATGGGGCTACCCTTCCGTCCCAAGTAATCACGCACGAATGCCACATCTTCCAGCAGCTTTTCGACATGCTCGCTTTGAGCCGCCAACGCCCATCGATACCCCTGCGATAGCGGGCATAACGGTCGATACTTGGAATTAACGCGTGGCCGTTCTCATAATCGTACACCTGAGCAGTTTTGAACTTCACCTCGTCAACCCCCAGTTCGCGACCCATCGCGCGCACATCGGCTATTTCGTGCTCGTTGGGACGCACCACCAGACACTGCAATATCACATGCGGCTGCGCGCGACCCAAGCGCTTCTTCCATGCCACGACCCGCCTAATCCCAGCCCTCACCTGCTCTAAATCGCCGCCTATGCGGTAAGCCGAATACGTGGCTTGCGTAGCTCCATCAACGGACACAATCAATCTGCTCAGGCCAGACTCCACCGTCTGCCGCGCCGACTCCTCATCCAAAAAATGCCCGTTGGTGCTCGTGATCACATACAGACCCTTACCCCGGGCATACCCGACCATGCTCAGAAAATCCGGATTCAAATAAGGCTCGCCCTGAAAATATAAAACCAGACACAT
>JBKBLI010000050.1:4844-26322 GCA_046296435.1 Saprospiraceae bacterium | reverse complement strand
CGCAACTCTCAAATATACGAAACATTTGTCGTACTTTTTGTATTGTCAAGGGCAACAATACAAAAAGTACGACAATGTCTTATTCGTTTTTTAAGAACGTTGGGTAGCATGGCCTTTTTCTTGGGCCGAGGTATCTGAATAAACATCTCCTCCCGAGCCAGCACCTGCTCGAAGTAAAACTTTACGGCATTGATCCTGCTGTGCAGGGTGTTTTCCGACAACTTCAACTCCCTGGCGCAGTACAAAAAATATGCGCAGAGTTGTTCGGGATTTAGGGTATCCGCAGGCGTCTGGCCTATATGCCGAAGCAATTGAACAAATGCGTTGCGATACGTTCGGAGGGTGTTCGGGCTGTATGCTTTGAGTTGCAGTGCCGAGGTAAGGGATGACAGCGCCGTTTGGTTGATCGGGGCAATGTCCGGCAAGGCAGCAGGCGTCGAACTTTCAGCTTGGCTCGTCAGGCCAAACATCGCCCGGTATGGGGCGGTATCCGGCACATACCAAGCCTTTTGCGACCGACTCCATCGGGCGCCGGCCAGTCTTTTGACTTTCTCAAGGAGCGTCCGGTCATACTCAAACCGCATGAACAGGACCTTATGGCCTTTGTGGCAGCCCGCGCTGAATGAGATATTTTTCATTTTTGCGACACTGGACAGATTGACCCGAAAGCGTTTTTATCGAATTTTCTAAATGCCGATACAAATTTACGTTTTATTTTTGATGTTCCATTGTTTTTTTTAAAAAAATGTAAAAAAATTAGGCACACGACCCAAGTCTAAGCTGTTATGGCGAATAAATCTGATTATGGGGTTATCGGACGACATATCGGGTTTAAAGGATTTGGTTTTGCTTCGGAGAACCGAAGTTTTGAAATCGAGAATACCGCCCTGCGGGCGGAGAATCCTGAACAGCAAGAATAACAGCAAGCCGCCCGATAAGCCCGGCATCCAATCCTTTACCTCAACACTTCGCAAACATTTCGATGAGCGTTTTCCAGAATCTGATGAGCGCTTTTGATGGAAGAGCTATCGTTTATCGGGCCGGATAAGTTTATACTGAACAGCAAAAGCAAACCTCAATGCGCCCCTGCTCGTCATACCCCAGCCGTAGGCGCAATCTGGATCTCCCGCAAAGACGTGGGAGCAGCGCGAGTGCGCGCGACATGCCCGCGCTTTTTGCCCATAAGCCCCCGCCCTTGGCCGCCATTTTTTCCGAAAAAATAATTAGCGTGGGAGCGTTTGCCGAGCGAAATCGGGCTTTGGGCGATAATATCCGGCAGAAGGCGCGTCGGGGCTTATCTTTGCAACAAATTTTGCGACGAATGAGATTTTTGTTCACCTTGTTGTTTGTGTTGATGTTTGCAGCCGTCGTCTTTTCGGCCATCATCTACACCATAGCCCGAGCGGCTTTTGGTTCGGCGCAGTCCAACACCAAGGCCCTCAACGTCCTTCTGGGGCAGTTGCGGGCCGTCATTCAGTCCAAACGCGTCGAGCTTACTCCATGGGATCAGGAGATGTTGCCCCTGCTGTCTGCCAATCGCGCCAACGAGAAAAAGAGCGGGTGGGGGGCGCCGGTTTTGTCCGGAACATTGACGAGCATTTATCATGAGCCTATCGTGAATTACGCTTTGCGCAAAAGCGGAAAAAACGCCCTGATCGTGGCGCAAACAAGCGATCGGGAGTTTGTATTCCGCATCAAGGAGAAGGAGACCGAGGTGTGGGTCGAAGGGCAGCCGTTTGCCATTTTCGTGGGTGGCAATCTGCTCAGCGCCGACAAGAAGGGCCGGCTCCTGGCTCAAATTGACCTCAAAACCGGAGAGAAATACTTTCCGCTACAGTTAGACAACGACATTGCGGCCACTATCCTCAATCCCGAGCGCGCCGAAGGCCCCAATCCCCGCGCCCTCACGCTCTTGCGCAAGACCCTCACCCGCGAAGAAGAGGATGCGTTGATCACCGCCACGCTGCTTCAGCATCTGCGCGTTTGATCCGAGGCGGGGCCATCGAACAAGGGAATAAATGCGGCGGGCGACAACCAATTGGCCCGTTTTGCGGTTTTGCCGGATGTTTTCAAACACGCAAACGTAAATCGCTAAATTTTTCGATACGATCCAATGCCGCTCATCTTAGTCACTAACGACGATGGTATCGTCGCGCCGGGTATCCGCGCTTTGGTCAGCGTGGCCCGCCAACTGGGCGAAGTGGTGGTCGTGGCTCCCGACTCGCCGCAAAGCGGCATGGGGCATGCCATCACCATCCACGACCCGATCCGGTTGCGCAAAGTCAGGGCCTTCGAGGATATAGAGGCCTGGGAATGCTCCGGCACGCCGGTGGACTGCGTCAAATTAGCCAAGCACGTAGTACTGAAAGACCGTAAAATAGACCTTTGCGTTTCGGGCATCAACCACGGCAGCAACGCCTCCATCAATATCATCTACTCGGGTACGCTTTCGGCCGCCATGGAAGCGTCGGTTGAGCGCATCAACAGTATTGGGTTTTCGCTGCTGGATTTCAGCTTTGAGGCCGATTTTGAGCCGGCAAAGATTTGGGTGCGCCGCGTGATGGAGTATGTCCTGGCGCATGGCATAGCGGGCGGCCGCCTGCTGAATGTCAACATCCCGCGAGGGGATATCCGGGGCATGAAGGTATGCCGGCAGGCCGATGCGCGCTGGGTCGAAAAATTCATAGAAGGTCGCGATCCCTCAGGGCAGCCCTACTATTGGTTGAGCGGCGAGTTCGTCAACGAGGACAACGGCGGCGACACGGATATCGAGGCTTTGTCGGCGGGATACATCTCGATCGTACCTGCTATGCACGATTTGACGGATTACGGCGTTATCCCTCAAATCAAGTCGCTTGAGGCGATTGCAGAATAATCCGCGTTATGTTTCAGAAAAATCATACTCTAAACGGCCTGATCATTGGGCTATTGTTGCCGGCGGTTTTGTTTGTCATGCTGTACCAGGTCTTCGAATTGTTAGAACTGCGCGGTTTGGCCAGCGGAGAAGGCTTGAGTGAGAGTTTTCGGATTCGCACCTTAGCCTTAATTGCGATAGCCGCCAACATCGTCCCTATGCAAGCATACAAGAAGCGGCGTTTTGAAGCGGCTATGCGGGGCATTGTGATTGCCGTGGGCATATATGCGCTGGCTTGGGTCCTCTATTTTGGCCCCTCCTTGATGCAATAGGCATATGCCGGCATTTGGCGCATCACATACGCTCAGGTGCCTCCTGCGGGTCTTCGAAGACCTCAGTACTTATACCTCTTGACGGCAAACACGTACGAGAAGTTGAAACCCAGGAAGTAGTACCAGTCTTTTCTGTCAGGGTTGCCATTGAGGCTGACACCATCGATTCGATCGCTCAAAACCGGCCGGGCGCCAAACTCGCCGCCCAATACAAACTGGTCGTCAATATCGAAGCGCACGCCGATACCAAACGGAATGGCCACAAAGGAAGAGGGCTGCCCGTCCTCCGGCAATCCGCCGCGCGTAAATACGGGGCGCAAATCGGGGTTGCCATAGTACGTCACGTTAGGCTTGCCGAAAGTCGCGCTCACCCCGCCAAATAAGTAAGGCGTAAAAAACGTGGCCACCGTAAAGGGCGTCAGGACGCGCTCAGGCGCCAGAGGACGCCACTCGCCGGTCAGTCCGATCTCGGTAACTCGGGTATCGAACCGGAAACTCCGCTTCACGTGAGTATCTGAGGTGTTGTCGTCTCCGCTTATTTTGCCGACGAGCAATTGCGCGCGAGCCGACCATTGCTCTGCAAAATTAAATCGGGCAAACAACCCACCGCCTGCGCGGGTTTGATTAAGCACCAACTGATTCTCTGCCAGATCGCCGCTGTAATTCATTGCGCCGGCGGCTACGCCAATCTCCCAGAAGCGCCAAGGGGCCAGCCGGGAAGTCTGGGCGAAAGCCATATCAGAGATACCAAGGAAAATAATGGACATGATGATCAGACTCCTCATAGGAATACATATTTAGTGCAAAGATAAAGCAATTGCGCGCAACAAAGCACAGCTTTTTCCTGAAAATTAACGAAAGCATAACGATCGCGCTATCTTTTTGTGCGATTGGTCCACGATCCAATAAACATCGCCAGAACGCTCGCCGCTAACCCATACAACATGGCCGGCACATGCCAGAAATAACCGGCGCCCACCGCAGGCGTTGCGGACAGCGCCAATTGGCAGATCGCCCACACGGTCATTCCGGCGATCATAGACGCCACGGCGCCGGTAGCGTTGGCCTTTTTCCAATACAAGCCGCCAATCAGCGGCACAAACAAGGATACCAAACTCAACGCCGACGACTCGCCGACCAATTCGTAGATATTGCCGCGCACCATAGCCATCGCCGCGGTAATTACGGCGACCAATACCACCGACCAGCGAAGCAACTGCAGCATCTGCGCATCGCTCAGGTTGCGGAAAGCCGGCTTCAGCAGGTTCTCGCCGATTACCGTGGCGGGGGCCAGCATCGCCCCACTGCAGGTGCTCAATATGGCCGACAACAAGGCTCCGAAAAACAAAATTTGTATCCCCGGCCCGCTATGGCGCAGCACCATATTGGGCAGCAACATCTGGGCATCCTCAGCCAGCAGTTCCGGATACAAGATGCGGCCGCAATAGCTAATCAGCAGGGGAAGTGCGGCGACGCTCAGGTACATCAATGCCGACACATAGCAGGCCCGCACCGCAGTCTTTTCGTCGCGGGCTGCCATCACCCGCTGGAATACATCCTGTTGCGGGATGCTCCCCAGTCCTATGGTCATCCAGGCTGCCAGCCAAAGCGTCACGTCTGTGGGCGTCGCATCGGGCAAAAACTGAAAATATCCGTCCGGGGCCGCCTCGGCCAGGGCAAGCGGGCCGCCCGCCTGAATCGTCAGGTCAATCGCCAAAGTTCCAAGTCCTACCACAATGACAATTGTCTGCACAAAATCCGTCACCGAGACCGACCACATGCCGCCAATGTAGGTGTAAAACAGCACTAAGCCCGCACAGATGACCACGCCCCACTCCCTCGGCACGCCGCTCACCATGTGGAGCAAGATCGACAGCGCCACCAACTGAGCCGCTATCCAACTGAAATACGACGGCGCCATAAAAATCGCCGACACCACCTCGGCCGAACGCCCAAACCGTTGTCTGAAAAAGTCGCTGAAAGTCAGCAAGTTGCGTTTGTACAGCGGGCGGGCAATCAACACGCCGCACAAAAACAGACACAAGGCTGCGCCAAAAGGATCTTCGATGACGCCGATCAACCCGTGTTCAGCAAATTCGGCCGTGGCGCCCATCACCGTCTCGGAGCCAAACCAGGTGGCAAACAGGGCCGTAGCCGCCATAAACAGCGGCAACTTGCGCCCGGCCACCACAAAATCGGCGCTCGTCTTGACCCGACGCGAAGCCCGCCAACCAATCAGCAGGGTCAGCCCCAAGTAAGCAAAGATAAATAGTGCCAGCATATCTTTTTTCTAAAAAAAAGGACGCGCAAAGAAGGCGCGGGACAAAGCGCTAAAGCCGTCTGGAAAAACGGCGACCCGATACACCTACCAGCGTAAGCAAGCGGTCGCAGCATATTTTTTCCGAAAAAGAGCGCGCGAAAAGAACGAGGCCCAAACTTTCAGGCCGCATAAAAAGGGCGGCTTAACTTAGTCGCGCCTCAGCGTGCGGGTGTCTGGCCCGCATACTGCTGCTGCGCATACAATCCGGCGCCGATAATACCGGCATTGTTGAGCAGGCGCGCCGCGAGCACCTCAGCCTGGGTATGCAACTGCGCCTTGAACGTATCAAAATACTTGCTCTCGCCCCCACCGATGATAAACAGGTCGGGACTGAACAAACGCTCCAGATGCAAAAGGTACTCGTTGAAGCGCTCAGCCCATTCGGCGCGGCTGATCTTGAGACGCTCTCTGGCCCCTGAGGAGCACCAGGTCTCAACCGCTTGTCCTTGGCGCCACATGAGGTGCCCCAATTCGGTGTTGGGGATCAAAACCCCGTCGTTGAAAATGGCCGTGCCCAGGCCTGTGCCGACCGTAATCAGAAACACCAGCCCCTTGCGCCCGTGCCCCGCGCCATAGCGCATCTCTGCCAGACCGGCCGCGTCGGCGTCGTTGAGTGCAAACACGGGAAGTCCGCAACGGCCGCCGAGCGTCGTTTCGATGTTTTGGCCTATCCACCCGTCGTCGATATTGGCTGCGCTCAAGGCCACGCCCGACTTGACGATGCTCGGGAATCCGCACCCCACGGGACCCTTATGTCCGAAAAAATCAGCAATTTCGCAAAAGGCCTCGGCCACAGCGGCGGGCGTGGCCGGTTGAGGAGTAGGCACGCGAAAGCGGTCGCCTTTGATCCGTCCATTTTGAAGATCCACCAAGGCGCCTTTGATACCAGAGGCGCCCACGTCTATTCCGAGTATTTCTACGCTTTCATTTTCCATCGTTGGCAATTGTTATTCGGGCAAAATCGTGGGCAGTTCTTCGTCCTCTCCGGTTTCGCTGACCAGGGTTTTCTGTTTGCGACGTTCGAGCGAGTCGGCCCGCATGTCGATGTACTCCTGTCTATTGCGCACGATATCGGTAGCCAGATAGATGGCCTTCAGCATGGAGGATTCGTTAGCCTGGCCCTTGCCCGCTATATCGTAGGCCACCCCGTGGTCGGGCGAAGTACGCACCACAGGCAGGCCGGCGGTATAGTTCACCCCCACCCCGAACGTCAGCGTTTTGAAGGGGATCAGCCCCTGGTCGTGGTACATGGCCAGTATGCCGTGGAATTTGGCAAATTGGCCGGAGCCGAAGAAGCCATCGGCCGGGAAGGGCCCGAAAGCGAGCATGCCTTTGTCTTTGGCGGCGCGTATGGCCGGAGCGACGATTTGGTCGTCCTCTTTGCCAATAAGTCCGCCGTCGCCGGCGTGCGGATTTAGCCCAAGCACGGCGATCATCGGGCGATCTATTCCGAAATCGACCCTAAGGGTTTCGGACATCAGGGCGATTTTACGCAGGATCAGGTCTTTGTTGAGCAATTGCGGCGCCTGAGCGAGGGGCACATGTTCGGTGACTACGCCGACGCGCAGGTCGTCAGATACCAATAGCATCAGGCGTTCTTTGATTTGAAAGACCTTTGCCAGATAATCCGTATGTCCGATGTGCTCAAAGCCGGCCAATTTCATGGCGGCCTTGTGAATGGGCGCGGTGACCAAGGCGTCGATTTTTTCGTCGCGCAAGTCTTGCACGGCGCGCTCCAAGGCCAGCATGGCGCATTTGCCGCTCTCTCCGCTAGGCGATCCCATGTTGATCTGCACATTGTCTGTCCAGCAATTGATCACGTTGATCATGTTCGGCTGCGCTTCACCCGGGTGCTGCGCCGTCTGGAAGTTGACGCTTTCGTGGGTAATCAGATTGCGGTGATGCGTGAGGGCTTTGGCGCTGCCGTAAAGGATAAACCTAAACTTTTCGGCATCGTGCTGGCGCAGGCCTATGGATTTGATAATGACTTCGAGGCCGATGCCGTTGATATCGCCGCAGGTGATCCCAATGTTCAGAGGTTTCATGAGTTTTGCAGAGGATAATTTTTCAAAAAATGATACAGCAAGCGCACGCCCACTCCCGTGCCCTCCTGGGGTCGGTAGCCGGATGCGGCGCGAAGGTAAGCAGGACCGGCAATATCCAGATGAAGCCAGGCCCCGGGGGGCGCAAAATACTCCAAAAACTTACCGGCTGAGATCATTCCTGCCATGGGCGACCCCATGTTTTTCAGATCGGCCACGCAGCTCCGGAGTTCGTCGCCGTACTCTTTCCAGAGCGGCAATTCGACCAGGCGCTCGTAGGTTGCCCAACCGCTGGTTTCGAGCGCGCGTTTGAGATTTTCGGGGGCCGATCCCATGTAGCAGATGGCATGCGATCCCAGCGCGCGTATGGCTGCGCCGGTCAGCGTCGCGACATCCAGAGTGAGTTCGGGGTCGTATTGTTTGGCGTACTGCAAAGCGTCGGCGAGGATCAGGCGCCCTTCGGCATCGGTGTTGACGATTTCGACCGTCGCGCCGGAATACATCGAGATCACGTCGCCCGGGGCAATGGAGCGCTCGCCAACCTTGTTGTCTGTGATGGGGATGAGACCGACGAGACGCACGGGAAGCCGGTTGGCCGCTGCGGCGGCAATGGCGCCGACTACGGCGGCGGCTCCCGCCATGTCGCATTTCATGTACGACATACCGTCGGCCGACTTGATGCTCAAGCCTCCCGTGTCGTACACCACGCCTTTGCCGACAAGCGCCACAGGGCGGGCGTTGCGCGCCTCTGGCGGACTCCAACGCAAGATGCAGAACCTCGGCGGGTCCTGGCTGGCCCGATTGACGGCCAGCAAACCACCCATGTTGAGCTTGATCAATTCGTCCTTATGAAGGGTGACTACTTCAAACCCGTAACGCCGGCCCATCGCTTCTATCTCCTGGGCAAGGGCCGGGGCGTTGAGGCTGCTGAACGGCTCGTTTACCCAATCCCGCGCCTGATAAACGATATCGATGAGCGTCTGCAACTCATGAAGCGTCGGCGCGGCAATATCGCGCTCGCCGATCAATATTTCTCTGAGCGGCGAGGCGTATTTGTCCGCTTCGGTGCGGTATTTCAAAAACTGATAGTTGGCCAGCGCCAAGCCTTCGACGAACGCGTAGGCCAAATCTCTTTGACTCAGGTCCTTCAGACCAATCCGCGGCGTCTTGTGGTTGCGCAACTCCCGCAAAACTTCGCCCCCTTGAATCCGGGCCTCTTCGCAGGCGAGTTCGCGGCTATCGGATGCGTGAAAGAGGCGCAACCAGACGCCGTTATTCTCCCTCAAAAAAAAGAACTGCGAAACTCCTTGCGCAACTTTTTTCTGCACATAGGCAAACTCGGTCTCGTTTAATACTTCGAACAAGGCTTCGGGCTTATCCATCGTTCCAAGAATGACGGTATCCAGATCGGTCGGCAAACTCAGAACACTTTTGAGATGTGTATTATTCACGTTTTGATGGCAACTGATTAAAGGAACGGTAAAATTCAGCCCGAATGTTTAGGGTTGAAAAAAAAGAAGCGTCCGCTTTGCCGCAGACCGAACCCCAAAGCGACAGTAGAGCGCGCCAACCACCCCGCATGGCGAACATAACTGAACCCGGCAACGAACCGGTTTGACGAAGCGCTTGCGGCCTTTGCAAACGCGATTTGTATTGGACGATGTTCTGCCTTGTTCGGAACTTCAGTCTGAAGCTAAACTCCCGCAAAGGTACGCTTCTTTGCGCGAATCGGGCCAAAAATTTACCATTGGCCCTATCGTCCTTTTCGCTCTTGATTGAACTTGATGATATCGTCCATCACCTGCAACAATTGTTCGGCGCCAATGCGTTTGACCAAGATCTCTTTGTCGCGGTCGAGCACATAGATTTGCGGCGTGGTACGCACGTCGTAAAGCGTTTTGTAACGGCTCTGGAGGAATGGATCATTCAGATTGATGAACAGCTCGTCCGTAAAGCCCTTCTCTTCTACGCTTTTCCAGCACTCGGCGGCCTTGTCGTTTACCGCCGTACAGATCGCAATGGTCTGGACGCCTTGCTCCTTGTACTTCTTAGCAAAATCTACCATGAAGGGCGCCGACTTTTTGCAAACACCGCATTCGGGATCCCAAAAGAACAACACCGTGTAAGGCGCGTCGATATCCCACAGCGTGACCGGCTTGCCCGAGCGGTCTTTGATTGTGAGGTTGGGCGCTTTTTTGCCCACCAACAGGGGTTCAAGTCGGTTGGCGTTGTCGCAGATCTTTTCCAAATCCTCCTTGTTGGCCCATGAAGCGCTGCCAGTGCAATAATAATTTTTGGCCAAGTGCACGTAGCAGGCGTCCATCCCTACGATGTTCGATTTGGCGTAGTGATTCAGGTAATGAATAAGGTAAAACTTGAAGGTTTCGGCCGAGGGGCGCGCCATACGCAGCACGCGATCCAATTCGCGGTTGATGCTGTCGGGGTGCTGCGGAATGATCTTGCCGATATACTGCTCGATGCGGCCGTGCATGACCGGGCTGCGCAGCATACAAGGGTCGGCCAGGTCCACATTGTCAAAATAGTGGGCGCGATACCAATAGTATTTTTTCTGCTGGGTTTCTTTTTCGTCGGCGCCCTTCAGGTCGTCCGGAATATCCACGTCCAGCGAAGCGCGGATGATTTTGGCGCTCATGCTTTGCGGGTGTTTCTGGAGCAAGTCCGTTTGGTATTTTTTTACTTGCTTGTCGATGGCCTCTATCTGAGCGACTATTTTGAGCGAGTCGGCCATTTTGCCCGCAGCCCGGCTCAACTGGGCGCGCAGCGTATCCGCTTCGGGCCGCATTTTGGCCAGGAACTTCAGGTATGCGTAAAAGCGCTCATTGTCGTCCGATCCTTTGACCTGCATCTGAGCCACGGCCTCCTTATAGTCGGTGCTGAGGGTCATTTGTTGGTTTTTGTCGTCGAGCAGGACCTGAATGAAGCTGTTGTCCGGTTTGGTCACCAAAAGATATACGCCGCAAGGCAGCAAGGTATCTGCGCTGAAGCGGAAGTAGCCGTCGGGGCCAAGGCGCGCGGTGTCCTTGACGTATGGCTTATCGCCAAAATAAAAACCAAGCACCAATTCGTCGGATGCATAGTTGGCCAGCTTAACGCGGATATCATGACCCTTTGGCGCCGCTTTGCCGCTTTTCTGCGCCGGGGCTGCGGCGGCCAAAAACAAGCACAAGAAGCTGAAGAGATAGTGTCGTACGTACATAAAACTGTATTGTTTTTTTCAATAAAACGCAAAGAAACGGCAAATTTGCAGAACGCCGCACGCCGCTTTTGGGCTTTGCAAATGTTTAACAACCGCAAGAAACGACAGGCTAAAACGTTTATTTTTTGGCAAAACAAGCGAAAGCGATCCTAAGCCCCAAAACGCCCCTCTCAGGTGGTTTGTTGAAAAAAAAACTTCTCATCCCGAACCAAAATAAACCCTCGAGGGTTACTTAAAAAAATCTTGCATCGCTTCAGATGAAAAAAATACAAATCGCCTCGGCCTTCATTTTTATCGCGCTTTGCGCGGCAGTACTTTTCGGCGTGCGGCAGCCGGCGCTGGGCGCTTTTGTGTTTGTCGTTGGGATACCGGCGCTGGTGATGATGCAGGTCTTTGTCGTGTTGACGCATCGGGAGCCTGTCGGATACGTTCCGCTGACATTCGACGATCAGTTTTACGAGAATCCCTAAGCGCAGGCGGGCCGCGATCGCCCATGTTTTGCCCTTTGGAGCGCCGTTGGGCACTTGCGTCGCGCGGGTATCTTGCAGTCCCGAAAAATGCTACGGCGCAACTTTTTTTCACAAAAAATCAAAAAAAGTTGCGCCGTAGTTTAAAAACTCTTTAACTTTGTGGCCGTTTTTTGAAACGGAGGTTATAGCTCAGTTGGTTAGAGCGTCGGATTGTGGTTCCGAAGGTCGAGGGTTCGAGCCCCTTTAGCCTCCCCTAAAGTGAAAAATATGGTTTCGGGCGCTAAGGATTAAATCCGAAGCGCCCTTTTTTTGTGCGCAATTGTGCCGACATAGCCCTCAGCGGTCCAGTTGATGCAACAAATCTGGCCGACCGGCAGCCTTTAGCAGCCTGACGACATTGATTTTGTAGAAAAAAAACTGTGTAAGGAGTCCGCTTTCGGCTTCTACCATGGCGGTCTGGGCTTGCAGGACGTCGCCAAGCGGGATCAAGCCCTCGCGGTATTGCGAGTAGAGCCTTTGCTGAATATCGCGGCTCAACTCGAGTTGCATATGCGAATTGCGCAACATGCGCAGGCTGACACGCACGTTATTCTGGGCTTTGCGGAATTCCAATTCATTTTTTTCGCTTAAGTAGGCTGCCTCCAATTGCAAATTCTCCGCTTCCAGACGGGCGTAAGCGTCGCGCCGCCGCCACAGGGGCCAATCTAAGATTGGGATTGCGGCGCGCACGCCGAATTGCGCGTATCCGAACGCTTCTAAAAAATTATTGCGCGGATCGGAGAAATGCTGAAACCCCGCCCCGCCCCACAGCCGCACCTCCGGAAGCAACTGCGCCCGAAGCTGACGCCGCTTGATATCGGACATGCTGATTCGGGCCTGAATCAGGCGATTCTGCGTCACCCGCTCGAAGCCCGGCTGAAGCGACAGCCAAAAGGATGAATCGGCGCCTTGCGAAGAGGTGGCTGCATAAAACGCAAACTCCTGGTCCAAAGGGATGCCGGCAAGGGTTTTCAGCGCATCGTCCGAGGCTTCCAGAGCGCCGGCGACCTCAAGGCGTTTGTTGTCGAGCGCAAGTTGTGCGATTTGTACGCGCTTAAGTTCAGCGCCGCTGATCTGTCCGTTTTCTGTAAGTCGCCTGGACACTGCCTCCAACGCGCTCAGCCTGTCGGCATTGGCCGACAGTGCGGCGAGCGCCTGCCTCAACTGTAGGTTGACGAAAAACAACTCGGCGGCCTGAAAAACCAACTCATCGACGGCATGCGCATAGGCCGTTTCGCGCAGAGCCTCCCCCTGGGCCTTGATTTTGCCGGCTTGAGAGGCCTGCGGCTCAAACAGCGGATACTCGAGGGTGAGTTGGGCGCCCAATTGAAGCGGAGCGCCGACTTGGGTCGGTCGATACTGACTCGGAGGCAGCCCAACCACATCGCCGGCAAAGACCTGAACGGGCAGCAATGGGCTATACTGGCCGAATAAATCGGCTTTGAGGTTGGGCCAAAGGCGCTCCGCCCGAATCATGCGTTCCTGTTGCTCAGATAACATTTTTTCCGACAAAGCGCGACGCGCAGGCAGGCTCTGGGCATTAACCCGCTGGAGATACTCGGATAAGGAAATTTGGATGGCCCCGTCCTGCGAGGCCGCCGGGAATACTTTGCAAACTATACAAACGATAATAATCAAGTGGCGTTTCATGCCGCAAAGATATGGCCGTCCGCCCAAAAAACCGAAGGCGACGGGATGTCAAGGCGCAAAAGCGGACAGCGCTGCGCCGCCGGGTTCGGACTGCCTCGCAATCCGAACCCAACGCAGGTCTGGCGCCCGCGCCTTTTGCGCAAAATGCGCATACCGGGAAAAAGGTAATTGCGCCGCAATCTTCGTTTTTGACAAGTTTGGCACAGAGTTTGAAGTTGATTGGCAGTCGGCTTTTCCGATATTTTTTCATAATCTACACGACGCAGCACATGCTTGAGAAAACTGCCCGTGTATAATCTCATGATCTTTTTATGACAGTCAGACCTTTGATTTATCCCGGCCTGGAAAAAGTGGCGGGTGATCTTCAGGAAGTGGCTTTGTTGCGCAATTCGCCCAATCCCTTTATCGAAATGACGATGCTGTGGTTCAGATTGAGCGTTTCGTCAACCATTAAGTTGACCGTAATCAATTCTAAAGGCGAGGTGGCTTACACCCACCAGGCTACGTACGAAAGCGGCGAACACCATCTCGTTTTACATCGCGCGCAACTCAAAGAAGCCGGCCTCTACACCTGCCAGATCGAAACGCCCCACGGGACAAGCAGCCGAAAACTGATGATGTACTGAACTTGCTTACCCCCCCGTTTAATATTTTCGTTTCCCGTTTAAGGTTGTCCACTCCAAAGGGCGACCTTTTTTTTTGGCAAACGGCGCGCGTCCGGCGCAGAGGACAAAACGGAGAACCGCCCATATCGCGTTCAGAGTCTTTGCGCAAGTTTGGCCAAAACCAACGCGCTTACCATGGCGAAAACAACGCCCCCCCTATCTTGCGCCCCCGCTCCTTTTACCCGCGCGCTTGCCCTACGCCCTTTTTCTCGCGCTGAGGATCTCCACCAATTTGCGGATAGTCCGGCGTCGTATGGTGCGCTCCAGATCTTTGTCGGGCTCATTTAGAATGTATTGGAATTTGAGCGCAAGGCTGTCTTTGCGCACTTCTGCCACGCGCAGATAATAGCTTTCAGGTCTGATCCGGTCGTGAAAAGGAGCCAGAGAAGCGATGAGTTGATCTTCGAGTTCCTCGATAGTATTCACCAATTTCAGATCAATTTCAAAATCGACGCTTGAACGCTTGATGGGTCTTTTGGTGTAATTAATCAGGTCGGCATTGGCAGCCGTGTTGTTGGGGATGTAGATAATATCGTCGTCGTTGTTGAGCAAATGGATATTCTGCAGGGTGATATCCGTAATCTTACCTTTGTGCTGACCGATCTTCACAATGTCGCCTATGCTGATCTGACCGGAAAAGGTGAGGATCATGCCATTGATCAGGTTGGATACGTAGTCCTTGCTCAAGATGGCCAAGCCTGCAAAAATGATCGATATCGACGTGAACAACTCCCTAAATCCCACATTGAAGAGGGCTAATAAACCGCCTATCAAGCCAAAAGCCAACAAGATGGAGTAAATATGCCCTACGCCTATCGTAAAGTTGTCCTCACCCCGAATCTTCTGGCGACGCCGATACCACCACAATGCAAAAAACTGAATGAAGTCAAGGATCAGGTAGAAAATGGTCAGACTGCTCAGGGCCTTGACATAATTGTCAATGGAGTCCCTGTACTTGGAGGTCTGGTACAAGTAGGCGATATCCAACTCGCCCATGCGCATGAGCACCAACAACAACAGGCCTATGGCCTTGAAAGCCAGAACAAGAATCTTATTAAACATGGGTCGCCTTGTTAGCGCATCGGGGGCTTTACCTGTTTGCCGGCCTTTGTCGCTCTGTTGACATGGGCTAAGCAATCACAATGCTGTTCGCCAATAACGGAAAGCGGCCGCAAAATGTTTCTTTGGCCTTCGGGCAAAAGTTTTACGCGCGCCCATTCCAACCCCATGGTCAATTTTGAACCGCAGATCTGTGGGCTACTGCGATCAGGGGCCGACCTGACGCGCCTTTTTTTGCCCGCGTTATTTTTCGAAAAAAAATTTTTCTCCGGGCGTAAGATATCGGCCATGTTGCGGATATAGGGTTGTAGCGCGACAAAAAGCGCGCTCAGATTGAATCGCTTTTTTTCACACAATTTAACAATCGTCATTATGAAAAAGCAATTTTTTGGATTCGCCCTGTTAGCCCTGTTTAGCCTCATCGCATTGGCAGCCTGCCAAAAAGACGATCCGAAACCAAACGGCGACGAGAAAGCCGGTAAAATCTGGATCGGCCTGCTGCGTCAGTACAACACATGCCGACCATTCCAAGGGCTGTTCTGCATCAGAATTGACGACATTTTCTACGACAAATTGCCGCTCGATCAACTTGGCGAGGACGAGACCTTTGCCACGCCTACCATAACGCCGGACAGCTCGCTGCAACTGACCGCCGAGGTAGAGGTCGAAAAACTCAGCCCGGAGGCCCGCGTTCGCCTGCTCGAAGAAAAAGTCCTGGCTGTCGAGGAGTCGTTTGTGGTATCTGAAAACCTGGTGCGCCAAGCCTTTGCCAACTCGGGGATGAAGTACGACGGCCAGCGTTTTGTGGTAACCAAAGGCCCCAAGAACATCGAAGTGAATGGCAGCGGTAACAGGCCGCCAAAGATCACCATCACGATCATCATCAAACGCGACGGCGTCACGATCATTATCAGCTGGTAAAACCCCAATCGGCTAAGGAAAAAACGGCGGGGGGGATTTGGCCTAAGGTCAGATCCCCCATCTGCATTGCCCGATTGCGCATTTAATTTGCGTCGAAGATGTCATAAGTGCCGGGCAAGCTATATTTGCGATGCCTTTTTGCTAAAAAACACAACGACTCTTGCACAATGCGACGCTTACCGAATTTATTTTGGATGATTTGGACGGTCGCTACCGTCCATGCGCAAACCGGCGAACGCAGCGTCGATTTCCGGACTTTGCCCGAAGACGAGGGGCTGCGCTTCGAGGCCCTGACGCCGCCCCTGCAACAAATTGCCGGCGCGCCGGCGGCTTTTTACGACTACTACTGGGAGTTTGGCGACGGGCAGTTCAGCTTCGAGGAGCGTCCGCTACACCGCTACGCGTCGTCCGTTCCCCGCGAAGCGCTCTTGCTTGCCACGGGCAAATACGACAACGGCAAGGCTCCGCGCTCCCGAAAAAAAACGGTTGCGCCGCCGGCTACGGCGCACAAACAAGCCGTTGCATCCGCCTCTCCCTCCGTGTTGCCCAATCCGTCGGCCAGGATAGCCCTGCGCGCCGTACGCAACCCGAGAGCGGGCGAGGAGAGCGTGTGGGTGATGGGTTATGGGAGCGGGCGCGCAGGAATGGGCGCGGGTAGCTTGTATTTGTTTTTTAACCAGCGGGATTACAAGACACGGCATTTTGAGTTCGTCGAAGCGCGCACGCACCACGGGGAGGAGGCGATTGCGCCCCAATGGAGCGCCTGCCAATCCGAACCATTGTCCGACGGTTTGGTCTGCGCCGCCGAAACGCCGGCGGGCGCCGGGCCTTATGGGTCGTTTTATACGCCTGACGAGGCCCTGCGCCAACTGCGCCAGACTTATCGCGACAGTCGCGCATGGCGCTTTTCGGAGCTGGGCGCGGGAGAGGTCCGGCACATTTTCCTGAGCCTCATGGCCGCCGAATCAATGATTGCCGATACCCATGCCGTGATCATGGCCAGCGCCCTATGGATAGGCGACGGCGGCGGCGAACTCGAGCGCTTCGATCTGGAGATGGAAATATTGGCTTCTCACGACCCCAACTATATCGTAACCCTGCGCAAACGGACCGGGTTTCGCCGGATCGCCGCCAAAGAATTTGGCTACAAAGTACGCTTCCAGAACACAGGCGAAGGCCCTGCGAGCAAAGTAGCCGTCACCTGCCGCTTGCCGCGCGGTCTGGATCCGGGCAGCTTGCGCCTGCTGGACGCTTACCCTGCCTGCCCGCCCTGCGCCGCCGTTCCTGCGGGTCAGAGTTGCCTTGACACGGCCAGATATGCCGATCGCATTGAGTTTACATTCCGCAATGTCTATCTGCCAGGGACGCGACAGCAGGGAGTGGGCGACCGCGATTCCACCAAGGGATTCCTGCGCTTTTCGCTCAAACCCTCGGGCAGTGTGTCCAAATTACCTATGCCGACGCGCGCCCACATCGTATTCGACAAAAACGCTCCGGTGTTCACCAATGCGACGCAGAGTACTTTCAAGCCGGGATTTTCGCCAATGCCCTTTGCGGGCTGGCTCTCACAACCGACGGCTCCGCGCGGAGGCGCGCTTGTGCTGGGGCTGGGCGCGGCCCCTTTTCGCCCATGGCGCAAATACCTTCAATTTGAGATCATGGCCGTCTTGGACGGCGGTATGCGCGAGCAGGCCGAGACGCGCTACGACTCCACGGCGCACGCGCTGTTTTTGACGGCTTTTGATATTCCGGCGATTGTCGATTCGTTTCGAACGACGGTGCGCGAAGAGCGGATCGAAGCCTCGCACAGCGTCTGGATCTCGCCCTTGCATCTGCGCAAAAACGTATCGGATTTTGTTGGCATAGGAGCAGGCGCGCTCCTTGGCTTGCAAAGACGCCAATCCAGCGTCAAGACGACCGTGACCGAACGCCAGATGATCTATGCGACGGATTTGCCCTTGAATACGCCGAGGAACAAGCTGATGCTGTTCATGGAGAGCGGGGTGTCTTACGAGCCGGTTTTGACGGAATACGACCGGCTTTTTGCAGGGTATGGCTTTTTCGCGGAAATCTCTTTGGGGGCCGTGCGCCGGGGGCCGTCGCTGTCGCTGCGGCCTCAGTGGACGCAACAGGCCGGCAAAAGCGCGCTTTCGCTGGCTGCGCTGTTGACTTGGCGGATTTGAAAAGGATGCGCCCCACCCATTGCCCCCGCCGCTGCAACGCCCCCCCCCGGGACCATTGCGCCGCTCAGAAGTCGGAGGTGATCAGCAGGTCCAGAGGCGTTGACTTAAGGTTGAAACGCTCGCCGAGGTAGGTGTTGGTCAGACAGCCCTTGTACGTATAAACGCCGTTGCGAAGGCCTTCGTTTTGCATGATCAGCGAGGCCACCCCGCCCGCTTCGGCGCGGATGATCAGCGAGGTGAGGATATTGCTGATAGCTTCAGAGGCTGTGCGGGCCACCCGCGATGGTATGTTGGGCACGCAATAGTGCAGCACGCCATGTTTGATGAAGTAGGGCTGATCCAAATTGGTTGGCTCCGAAGTCGCAAATACGCCGCCCTGGTCAATGCTCACGTCGATAATTACCGAGCCATTTTTCATCTGACGCACGATATCCTCCGATACCACCACGGGCGCCCGGCCCTGCGGCGCGTGTATGGCGCCGATAGCCAGATCGGCGGTGGTCAGTTGCTCGCGCAGATGCTGGGGGTTGATCACTGAGGTGTGCAGTTGGCGCCCGACGTGTTTTTGGAGGCGCATCAGTTTGTAAACGTTGTTGTCAAATATGCGCACCTCGGCCCCCAGCCCCAACGCCGTTCGCGTAGCGTACTCGGCCACCACGCCGGCGCCGAGGATGATCACTTTGGCCGGCGGTACGCCGGCTATGCCGCCAAGCAACAGGCCCGGTCCGCCGCGCGCTGCGGAGAGCAACTCTGCAGCAATCAGGATACTGCTGGCTCCGGCGATTTCGCTCATGATGCGCACGATGGGGTATGATCCCGTTTCGTCGTCGCGAATGTATTCCATTGCCAGCGCGATGACCCTTTTTTTCATCAGTCTGGCGAGATATTCGGTGCGCATCATGGGCAGATGAATGGGCGATATGAGCACCTGATTGGGTCGGGTCATTTCGACTTCGTCGAGGGTGGGCGGCGCGACCTTGATGATCACATCGGCCTCATATACTTCTTTGGACACATGGACCACCTCCGCTCCAGCCTCGGCGTAGGCCAGATCGCTGTAATGCGCCTTTTCGCCGGCCCCGCTTTCGATGACAATCCGATGCCCGTGATTGGTCAAAGTGTGCACGGAATGGGGCGTGAGGGCCACGCGGTTTTCCTGCAGCGTGGTCTCCCGGGGTATGCCAATGAACAAGCGCTGATGTTGGCGCCCCACCGCAAGGGTTTCGGGTTGTGGATAAAGTGTGCTAAGCGTTTCCATACGATCAGGCAACGTCTATTTTTTTGCAAAAATAACAGTAATCATCCGGCTGTGTTGAATCGGCCCCAAAAGTGTGCAATTTCAGTACGATTGGCTTGGTCTTCGGCGGAGTGCGCATCGGCAAGGCGTTATGTCCATTGGACGTCGATTAAATCCTTTTGGGAGGGGGCTGTCGCACAAACGCACGACTTTCAAACGTTTAATCGAACAATTTGCATTGCCCTGCATCCGGCAAAAGCCTGAAACTTCGGCGATGCCAGGGACAGGCGCCGTACATGCGGATGGCTTCGCGGTGCGCGGCTGTGGGGTAACCTTTGTTGACGTCCCAGCCGTAGTGCGGGTATTCGGTATGTATAGTCTGCATGAAGGCGTCTCGATGGGTCTTGGCGAGTATGGATGCGGCGGCAATGGCTGAGTGGGTCGCATCGCCCCCGACGATGCAACGATGTGGGATGCCCCGAAAGGGCCTAAAGCGGTTACCATCTACCAAAATAGCCGCAGGCGTCTGGCCCAGCCGCTCTAAGGCCCGATGCATGGCCTCGATGGAAGCCCACAAGATATTCAGACGATCTATTTCTTCGGGGGCAAGCGCGGCGACTGCCCATGCCGTCGCCCTGCGTTCGATATCGTCGCGCAGGGTTGCGCGCTGAGCGGCGCTGAGCTGTTTGGAGTCGTTGAGCAACGGATGTTGGTAATCCGGCGGCAGGATTACCGCCGCCGCAAAAACTGGTCCGGCTAAGCAACCGCGTCCGGCTTCGTCACAACCGGCTTCCATGTAAGCTGGATGGCGCATGGCAATGTGATAAAGCGTTATTCAAAAAACAAAGCGCTGCGTTGTTTGACTATCGAATTTCATGCGGCGACATTCGGGGCGGCTCAATTTCAGCGCGCCGCGCCCGCTCTCAATTCCGCGCTCTATGTCTCATTTTTTTTTCGAAAAAAAAGGAAGCGGGCAGGTCGCAACAGCGCGCGGCAGTGAAAGGCCCTGCAAGCTCATCGGAGTTGCCTGAGATACATTTTGATGGTGTTGTCCAGCCCGTAGTACAGCGCATCGCTGATGAGCGCGTGCCCGATGCTCACTTCCAGCAAACCCGGACAGCGTTGTTTGAAAAAATGCAGATTGCGCAGATTCAAGTCATGCCCGGCGTTGAGTCCGATGCCGATTTTCATGGCGAATTTAGCCGCTGCAACATAGCGAGAGACCGCGCCTTCGGGATCGCGCTCAAAATCATGGGCATAAGGACCGGTGTAGAGTTCAACGCGGTCGGCGCCTGCTGCACGGGCGCCCTCGATCATGGCGGGATCCGGATCGACAAATACCGAAGAGCGGATCCCGCGGCTGCGCAGCGTGTCGCACAATTCTCTGAGTCGTTGGCCTTGCTCCAGCGTATCCCATCCGTGGTCGCTGGTCAGTTGATGCGCAGCGTCAGGCACCAAAGTGCACTGGTCGGGTTTGACGGCCAACACCATATCTAAAAAGGCCGCATCTGGATTGCCTTCAATGTTCAATTCGGTATGCGTCACGCGGCGCAAGCGGGGCACATCGTCGTAACGGACATGTCGCTGGTCAGGCCGTGGGTGCACCGTGATGCCTTCGGCGCCGAATGTCTGACAATCAATGGCCACCTGAATCAAATCCGGCAAATTGCCTCCACGGGCATTTCTGAGCAGGGCCACTTTGTTGAGATTGACGCTTAGTCTTACTTCGCTCATATAGGCGGTTGAGTAGGCTTGAGGACTGTGGACGCAAAGAACGAAAGTAAAACCCTACTTGCAGATATTTTTCACAATTTTCGTCAAAAAACATTCGTTTTGCAAAAGGAAACGTTTTTTTAACATAAGCGAAATGGATATTACCCCATCTTTGCAGACCAAACCAGCACATTCAATTACCATATAAGCTACCCTGACATGGAGGAAAAGAAAAAGCGCCCACGCATTGTAAAAACTGCGGGCGTTCCGGATCCGCTGAAAGAGCGCTTCGAGAAGGCCTATTCGAGTGATGAACACAATAGCAACAATGCTGAAAACGAAAAAGAATCGCCTGAAACCCGGGTAAATAGCCGCGAAGAACGTCCCGCGGACAATCAAACCAATTTCAGCGAACGCAAACCCTGGGAAGATCGCGGCAGCAGTCGCAAACCTTGGGAAGATCGCGGCATGGAGCGCAGCGAAGATTTCGAACGCAAGCCTTGGCAGGACCACGGCAGCTACGACAGACCGCCCAGAGACGAGCGCGGCAGCGGCTATGAGCGCAGGCCCTGGCAAGACCGCGGCAACGACCGCGGCGGTTACGACAGACCGCCCAGAGACGAGCGCGGCGGCGGCTACGAGCGCGGCGGCGGCTACGAGCGCGGCGGCCGTTCTCAACAACGCGGCGGCGGCGGATTTAACAAGCGGCAGGGCGGGAAAAAAAGCTTCAACAAAAAGGAGCAGGATTTTGTCGTCGAACGCAAACCCAAGCCGGA
>JBKBLI010000050.1:0-4745 GCA_046296435.1 Saprospiraceae bacterium | reverse complement strand
TCTCCCCTCTGGCGAAGGCATGACGTTGAACAAATACTTAGCCCATTGCGGACTGGCATCTCGCCGAAAAGCTGTTGATTTTATTCGTGAGGGCGACGTCACGGTCAATGGCGAGAAACAACTTGAACCATACTATCGCATACAGCCAAACGATGTCATCGCGTACAAAGGCGAAAAGGTGGAAATCCAGGAGCGCAAAGTATATTTGCTGCTCAATAAGCCCAAAAATATCGTGACGACTACCAGCGACGAATTTGATCGGGCTACGATCATGGATATAGTTGATCCGCACTACCCAGAGCGATTATATCCGGTTGGGCGTCTTGACCGCGAAACTACGGGACTCATTCTGATTACGAACGACGGCGACTTGGCCCAGCGCATGACCCACCCCAGCTACCGCATCCAGAAACAGTATCGCGTAGGCTTAGATCGCGGGATAAATTCCGAAGACATACAGAGATTGGAACGAGGTATTGAACTGGAAGACGGACCCGCGCAGGTCAACTGGATACGCTTTGCGGAAGATCACCCTGAACGCAATGTGGTGGAATTGGAAATCGTGATGGGGCGCAACCGCATTGTGCGCCGCATGTTTGAGTCTTTAGGCTACGAAGTGCGCAAGTTAGACCGTTTCTATCTGGGCGGATTGACCAAACGCGAACTCCCGAGGGGTAGTTTCCGCGAACTGACGAACCGCGAGGTCATCATGCTTAAACACTTCACCGGCCATCCATCTACGGGAGTCGCCGCAAAAGCGGATGAGAACCCGGCGGAAGACGCAGAAAACGAATAAAAAAAATCAACCGGCCGTTCGCATAGGCGCACAAGCGCCGGCCAACGGCCGGTTTGACAAAGGCCTTGCCCAATTGGTCGCGGTTTGCCGGAGGCCATAACAGATTGTTTTTGCTGCCTATGCGAAAAAAAAGTAACGCCATTCAGAAGAGCGCCCCGTCAAAATCTGCATCCTCAAAAAAAACGGTTCGCGCCGCCGCGCTCGCCCCCTCAGAAACTAATCTCAAGGGTGGAATTTGGCCCGGCATACTTGCCGCCTTGCTGGCTTTTGCGTTGTATATCAACACAATTGGCCACCAATATGCGCTGGATGACTACTCGGCGATGCTGGACAACTATCTGGTAAAGGGCGGTCTGAAGAATATAGGAACTTTTTTTAGCACCGAGTACCGTTTTGGGATGTGGAGTAGTCCTGGATCTTTGTACCGGCCCTTGGCCTTGACCATGTTCGCCGCCGAGTGGGGCGTCTCACCCGACAATCCGGCATTGTATCATTTTCTCAACGTATTTTTTTATGCGCTGACAGGCTGGGCCTTGTGGATTACCTGGCGGCGCGTAATGGCTGACTACCCTCCCGTGTTGCCTGCGTTGGCCACGCTTTTTTTTGTGGCGCACCCTACCCATGTCGAAGTTGTTGCCAACATCAAAAGCCGCGACGAAATCATGGCGTTTTTGGGATGCACTTATGCCCTGTACTGCGTTTGGCGATACTTAGAGGCCCGCAAAACAACTTGGCTTGCCGCAGGCGTAGCGATTTACTTTGCCGCGCTTTTTTTCAAAGAAGGGGCCATCACTTTTGTGGCGTTCATCGTACTGGCGCTGTACTTTTTTACCCGCGAAAAGATGAGCTTTATTCTGCGCATTGGCGCATTGTTTGTAGCGCCCGCGCTCATTTTTTTGCTCATTCGGCACAACGTATTGTCCAAACAAAACGGACATGAAGTATTTTCGATACTGGACAACTTCATCGTAGGCGCCGAATCGCCGGGCGAACGCATCGCTTCGGCGCTGATGATGTGCGGAAGGTATCTTTACGCTCTGGTATTCCCGGTGGTTTTGGTGCACGATTTGGGGTATCCGCAATACAAACCCACCCAGTTTAGCGATTGGCGCGCGCTGGCGAGCCTTTTGATTTTTGGCGCAGTCGGAGTATGGGCTATGCTCCGACTAAAACAAAAGCATTTGCTTTCATTTTGCATTTTGATCTTTTTGGCGGCATTTTCGCTGTATTCCAATCTGATCATTACGATCGGAACATCGTTTGGCGAGCGCTTGCTTTACATGCCATCCTGGGGATTTGCGCTGGCGCTGGGGTATGGCGTGTGGAACGTGAGCGGGGCAGGGCGCGGGGACTCGGTTTGGAATCCCGGGGGAGGCAAGACCATACTCTGGGGATTGGGCGCGCTCATTTTGTTTCTGTACGCCGTCAGGACGGTCACGCGAAATCCGGCATGGTACGACAGTTATAGCCTTTACGCTGCCGACATTGGCACGGCGCCCAATTGTGCAAAAATGAATTATCACATTGGTCTGGAAGAGGCCAAGCGCGGTCTCGACGAGGAAACAGGCGCTATGAAAGACAGCGCGTGGGTCAATAAAGGCATTGCGTCCTACACCAGGGCTATCGAGCTTTATCCCCAATATCACGACGCTTACGGAAGTCGCGGGTTGGCTTATTTTCGCAAAGGAGACTATAATAAAGCCTTCGAGGATTACCAAATCGCCATCAAACACCGCCCCAACGATGCGCGGGTTTTGTCCAACATGGGCTTTATCTATTTTATGATCCGCCGCGAGCCTGACAAAGCCGAGGAGGTCTATCGCAAAGCGGTGCAGTACGATCCGCGTTTTGTGGACGCCCGCCGCAATTTGGGCGCCGTTTTGGCCATGAAGGGACAATTTAGAGAGGCGCTTGAGCAATGGGAAGAGGGTCTAAAATACGACCCAAACAACCTAACGCTTCTCGAATACATGGTGAATGGGTATCGGGACATGGGCCAGCCCGAGAAAGGAAAACCCTACGCCGACCGTCTGGCTGCGCTCAAAAAATCAAAATGATACTTCGCAGGTCGCCCAAGGCAAGTCCCTACGCCAACCGGGGACCAATGATCGCCTTTATTTGCCAACTGAAAAGACGCCCGATCATGCTGCGTGTTTAAAAACAAAGGTTTGGAACACGCCTGAACCCATGGAGCAATGGACTTCAGAGATATAAAAGAGCAGAATTTTTTTTTGAAACAACAATGTCAATAGTCAAAGAATTCAACGATTACCGCGCCCGAATGAACGAGCGCATTCTGGCGCAAGACAACAAGGTGATCAAGCGCTTTTGGAGTCTAGACCATCAGACTTATCAGGCGGGGGCGCTGGACGTCAAAACCAAAGAAATGCTTGGTTTGGCGGCCAGTATGGTTTTGCGCTGCGATGACTGCATTCGGTACCACCTTGGGAAGTGCAAAGAGCAGGGGGTCACTGCAGAGCAGGTGTTCGAGGTTTTTGCAATAGCCAATATGGTAGGCGGCTCTATTTGCATACCGCATACACGTCGGGCTGTGGAGTATTGGGATGCATTAAATAACGAAAGTGCGGATAATGCATAAAAAAAACCGGAAAGGACTTTTCCAATCCGGCTTGCTCAAATTTACTTAAACACGGGTAACTTATCAAAACTCCTATCAGAGAGTTTTAAGAAATTCTAAGATTTGTGCGGGCGTATTTTCAGCCAACGCGATCTTTATTGAGGTTTCCTGAGCTGTTTCAGTATCTATCCACCCCATAAGCCAATCGTCGCCTATCTTGCTGAGGCCCACAGCGCGAATGGGATGCCCAACCGGCACATTTTTCGCGCAAAAAAGTCCGCCTGCTTTACCGCCAGTATCTTTAAGCGCCGCGGCGCCAATGCGTTGCCGAAATACGATGAATACAAGCGTATTTGTTTCGTTGTGACCCGTAGGAAGCGCGACGCATACGCTGCCAGACATTGAAAGGTTATTTGACAAGTAGGGCCTGCCCCAGGCTATATACCCCAACTTATGGGTATATAATTCGTATCCTGCGTTTACCTGGCCGGCGTTTACCTGCCAATTGGCCCAATACAAGGTATCCGGCTGTGCAATCCAGTATGAATCTATGATTTTGGGTTTGTCGTTGATTTGGGAGGCAGAATATAAACGCAATCCGTTGGACAATTGTGAATTGGAGGGTATCTGAATTTTGAGGGTACGGTCAGGCGCAAGCATTAGCCGCCCTTTACTTTGACAATAAAACTCGATTTGCATGACGCCGTGAAGATCCAGCAGGCTGCCGGTCTCGTCGACGCTGCTTAACCCCTTCGTGATGGCCCCGCCATTGTTTTCAACATACAAAACGCGAACGCTCAATTCGCCGCAGGAAGAAGGATTGATAAGTTGACCTTGATTATCCGTCAACAAGGCGCCAATATCCTCAATCCACAAACGCAAACCGCCGGGAGTTTCCAATATAGTGTCGCGATCAAAGTTGTTAAGCAAAACGACATATTCCTGAGCGGTGTCAGAAGGCTGGCGCAAAAACTCGTAAATAGCTTCAGCGCTTGGCGAATGGGGCTCAAAAAGGCTGGTATCCTTTCTGCAACTCCAAGCCAGACACCCCAGTAGCATTGCGACAAATAACTCCCGTGGGAAGGTAAACAGATAAAAACGATCCAACATACAATAACTTGACAGGCTCGCTATTTTTCTGAATCAAGAAGATTATGCGGCTGATGCAGAACTAAGCGATTTTTCGCTTAAGATACATCTAATCGGCCTGTTGCTGCCTCAAGTAAATTTTTCGTTGCGCGGTTGGCGCTTGTTCTCTCGTCGAAATCTCTAATTGGCTCACAATCAGGCACATTGACCAGACTCTTCCACGACTTTGTGTCAATGATGTCGAAATTTTTTCCATTTTAAAAAACATTTTGTTTTTAAAAT
>JBKBLI010000049.1:10982-26863 GCA_046296435.1 Saprospiraceae bacterium | reverse complement strand
CTCAGCGTCAATATCCAATATACCTGGACGCGCGAAACTTACTTGCCCGACCAGGCGCCCCCGGAGACGGTCGTCTGGCGCAACAGCTTAGTCTGGCGTTTGTGATTGCGCTAAAAATTTTTTTAAAGACAAAAAAGACCTCATTAAGGTTTTTGATGAAGGACGCGCGGTGAAAAGTTAGCAAAGGCGTTTTTTTTGAAAAAAAAATCGGTCCCTTTTCACGCCAACACATGTATATTTACGCTGCCGCGCGTCGGCGTCCTTACCCGCTTTAGTTTTGAAAAAAAGCGTCATTGGCTGAGCGAATGGAAAGAAATCAGAATCCGGAGCCCTTCTACTCAACGCTCGTCAATGTTCGCGTTAAACATTTTCGCTAAATTAGCTTCTGCGGCGTTGCATCAAACACAAAAAAACTTGTTTGCCCTCCCGGCCCTTCAGCTTTGAAGCGGCGACCAGTTTTTGTTGGAATGCAACTTTTTCTGTGAAGAATGTCGTTGTCTTGCGCCGACAACCCTTATTTTCGTTTTAAACGCAAACTAAACTTATATTTACGCCGTTAATTAAAATTTGAAACGATAAAGCGAAATCTCGGCCTACACAGAAATAACGACAACAACGGCTCCCAACCAACCATGGCGCAACAGCGCCCGATTGAAGGGCATCCGATCCGGGCACAGGCGCAAGGAAGCGGACAAGGAGTAAAGAGCGCCGTGCAAATACCTTACGCCTAATATTGGCGCCGGTTTTGATGTATCAAAATAAATCATGTTCAAGATTCGAAATATATTGACCATTTGCGGAGCGCTCATTATCCTGTTTGGCGCAGGAGGGTGTTACACGTTCAAAGGGATCAGCATAGATCCGAGGGTCAATACCTTTTTCGTAGCAAATTTCGACAATTCGGCGCCCAATGCCCCGCCGACTTTAGCCCTTGACTTCACAGAGCGCCTCAAAGACAAAATCAGGGCCGAAACCCGACTCATACTCAAGACGGATGAGTCCAATGTCGAATTTCAGGGCCAAATGATCGATTACCGGGTCGAACCAATAGCGCCCCAACCCGGACAAGAAATCGTAGCCCTAAACCGACTGGTCATCAGGGTGCGGGTCAAAGCCGTCAACAATATGGACGAAGACGTCAAATGGCCGCAGGAACGCGAGTTCCAACATTTTGCGGAATTCAGCAATGACGCCGACCTCACCCAAATACAAAATACCCTCATTCGGCAGATTGGCGATCAACTGCTGGAAGATGTGTTCAATTATTTTTTCAACAACTGGTGAACCCAATTTGACAGGCGAACACTTTATCAATTATCTGGAAGACCCGGAGCAACTGGCGCTGATTAATTATGAGGAACTACGCACGCTGACGCTGGCCTATCCTTATGCCCACAACTTGCGTTACCTGTTGGCCCTCAAGGCGCGCCTCGAAGACAAACCGGAGTACCCCAAGTTGTTGGCCGCCGCCGCCGCCTACAGTTTGGACAGACGCCGGCTGCTGGCCCTCGTCAGCGAGCCCGTCTTAGTCCCGCAGCCTGTAGCGCAAGCCCGAGAAGAAGTGCTGGAACTTAAGCCGCTTACGGACCTGCTCCAAAAACTCGATCTGCAAAAGCAGGAACTACAGACCGCGCCCCTTACGGCTCAGGTCGAAGCTGCTCGCTTGCCCGAGGCAGACAATCCAGTCCCCGCCCCGCCCCCCCCGCACAAGGCGCCCAAACCTATTGAAGATCCTTACGCCGATTGGCTTGCCAACTTTGTTCCGGCCTCTCTGGCTAACGCCGACAGGCCCGAGGACCCACGCTGCGCGACGGAGGCGCCGTCGCCGGACGCGGCTGCCAAAGAGCACACGCCTTCCCCAAAGTCCCGAACGCCCAATCCCGCGCCCAAATCCCGCGCTCAGCAGTTGGCGGAACAGAGCGTCACGCCCAACGCAGCGGTGGCAAGCGAGACCTTGGCCGGATTACTCGCCCGACAAGGCCACATTGAACGCGCTATTGCCATGTACGAAAAATTATCGCAACAATATCCGGAAAAAAGCGCTAACTTTGCGGCCCTTATTGAAGCACTTAAAAAATAGAATTCGATATGCTGACTTTTCTCACGATACTCATCGCCTTGGTAAGCGCGTTGCTCATCGCAGCCGTATTGATCCAAAACCCCAAAGGCGGAGGTATTGATTCTACGTTTGGCGGATCAGCGCAGACTTTGTTTGGCGCCGCCCGATCTACAGATTTTGTCGAAAAAGCAACCTGGGTATTGGTTGGCATCTTGCTGGCCTTGTGCGTAGTCACGGTGCTGATGGTGGGCGGTAGCCCGGTAGAAGGCTCCGGCCAGGAGATTCCGCTCCAGTCCCAATAATTTCGGCGTATCTATCATACGCCTCAAAGGCGCAAGCGCAGTTGCAAGACCAAAGTAAGCGCGCTGAGGTCACATGTTACGCTCGAAACATTCGTACCGACCAGCAGATTGCTTTTCTGTCCGCTCGTGGCGGCTCGCAACGTCGGCGAGGCAGTTTGCCGCGCCGACGTTTTTTCTGTGTGCATAGCGACGCGATGATATTGCCCGCCGGCAAGCGCCTAACGCCTGATCTCGCCTAACGCTATCGAATCACGCTAAAATCCCCTGAGAACAATTCCGTCTCTCCGTCCACAAAACGAATCCTAATCTGATATACATAGACGCCGGGAGCCGCCGCCTGACCGCGCGTCATACCATTCCAACCCAAAGAGGGATCGTTAGGAGCAAAATCGCTGCGCTGGAATAGCAGATTACCCCAGCGGTCAAAGATCTCCATGCGTTCGACCAATAGAACGCCGGCATCGGCAAACACCGTGAGTCGGTTGTTCGCCGCGCTGCCCGGAGCAATCGCATTGGGGACGAATACCCTACGGCGCTTATCTACGCGAATCAAGGTCTCGCTTTCGAACCGGCACCCCAACGTATCGGTCGCGACTACGCGCAAGTAATGAGAGCGGTCGGGAGAATAATGCTGAAACGGCTGATTGAATCCGCTGCTGTCCATGAGAGGCGTCCACGTAATCTGACTGATATAATGCGCATCGACCAACAGCGTTAATTGAACCGATACCGGCTCGCCCAGACTCACTTCAAAATACGGGGGAAGCGGCTCGGCAAGTTGCGGCGGATTGGGCAGGACGACCGGAGGCGCTGCCCATTCGCAACCATTAGCATCCTGAAGAACGATCAGATAATCGCCCGGCGGCAGCCCCTTGAAAGCAACCTGAGATCTAAAAGCGCCGCCATTGAGCGATACCAGCACGGGAGGCGCTACGGAACTCACGTCGCTCAGGATGATCTCGCCATCGCGTCCGTCATGACAACGCACCGGTCGCACAAGCGCCTGGGCCTGCGGAAGCGCATAGTCTGAGATGACGCGTACCGAGTCCCTTGCCTCGCACCCCGCCGCGCTACGCCCGACAAGGGTGTACAAGCCGGCTTGCGAGGTTTGGAGCGCAGGCTGTGCGCCGACCAAAACCCCGTCTAAATACCAAGCATAAGTCAGCCCAGGGGAGGACGCCGTAACGTTGAGCGTCGCCAAATTGGTCTGACAATCCAGATATCGATCTTGTCCGGCATCTACGCTTGGCGCCGCTTCGATGCGCAGCATAATAGCGGTAGATCTCTCCGGACAAGGACCTGCCGCCTCAAAAAAGTATCCGAATCCATACAAACCCGGAGTTAGCTGTTTGACCTGAAGCGCGCCCAATTGCGGATCGAACGCACCCGGAGATATTGGCGGATTACCGGACGACTGCCGCCACCTGCCGCCCGGATCGGCCTGGTCGAGCAGCGAAAGGAGCGCGAGCGAAGTGTCGGTTTTTTCACAAAAAGAAAAAACAGTCTGAAGCGGCATGCCGGGGTCGTAGATATCGAACACCTCAATATTCAGCATCTGATCCAATTCGGCAACGCACCCAAGTCCATTGCCGTCAACAGCCAAAATTAGCGCATATGCAGCATTCGAAAAAAGCTGTACCGACACCTCTTTAGGCAAACTGTCGGTCAAAATCACATTCTCGATTCCCGACGGTCCCTGATACTGAACCCATACCGGATATTCGCCCGCCGCCTCAAATCGCAAGGTCAACGCTTGACCCGCGCATGCCGAAGACGGCCCTGTTATTTGAGCAGACGGCAAAGGCCGCCAGGATACCGGGGCGCCCGCGCTCACCGACAGACATGGATCCGAAAAATTGGGCGCAGTACCTCCCGCCGCCGAGCCGGCTACCGCCGACACGTAATAGATGACTCCCAATGCGTAGTCGGGCGAATAGGCAAAAACAGGAGATGCGGATACAGCCAGCACATTCCCCAGCCCCGGACCGGGCTGATCGTGCAGCACATAAACCAGCGCGTCGTTGGGATCGAGCGCGGAATTGAGCGCGGAAGCGACCACGGCGTCATCGCCTTGACAAAAGACCAAAGGTATCTGAGACATCTGGCCGGCATCGGTCAGACATGGACACACATGCACCCCGCTGGCCCATTCGCTCACGCAGCCGTTGGCATCCGCGATTTGATAAAACCAAGGGAAACCGCTCGCGACGGGCGCGGAGACGAATGTATTGCCGCTCACTACGCCGCTCATGCCATTTACGACAAATGGCCCGACGCCTTGAATCGCTACATCCAAAGTGTAGGTTTCGCTGACAGCGTCGCAGTTGATTTGCAAACCAACTGCTTCCGGCTGCGGCCAAAAGGTGAATTCGGCTGTATCCGAGGCGACGCATTGGCCGTTGACGGCCGTCCACGACAGCGTATAAACGCCAGGCGCCGAAGCGACAGCTTGCGCAACGGGCGACGCAGGGAAGTCAATATCCAGGCTCCCCGGGCCGGCTACCAAGCTCCACGCGCCTTGGAAATCGCTCGCCACCTGCAATGTGTCATTCAGACCGCAAACAGGTTGAGATGGCAGGATCTGAGGCGCAGGATTTTCTAAAAAAATCAGGGGCTGAGGGTTGGAGTGCGCGAAACACCGATCGTCCAGATCAACCAATCCCGCGCCGGCGGTATTGCCAACCAACCGAAACAAGAAGTAAACAACGCCCGTTTGCAAGGGGGGCTGGTAAGCAAACTGATCGCCGGCAATATGCACAAGAACAGCCGAGGGCGAAAAAACAGGCGCATCGCACAGCGCATAGGAGACCACGTCATTACCATCGACTGTGGGCGCAATCAGGGAAAAAGGCGATACCGTCTCACCGGCGCATGCCCGGATCGTATCGCCGCTTAGCGCTCCGGCATGACTCGAACATAGACATACGTGGTTGATCAAAGGTACGGAGTCGGCAGCGCAACCATTGGCGTCGGACAGAAACAGGGAATAAGACTGACCGTTGGGTAGCCATGGCGACTGATAAACGGCTCCATTGACATCCATGCCGTTGACGATGTAGGGCATCAAGCCGCCCGTCACTTGCAACTGAGCGTTGTAAAATTCATTCGCGCTATCGCAGGCGAACACGGGGTCGCTCCACTGGGGCTTTTCCCAGACCGTGAGCGTCATGGTATCGGCGCCGATGCATCCAAAATTATCTTTCCGCCAGATCAGGCGATAAGCGCCGGGGATGTTCGCGTAAGCGCCGGTTACGGGGCCACCGGGATTGTCCAGCAAAAGGTCACCCCCAGGTGACACACTCAATACCTCCCACATACCTACCCCCTGCCCCACTCCCGCTCCGGCAAATAAAATTAACTCAGACTCGCAAGTCTGTACATCGCCGCCTGCGTCAGCCACGGGGGTTTGGGCGATATTCAGACTGGCGCAGAACGGCGGCGAAACGCCGCAACTGTTCACCGCCCTGACGCACACCTGCCCGCCGACAGTCAACCTGAGGGTTATGCTTGCACTGTCTGGCGACCCAGTAAACTGACTGCCTGGCGGCGCCTCCCAGATAAAGCTATCGGTATTGCCGCCGGATATAGCCGTTAGCGACACATCTTGCCCCGAACAAATCAACTGCGGAACCAACAAATTCGCCGGCGGCGGCGGCGGCGTTCCTGACGCGCTAACGACCGTGTAAGCCGTATCGCAACAAGTAACGGCGACGGCGGACTGACATACGCGCAATAAGTAGTCGCCGGCTAAAATCGCTTCGGCCCGTATCTCATTCGAAGCCCCGCCGATACTGCCGCCATTCAGCCCAATCCATTGGTAAGAAATGTTTGGCCCAGCGCTAGAGCCGCCGCCGTCCAAAATTAAGGTATCGCCGGTACAATCCCAAGGGCCGTGATCCTGAATTTGCGCCACGGGCGTCAGCCAAGCAAATTCAAGCGATACCACGCTGTCGCAATTCTGCCAAGTTTTCAGATTGCGCAAATAGCTGCCGGGCGCGCATATGGTCTCGAAACCCGGCGAGGTCGCGCACTCGCCGACGCAGCGCGTCTCGCTAAGCGCCGTTTGCACGATTGGAAGCACCGTGAGGTTCAAGGTGGCTTCTATGTCGCACTCGCCTACTGTGGTCTGGCGTACGTACACCCCGCTTTGGCAAAAACTCTCGCCGTAAAACTCGTAACACTCAGGCGCGCAGATGACAGCGCTCTCGAAAATCAAAACGGGATTCTGAATGGTAATCTGCACGCAATTGGTCGTCAAATCGCCGCAAAACAAAGGCGGAAAAACAGACAAGGTATCCCGCAAATCGTCTATAGTAAATACGCTATCCGGCTGTGGAAGTCTCCCGATATGGCTCTTTAGGTATGAAAGTCCGCAAATCGAATAGACGCCGGGAGGATATACGCTCAGGTCTGGCGTCGATAAAATGTCAAGCACAACGCCGCTTTGCGCGTCGCTGATAACGTAGGCATAGTCATAACGATTGGCCGGCGCAGGATTGACGCCCTGAGGATATGTAGGCGGAAGATCCAGATTGAGTACCTGCGAACCTTCGCACCAGACAATATCGTTTTGAAGCAAATTGCCGGCTTCAGCCTCACACACAAAGCAACTCAAGCCGGCGGCATCACAAAAAAATAACTCAAAGTCTAAAAACTCACCCTCATCCACTGGCTGAAAATCGGTCACGCTGACCGTCCAAACGCCGTTTACGGGCGTTCCGTTGAAATCCTCCAGACAACCGCTGAATGGGTGATAGGACCCGACATAGTTGCCAAACATCCCCCAATTCTGTGCATTGGACCAGATAGCAGAACGACCCGGATCGGGCGACGCCGATTCAGAGCAAGGCACAAAAGTAACATTCCATACAGTCTCGCTTGTACTTCCGAAATAGCCGACAGGGCCGACAAGAAGAATGCTCTGGCCCGAAGGAGAGGTTAATTCAATAATAATATCACCCAAAAAAGCATGATTAAAGTTAACCCGGATGCCGCACAATCCTTGCCCATTTTGTCCGAGAATAGGATTGGAGGCATTCTCAACGGTCACAAAAAAATACTCCGTCTGGCCGTCGGGCAAATTTTGCGGACAGTTGACACAAGCGCAATCCTGACCCGTAGCCTGCTGCAGCATCAATATTAGTGCGGCGCTCACTAAATGGCATTTGGAAAAAGCCTTACCCAAAATTAGTTCAATCAATAGTTTTCGCACAGCAGTTGATGAATACCTACTTTGTGGTTGCCCCTGATGCTTCAGTGAGGCGCTGTTTTCACATTAATTTCTTTACCTTTTACAAGTTCACCAAAATGAAATAAAAACCTAACCCGCAAGAATGGTTTGTTTGCAAGACAAAATTTTGACCAAGTCATGACCATTCGCAAATACAGAATTTGTCAAAAAGTGTGCGTCAACCTGCAACGGCATAGAAATGACTAAAAAAAATCTGAACGCGAAAGCGACAATCGATTAAATTGTATGAAATCTACACCATCGACAAAGATACAACCAAGCATGGGAAAAAGAAATTTGCACAAAACAACCGTTTCTAACGCTGGGTTGAGACGACTTCAAAGATGAACCGTCACATGCGGGTCAACTAATTATTCAACAGCGGCCCCAGCCTAATCTCCGTGCGAACGTACATGGTATTCGACATGTTGGGCAATCCGCCGGTTCTGATATTGTTGATTACGCCGATGCCGACAAAAAAGCGGCGGTTGTTGTGATAACCGATTTCCCATGGCGCCTCAATCAGCAAAAATGGCGATTCGGAATCGAGTTTTGCAATCTTAATAAACTCGTCTTCATCAATTTTGGAATCAATCTTACCGTTGAAGTACTGGAATCGTGAGATGCGCATGCCCAGCGTGGAACGAAGCGACTTGCCGGTCACCAGATAGTGCCCCTGAAGGTAGATGCGGTTGTATTGCCAGTACATGTCATAATTTCGGACAACGGGGGGAACGGGCATAGGAAATGGAGAAGGGGTAGAAGCGCCCGGATAGTTGTATGTGTAGCGCAAATTCGTACTACCCAGACCCACGCCAGCCAGGAAATGCATCGATGATACCCCCTGCGTAAGCTCAATCGGAAAGTATCCCCCCAAAGCCCCGTGCCCATAAACCGTCCGCGATACGTATTCGGCAGTAGGAGCAGTGGATGGAAAAAATGACGGAGCCGTCAACACGTCGCCCACGCCTTGGTGGATCATCGCTCCGCCAACGAGATAGGTCCGGCCAAAAGTCTTTACGGCTGCCTGGCCCTCTAAACGCCTGATACGCCCGGCAAACTCGATATTTCCCGAAACGACCACGCGATTGTTATCGTTTATGTCCATCAACACCGGCGTTTCCGTATTGTAAAAGCGGTTGGCAGTACAGGCGCCCAAGAGGGAAAGCGCACAAAAGATGATCGCCCGAAAATAAACAAGTTTCATATCAATGCGTATATCGTGCTGAGGTCACTCCTGATGAATCATTTTTCGGCTCATTAAAAAAGGCGCAAAGGCGAAACCTGCCTCTGCGCCTTTTAGTTGATGCCCTAAACGTTCAAAAAATCAATATTTGAATGGATCCGAATAACGCGGGTCGCTCACGAAGGCCGGATCGGTCATCGTGTGCAGGAAAGCAACCAATGCCGCTTTGTCCGATTGGCTCAGATTCAGTCGCTTGGGCTGATTTCCCTGCTTTAGGCGTTGATGGAGATTCGGATGAGGTTGTATGCCGCTGTTGTAAAACTCTACTACCTCTTCAAGGGTTTTGAAACGGCCGTCGTGCATGTAAGGGGCCGTAAGCGCTATGTTGCGCAACAGGGGCACTTTGAAAGATCCGATCTCCGACGACTTGCCGCTCAGACCACCCACGCCCGCATCAGTAGTCTGCGCGTCAAGACCGTTGTTGGCATGCAGCAGCATCGGTCGGCTCTGAATCGTTGTGTGGCAAGAAGCGCAGTGCTGGCTGAAGATCCGGCGCCCCTGATTCTCCTGAGCATTCAGACCCACGTAGTTGAGGCTTTGAGACTCCCAGTCAACAAAACCGCCGCTCGCCGATGCCGTGGCTTCCACCGCTTTGTCTAATTTGCTGTTGAAAGACCCCATAGCGTTGATAAACTCCGCAATGGCCTCCGATACCCGCTGCGTGGTGATCGGCCCGTCGTCGCCATAAGCGGCCCGGAACAAAGGCGGGTAATAGGGCTTGGATTTTACAATCTCGGCAATCTGGGCGTCGTGCAATCCCATCTCTACCGGATTGGTCAGCGAGGCCATATTCTGCTGACGGGCCGTACCGGCGCGATTGTCCCAAAAGAAAGGAACCGCCGAAGCGCCAAACAAATCGGTACCGTAATAAGCCGTAAAAGCAAGCACAGAACCCAGCGCGATGGAGTTGCGCGTACCGTTTTGGCCATTGACGCCGACGCTCACCGCCCGGTCATCCGCGAATGCGATTTGCTGTTTGTGACAACTTGCACAGGATACCGTGCCGTCGGCAGAAAGGCTCTTGTCATAGAAAAGAACCCTGCCCAAAGTCGCTTTGGGGCCATCGACAGGAAGCGTGCTCAACCCGGCGTTGCGCAAATGCTGAGGCAACTCCAACCGATAGATGACCGGGGCGTTTGGCAGATTCAACTTCTCTGCGATTTTCGCGTAGTCGTCTTCGCTGTAATAATTGTAATCAAAAGGCTCGTTGCACGAAGCGGCAAATAACCCAAGGACAGCCAAAAAAGTGAGGTGGTCAAAACGAATCTTCATAGCCATGTAATTTTTTTACTCAACATATTGGATGCAAAAGTAACGATTTTTGCCATTTTGACAATCCATGCACAAAAAAATCGCCGTTAAAGTTTAGTTAAAAATTGAAGAACCGGCATAAATCGCATTTTTCACTTGATTTTTGCCAATTCTGTGCGCGACTCGACGCCTCCCTTTTTGTCGTAATTGACGGTCTTGATCATCCCAATTCCGGGCTTGAACCAGTACTCCGTCCGCGAAGTGCGTTTACCCAGGAAATTGTACTCGAAGTCGTAGCTATACTTAGTGCAATCAAATGTGCCCGCCGGCGTGGTCACCCGCTCATTACCCTCCACTTTCCGATTGCGAATGGCATATTTGTTGCTCAACAGGCGCATGGTTCCCATGTAGGTAGTCAATTCCATTTCGGCGTCGGGCAGGGTCTGTCCGACCTTTGCTTCAGAGGGGAAGGTCATGTCGTCGCCCTTGATCTCCATACGTATATCTTGCTGCGCGTTTGGCCCGCCTGCAGGCATAGCCGGCATGACAGATCGCATGTCGAAGATCAACATATCTTTGTAACACTTGATCGGCATTTCATTTTGAGAAATCTCATTGTTCTTATTGTCGTATGTCGTAAATGACATCCATACGATAGAAGTATCATTTTTAACTTCCGTGCGCAGCGTTTTGTACTTCACGGACGTGCTAGTCTTGTCTTTTTTGTCGTAACTAACATACTCCAACTCCTTGTTTGATTTGTAAAAATCCATCATCTCAGCGCATACCTGAGCCTTGACGGCAAGAACGGGCAAGACAAAAAACAATAGGATATTGAGTTTTTTTTTGACGTTCATAAATTCGGATTTTGTTTTGTGAAAACTAAAATTAAAAGATTTTTGGTCGAAAAAACATCAGCGATACCCTTTGTTCACATGCCATCTTTCTCAGCGCGCCGATTTTTTTCGAAAGTTAAAGCCCGCGCATGGTCAGCGAAATCCGCTTGCGCGGCACATCAACTTCTAACACTTTAACGCGCACTTGCTGATTCAATTGCACGACTTCCATCGGATTTCGCACAAATTTGTCTGCCAGTTGACTTACATGGACCAATCCGCTTACCTTCAGGCCCAGATCTACAAAAGCGCCAAAATTGGTGATGTTGTTAACCACGCCGTTGAGCACCATACCTGGATGCAGGTCTTCGATTTGCCGCGCCTCCGAGAATTCGACCGGGATGGCTTCGCCTCGGGGGTCAAGACCCGGTTTTTCCAATTCGCGCAAGATGTCGCGCAAGGTGGGCAACCCCACGTCGCCGCCTACGTAGCGGCTCAGGTCGATCTGACGCCGCAACGCAGCATCGGCGATCAGTTGCTGTACCGAGCATCCCAAATCCGCCGCCATACGCCCGACCAGCGCATACCGTTCGGGGTGTACCGCCGTGTTATCCAAGGGGTTCGACGCGTGGCGTATGCGCAAGAATCCGGCACATTGCTCGAACGCTTTATCGCCCAAACGGCTGACCTTTTTCAATTCCTGACGACTCCCGAAAGGGCCGTTTTCTTCGCGATACTTGACGATGTTCTGGGCCAGGGACGGCCCCAGACCGGATACATACGTCAGCAGGGAGGCCCCGGCAGTATTGAGGTTGACGCCCACCGCATTGACACAGCGGGTCACCGTGCGGTCGAGACTCTCGCGCAGGCGCGCCTGATCTACATCGTGTTGGTATTGGCCGACGCCAATATTCTTCGGGTCGATCTTCGTTAGTTCCGACAAGGGATCCATCAGCCGGCGGCCGATGCTGACTGCGCCGCGCACCGTCAGGTCTAAATCCGGAAATTCTGCTCGCGCCATCTCCGATGCGCTGTAAATGGATGCTCCGGCCTCGTTGACTGCGTACAGGGCCGGCGACTCGCCCTCCCAGGCTACGCCGCGCAAAAAGTCGAGCGTCTCGCGTCCGGCAGTGCCGTTGCCCACGGCAATGGCCCGCACCGAGTAACTGGCGGCCAGGCGCGCGAGGGTTTGCGCGGCGGCGATGGTCTGCCCCTGAGGCGGATGGGGATATATGGCCGTATGATGGAGCAGCTTACCCTGAGGGCTGAGGCAGACCACCTTGCAACCCGTGCGAAAGCCGGGATCAATGCCCATCACGACCTGCTCGCCCAAGGGCGCGGCCAAAAGCAATTGCGCGAGGTTGTCGGCAAAAACGCGAATGGCCTCCTCGTCGGCTTTTTCCTTGCTGCTGTTGCGGTACTCGGTCTCGATGGCCGGTTCAATCAAACGTTTGTAGGCATCTGCAACCGCCTCCGCCACTTCTCGGCCCGAAGCGCTGCGCCCCTTGACGAAGAGCGCCTGCAACTCGGCCACAAGCTCCTCCGCATGCGCCGGCGCTATGCTTACCCTCAACATGCCCTCTGCCTCGCCCCTGCGCATTGCGAGCAGCCGATGCGAAGGGCAGGTTGCCAACTTCTCGCTCCAGTTGAAGTAATCGACATATTTGACGCCCTCCTCCTCTTTGCCGCGTGCCACGCGCGACATGATCACGGCCCCCTTTTCGAAGTGCCTGCGCGTCAGGCTGCGCGCATGCGCATCCTCGTTCACCCGCTCGGCGATAATATCGCGCGCGCCCTGAAGCGCTTCGGCCACCGTGGGCGTTGCCTCGTTGACAAACGCCCGGGCAAGCGCTTCCGGATTATCGGCTGGACGCTGCGCGATCAATAGATCGGCCAAAGGCCCGAGTCCTTTCTCCAGAGCTGCGCCGGCGCGGGTCTTTCGCTTGGGCTTGTAGGGTAGGTAAAGGTCTTCCAAAGCGGTCATACTGTCCGCCGACTCGACGGCGCGCCGCAATTCGGGCGTCAACTTACCCTGCTCTTCGATACTGCGCAGAATGCTCTCGCGCCGCTTTTCTAACTCTTGCAAACGGCGTAGCGCATCCTGAATATCGCTGATTTGCACTTCATCCAGACCGCCGCAGGCTTCTTTGCGGTAGCGGGCGATGAACGGGATGGTCGCGCCGTCCTCAAGCAGTCTTATCGCCGCTTGCACGTGCGCTGCCTGGAGCGACAGGGAGTTGGCTATGCGTTGGCCGAATGATATGGACATATTTTTTTTGAAAAAAAGAACAGGGTTTGGGGTGCGCGCAAATTTTGAATCCCCCGGAATCGGGCGCAAAGGTAAGGATTTGCGGCCCATGCAATGCCGGGCGCTAACTCTGAGCGCCCAAAAACCGATAGTTTGGCCGTCCATGCCCGCCGCGCACGCCTTTTTTTCCCAAAAAAATGCGGCGACAAGGGCCAAACAAAGCAAAAAGAGCGCGGATGTGAGATACAAGGATACAGACGGCGTGCAACCCGCCGCCCGTTGGAAAATGTCTATCTTTGCGGCTTATTTAGATATCGCCTGTACATGATTGATCTTTTTTGGCAGTTTTTTGATTTTATCCGGCATCTCGATGTGCACCTCGAGGGGATTATGCGCGAGTATCAATTAGCGACGTATCTGATTTTGGCGCTGATTATTTTCTGCGAAACCGGGCTGGTGGTCACGCCCTTTTTGCCCGGCGACTCCCTGTTGTTTGCCGCGGGCGCTATTGTCGCCAAGACGGGTATTCTGAATGTGTGGCTGCTCATCCCGCTGCTTTTTTTAGCGGCCATTCTTGGGGATAATGTCAATTACGCATTCGGTCGGTATCTGGGCAATCGGGTATTCACGCGCGATTACTGGTTTCTCAAACGTAGGTACATCGACAAAACCCAGGAGTTTTATGACAAGTACGGGGGGCGTACGTTGGTGATTGCCCGCTTCGTGCCGATTGTGCGCACTTTTGCCCCGTTTGTAGCGGGTGTGGGCAACATGCCTTACCGGCGTTTTATCGGCTATTGCATAGGCGGCGGCACATTGTGGGTCACGAGTCTAACGCTTGCGGGCTACTTTTTTGGACAACTACCCGTGGTCAAAAACAACTTTGAGTTGGTGATCTTTGGGATCATCGGCGTGTCCTTGCTGCCGATTGCAGTTGAATTTATCCGGGCGCGAATGGCCGCGAAGCGGAACTGATCCCGGGCGACGGCGCACGCGTTATTCTGGTTCGACCAGGGGCAATTCGATCTCGAACACGGCTCCTTTGCCCGACGCGCTAACAACGCGGATCTGGCCGCCGTGCTGCCGGACAATGCCCTTTGTGATGTATAGTCCCAAACCGCTGCCTTCCGGCTTGTCGCCCGATGCCCGGTGCACTTGGGTGAAGCGTTCGAAGATGAGTTGCTGGCGCGACAAGGGGATGCCGGGGCCGTTGTCGCTCACCTGAAGAATGGCGTTGTTGCGCTTTTGGTATAGTTTGATCTTCACGCGGCCTTTGATCTCGGGTGTAAATTTGAGCGCGTTGGAGAACAGGTTGACCATGGCCTGAACCAGGGCGTCGCGGTCAGCCATGACGAACAGTTCGACTTCGCTGATGTCGGGCAAGACGACAATCCTCTTTGCTTCGAAATTGTGCGCCATAGCCTGGAATGTCTCCGCGCAGAGTTTGGGCCAATTGACGCGCTCAAATTTGAAGCTTTCCTGCCCTCTTTGGGACTCTAATCGCTCCAGGTCAAGCACCTGGTTGATCAGTCGCCCTATGCGTCCGCTTTCGTTGACAATGATTTGCAGGTATTCGCGCATTTGATCCGGGGAGATTTCTTCGCGGTGGTCCAAAATGATTTGCGAAAGCGCTTTGATACTGGTCACGGGCGTGCGCAGTTCGTGGGTCACGGTAGTGATAAATTCCGCCTTGAGGGTGTCTAATACTTTGAGTTGCTCGTTGGCGTCCCTAAGTTGACGGGCGGCCTCTTCAAGTTCGGCGCTTTTTAGCTCGAGCGCCTTTGAGTAAGCCAAGGCTTCGCGGGTTTGTTCGAGCGCGGAGATGATCTCCTCGCGGTTGACCGCCTCCTCGGTGGCAATGGCGCTGATGGCCAGGCGGGCGGAGGCGGAGCCGATTGATCCGGCCAGATGGGTCTCTACGAAAGCAATGTAAGATATGGGCGCGATGTCAGATCCGTCCAGGCGTCCGGGGTTGATGGTCTCGTACCTGGCGTACAACTCAGCCTCGCGCTCCTCGCCCATGAATCGCTGCGCCAGCCCCCTCAGATCGCGGATGGACGCCGTTCGGCGCAACACCTCTACATCCTGCCCCTTCGAATAACGGTAGATATTGACGAACAAATCGGATTGTACCATGCCCAACGCGCTGGGGCGGGTCAGCAGCGACACCCCGATCAGGAAGAATAAATTGAAAAACAAACTCCAAAAAGCCGCATGGGCGATGGGCGACACGCCTTCCAGCCCAAACAGAGCCATGGGGCGCAGCCAAGCAATCCCCCATGGCCCCCGCTCCAGCCACACCTGATCGCCAAACATAAAGGTGGTCAGGGTGAAAAAGGGAAGCGTATAGATCCATACGACAAAACCGGCAATCATGCCTGTAATGGCCCCATAGCGGGTCAGCCGCCGCCAATACATACCCAATATGGCCGATGGGGCAAACTGGGCTACAGCCGTAAACGATACCAAACCCACCGATACCAGATCGTAACGCCCGCCTACCGAAGAGGCGTACGCCCAGGCCAAAAGCAAAATAACCAGGATACTCCAGCGGCGCACAGACAGCAGATTGAGCGCGCCCTGGGTCTGCGGCAAACGCCGCCAGCGCCGCCAATGGATGAACATAGGCACCACAAGGTGGTTGCCCATCATGATGCTCAGGGCCGTGGTGGAAACGATCACCATACTGGTGGCAGCCGAAAAACCGCC
>JBKBLI010000049.1:0-10884 GCA_046296435.1 Saprospiraceae bacterium | reverse complement strand
CGAGGAATGCCAACAGGGCCATGGTAGGCGAACCCGCGGCAATGGGCAGTGTCAGCATATAGTTGTCATAAACGGTATCAGAGGCCAGATTGAGCCTTCCGCAAAGCGCCACCGGAAAAACAAACAAATTGATGAGCAGCAAATACAGCGGAAAGAGCCACATGGCCTGGCGGATGTGGTTCGGGTTGTTGTTCTCCACTACGGCCACGTGAAACTGACGAGGCAAAAACACGATCGCCAAGGCCGAAATGAGCAGCAGCATATGCCAATCTAATGTGCCGACACCCGAGGAGCGCAGCGAAAACAAAGACCGTAGATCCTCGCGCGCATAGGCTTGCGCAAACAGATCGCCAAACCCTCCGTGGAAATGATAAATCACAAAAAGACCAACGGCGAGAAAGGCGCCCAACTTGACGATTGACTCGAGAGCTATCGCCGCTATCATGCCTTCGTGCTGCTCGTTGGGATCTACTTTGCGGGCGCCAAACCAGATGGTGAACGTCGCCATTGCCAAAGCCGTCAACCAACCGAAATCGACGCCCGGCTCCGTCGCCCCCCTTAATACGGCTATACTGCCGCTCACCGCGCGCAACTGAATGGAAATATACGGGATGACGCCCACAATAGCCATAAGGGTCACTACGGAAGCAATCCACGAGCTTTTGCCGAAGCGCGACGAAATGAAATCGGCGATAGAGGCTATTCGCTGATGTTTGCTGATCAGGGCCATTTTGCGCAGAAGGGACCACCACAACATGATCATCAGGAGCGGCCCCAGATAGACCGCCAAAAAATTCAGCCCGCCGCTCGCCGCCCGCCCCACGCTCCCGAAAAAGGTCCAGGCTGTACAATAAACGGCAAGCGAAAGACTATACACGTAAGGATTATTCACAATGTGACGCCCTTTGTCCGCAAAACGCCCTACCCGCCAGGCTACCCAGAACAGCAATCCGACATATGCGGTAGCGACGCCAATGATCAACAGGGTGTACATAGCGCTTCAGGATTTGTTTTTTGTCTTCGCTCTGACGACGAAAAAAATCGCGCCTACGGCAAGGGCCCAGACGAAAAAAAAATAAACCAACAGACGCGGCGCCCCCCACAGCAGATCCGGACGATCGGCGATGCTGAGTATGGGATAGGTCATCAATAGCGCGAAAATCGCAAAAAGGAAAAAGAATCGCGCGCTAATCTCAGATTGTGGCATGTTCGTGACCGCCTCCGGCTTGCTGCATGACGGCAGGGGCAAATATCGCGCTTTTGGATGAATTGCATGGAATATTTTGGAAGCGCTGACGCGCAAAATCTTTTTAGAAAGAGGCGAGACCCGGCCTTGGGATAACAAATCGGCCTCAACGGCTGTTAATTGCCCAATTGCTTATTTTACATTCATCCGAAACACGCCATGCGCGACTTTTTGCACCATAGAGCCAATCGACTCTGGATTGTTTTGTCCGGTTTTTTTATCGCTAATGCGCTTATTGCCGAATTTATGGGCGTCAAACTTTTTTCCTTAGAAAAAAATCTGGGTCTGCCGGAGGCCGAATGGACCATTCTGGGCGAGAGGCGCTCCTTCACGCTCACGGCAGGCGTTTTGCTGTGGCCTATCGTCTTTGTCATGACCGATGTGATCAATGAGTATTTCGGAAGGCGCGGGGTTAAGATGTTATCGTATCTTACGGCGGGTTTGATCGCTTACGGCTTCATCATGCTATTTTGGTCTATGCGTCTCGAGCCTGCCGACTTTTGGCGTACCGCGCACATCGACCCCGCTCTGGACGAAGCGACCCGCGTCCAAAAATTGCGTCTTGTAAGCGATTTCAATGAGGCCTACCGGGTGGTGTTCGGCCAGAGCCTATGGATCATTGTCGGCTCGCTCGTCGCTTTTTTAATCTCGCAAATTGTCGATGTGACGACCTTTCACTACATCAAGCGCATGACGGGCGAGGGCAAGCTGTGGATGCGCGCTACCGGAAGCACCCTAGTATCCCAGATGCTCGACAGCTTTGTAGTCGTATTTATCGCTTTGTATCTGGGTCTGAAACTCCCCTTTACAACAGTTCTTTCGATCAGCGTAGTGAACTATCTGTACAAGGGGATCGTAGCCGTGGCCCTCACGCCGGTCATCTATGGGTTGCATGCGACCATCGACCGCTACTTGGGGCAGGAACTGGCTGAGGAGATGAAAAAATCGGCGCTTAGTTCATCTCCTTCAAAAGTTTTTCAACGTCTTTGATGAAGCGATCGACTTCTTTGGCATCCGTTCCGTCGCAGAAAGCGCGCACATGGCGCTTGGGATCTACGAGGATCAGACGTCCTGAGTGATCAAAGCCGCCGGGAGCCTCCGGGTTTTTGGTCGCCACGCTGAAGTAGTCGTCGGCTATTTCATAGATGGCGTCTTCGTCGCCGGTCACGAGCCGCCATTTGCCGCCCTCAATGCCCAACTTCTGGGCGTATCGCTTCAGCGCAGCCACGGTATCGTTGCGGACGTCGATGGAATGCGACAGGAGCATGAGCCGGTCGTCGTTGGCAAAATGCCGATACACCCGCAGGGCGTTGGCTTTTACTTTGGGGCAGATCGTGGGGCAGTGGATAAAAAAGAAGTCGGCCACATAGGCCTTTCCGGCGAAGGTGGCATTGGTGACGATCTGGCTATCCTGATCGACAAATGAAAAATCGGGAATCGTCGGATAAATCGTATCGCCGTTGACCACGTCGCGATTACCCAGAATGGGCAGAGGTCTGTCGGAGGTGTCCGCACAAGCGAAAAGAAGGGCAATCAGAGTGCCCGCAAACAAATATTGGCGCATCATTGGTTGACAAGTTGTTTAGCGGATTCAATGGCCGCCGAGATGTCGGCGTGGTTTTTCTGTATCAAAGTTTTTTGCTCGTTCAGGTATCGAAGCGCGGCTTCATGTTTCATACCGTGCGGCATGCTGAAATCGCGCATCCAGTTCATCATGTCTTCGTCGGCAGCTTCCATCTGAGACAGAGCTTCGAGCAATTTTTGCCGGCGTTCTGAGCTGAGGCTGTCCTGCGCAGACAACTCTTGTTTGAGCGAGCGCCCCATGCGCTTCATCTGGGCGATCAGTATCATGGCGTCGTCGTGGATCGCCAACGTTTCTTTGTGCAACTTTTCTACTTCTTTTTGGGCGTTCTTGCCGCATGCTGCGACAAAAAGCGCTGCGAACAGACAAACAATATGGATATGCCTCATGTATGCTAATTTTGGCACAAAATTACGGCGTTTTGGGCCGTCGCCGGGGATCGTTTGAGAATCATTTGGAAAAAAGAGCGATTTTTGCCCAGATTTTAAACGCCACGAACAGCATGCTATTCGCCATATCGCCGATTGACGGTCGCTACGCCGACAAAACCCGCGCGCTCAACGCTTATTTCTCCGAATATGCGCTCATTCGCTACCGGGTATTTGTCGAAATTCAGTATTTCATCGCCTTATGGCAGTTTGGCTTGCCGCAGTTGGCCGATCTCAACGACGCGGCGATAGATGATCTAAACGCCATTTTTGAAAATTTCACCGAAGCCGACGCCGCCGCGATCAAAGACATCGAGCGCCGCACCAACCACGACGTGAAGGCGGTAGAGTATTTCATCAAATCCCGTTTTGATCAGTTGGGTTTGGCTCCCTGGCGAGAATACGTGCATTTCGGCCTCACCTCGCAGGACATCAACAATACGGCAAACCCTTTGCTCGTCAAGCTCGCGCTTGAGCAGGTCTATCTGCCACATCTTCATCTCATCATCGATGATCTGCGCAAGTTGGCCGAAGATTGGGCGCACATCCCTATGCTTGCGCGCACGCACGGCCAGCCGGCCTCTCCTACCCTGCTCGGCAAAGAGATCAGGGTATTTGCGGCGCGGCTCGAGGCCCAGGCCGAGCAACTGCGGCAGATTCCGCACAGGGCCAAGTTTGGCGGCGCGACGGGTAACTTCAATGCGCACTACGCGGCGTATCCCGATTACGACTGGCATCAATTTGCGCGCAACTTCGTGCGGGAGTTCCTGGGGCTGGAGCGCTCAGAGCCGACTACCCAGATCGAACACTACGATTTCCTGGCGGCTCAGTTGCAGGCCATGTCGCGCATTCATACCATCCTGATCGATCTTTGCCGCGATATGTGGACATATATCTCCATGGAATATTTTCGACAAAAGACGGTCAAACACGAGGTCGGCTCGTCCGCCATGCCGCACAAGGTCAATCCCATCGATTTCGAAAACGCGGAGGGCAACCTGGGCATGGCTAACGCTGTCGCCGTCTTCTTGGCCGAAAAGCTGCCGATCAGCCGCTTGCAGCGCGACCTGACCGACAGCACTGCGCTGCGCAATATCGGCTTGCCCTTTGCCCATGCCCTGATCGCTTTTCAGGCCATTCGCAAGGGATTGGATAAGCTCCTGCTCAACGAGGGCAAACTCTTTGAGGATCTCGAAAACAACTGGCTGGTGGTGGCTGAAGGCATACAGGTTATCCTGCGCCGCGAAGGCTTCCCCGAACCCTACGAGGCCCTCAAAGCCCTCACCCGGGGCCGCGCCGAAATCACCTGCGAAGAACTCCACGAGTTCATTGACGACCTCGGCGTGGCCGATCACCTCAAAGAAGAGCTCAAAGCCCTCACGCCTCACAATTACACCGGAAGGTAAACGAGCGCTCCTCGACCCCGCTCTCCTCACCTGGTTCAACAGGATAATACGTATCGATATGTCACACAAAAATATTTTTGGGCAACCGCTACAGCCCTGTTGCTTCGAACCCATGACGGGGTTTTATCGCGACGGTTACTGCCGTACCGACCAATGGGACGGCGGTCGCCATGTAATCTGCGCAGTGATGACGGAGGAATTTCTCTCTTTCACGCGGGCCATGGGCAACGACCTGATCACCCCGCGGCCTGAGTACGGCTTTCCGGGTCTGAAGCCCGGCGACCGATGGTGTTTGTGCGCGTTACGCTGGAAGGAAGCCTACGAGTTTGGGCTGGCCCCGCCTGTGATCCCGGAGGCCTGCGCCGAGGAGGCGCTACAATACGTGGACCTGCACATCCTGGCAAAGTCAGCGCTGAAAACTGAACCGTAAAAACGGCATGCAATAGACAACCGGCGGCACGGCATGGGCCTGGATGCGCGCTGCACATACGCCTGCGCTACGTTCTTTCTTTGTAAAAAAAGGGCGCAGACGCTCAGAAACCCCGTAAAGCAAATCAGCCGGCAAACCCTCCTGGATTCGCCGGCTGACCGTATTAATGCCGAGGTTGCAGCGTCGTTAATACAATTCCTTTGCGGATTTGGATCTAAAGAACGGGTTGCGCGTTTTTTTTACTCTTCGATCAGCATGAAATCTGTGCGCCGGTTTTTGGCCTTGCCGCCTTCGGTGCTGTTGGATTCAACGGGCTTGTCTGGTCCGTTGCCCACTACGATAAAGCGATTGCGCGGCATGTTGTACTCGCTCACCAGATAATCCACTACCGACTGGGCGCGGCGTTTGGAGAGGGCGATATTGGCTTCGCGACTGCCCACATCGTCGGTATTGCCCTCTACGCGGATCCGGCTGGCGGCAAACGCCTTGGCGATGGGCGCCATTTCGTTATCGACGATGTACTTGGCGTTTTCGTCGAGCAGGTACTCGCCGGTGCGGAAGGAGATGCTCACCCGCTTGACAGCCACGGCTTCTTTTTCTTTGGCGGCGCTATCCTTGAGAGAAGCGAAGGCTTTTTGCCCTTCGGCCGCCTGAGCGGGTCCGCTGAGGGTAGAGCGCTCGACCGCGCCATAATAAGCGACTTTTGACCAGGAGGGAACGATGTCTGAAGCGGACACTACGCCGGCGGCGCGGTACTCTTTGGTCATGCGGGTATAAAGCTCTTCGCCTGTGACGCCGCGGTATTCGCGGTTGATGCCGAAAAAATTGAGGTTGTCGCCGTGGGTGCATAGGCGAACGTTGTCAATGGCGCCAAGGGCGTCGGCTTTCGTAAATCCGTCAAAGGCATCGGCCAATATTTGGGCGGCCTCTTGCTTGGCGGCTGGATTGGTGTTGATTTCGGCGGCGCCTTTCATCCAGCCGTCGTAAAGTTGCTGGATGCGTTCGCGATTTTCGTTGACCCATTGGCGCTTGGCAATGAATACGTCGGCGATGATATTCGATGCGCTGCGGGTGCTCTGCAATATTCGGGCTCCGGGTACTTTTTGGATACATTCCTCGTCGAAGGGCGACCAGACGACGGCGGCGTCCACGCTATTGGATTTGAAAGCGTCTGCGGCTTCGATGGGAGAAGGCACGCTGACCAACTGAATATCGCGAAGGGTCATTCCGCCGGCATTGAGCAGCCAGATCAGAAACGAATGCGAAGGGGATAGTTCCGCTACGGCTACTTTTTTGCCGCGCAGGTCGCTGACGTTATTGATGCCGCGTCGGGATACGATGGCGTCGCCGCCCCGGCTCCAGTCGGCCTGAAACAACACGACTGGATCGTAGTCGGCCAAGCCCGACATTTCGGTGGGCAGGGCGTCGATAGTGGCCCAGAGGAGTTGGACCTCGTCATTTTTCCAGGCATTGCGGCTGGCGGTAGGGTCGTCGAGCACTTTGAACTCTACTTTGAATCCATGATCCTGATAAAAGCGGCTCTGGGTATTGGCCTCAAAGCCGCGGTTCCAGTATTGTCCGCCGGCGTATCCGCCCCAGGTCACCACGCCTACGCCGATGGTGTTTTTGTCTTTTTTGCCGCCGCCAAACAGGCTGCTTCCGCCCCCGCTGTCAGTCTTGGCTTTTTCGCTCAGGCTCTTACCGGCATCGGTGTTCTTGAGTGCGTATTGGATACCCAAATAGGCTCCGCCAATGATGAGCAGGGTAATGAGAAACTTCGAAAAAGATGTGAGTTTTGCCATAACGATTGGGTATGTTATTGGTTTTTAGAAGGTTTACTTGCGATTTTGTCAATCAAAAAAGGCGTCGTACTGGTTGCCGCCGCGCTCAACTTTATTCGGGATCTTGGGGGCGGCGTTGAGGTCGAGCACATCGGAGGGGTTATTGGCCTTTGCGATGATTTTGGCTTTTTCGCCGCCAAGGAGGAAAGAAGCGCCCTCTTTTTCCCAGCGCTCCAACATCTGGAGGCCTTCTTCTTCGAATACGCCGTTTTGCAGGTCTATGGAATCCATGATGTTTTTGGACATGTCCATGAAGCGCTCCATTTCGCCCACTTTTTTGCCTACGTCGTCGGCCATGGCTTCGAGCGCCATGTCGTACATGTATTTCTTGTCTGAGTTGCCGCTCAGGATATCCATAGCCGAACGGATGGCGCTGTGGCTTGCTTTGATGGCCTTGTACTCTTGTTCTTTGACTTTGACCTGATCTTGCAGGTCTTCGAGCATGATTTCGGAGTTTTCGTACATTTTGGACAACACTCTGTACAGCACTTCCATGCGTTTGTAGAGGTCGTCGAGCTTCATGTTGGACTCTTGCAGACGCCCTGCTTTGCGCGCCTTGAGTACCATGATGGCGTCCTTGCCGGTTTCTTTGGCGCGTCCGGCCATGCTGATGTTGCTTTGGATTTCGCGCTGGTTTTGCTTGATCATTTCAGACAGCTTGTGCATCTGGCCGCGCAATTTGGCGATCTGCGCATTCATGTTGACTAAGCTCTTTTGCAGGCTTTCGATGTAGCTTTTGAGGATGCCAATCGGGTCAATTTGTACAAAAAGCCCGGTGATCCAGCGCATGACGGATTTGTACATGAACCATATGAGGTTGCGCATTTTGGGGTCGAGCACCACGTAAATGAGCGCGCCCAACGCAATGAGCATACCGGCGAGGTAGAGGGTGTTGGCCGCTAAGGTGATCAGTACAGGCAGCGCTTTGTACAAAAGGTAGCCGCCGCCTAATACGAGGCCTCCCATGACCAGCGCTCCGGTCACGCCTTCGGGACGCTGCCAGAAACTTTTGGGTTTGATCGGTTGCAATTCAGTACTCATGTGTTGAAAGAGTTGGTGTTTGTATTGTTAATTAGGCGTATCCTGTATGTCTTACTGTACGCCGATATGTTGGGTTATTTTCTCGATGTCGTGCTCTATTTGTCCGATGACGACGCTAAAAGTTGCCTCGAAGTCAGATTTTGTGCTTTCGATTTTACGCGTGCTTTCGCTGATCTCCTCTTTTATCTGTTCGATGCGTTGCTGATTGGCGGCTATCTCGCGGCGGAGGCGTTCAATCTCCGCCTGTTTGTGCTCGCTTTCAGCGTGTAGGCGCTGGGCTTCCGCTTCGCGATTTCCGATCATGCGGGCGCGCTGCTGCGCATGTGCGTCGTTGAATTTTTGCTGCTCGGCCTGCAGCACGCTGAGGTAGTACCGGGCCGACTCGATAAGACCTTGCGCCGATACGCCCATGGTCTGGGCAAGGGCATACGCCGATTGGATGCGTGTTTTTTCGTCCATGGGCATATTGGCCAGGTTTTGAAGCGCCTGCCGAAACTCCAGATAATCAAACCCGGGTTGATTGCTGTTGTTGATGGCTTGCGTTAGCACCTCCATGAATTTCTCGCTCACCTGCCCCTTAGCGTGTGTCGTTGTGGGCTGAGGGACGGCGTTCGGGGAAGGCGCGGGGGGCGAATCGGGTCGGGGTTTGGGGGCCGATTCTTCATCGTCAACTATAAAAATGGATTTTATTTTTTTTAACATGCCACTTTGGGTATCGCGTCCGTAAATTTATCCGCAAATTTGAGATTTTTTTTTGGATTTTCTTTGAAAATCTCGGCGAGCAGAGTTTTTGACACGACAAAATACCGACAGACGGACTATTTGCCTGCGCCGGATCTGTTAAAAGGCGCTCTGCCTGCGCGTTTGTCTGTGGCGCGCGCCGCAGAGGCAAAGCTCTTTTGGCTTTACTTTTTTAGGGCAAAAAAGGGGGGGCGATCCGCGCGCCGGAATCACGGCCCCCGTTTTAACTGCGCGCTTCGGGATCCGGTTTTTCCAAAAAAAACGCGAATCCTAACCCTGAACAGGAATCAGAATTCGCGTGTTCGGCCCCACCTCATGGTGGCGGCGCGCGGCGGCGTGGATCTTAGAGATTGGGGATCAAGAGCACCTGCCCTACCTCGATCAGATCCGGGTTGTCAAGTTGGTTGCGATTGGCGTCGAAAATAGCCTTATATTTCATCATATCGCCGTAATAGTGTTGGGCTATTTTGCTGAGAGATTCGCCCTTCTTTACAGTATGGCGCGCAAAGATGTGCGTGTTAGACACTTTGATATCTGCCATAATGTCTGAAGGATTGTCGCCGCCGATGGCTTTGATTGTATCCCACAGTTGATCTTTCTCATACTGAGTTTCGACCGTGCCCCAGACGAGCAGTTTGCCGTCTTTTTCTTCTACGCGGCCTTCTGTTACGTTGAGTTTTTCGCCCAAATCGAGAACGGGCTGGTATTTACTTTTTACAGACATGATGTTTTATCGTTTAGTGATTAGAAAACGTTACTTTATCGACGCAAAATTAGACAAAAGTTACACAAGCGAGATTACCTGAAGGTTATTTTTTGAGTTTATTGGGGTTGTTCTTCAGAAAATCGCCCCATCCGTTGTATGATTTTCCGCCGACCGGCGATTGGCGCGCGCTCTGGAAGTGGTGACAGACCGCAACGGCAAGGGCGTCGGTAGCGTCGAGGCTTTTCTCCGTGAAGGCGGTTTTCAGGATATTTTGCAGCATGCCGGCTACTTGTTCCTTAGCTGCGTTGCCGTTGCCGGTGACTGCTTGTTTGACCTTTTTGGGGAGGTATTCGCTTATTTCGAGCCGATTGACCATGCCTGCGGCGATGGCCACGCCTTGCGCGCGCCCGAGCTTGAGCATGGATTGCACGTTTTTTCCGAAAAAAGGCGCTTCGATGGCCATGGTCATAGGTTTGTGCTGCCGGATCAGATCCTGAACTTGCTCGAAGATGTAGCGTAATTTGTGCGTTTGTTCGGCGCTGATATGCCCAAAAGTCAGGACGCCCATTTCGACCAGACGGATCTCCGTCTTTGAGGCGTCGATGATTGCAAAGCCCAGGGCGTTGGTGCCCGGGTCGATACCGATGATGCGAATGCTGTTTTGCAGGTCTGCCATAAATAGCGTGCAAATCTACGAAAAAGCCGCCGGGGTAACCGTAAAGGCCGTTAACTTTGCGTCGCATTTTTGAATTTTGCATCATTTTTTGAAAAATGGAGAAAATCGGGGTACTTGGGTCGGGGGCGATGGGTAGCGGAATCGCACAAGTGGCTGCTAAGGCGGGACACGAGGTAGTGGTATGCGATAAGAACAACCTTGCGCTAAACAAATCGGGCAAAAATATTCAGAACAATCTCCGCACTTTGGTTGAAAAGCACAAAATCAGCGATGCAGAGGCCTACGCTATTTTCAGCCGTCTGCAGTTTTCCGAGCATATGAGCAATTTCAAGGATTGTTCCTTTGTGATTGAGGCGATTGTGGAGGATACCGAACAAAAACAAATTGCGTTCAAAAGCATGGAAGCGGTGCTGGACCCGCATGCAGTGTTGGCCAGCAACACCTCGTCGCTGTCCATCTCGGCGATGGGCGCTTTTCTGAAAAATCCAGATCGCGTGCTGGGCGTTCATTTTTTCAACCCGGCTACTTTGATGCGTCTGGTAGAGATTATCCCTGGCGTTCAAACCGCTCCTGATGTGGTGCAAAAGGCCAAAACGCTGATTGAGTCTTGGGGCAAAATCACGGTCATTGCCAAAGACACGCCCGGGTTTATTGTAAACCGCGTGGCAAGGCCTTACTACGGCGAAGCGCTTCGCATCTTTGAGGAGGGTATCGCGGATTTTGCGACCATCGACTGGGCCATGCGCGAGTTGGGCGGCTTCCGTATGGGGCCTTTCGAATTGATGGA
>JBKBLI010000048.1:25008-27459 GCA_046296435.1 Saprospiraceae bacterium | reverse complement strand
CGCTTGGCGCCGGCTTGCAGGTGCAACGACGCTTTCTCGCGGTCGAGGAAGATGCCGGTGCATTCCAACACTACGTCCACGCCCAGATCTTTCCACGGACATTCGGCCGGATTGCGGATCGCGGAACCCAAAATCTTTATTCCGTTGACGTAGAGGTACTCGTCGTCGGCGCTGACCGTGCCCTCGAAGCGGCCGTGCATGGTATCGTATTTGAGCAGATGGGCCAGCGTGCGGTTATCTGTCAAGTCGTTGATGGCCACGACCTCTACAGTGTCGTTTTTTAACAAGTTGCGGAAGGTGAGGCGTCCGATGCGGCCAAAGCCATTGATTGCGATTCGTTTTTTTGCCATGATGCGCGTCAATTGATTGTTGATTTTTCAAAAAAAAGCGTCTCCGGATACTTCCGAAGACGCAGCAAATTTAGGCATTTTTTCTAAAACCGGCGCAACTATCAGGAAACCCGGAAACTGGAGGCGCCCAACAGGCCTTTGTCGCAGTAAATGGCAACTACGTAGTTGCCGGCTTTGACCCGGTCGTCCAATTTGTAAGTGAACGAAAATCGCTGGGTTTGTTGAATGACGACGGACTTGCTCTGTAGGGCCATGATTTCGACCGGACCGGTGGGCGCGTAAACGGTCGCTTTGATCGGATTATCGGCCTTGATGGGGTTGCCTTTTTCGTCGGTGATAACCAGATATAGTTTTTCAGGGCCCTGAAAATTGGCGGGCACGTCGGCCAAATCAAAACTGACATTGATCTCGCGCAAGCGCCGCGCTTTGGTGGTGAGTTTGTCGCCCCGACGCTCTAATTCTACCCGAAATGAGGTGGCCCGAAAACTGGCCGACTGCGTTTTGCGGATTTGCTCCTCTAGTTGCTTGGCCAGCGTGCTGACCTGCCCGCTCAATTCTTCGCGTTCGCCTTTCAGTTGGGTGTTCTCTTGCGTCAGTCGGGTGTTTTCAGCGCGCAAATCGTCGTTTTCTTTCCGCAGAACGCTGATGATGGTCTCGTACTCGGTTTGGATGCGCTTCAGATCTTCCACCTGCTTGCGCAATTCGCCCAATTCGCGCGACGACTGGGCGCGGATTTGCTTGATGACGATTTCATTTTTTTGGATGATTTCGGCTGAACTACTTAGGCGACCTTGCAGATTTTCATTTTCGATGCGCACGTCTGAATAAGCCGCGTGTAGACTATCTAGAGATGCCGTTAATTCATCCTTTTGACGTTGCAAATTGTTTTTTTCAGCCTCTATGCGTTCGTTCTCTAAGCGATAGCTTTTGGATTTTTGCCAGAAAACAAACCCTAATGCTGCGGCCAGTAACAAAAGAATCGTTACCGCTATGCCATAAGTGCGTGCATTTTGATTGTTAGACATTATTTTTTTGTTGAAAGTGATTAAAAAAAACAGGGTTTTGGATTAAAAATTTTGATGCAAAATTATGACAATAAAAATCAAATCTGGCGCCAATTTTTACTTTTCTTTCAGAAATGTAATTTTTGAACAGTAAAGCGCCGCATGTTGTTAAAGGGACCATGAAAAACTGGTCTAAAATCAGCACCCTCGGAGCATTGCGCGCCGCAGGGTACGCTCCCCGAAGCATCAAAAACGAGATGCGCGAAAATCTCAAACTCAAAATCCGAAACCGGGAGTCTGTTTTCCCGGGTATCTTTGGTTTTGACGATACGGTTTTGCCCGATGTCGAGCGCGCGGTGTTAAGCCGACACAATATCCTCCTGCTCGGTTTGCGGGGACAGGCCAAAACCCGTATCGCGAGACAATTGGTTGGTCTGCTCGACGAGTATATACCGGTGGTGGCCGGCTCCGAACTCAACGACGACCCTCTGCAACCCATCAGCCGATATGCCCGCGATCTGATCGCCGAGTGCGGCGACGACACGCCGATCGCCTGGCTGCACCGCGACGAGCGCTACGTCGAAAAATTGGCGACTCCCGATGTGAGCGTTGCCGATCTGGTGGGCGACGTGGATCCGATCAAAGCGGCTAATCTACGCTTGCCGTACTCGGACGAGCGGGTCATTCACTTTGGCATTATCCCCCGTTCGCACCGCTGCCTGTTTGTGATCAACGAATTGCCTGACTTGCAGGCCCGTATTCAGGTGGCGCTCTTCAACGCGCTACAAGAGGGCGATATGCAGATCCGGGGGTTCAAGTTGCGCCTGCCGCTCGACGTGACCTTTGTGTTTACGGCCAACCCTGAAGATTACACCAATCGGGGTAGCATCATCACGCCGCTCAAAGACCGGATCGAAAGCCAGATCACGACCCACTATCCCACCTCTGTAGAGATTGGGCGTCGGATTACCGCTCAGGAGTCGCGCATCGCTTCAGAGCAGGAATCGCAGATATACGTATCGCCGCTGCTCAAAGACCTGATCGAAGAATTGGCTTTTGCCGCTCGCGAAAGCGAATATGTCGATCAAAAAAGCGGG
>JBKBLI010000048.1:2357-24909 GCA_046296435.1 Saprospiraceae bacterium | reverse complement strand
GTCAGCGCGCGCATGACCATCAGCGCCTATGAGAATCTCTATGCCGCCGCCGAACGCCGCCTGCTGCGCTCCGGCAACGCGAAGACTTCGGCCCGTGTAGCTGATTTCTGGGGCGTGATCCCCGCAATCACCGGCAAAGTGGAGATGGTCTATGAAGGCGAACAAGAGGGGCCGCACTTCGTCGCCACGCAAATCATGGACGCCGCCTTCAAAAAGTCCTTTTTGCAGCACTTCCCCAACCCGTCGCGGCTGCGCAAAGGTCAGGAAAAAGATCCTTTTGGTACGATTAAAGCCTGGTTCGCCGCCGGAAATGCAGTCGAATTGCTCCACGATTTTGACGACAAGAAATATGTCGCGACATTGGATCAGGTAGCCGGATTGCGCAAATTGGCCGAGACTGTGGGCGCTCCCGACAGTGATGTGCCTGTTTTTATGGAATTGATCTTGCACGGCTTAGCCGCATTTCAGAGCCTCAATAAAGAACTCCTGCAAAGCCGGTCTACCTTTCGGGAGTTCATCGGCGGCTTGCGCGAAGAAGGCGATTTGGGCGATCTTTTCGACAATTAAAACCGCCAATGCCTGCCGTCCTTTTTTTTCTTTAGAAAAAAGGGACGTAGCGGAAGCGGTCGCCCCTACATGCTGTTCGCGCCCTACTTACGGGCAGGTTTCGACTGATTGCCGTGGGTCGCGCGGGGATGGCGTTGCGAAGTTTTTTGGCCCGCATTATCGGTATCGATAATGTCCGATTATTTTGTACCCAAACAGGCAATCCTCAAGCGTCTGACCGGCTCCGATGTTGTGTATAATTTGGTAGCGATGTCTATGTGTCGGCGATCTTTGGCGCGATACGATGCCGATATGCGTTTGGCCACCCGGCAATTCCCAGCACACGAGGTGGCCGGGCATATAGTCGTCCGGATTGTTGGTGATGGGTCTGGACGCACCTTTCCGCTCGAAAAAGACCATCAGATTCGGGACGCGACGGTGGTCGATGTTGGGATCAGGTTTACGTAGGCCCCACCGTTGCGGGTAAGCTCCAAATTGAAGGCGCATGTCTTCGTGTACCTCCTTTTGAAGGTCGATGCCCAGTTTGCGGTAGGCTCTGATCACTACGTCGCTGCACACGCCTGTATGTGCCGGGACATCGCCGCCGGGATAGGGCAGGGCAACATAAGCCGGGGTATAAACGACGCGCTGGCGCGTGAGCGTTAGGGCTGAGTCGGCCAATCGCTCAAAAAAATCAACCTGCGCGTCGACGCGGCCGCCGTTGAGGGCAAGTAGCAGGCAAATCGGCCAAGCGACGTATCGGCTCGTCTCCCCCCCAAAAAAGAACAATCGCTTGTCGTTTTTACACAAAGCGCACAAATGTGTTATGGTTTTTTGAAAAGTCGCAGCGATCAGGGAAGGTCGCAGCCGCCCTTCTCGATCCTTGCGCCCTTAGGCCTTGTTCGCTCATTTTTGCGCCCGGCCTGCTTGTCTAACGCCCGCAGGGCCGCGATATTGTCGGCACTACAGGGGGATGTTCCCATGTTTACGCGACGGGCGGGCGGCGGCTTTGTCCTCCAGCATGGCAAAGGATTTGATCAGTTTGCGGCGCGTCTCGTGGGGGAATATCACTTCATCCACAAAACCGCGCTCTGCCGCGCGATATGGGTTGGCAAATGTTGCGGCGTATTCTCTTTCTTTTTCGGCCAATTTAGCGGCAGGGTCCTCGGCGGCGTCGATCTCTTTTTTGAAGATAATTTCGGAGGCGCCCTTAGCGCCCATGACGGCGATTTCGGCGGAGGGCCAGGCGTAGTTCATGTCGGCGCCGATGTGCTTGGAGTTCATCACGTCGTAGGCGCCGCCGTATGCCTTGCGGGTGATGAGGGTGACGCGCGGCACGGTGGCTTCGGAGAAGGCGTAAAGCAGCTTGGCGCCGTTCGTGATGATGGCGTTCCATTCCTGATCTGTGCCGGGCAAAAAGCCGGGTACATCGACCAGCACCAGGAGCGGGATGTTGAAGCAGTCGCAGAACCGGACGAAGCGGGCGGCTTTTTTGGAGGCTTCGACGTCGAGCACGCCGGCTAAGCTGAACGGCTGATTGGCCACGACGCCGATGCTGCGCCCGGCCAGGCGGGCAAATCCTACGACGATATTTTCGGCGTACTGTTCGTGTATTTCCATGAAACTCGCCTCGTCGCATATTCCGGCGATCACCTCGCGCATGTCGTAAGGGTGGTTCGGATTGTCGGGTACGATGTCGTTCAGCGCGTGGCGGTATTCTTCGTCGAGGGTATAGTCGAGCGCAGGCGGCTTTTGCGAGGCATTTTGAGGGATGTAGCTCAGCAGTCGCTTGATTTTTTCGATGCAATCGAGGTCGTTGGCGGCGGTCAGGTGAGTCACGCCGCTCTTGACGGCGTGAGCGGAGGCGCCGCCCAATTCTTCGGCAGTCACGGTTTCGTTGGTGACGGTCTTGACCACGTTGGGGCCGGTCACGAACATGTACGAGGTATTCTCCACCATGATGATGAAGTCGGTGATGGCCGGGCTGTAAACGGCGCCGCCCGCGCAAGGCCCCATGATGGCTGAAATCTGCGGGATCACGCCGCTGGCCTGCACGTTGCGGTAGAAGATATCGGCATAACCGCCCAGAGAGTTGACGCCCTCTTGAATGCGGGCGCCGCCCGAGTCGTTGAGGCCAATGACGGGCGCGCCGACGCGCACGGCCATGTCCATGATTTTGCAGATCTTCTCGGCGTGGGTCTCTGATAGCGATCCGCCGAACACCGTGAAGTCTTGCGCAAATACAAACGTCAGGCGGCCGTTGACGCGTCCGTAGCCGGTTACTACGCCATCGCCGGGGTATTGCTGATCGGTCATTCCAAAGTCGGAGCAACGATGGGTGACCAGCGCGTCCACTTCTTCAAAAGTGTCTTCGTCGAGCAGGAAGTGGATGCGCTCGCGGGCGGTGAGCTTGCTCTTTTTGTGTTGTGCGTCGATGCGCGTCTGACCTCCGCCCAATTTAGCGGCGGCCAGGCGTTCTTGCAGTTCTTCGTAACGCGCTTTTTTGTGATCCATAGGCGGGCAAAAATGTGGCGGCAAAGATAAGCGCTAAAAACTTAGCTGTGCGTTTTTTGGAAAAAAGTGGAAGAACCCGACTTTTGCGGCGTCGGCAACTTGAGGGCGCCGGCGCGCGCTATCGCTTGCGGCGCGCGCGCTTTTTTTCGAAAAAAAGGCGCCGCTCAGGCGTAGTATTGCATCGTAACGCAGTGCAGCGAGCCGTGCTGCTCGATCAGCGGACGGCAATCGATGGGTATGATATCGCGATCTGGGAACAGCGCTTTGAGCGTATCGACGGCCGTCTGATCTTGAAGCGTCCGATAAACGGGCAGTAGTACGGCCCCGTTGATAATCAGGAAGTTGGCGTAAGTGGCGGGCAGGCGGCGCCCGTCGGCGGCAAAACAGGGGTCGGGCCAGGGCAGGGGGACGAGCCGGTAGGGTTGCCCCTTGGCGTCGCGCAGTTCGCGCAGTTCGCGTTCCATGGCCTGCAGATCCTCGTAGTGTTCGTCGTCGGGTTGATCGCAGCGCACGTAAGCTATGGTGTGCGGGTCGCAGAAGCGGGCCAGGGTATCGATATGCGAGTCAGTATCGTCGCCGGCGAGGTGTCCGTGTTGGAGCCAGAGGATGTGATTGACGCCAAAGAGGCGTTCGAATGCTTCTTCGAGCGCGCTGCGATCCATGTGCGGGTTTCGGTTGGGCGAGAGCATGCAGGCCTCTGTTGTGAGCAGGGCGCCTTGTCCGTCGGTTTCGATGCCGCCGCCTTCGAGCGCCAAACCGCCGTGCAGCATGGGGGCGCGCAGGAGCCCCTGGGCGTGCAGGCGTCTGCTGATCAGGTTGTCGCGGTCGGCGGCGAATTTCAGGCCCCATCCGTTGAACACGAAGTCAAGTAAGATGGGTTGGCTGTCGTCGAATACTGTTATGGCGCCGTGATCGCGCGCCCAGGTGTCGTTGTTGGGCGCCTGGGCCAGCGTGAGCCGTTCGGGCGGGATGTGCGCGAGGAGTGGGCGTAGGGGAGCGAGGTCCTGACACGCGACCAATACGTTCTGGTAGCGGCTGATGGCCTCGGCAATTTGAACGAAACATGCTACGGCTTCGTCGAGCATATCGGCCCAATCGGTATCGGCGTGCGGGAAGGTGAGTTGCACCATGGATTGGGGTTCCCACTCAGCGGGCAGTCTGCGCATACGGGTACGGTGGAGCTTTATAGATGAAGGCGCGCTTTGCGCTCGAGCAGGACTTCTTGCGATTCGACATGGTCCGGGTCGGGTACGCAGCAATCCACGGGGCAGACGGCGGCGCATTGCGGCTCTTCGTGAAAGCCTACGCACTCGGTGCATTTGTCCGGCACGATGTAGTAGAATTCGTCGGAGATGGGCGCTTGCTTGGCGTCAGCTTCGAGGGTGACGCCATTTTGCAGGGTGTATTTTCCTTTTTTGATGGCGGTGCCGTCGGAAATGGTCCATTCTACGCCGCCTTCGTAGATGGCGTTGTTGGGGCATTCGGGCTCGCAGGCGCCGCAATTGATGCACTCGTCGGTGATGATGATCGCCATGTTGATGTATATTGGGTCGCAAAAATACGTCGTTTTCGTAAACAGCGCTCAGTTGGGTATTGTTTCGGGACTTTATCGATTTAGATGGCTGTAAATACGTGTGCTGCGCCTGTCCTCATTCTGCCCCCCCGGTGCGCGGGCCTGCGCCTTTTGCTTTGATTGAGGTGTGGATATAGTCATGCTGCGCACAGGCTATTTTTGGCGTTTTGGGCTTTGATATCGCGGGTTCGCTTATCTTTGCCCGGTTTTTTTAATAAAAAAAATGCGCTTGCGCAAAAAAGCCCGGGCATAGGGCATAGGTATGGGTAATTCCCGGGCCGCATGTCAGGTTTCTTGCCCGAAAAAGAAGCGCATAAACGTCAATACCGCATCGCTGCATGGCAAAAAAACAACACAAATCCGGCGCGTCCAAATCGGCTGCGCCCAGGTCTGGCGCCTCGGGCGCCGCTTCAAGATCGGCTGTCAAAGCTTCCTCTGCCCCCGCCGCTCCTGCGAACTGGCTTCAGGGCGCTCTGGTCGTGCTGTTGATCACCTTTGCGGTTTATCTGCCTTCGCTATCCAACGGCCTGGTCAACTGGGACGACGACCCGAACATCACCGAGAACGTCAATGTCGAGAATGTTGGCAAGGTTCCTTTTTCGCAAACGATTCGGGATATTTTTGACCTCGAAAAAGGCAATGTGATCGGCAACTACAACCCCTTGCCCATCCTCACTTTTGCCATCGAGAAGAAATTGAATGGCGGGGTAATCAGCCCCCGGCTCATTCACATCAACAACTTGTTATTGCACCTCGGCACGGTGTTTTTCGTCATGCTATTGCTGATGCGCATGCAGATCGGGAATTGGGGCGTATGGCTGGGCGGTCTGCTGTTTGGCATCCATCCGATGCGGGTAGAGTCAGTGGCCTGGGCTACGGAGCGCAAAGATGTGTTGTTTGCCTTGTTTTTCTTTTGGGCCTTGACGCTGTATGCGCGCTGGCTGCATAGCGAGGATGGCCGGGAGCGGCTGCGGCTTTATTGGGGTATGTTGGCGTTGATGTTGCTGTCTTGTTTTTCGAAGGTGCAAGCCGTTACCTTGCCGCTTTCTATGTTGGCGCTCAACATCTGGTACCGCAAGCCCTTGTTGGATTTTCGTCAGTTGTTGAAGTTGGCGCCCTTTTTTGCCCTGTCTTTGATCTTTGGTTTGATCAATCTTTATACCCTCAAGGTACAGGGTTCGACCAACGACGATGTGACCAATTTCAACTTCCTGGATCGTCTGTGCATCGGCGCGTATTCTTTCTGTGTGTATCTGTACAAGCTCCTGATCCCGTACCCCATGTCGCCGCTTTATCCCTATCCGCGGCCCCTGCCCTGGTACATTTACGCTGCGCCTATTCCATTTTTGGCCTTTTGGGCGGGGACATGGTATTTATGGAAAAACGGCAACCGGGTTGCCGTATCCGGCATTCTGTTCTTTTTCTTCAACGTGATGTTCCTGCTTCAGGTGTTGGGCGCCGGTCAGGGTTTTTTGGCCGATCGCTTTACGTATGTGGCTTATTTTGGCTTTTTTGCCATAGCGGCGTGGTATTTTTCGGCAATTCCGTCAGCGCGGCGCGGCGTGGCGCTGGGTGTAGCGGGCGCGCTTTTTTTGATTTATGCGCTTGTGTCGATACGGCAGATTGGCGTCTGGAAAAACGGCGAAACCCTCTGGTCGCATGTGTTGCGTTTTGAGCAGGGCAAAAACTCGCTCCCATACTGGAACCGCGGCCAATACCTCCGCAAGCTGGGCCGCTACGACGAAGCGTTGCGCGATTACGACGAGGCCATTCGAATCAGCCCGCGCAATCCGGAACTGTACAACAGCCGCGGCAAAACCTACTTTGACATGGGCATGTCAGGCAAATTCCCTGACAAATCGCTCGAATACATCAACAAAGCCATACAGGATTATACCAGCGCCGTCGATATCCCCGGACTCAAACCCAAGACCCGCGCAGAGGTTTTGATCAATCGCGGCGCCGGATTCGGGTATCTGCGCCGGTTCGATGAGTCGCTTCGCGACATGAATGAGGGGCTGGCGGTCGATCCGTCCAACAAAAACGGATACTTCAACCGTTCGATCGTGTACTACACCATGGGCCAATTCGAAAAGGCGGTGGAGGATTACACGACCTATCTGAAATACGATCCTTTTCACGTCAATATCCGCTACGAGCGCGGTATGCTCTACCGCACCATGAACAGGTTGGATGAGGCGTTGAGCGATCTGGATCAGGTGATCCGGGATAATCCCAATTTGAATTTGGCCTGGTTGGAGCGCGCCAGAGTGCACGCCAGTAAGGGCAACCGGTCACAGGCCATCAGCGATTACCAACGCGCGCGGCAGTTGGGCGCGCAACTGAACGAGAAGGACCTGCAGTACATAGGGCAATAGGCTGGCTGTTGTTGGCTGCGCCGGATTTTTTTTGCAAAAAAATGCGGGAGGCGCGGGTCTCAAGGTTGGCGCGCTATTGCGTATGTTTTCTGAAAAAAGGGAGGCGTGTTGCGGCGCGTTTTACTCGAAATCGATTTCTGTATTGTCGCCAATGTTGAGGCTGAGCTTCATGCCGCGTACGCCGGCGTCGCTGCCGATGATAGACTGTCGCAACACCACGTTGTCGAGGGAAGCGAAGTGGGAGATGATGCTGTCCTTGACGATGGAGTAGTTGATGGACACGTCGTCGCCTATGGTTACGTGCGGCCCTATGATGCTGTTGGCGATGCGGCAGTTTTTCCCTAAGGAAACCGGCGGGATGAATATCGTATTTTCAAAATCCGGGAAGTCGAAAGGGTCGGAAGCGTATCCCGGTCGGTCGAGGAGCATGGCGTTGGTTTCAAGCAAGACTTCCTTTCGGCCGCAGTCGAACCAGTTGTCCACCGGTACGCTTTGGATATGGATACCGTCTTCGAGCATGAGTTGCAGGGCGTCGGTGAGTTGGTATTCGTCGATGGTGCGTCGTTCTTCCCGCAGCAAATGCTCGATAGCGGCGAGCAGTTTGCTTACTTCTTTGATTTTGTACAGGCCGACCATGGCGAGGTTGCTGCGCGGGATGCGCGGCTTTTCGACCACGCGCAGCACCTTTCCGTTTTCGTCAATTTCCGCCACGCCGAATTCACGCGGGTCGTTGACGGTCTTAACGCCTACGCAGCTATACGGACAGGCTAACAATTCGCGCAGGTCAGCCATAAATACCGTATCGCCGAAGGCGATGCAAATCTCGTCTTCTTCTTCGATCAATTCGCCGGCGGTGGCGATGGCATGCGCCGAGCCTTCCCGCTTTTCCTGATATACGAACTCTGTGTCCAAATCGGGATAGGTCGCCAGAATGTAGTCGCGGATTTTTTCGCCGAGATAGCCAATGACAAACACGAAGTGCGTGATGCCCGCTTCGCGCAAGTTGTCCACGATCAGGCGTATGATGGGCATGCCCGCCACCGGCATGAGCGGTTTGGGTTGGGTGTATGTATGAGGGCGCAACCGTATTCCTGCGCCCGCTACCGGGATAACGGCTTTCATGGCCCCAAAGGTAGGATTATTGCGCAAAATCAATGCGTCCAAAATGATTTGCCCGCTTTTGGCGTTCTTTGTGGCGTGAAAAAGACGCTCTTCATATTTGTCTGGATTGCGCTGTTTGCGCTAAGCGCTAACAATAACCGTCGCTTCAACTTCGAACGCGCTTTGGACGAGCGGGAAGACCGCTGGGTGGATTCTGTATATGCCGCTTTGAGCGCGCGCGAGCGCATCGGTCAGTTGTTGATGATTCGCGCGCATTCCGACCGCGATTCGGTTTTTGAGGCCGAGGTGGAGCGGCAGATTCGTCAATACGGCGTGGGCGGGTTGTGTTTTTTTCAGGGCACGCCCGAAAAGCAGGCCATGCTGACCAACCGCTATCAGGTCGCTTCTAAGCGTTTACCGCTGATGATCGCCATGGATGCGGAATGGGGCCTGGGCATGCGCCTGAAGGATGCGTGCATCTCTTTTCCCAGCCAAATGGCGCTCGGCGCCATTCAGGACGATGAGGCCATTTACGACATGGGGCGGGAGATTGCCCGACAGTGCCGCCGCCTCGGCGTGCATATCAATTTTGCGCCTGTGGCTGACGTCAACAATAACCCGGCTAATCCGGTGATCAATCACCGTTCGTTTGGCGAGGATTTGGATCAAGTCATCGATAAGTCCGTGCGCTATGCCCAGGGCTTGCAGGACGGCGGCGTATTGGCTTGCGCCAAGCACTTCCCGGGTCACGGGGATACGGATAAGGATTCGCACTTCGACCTGCCGGTGATTCGCCACGACCGCCGCCGCTTGGATAGTCTGGAGTTAAAGCCCTTTCGCGCCTTGGTCAAAGCCGGGGTGGGTTCGGTGATGGTGGCTCATCTGCATATTCCTGCCATCGACGACCGACCCAATCGCCCCAGCACCCTCAGCGAAAATACGGTGCATCGCCTTTTGCGCAAGCAATTGCATTTCGAGGGGCTGGTGTTTACGGACGCGATGGAGATGAAGGGCGTGAGCAAGTTTTTTCAGGCCGGAAGGGCCGAGGTGGAGGCTTTGCATGCCGGCAACGACATTATTCTGCTGCCGTCAGATATTCAGAAGGCCGTGGAGGCAATTGAGAAAGCGCTGTCCGACGGCTCTTTGGACGCCCGGAAAACAGCTGATTCCGTCAAACGCGTGCTGCGCGCCAAATACCGACTTGGATTGCGGCAGCCGCAGCGCATCGATACGGCTAACCTACGGCGCGAGCTCAATACGCCGGAAGCGCTGCTACTCAAACGCCGTCTGATCGAATCCTCCCTTACGCTTGTTCGGGATCGCAACAGCATGGTCGGGTTCAGAGATCTGGATGCGAAGCGCATTGCGCTGGTGAGCGTAGGAGACACCACGGTCAACGCATTTGCGCAGTATTGCGGTTTTTATGCGCCTGTGGATGTGTTTGGCGTAGGCGGCGATCTGGATGAGGCTGCGTCGGGCCGCTTGCTGGAGAAGTTGCGCGCGTATGATGTGGCGATTGTAGGATTGTTCCAGCGCAGCATCAAAGCTGCGGAATCCTACGGCGTCCAACCGGGCCATATTGCGTGGATCAAGGCGCTCAACAGGCAGACCGAAGTTGTGCTTACTGTACTGGGCAATCCGTACTTGTCAGGGTATTTCGACGATGTTCCCGCTCTGTTAGTCGCATATTCGACCGATCCCATGGCTCAGCAACTGGCTGCGCAAGCGCTTTTTGGCGCCGCCGAATTGAGCGGACGCTTACCCGTTACCGCTTCGTCAGGCGCCCGCTTCGGACAGGGGCTTGACCGCCGCTATCCCAAGGGCATGCGTCTGGCCTACGATATACCCGAGTCCGTGGGATTAGATTCGGATACGCTGTCAAAAATCGACGGTCTTGTCGCAGAGCTGATCGCTTCGGGCGCAGCGCCCGGATGTCAGGTGCTTGTGGCGCGCAACAACCGCGTAGTATGGCACAAGGCGTACGGTCATACCGACTACTCAGGCGCCGAGCCGACAACCCTTCAGCATCTTTACGATCTGGCTTCGGTGACCAAAGTGGCGGCCACGACGGTTAGCCTCATGCACCTGCGCGACCGGAGATTGTTCGATCCTGACAGCGCTCTTGGGACCTATCTCCCGCATTTGCGCGGAAATGCGAAAGCGCGCTTGTCCATGCGACAGATACTGGCCCACCACGGCGGTTTGCAGGCCTGGATACCGTTCTACAAGCAAACTTTGGACAAACAGGGGAGACCCCTGCGCGCCCTGTACAGCCCGAAACTGCGGCCGGGTTTTGAGGCGCCGGTCTCACGTTCGCTATACCTGCGCAACGATTGGGCAGACACCCTTTGGCAGCAGGTCTATCGCTCAGAGTTGGGGCCGGTCGGCAAATACCGCTATTCGGATCTGGGCATGCTGCTGGCCATGCAGGTTGTGGAGCGTCAAAGTGGGAAGAGTTTGGCCCGTTATGCATACGAAAACTTTTACGGACCTTTGGGTATGGGCAATACGGTCTTTTCGCCGTGGCGTTATGGCTGGGAAAAGCGCTGCGTACCCTCGGAAGATGACGCCTACTTTCGGGGCGAGCGCTTGCAAGGATACGTGCACGACATGGCGGCGGCCATGTTGGGCGGTCAGGCAGGCCACGCAGGACTGTTCGGCAACGCCAACGATATGGCCAAGTTGTTTCAGATGTTGCTCAACGGCGGCGTTTATTACGGCGAATGCCTCTTGAACGAGGCAACTGTACGTGAATTCACGACCCGCCAATTTGGCAGCAGACGGGGGCTGGGTTTCGATATGAAGGAAACCAATCCGGGCGCCTCGCCCAACATGTGCGCTTCCGCTTCGCCGCGCACTTTTGGGCATCTTGGATTCACGGGGATATGCGTGTGGGCCGATCCGGATCGCGAGCTGATTTTTGCCTTCCTCTCCAACCGGACCTTCCCGACGATGGACAATGACAAACTCATCAAAGGCAACTACCGGCCCCGCATGCAAGAAATCGTCTATCAGGCCCTTAGGCGTTGAGCCGCAAAAAAAAGCCGAAGGTCCGAAGACCTCCGGCAAGGGACCACTTTAGACAAGTGTAGAAATTCAATTACTCAGGCTGAATCATGCAGTGCGATTTGGTCACAAATCGCAGGCCGAGCGGCGCTTCGATCGAAAATCCCGCGCCCCTACCGGGTACCACGTCAATGACGAGGCGCGTGTGGCGCCACAGCGGGTATTGAAAGGCCGACATATAGAAAGGGCATCCGCCGATCTCGCCCAACAGGACATCCTGATCGCCTACAATAAACTCCCCCTGTGGGTAGCACATCGGCGCCGACCCGTCGCAACAGCCCCCGCTCTGATGAAACATCAACGGGCCATGCGCCGCACGCAGGCGCCCGATGACCTCCAAGGCAGCCTCTGTAGCCGATACGGGAGCTTCCGCCGTATTGTGCGTGTCCATTAGAAGAAGCCCAGCGGCTTTTTGCTGTATGAAATCAACATGTTCTTCGTCTGCCGATAATGGGCCAGCATCATTTTGTGTGTCTCGCGACCAATGCCTGATTTTTTATATCCGCCAAATGGCGCGTGAGCGGGGTAGGCGTGGTAACAATTGACCCAAACGCGACCTGCTTTGATGCCGCGCGAAATTTGGTACGCCTGGTGCATGTCGCGCGTCCAAACGCCGGCGCCGAGGCCGTAGAGAGTGTCGTTAGCGATTTCGAGCGCTTCGGCCTCGTCTTTGAAGGTCGTGACGCAAACTACCGGGCCAAATATCTCTTCCTGAAAGACGCGCATCTTGTTGTTGCCGCGCATGACGGTGGGCTGGATGTAGTATCCGCCGCTGAGACCCTCGTTGTATGCAGGCTGTCCGCCGCACAGCACTTCGGCTCCTTCTTCCTTGCCGATAGCGATGTAGTTGAGGATTTTTTCGTACTGATCGTTGGAGGCCTGGGCGCCCATCATGGTCTGCGGATCAAGCGGATGGCCCATTTTGACTTTTTTGACGCGGTCCAATACGCGTTGCATGAAAGCGTCGTAGATGCTCTCCTCTACCAGGATTCGCGAGGGACAGGTACACACTTCACCCTGATTCAGGGCGAACATTACGGCCCCTTCAAGACATTTGTCGAAGAAATCATCGTCGGCGTCCATCACGCTCTTGAAAAAGATGTTGGGCGATTTGCCGCCCAACTCGAGGGTCACGGGCACGATGTTCTGAGAAGCGTATTGCATGATGAGGCGTCCGGTGCTGGTTTCGCCCGTAAAGGCCACTTTGGCGACGCGCGGGCTGGAAGCCAAGGGTTTGCCCGCTTCAATGCCGAAGCCGTTTACAATGTTGACCACCCCGGGAGGTAATAAGTGCTGTACCAACTCGATCCATACCATGATGCCTACCGGCGTTTGCTCGGCGGGCTTGATCACGACGCAGTTGCCTGCGGCGAGAGCGGGGGCCAGTTTCCACGCCGCCATCAGAAGCGGGAAATTCCACGGGATTATTTGCGCCACAACGCCAAGCGGCTCCGGGATGTTGACGGATACAGTTTCGGCATCCAACTCGGCAACCGAACCCTCCTCAGAGCGGATAACGCCGGCGAAATAACGAAAATGGTCGATGGCTAGGGGCAGGTCGGCGGCGCGGGTTTCGCGCAAGGGCTTGCCATTGTCCCATGTCTCAGTACGTGCCAGCAATTCAAGGTTTTGCTCCATGACGTCGGCTATCTTGAGCAGGATGTTGCTGCGTTCGGCGGCCGGAGTGGCGCCCCAGGTCGGCGCTGCAGCATGCGCTGCATCCAAAGCAAGTTCGACATCTTCAGCAGTGGATCGGGCGACCTGGGTGAATACCTGCCCGTCCACCGGCGAGATGTTTTCAAAGTACTCGCCGCGTACGGGCGGCGTCCATTTGCCGCCGATAAAATTGTCATAATGCGATTTGAATTTGGGCGGCGTCAAATCAAGCGCGGTTTCAGCAATTACGTTTGCCATACAGTATCATTTTTTTTTATTAAAAAAAGAAAAATGCGAAGTCGGATCATCCTCCGTATTTTCGCATGGCAAAGGTCGGCGCCTTCGCATTGCTGGAATAGCACGATTTTTTCAAAAAATATCACAGAACTATCAAAAGTATCTATACAAATAGATGTTTTTGATATTTTTGCCGCATCATTGATTTTTTAATCTATTTTGAGTATGCTTTTACAACTTCCTGATACCCATTTTGAGCGTCGCCAGCTCCATACGCCCATCGAGAACCGAACCGTCTATGCGATGGACCAAGCGGAGCTAAACGTTTTTGAGACTTGCCAAAAAGCGTTTGACGTTCATCTGACTTTTCACGCTCCCGTACTGGCAGCCATGTTGCGCGGCAAAAAAGTGATGCGGCTGAGCGATTCGGCGTTTGACTTTTATCCCGGCGAGTCTGTGATGTTGCCGGCTGATGAAACCATGCGCATCGATTTTCCAGAAGCTCAGGCGGGTAGTCCTACCCAATGTCTTGCGTTATCGCTTTCGCAGGATGTTATCGCAAAGACCGCTGAGCGCCTCAACTATTGCTGCCCTCGCTTGCAAGAGCACGGGGAATGGGACTGGAGTAAGGGCAATTTTCACTTTACGAACGACCCGGCCATCAACCGCGTGATCGGTCGCCTCATTTGGATTTTTACTGAAAATCATCCGAATAAGGCCATCTTTGCCGACTTTGCATTGCAAGAGTTGATCATGCGGTTGATGCAAACGGAAGCCCGCCACGTCCTGCTCAAGAATAGCGCCGCCATGCAAACGCGTTCGCGCCTTGCCTCCGTGATCCAGTTCATACGCGAACGCTTGAGCGATTCGATACCCATTGCGCAATTGAGTCGCGTGGCCTGTATGAGCGAGGCGCAATTGCACAGGACGTTCAAGATCGAGTTAGGCGCTACTCCGCTTGATTTTATCCAGCAAGAGCGCATCTTTTTGGCAAAAAAGTTGCTTTCGCACCCCGAGCGCAGCGTCAGCGACGTAGCCTACGCCTGCGGGTTCAACAACGTGTCTTACTTCATCAAAGTGTTCAAACGCTTTGCCCGTTGCACTCCGGCAAGCTACCGCCGCAAGCTACGCATCAATGGGTGAATTTGGGAGTTTTGGCCCGCTTTTGCGGTGGGCCGGTCGCCGTGTCCCGCGCTGCGAGCCAGAACCAAGCCGCAAAAAAGCCATAAAGGAATAGACGAACCTGCCCTTCCAAATGTATCTCGTACGCATAAGATGCGATCACCGGCGCAAAAAACAGCCAAAACATCCGGTTGGCGCGCATATAGCGATCTGCAAAGGGCCAAAGCAAGTGGAAAAGCGCCACTAACAGCCCGAGGATGCCGCCCGATGCCGCATATACCAGCAGTTGGCTGCTGGGAAGGAAGCGGTGCTGTTCGGCCAGTTCTGGGGCGTGCGTCGCGTACCAGCGCTGCATCTCGTCGTCCAAACGACTGAAGCCGACGCCCGTCAGCGGATACTGGCGAACCAAATCCATGCCAGCCATGACCGATAGCACGCGGGTGCCGTCGCTGAGTTCGGGGCGGAATTCGCCCCGACTGTAAAAGCCAAAATCATAGCGCATGTAGTCGATGCGCTTTTGTAGCGTGGGTAGGGATAAATACGCGACATACAATAACGCTGCGAGGGCGGGCAGCGAGAGCAGGCCCAGTCGCCGCCGCCGCCCGGGCAAGTAAAGAAAGCCCCCTATGAAGGCCATCAGGTAAAGGCTTAACAGGCCCGTCTTGGCGCCAAGGATGTGCAGAAAAGCGATCTGCAAGATCATATAGGCCCACAGGATGCGCCTGAACATCGTGCGTCCTTCGCGCAGCAATTCATAAAAAGCGATCAGGCAGGCGATCGAGGTCGCCCAACTGATCCGTATGTGGTCGCGATACGCCAACACCGGCATCACCTTGGCGACGCTGTACTCCTGTTCGATAGACGCTCGTTCGAGACCAAATCTAATCAACGAATAGAAGGTGGAGACAGCCATCGTCCCCATGAAAATCCAATGCGCTATCCGGACGGCGCGGCTATCCGGACGCCAGACGGCCACGAACAAGGGCAAGAGAATCAAGATGGTCTTTTTGACGCCATACTCACGGTTGAAAGCGGCGCCTTCAAGCCAGAGATCAGAGGCCAGCGGTACGAGCGCAAGCAAAAAGAACGACCACATCCACGGCAGCCGGAGCGCCTCCCCAAGCCGCGTCGGGTATCCGATGGCAAACAGCCCGGCCATGAGCAGGCCGATGTTGTTGAAGGTGCGCGAAAACAGAAACCCGGCGCACAAAAAAGTCAGCGCAAGCAAAGGCGCCCAATGCGCTCCTTGTCCTTTGCCCCAGACCCGCTCGCCCCAGTCCCTTAGCCCGCGCCCGGGCGCTTTTTTTTCAACAAACATGGTTCATCACTTTTCCGGGATTGAGGATGCCATTGGGGTCGAATACGCGTTTGATCCCGCGCATGAGTTCCATCTCCGCATCGCTGAAAAAGATATCCATGTAGGGCGTTTGCACAAGACCGACGCCGTGTTCGCCGCTGAGGGCCCCGCCAAGCGCCTTGACGGTTTGAAAAATTTCGCGGATAGCTTTAGGCAATTCCTCGTTCCATTGGCGTTCGTTGAGTTGGCCGCGCAGGATATTGACGTGCAGATTGCCGTCGCCGGCGTGGCCGTAGCAGACGGACTCGAAGCCGTAGCGCGCGCCGATTTCTTTGACCGCGCGCAGCAGCGCGGGCAATTCGGCGCGGGGCACCACGGTGTCTTCCTCCTTATAGATCGAGTTGGATTTGACGGCATGGGCCACGTTGCGCCGCAGTTTCCACAGGGCGTTTTTCTGCGCTTCATTGTCCGCAAAAAAAACCTCGCCCGCTTCGTAACGCTCCAGCACGGCTCCGATAGTTTCGCAGTCGCGCAGCAAGGCGTCGGGATGGAATCCGTCCACCTCGATCAGCAAGTGGGCTTGGTCGTCGGGGCCAATGGGCACAGGCGTCTCGCCTACGTATCGGACGGCCCATTCGATGGCATTGCGCTCCATGAACTCGAGGGCCGAGGGGGTCACGCCCGCCTGAAAGATGGCGGCCACTGCGGCGCAGGCCATCTCGGCCGAGCGAAAGGGCGCGAGCATGAGGTATTGACAAGTGGGCAGGGGCTGGAGTTTGAGCGTGATACCGGTGATGATGGCCAGCGTACCTTCGCTGCCCACCAGAAGTTGGGTCAAGTTGAGGCCGGTAGAGTTTTTGAGCGTGCTGGCGCCGGTGCGGATCACTTCGCCGCCGGGCAACACGGCTTCCAGGCCGAGCACATGGTCGCGCACCACGCCGTATTTGACGGCCCGGGGACCGCCGGCATTGGTGCTCACATTGCCGCCGATGAAGCTCCAGCCCTTGCTGGAGGGGTCGGGCGGATAATAAAGGCCGCGCGCCTGTAGGGCGTTTTGCAGCGTTTCGGTGACAACGCCGGGCTGCACTTCAACCTGGAAGTTACGTTCGTCAATACGCAGTATTTGGTCGAAGCATTTCATGCTCATGCACAAGCCTCCGTACGCCGGCAAAGCGCCGCCGGCCAGCCCGCTACCCGCCGCCCGCACCGTGACGGGGATGCGCTCCCGGTTGCACAGGGCCATCAGAGCGCTGACTTGCGCCGTATCGACCGGCAAGGCGACTGCGTCAGGCAGGTACGCGAGATCCTCGGTTTCGTCGTGGGCGTGCGCGAGGCGCGCCGCTTCGTCTGTCAGGATGCGTTCCTGTCCGACAATTTGACGCATTTCGCACAATAGGGCTTCATCGAGGACGCCGAAATGTGTATTTTTGCGGCGCGGCATGATTCGCCGTTTTTTTTCGCTCATTACTAAGGTATGTCTTTTTTCAAAAAAATACTCGCAGCGCTTTGTCTGTTTGTCGCGCTGCGCAGCGAAGCGCAACGCTTCCCCGAGCACAGCGCGGCGCCGCAAATCCTGAACAAAGGTAACGCCATTTTGCTCAACTTCGCGCTCGGAACGCATTTGCCCGGGGACGATCTGGCCAAACGCTTTGGGCAAGACGGTAATCTGGGCTTAGGTCTGGAATGGATGAGCGAGGATTTTAACTTCATTTTGGGCGCATCGGGTTCGTACATATTCGGACAAAGCGTCAACGAAGACCCGCTTGCCATTTTGCGCACTCCAGAAGGCGATATTATAGCTAATGATCAGACCTTGGCTTCTGTTTTTCTGCGTCAGCGGGGGTTTTATATCGGCGGGCACATCGGGCGTCTTTTCCCAGTGGCCTCGGACAGGTCCGGCATCCGCTTTACGTTGGGGGCGGGTCTGATGAGTCATAAAATACGCCTCCAGGACGACAACCGCAGCGTGCCCATCCTGTCGGGCGATTACATCAAGGGATTCGACCGGATGTGTCGCGGATTCGCGCTGCATCAGTTCATCGGATGGCAGCACTTGGCCAAAAACAGGCGCGCCAATTGGTTTATTGGCCTTGATCTGATGCAGGGCTTCACGCGCAATGTCCGCGTCTGGGACTACAACGATATGCGTAGGCACGATGCGTCGCGGCGCGATTTTCGTTACGGTATTGTCGTCGGCTGGACGCTGCCGTTCTATTTGGGCCAAGGCGACGAAATCGAATATTGAGCCGTGGAAGAACAAGCTATTCCCTTCTGCTTGCCGCTGATCGACGAGGCCGTAGTGGCCGAGGTCAACGACTGTTTGCTCAACACCGGATGGCTCACCTCCGGTCCAAAGGTGAGGCTTCTGGAAGCTGAAATAAGGAGCCTGACCGGTCGCCCGGCTTTGTGTGTCAATTCCTGGACCTCGGGCGCTATGTTGCTCCTGAGACGCTGGGGTGTGGGGCCGGGCGATGAGGTGATCGTGCCGGCTTACACGTATTGCGCTACGGCGCTGTGCGCCATCCATCTGGGCGCCCGCGTCGTCATGTGCGACGCAGGTCCTGACTTTAATATGGATCTCCGTTCGCTGGAGGCGCGTATTACCGCCCGTACCAAAGCAATCATACCGGTGGATCTGGGCGGATACCCCTGCGATTATGCGCAAATCATGGCCGCAGCCGGGCGCGCCGGCGCGGTATTTCGTCCGAACAACGACCTGCAGCAACGCTTAGGCCGCCCTTTGGTCATCGCCGACGCCGCTCATTCGCTGGGGGCGACTTTGGGCGCCCGCCCGTCCGGCGCCCTGGCCGACGCAACAGTATTTTCATTTCACTCGGTCAAGAACGTGACAACGGGCGAGGGTGGCGCGGTGACGCTTAATCTGCCCGCGCCATTCGACAATGAGCCTGAACTGCAGTATCTTCGCCTCCTCGCGCTGAATGGCCAGACCAAGAGCGCTTTTGAGAAAAATCAAACCGGCAATTGGCGCTACGATATTGTGGATCAGGGCATGAAGGTCAACATGCCCGATTTGTGCGCGGCCGTCGGATTAGCGCAGATGCGCCGCTACGCCGACGATTTGTTGCCTGATCGCCTGGCTAAATTTCGACGCTATTCAGCATTTTTTTCTGCCGATGCGCGCTTTTGCGCGCCGCCGTTCGACGATGGCAATCGGCGGAGTTCGGGCCACCTTTACCTCTTGCGGATCCGGGATTGCACCGAGCCGCAGCGCGATGCGCTCATCGAGCGCCTGAGCGGGCGCGGCATAGGCGTCAATGTGCATTATATTCCGCTACCCATGCTCTCTTTTTTTAAAAATCAGGGCTACCGTATGGAGGATTACCCGCAAGCATACGACCTGTATCGCAATGAGATTACGCTGCCGCTGTACAACAGCCTAAGCTACGCGCAACAGGATCGGGTGATAAGCGCTCTGGATGAATTTTGTTAGTTGTTAGTTGTTAGTTGTTAGTTGTTAGTTGTTAGTTGTTAGTTGTTAGTTGTTAGTTGTGATCTGTTTTTTTTAGTGGGGAGGTGCTTACATAGATTCGAGCTGCGCTGAGGGGCATTTCTCAGGGATGACATGCTTGCAAACTCAGGCTTACCGGATAGATGTGACCCTGACGGGGTCGGATGGGCATCTATCTCTTTCACTTTCACTTTTTACCTTGCGATAGACATCTGATGCCTTGGGTGAAGTCTGTAAATGGCTCCTGCTTGGATGGGGCTTTCCGGACTGCTTCAAGGGTGTGTTAAGTAGCTCGCAAAAACTTAACTAAAAGGTAATCCGCGATTCCAGACGCGGGTATTTGCGTGCCGTACCTTTGCGAAATTATCGTATTTCTAATTCGCATATCTTGCTTATGGGCCTCTGGCAACGCGTTTCAGACCGCATCTTCAACCAAATTCACGGAAAACATCTCGTTTACAACGCCTGCTGGGAAGATCCGCGATGCGATCGCGCTGTGATGTCCTTTGGTCAAGGCGCGCGTATCGTGATGCTGACCAGCGCCGGGTGCAACGCCTTGGACTATCTGTTGGACGATCCGGCGGAGATTCACTGTGTGGATCTCAACTACCGGCAGAATGCGCTCCTCCGACTCAAGATCGCCTTGTTTGAGGCGGGGTCTTACGACGATTTATGGGCCTTCTTTGGCGAAGGCGGCTCGCCCGCATGCGCCGATGTATATCGCCAGCGATTGCGGCCTTTGATGGATGCCTATCCCGAAGCGCAGGCATTTTGGGACAAGCACATCCGTTATTTTTCGGCAAGGGGGCGGCGTCCGTCTTTTTACTGGCGCGGGAGCAGCGGTTTTTTGGCGTGGTCTATGCGCGGCTGGCTTAGGCGCAGACGGAACGCCGCTTCGGCTTTGGACGCCATTTTTTCGGCGCGCACCCTTAGCGATCAGCAAACGGCGTACAACAGTCTCGAACCTGCGCTTTTGACGCCGTTTGCGCGTTGGTTTGTCGGCAGGCATCTGGTGCAAAGTCTGGCTGGCGTACCTAAAACGCAACAAGATTTGGCCAAAGCGCGTTACAAGGAGGGTATGATCGGATATGTGCGCGATTGTTTTCGGCACGTATTTACGCGCATCCCGATTCAGGACAACTATTTTTGGCGCGTTTACTATTACGGTTCATACACCCGCGATTGTTGTCCGGAGTACCTGCGGCGCGAAAATTTTAAGACCTTGCGGACGCGCGTTTCCCGGATTCAGACTTACACCTGCTCGCTGAACGATTTTCTTGAAAATCATTCGGCTGAGTATTCGCATTATGTGCTGCTGGATCACCAGGACTGGTTGGCCGCACATTTGTACGACGCGCTTGAGACGGAGTGGCGCCTGATTTTTGCCAACTCGGCCCCCGGCGTTCGGATTCTGATGCGTTCGGCTTCGCCAACGCCCGATTTCCTGCCTGATTTCGCGCTTTCAAATATGGTTTTTGATGAAAAAGCTGCCGCTTTCTCGGCTGCGAACGATCGCGTGGGTACTTACGCCGGCGTATGGGTGGCCGCCGCAGGTAAAGACGCTACGGCGGAAGCCGTGTCCTCGCAACTATTTGTTCCATCTGTGTTATGAAATTAGACGAACTCGAAAAGGTAACCGGCAAAGCCAATCAAGATGAAATAAACAAACCCGGTCAAAACGTTCTGCGTTTTTATCGCTGGCATGCGCACATATACGATTTGACGCGTTGGACGTTTTTGTTTGGGCGAAGCGCTCTGCTGAATATGCTGCCAATTATGCCTGGCCAAAAGACCGTTCTTGTAGAGGTTGGTTGTGGAACAGGTCGAAATTTGCGTCGTTTGGCGAAGAAGCACCCCATGCTCTATTTGCATGGGGTGGATATGTCGCGCGACATGTTGGATAAAGCCCATCGGGCGATTTCGCGTTACACGCGGCGGGCTTTTCTGCACGGAATGGCGTATGGCTCGGCTGCAACGCCGCCGTATGAGGCGCCCGACATTGTGCTGTTTTCGTACTCGCTTACCATGTTCAATCCCGGATGGGAGGCGGCTATCGAGCAGGCTTACCAAGAGTTGAAGCCTGGGGGCTGGATCGCGGTGGTTGACTTCCATGATACGCCTTTCACGGTATTTCGCCGCTGGATGGGCTTCAATCACGTCCGTATGGACGGGCATTTGGCGCCGTACTTGAAAAACAGATTTGAACCTGCGATCTGCGAAGTGCGGACTGCGTGGTTTGGCTTGTGGCGCTATGTGAAGTTTATTGGTCGAAAAAAAAGCGCCGACTTCCAGACCGATTGAGGCGCGCGCCAGACTCAAAACCCTTTGCTTTTTTATTTGTTCTGCATCCATTTGAGACATCAGACAACTGGCGTCGCGCGATTTGAATTTGCTAAAACCTTATTTTGAATGTTAGATTACGTGAATCCCCGCTTGATTTTAGACTCGTCTAATCCGCCTGAGTCGGGACAAATAGTGTGGAGAAGTCCCAGTAATATTGCGATTGTCAAATATTGGGGTAAATACGATGTGCAGAGGCCGCAAAATCCTTCTATCAGTCTGACCTTGTCCTCTTCGGTGACGGATATGGCCTTAGCGTATGCCTGGAAGGATGCTCCCGCTGACGATATATCTTTGGATTTTCTTTTTCACGAGGAGCCTAATGAGGCTTTTGCAGAGAAAATCCGCGCTTATTTGCGCAGTCTCGACAGCATTTTCCCCTTTCTCCGACAGTTGGCGTTGCGCATTCGTTCGGGTAATTCTTTTCCGCATTCGGCCGGGATCGCCTCCTCTGCTTCGGCCATGTCTGCCTTGGCTTTGTGCTTGTGCACGCTGGAGGACAAGTTATTCGGCACGCTGAGCGATCAGAGCGACTTCGAGCGCAAGTCATCGTATTTGGCGCGTCTGGCCAGCGGCAGCGCTTGTCGATCCATTTTTGGATACGCGGCTTTGTGGGGGAAGTTAGATTCTGTGCAGGGTAGTTCAGACGAGTACGCTCTTGGCCTGGGAGATCAGTTGCACGAAACGTTCAAAGACTTTCACGACGACATCCTGATAGTGAGCGCTGAAGAGAAGGCGGTATCCAGCCGGGCGGGTCATGCGCTGATGGAGGGCAACCCTTACGCCGCCGCCCGCTATGCCCAGGCCCGCGCCCGCGCTTTGTCGCTGGTCGATATTTTGCGCGTCGGCGACCTGGCCGCTTTCGGCCAAATCGCGGAAGACGAAGCCTTGGCCCTGCATGCGTTGATGATGTGCAGTAATCCATCCTACACGCTCATGCGGCCCAATTCATTGGCGATCATCGAGCGGGTGCGCGCTTTCAGGCGGGATACGGGACATCCGGTTTATTTCACGCTCGACGCCGGCCCCAATGTGCATTTGCTTTACCCCGGCGAAATCGTTCACGTGGTGCGCGAATGGATTGCGCGCGATCTGGCCGAATTTTGCGAGGAGGGTTATGTGCAGCAGGATTGGGTAGGAGAGGGGCCTGAGGAGATGTAAGCGCCTGCGTCGGCGCGTTACGTTTTCGTTAATTGTGTGGGGGGCGATTGTCGCGCAGAAGCAACGCGCGCTATTTTTGCCGAAAAAATGAA
>JBKBLI010000048.1:0-2258 GCA_046296435.1 Saprospiraceae bacterium | reverse complement strand
TAAAGGTTCAGATACAGAGGTAAATATTTCTGTTATTTTGGCGGAGGCGTATTTCGCGCAACACCCTGAGTCTCGGATATCGATATCCGGCGGCGGTTCGGGCTTAGGCATTGCTTCGCTAATGAATGGTCTGGCCGATATGGCCAATTCTTCGCGCCCATTAAGTCCGTACGAAGAAGCCTTGTGCCGCGAGCGCGGGGTTGAGCTTATCCCGGTAGTGTTTGCGCAGGATGCTTTAGCTGTCATTGCACATGCGGACGTGCCGATCGATTCGTTGTCAGTATCGCAGATTCGGGCGATTTTCAGCGGCGCGGCGCAGCGCTGGGACGAGTTGGGTATTGATTATCCGCGTCCGATTAGTATCTACGGGCGGCAGTCAAATTCAGGAACTTACGTTTACTTCAGGGATCGATTACAAATCGTTTTTTCGCCGCGCGCCAGAGAGATGAATGGCAATGCGCAGATCATCGAAGCCATCAAGGCCGACAAACAATCCATTGGGTACGTTGGCGCCGGTTATGTGATCAAGGATGGGCGACAATCGAGCGGGGGGTTCCGTATCCTCAAGGTTTACGAGGATGGCAAAGCGGCTTGTTCGCCATTGGATTATCAAAAGGTGCTTGACGGATATTATTTTTTTCAGCGTCCGCTGTATCAATACGTATTGAAATCCTCCTACGCCCGCGTGAAGGCATTGTTGGATTTTGAAAAAAGCGCTGAGGGACAGAAGATTATAGTTGCTCACGGGTATTTTCCTGCAAAATAGTGATCGCCATGCCAGTATTCAACCGCCAGCGCCGCCGCATCCTGCTCAATCGCTTGTTTGAATTCCTGTTCAAGAGCGCCGGCTATTTATGTATCGTCGCCTTAAGCGCGATTTTTGTACTGCTGCTCTATAACTCGAGTGCATTTTTTTCGGAGGTCTGGTTGTTTGACTTTTTGACGGGGTTGGAATGGCGACCCGAAGAATATGTCAAGGACTCCCGATATGGCTTGTTGCCTTTGTTAGCGAGTACGCTCTGGGTTACGATATGCGCCATGCTGATTGCAGGACCCTTGGGTGTTGGCGTGGCGTTGTACTTATCCGAATACGCCGATAAGCGCGTAGAACGCATCTTGAAGCCCGCTATCGAAATTCTTGCCGCCATACCCTCGGTAGTAGTTGGTTTTTTGGGGATCGTGGTTTTAGGTCCGGGATTGGCGCGTCTTTTTGGTTTGAGCAGCGGACTCAATGCGCTCAACGGCGCCATTTTGTTGGCAATTATGGCATTGCCTACAATTATCACGGTGGCGGAAGACGCCATTCAGGCTGTGAGCAATTCGCTGAAAGAAGCCTCCTACGGTCTGGGCGCCAACAAATGGCAAACCCTTAGTCGCGTGGTTTTGCCCGCCGCGTTCCCGGGCGTTCTGGCTGCTTTGATGTTGGGCATGGGGCGGGCTATTGGCGAGACCATGACCGTGCTGATGGCTACCGGCAATGCGGCTGCATTCCCTCGGGGGCTATTTGACGCCATACGTACCATCACTGCGACAATAGCAATCGAAATGGGCGAGGCGCCGCACCAAACCACACATTATCACGGTCTTTTCGCCATTGCGCTGGCGCTTTTCCTGATCACCATGGGCGTCAATGCGCTGGCCGAGCGCATAGCCAACAATTTTCGTCGTTTTCAGTAATCAACTCCAATCGCTATGGCTCGTTATCAAGAAAGTCGTTTGCCCCACATCGTTTTGTTGGCCGGCGTACTTATCGTGTGCTTCATTCTGGGATTTATATTGTTTGAGATCTTTTCAAAAGGGGGAGGCGTCCTGAGCTGGGAATTTGTAAGCGCTTATCCGCGAAAGGCGATGACCGCCGGCGGGATCCTGCCGGCTATCCTGGGGACCGCTTTTCTAACCATTGGTACGGCGCTTGTGTCGATTCCTCTCGGGATTGCTTGTGCCATTTATCTGAACGAGTACGCCCGCGACGATTTGCAAACACGCGCTATTCGCGCCGCTATCCGGAATTTGGCCGGCGTGCCCTCCATCATATTTGGCTTGTTCGGATTGGCCTTGTTCGTGAAGGCGTTGGATTTGGGTACCTCGCTGATGTCTGCCGGGCTTACGCTTGGCTTGCTCACCTTGCCCTATACGATTACGACGGCTGAGGAAGCCCTCAAGACCGTACCCCGCGCGATGCGCGAGGGCGCTATGGCTCTGGGCGCCACGCAATTCGAAACCATCCGCAGCATTGTGCTGCCGGCCGCCATACCCGG
>JBKBLI010000047.1:17296-27910 GCA_046296435.1 Saprospiraceae bacterium | reverse complement strand
TGTGGTGGGCGCGCCTTCGAGATCGACCCACTGACGCCGATAAAGCGCGGAAGCGATCAAATCATCCTCAGACCCGGCGGCGGCGGGATTGAAGGCAAATGGATTGTGCGCAAACAAACTGTATTGCGGCAACTGTTGCGCTTTTGTTTCAAAGGCAACCAAGATCAAAAGCCAACAAAATATTGATTCAACGCGCATGTATCTCGCTGAGTTGTCGGTCGAAATCGGACAGATCTGTAAAGGGCTGCCGACAGGCAAATTTTTCGCACAAGTATATATGCGCATCTTCAGAAGCGTCTTTGCCCTTCAGCAGGGGAATATAATCCGACGTTGTCGGGGCGGCGGCCATCACCAACCCCGGCAAAAAGCGCTGGCGAATACGCGCCGCTTTGTCAAAGGCGTTGCTTCCGACAATGGCCACCTCGGTCAACGAACGCACTTCGCGCAGGTATGCCGAGATCCAGTGCTCGTGAGCCATGGGCATTCGCACCATAGCTTCCCGCATGGTCAGCAGCATTTGGGCCGCGCGCCGACGCCACTCCGGCCGATCCAGCAAAAGTCCCAATTGTTGCAAATTGTGCGCCATCATGCTTCCACCGCAAGGCGTGGCCTGGTCGCGCAAGTCTTTTTTGCGCAAAGCCAGATCCGTCTGTCGGACATCGGCAAAGTAAAACAGGCCGCTCGAGGAGTCAAAGAACGCTTCAAATACGTACTCCGTAAAACGCGCGGCATGCTCTAAGTATTGCCTGTCAAAGGTGGCATGCCATAGATCAATGAGCGCGGCAATTAAAGCCGCGTAATCGTCGAGGTAGGCGTAAATCCTGGCTTGACCGCCAGACCAGGTGTGCCGAAGGGCGCCCGGGCGCCCCGGCTCGGCAAAGGCGCGCAGCAGAAACGCCATATTTGCCTCGGCTTTGCGCAGATAATCCTCGCGCTGCAAAGCGTTGTGGGCGGCCACATACGCCGAGCACATCAGCGCGTTCCAGCAAAGGATGATTTTGTCGTCAAGCCCGGGATACACCCGCAGGTCGCGCGCGGCAAACATCTTGGCGCGCAGCGCGGCGAGGCGGCTGTTCAATACAGATACATCCATGCCCTGCTGCGACGCATACTCTGATTCAAAAAGGCGACGGCGCAAGATATTGCGCCCTTCCCAGTTGCCAGCCTCGCTTACGTCGTAGAAGTCGCAAAATAGCGCCGCGTCTTCGTCGCCCAGTATTTCATGCACTTCGCGTTTGTCCCACACGAAGAACTTCCCTTCCACGCCCTCCGAGTCGGCGTCCCGGGCCGCATAGAAGCCGCCTTCAGGGTGCGTCATTTCGCGGGCGATATACTCCAGGGTCTGCTCGATGCCCTCTCGGTAGTGGGCTTGAGGTCTGATTTTGTAAGCGTCGCACAACACGCCCACGAGCAGCGCATTGTCGTACAACATCTTTTCGAAATGCGGAACCAACCATTCGCGGTCGGTGGCATAGCGGGCGAATCCGCCGCCCAGTTGATCGTATATACCGCCCTTGAGCATGGCATCAAGGGAAAAAAGCGCGTGCTCAAGAGGCTCGGGCGCGCCCGTATGCCGCCAGTACTCCATCAAAAAACGGATCGCCATCGTCGAAGGGAATTTGGGCGCATGCCCAAAGCCGCCAAACTGGCGATCGAAGTTGCGTTCGACCTGACTGTAAATAATCGAAAAATCGCTTGCCCCCGCATCCCCGGCCTGTGTGTCGTCGGGGCTAAGGCGGTCGGATAATCCGGCCTGATCGTTTCGGCGGATGAAACCTATCAATTTCTCGGCTTGCTCGTACACGACTTCGCGCTTTTGCGTCCAAGCGTTGTGCATCATAACGAGCACCTCACGCCACGAGGGGCGGCCATAGGCCGGCTGGGGCGGATAGTATGTGCCGGCCCAAAAGGGCAGGGTCTCTGGCGTGAGAAAGCAATTGAGCGGCCATCCTCCGCTGCCGCTGATCGCTTGACAGGCATCCATATAAATGGCGTCGAGGTCGGGGCGCTCCTCGCGATCCACTTTGATATTGACAAAATACTCGTTCATGATCGAAGCTACCGCCTCGTCCTCAAACGATTCGCGTTCCATCACATGACACCAATGACAAGTCGAGTACCCAATACTGACCAAAATAGGCTTTTGCTCCGCTTGGGCGCGCGCTAAAGCCTCTGGACCCCACGGATACCAATCCACCGGATTGTGGGCATGTTGCCGAAGATATGGCGAAGACGCTGTGCTGAGACGATTCAAAGGATCCGATATTTGTAGGCAAGAACCCTACCTTCCTCCAAGTCCAGCCATTTCGACCTCGGCGTCCACCCGGCTGCGATTTTACAGCGCGCTTGTTTCGAACCGCAACTTTTTGGCGTCAAACAGTTGGAGTCAAGCCCTTGCTATTTGAAAATGAGATACATCAGAACGACCAGGACTATCGTGGCCAACGCCACTATGAGCAAGAATTTTTGATTCTCTTTGGCGTCGTTTACCTTGTCCTTCTGCCTGCTTGTTTTTAAACGTTTTGCCATTGTCAAAGGTTTTGTATTTCGATTGAAGATTTTTGCGTGAATGCTCGCGCGCGACGTGTTTTGTTTTTTTTTAAAAAAAAGCGCCCTGCAATCCCGTATTTACTTGCGATTTCCGCATTAACGCAGGCGACCGCCGGGCCGCGCTTTTGATCTTTTTTTCTGAAAAAAACGCGCGGCGCGGTCCGCTGCATGCGGCCGCCTGGCCTTATTGCAAGCTGCCATGAGCCGATTTACCACGCCCCGGACCTGTCAAACTACTGGATGCCTTGCTCTTTGAATATCCCTTTGAGCCAGCGCAGCATAGAGAAGAGGAGCAATGCGGCTGCGGACAAAAGTACGAAGTTTACCCAAAAGAAGTTGGCTTTATCGTCGTATCTGTCCCACATAGACCCCAATACGCCGCTCAATTTGTTGCCCAGCGAGGTGGCCAATTGCCAGCCGCCCATCATCAGGCCGGTGATGCGCATGGGCGATACTTTGGATACCATGGCCAATCCCATAGGACTGAGGAACAACTCGCCAATGGTAATCACGGCATACGCGCCGATCAGCCACCAGGCCGACGCTTTGACGGCGCCGTTGTGACAGGCATATACGGCCCACACCGTCACCAAAGTCGAAAGGGCTGATACAATCAAACCCCAGCCGATTTTGGCAGGCGTGGAAGGCTCCTTGCCCCTGCGCCTCAGTTGCGCAAAAAACCAGATAACCAAAGGGGTAAACGCGATCACGAAGAAGGGATTGACCGACTGGTAAAGCTCCGTAGAAACCAAACTCCAGGACTCGCCTTCCGGCGGTCGCTCTGCTTCGGGGACATTGATAAAGTAGGGGTCGAACGTACGCTCCTTGACGATTTTGCCATCGGCATCTTTCGTCGTGCGGAATTGGGCGTCGTACCGGGGGAACATATCCGGCGTCATCGAAACCGATTGCGTCATTTTGAAGGTCTCAGCCGGACCGGCTATCCACTCGGGCATCCGGCGGTCGGTGTAGTACTCTGCCCAGGTGGTCAGCGCCGTGCCGTTTTGTTTGAAGACCGCCCAGAAAATGATCACGACGCCGTATATCGCTAAGAGCGCTTTGATGCGAGACTTTTCGTGAGCCTGAGCCGCGCGCAATATCCAAAGATAAAACCCGATGATGGGCAAGCTGCCGAAAATAAAAGCGTCGGTGCTGTCTGACCCAAATATGTTACCCGGAATATACCAACCTGCTATACCTGTCGCCACCGCGGGTAACAATACGGACGAAAGCAGTTGACCGACGCCTGCTTCGCCGGGATTGGCGGGCCGACGCACGTCGGCGTGCGCGTAGTGACGGGTACCGCTCAAGAATACCAATACGCCAATAAACATGCCTATGCCGGCCGCCGCAAACGCGTAACCCCAGCCGTAATTGTGCCGCAGATACGCCGCTACAAAATTGCACACGAAAGCGCCGATGTTGATGCCCATGTAAAAAATATTGTATCCGCTGTCTTTGAGCGGCCGGTAGCGGTCTTCGTTGTACAAATTGCCGAGTAACACGGAAATATTGGGCTTGAAAAAACCATTGCCCAGAATCATGATCCCGAGCGAAAGGTAAAAAGTCGTCCAATTATCGGGTATGGCCAGAAGCAAGTATCCTATGCCCATCAACACCCCGCCAATGGCGATGCTCAGACGGTAACCCAAAAGCCGATCGGCCAGCAGGCCGCCTATGAATGGCGTGACGTAAACCAGCGCGATAAATGTGCCATATATATCAGAAGCAGTAGTGCGCTCCAAACCCAGGCCGCCTTTGCCGGCGTCGGTCATATACAGAAAAAAAATCCCGATCATGAGGTAGTAGCCAAAGCGTTCCCACATTTCGGTGAAAAACAAAAACGGCAGCCCTCTTGGATGCTTTCCCATATCAACACAGATTTAAACGCGGATTGAAAACGGCCGAAACCGCGCGCAAATGTAGCGGCATGATTCCATATATTCCAAATGCTGTATCTTTGAGGCATTATTTTGCGCTTAAACTTGCTTATGATAAAAAAAATACTCTCGCTCGGCCTGTTCGTCTGCACGGCGTTCGCGCTTCAGGCCCAAGTCCCCAATCCCGGCCCTCCTGTCGTTGCGCCTGATAACTTTTATTCGGACAGCGTAATGGTCACGGTAATCCTCAAGCACCAGCAGGACAAAAACCTGACCGAAATCCGACGCAAACTCGAAGCGCAAGGCTTTTGGGACATGTTTCCGCCTCAGGAGGCGCGCATCGTGTCCTGGACGCTCACCATGGGGCTGGGACACGTCATCGTGTTGCAAATTCCGGCCGGCGCCGTGCGCAAACTCAACCTCGCCATCGAGCACGGAGCCTGGGGCGCCTACGACTCCGAAATATACCTCACGTACGACTATGTCAGCATCTGGAAGGACTACGTGCGCAGGCGCCTTGAATCTAAGTCTGATCGGGAAGATTGATCAAAACTCCGACCTCTTTTCAGGCTCTCGGCCGGGCTATACGGCCTGCAAGCCGGCTCCGACGTCCGCGCCGTGTTTTTTGCATGCGACGAAAGTCGCCGGACGCTGTCGTCGCTCAAGCCCTTTCCTCGCACCCCTGCCCGGCGCACACCCCTTTTTTTCCGTCAAAAAATGGCGTAACGGCTCGCCAATCGCGCCGCTGTCCGCTCCAAACGCCCTTTTGATAGATCGATAGTTTTTAAAAAAAATACGCCATGATTCGCTTCACCTGGCTGACCGCCGCCATCGCGCTACTCCCTTTCGCCATTCAGGCCCAGCAAAAGCTGACCATCGCCGACGCCATCAATAAAGGCCGCTCGGCGCTGGCCCCCGCCACCCTCAGCCAACTGCAATGGATCCCCGGGGTCGATACCTTCGCCTATGTAGCCCAAAACAAGGCGGTGCGCGTCGCCGCCCGCACCTTGCAAGCAGACACCCTGGACCTACTGCCCCTCATCAGCGCCCAACTCGCTCAGGCCGGGCGACCGGCGACCGACCGGCTCGTCGTGCGTTGGGCAGGCCCTGGCGAGGCGCGCATACAGACCCCGGGCGAATATTGGGCCTACGATCTGAACGAACAGCGAATCCGCCTGCTCAACTCATGGCCAAAGGACGCGCAGCATCTGGATATTCACCCCGGCGCCCAAAACGTCGCCTACACCCGCAACGGCGGGCTTTACCTCAGCGTCGGCATGTCCGAACTCCATATAGCCCAAAGCGAGCGGTCCGGAGTCGTGTACGGCGAAAGCGTGCACCGTAACGAATTTGGCATCGAGAAAGGGACTTTCTGGAGCCCTTCAGGACGCAGCATTGCGTTTTACCGGATGGATGAAAGCATGGTGACCACATACCCGATATACGAGTTGGATTCCATGCCGGCCGTGGGTCGCCTGATTCGATATCCTTTTGCCGGCGCGAAGAGCCATCATGTGACGGTGGGCGTCTATCACCTCGAGTCAGGCAAAACCATCTGGCTCGATACGGGCCTGCCCGCCGAGCAGTACTTGACCAATATCGCCTGGACGCCCGACGAAAGCGGCGTCCTGATCGCCGTAGTCAACCGGGATCAAAACCACCTGCAGCTCCGCCTGTACGACGCCCGTTCGGGCGCGCTGCGCCGCGTCCTGTTTGACGAAAAAAGCGAAACGTGGACAGAGCCGGAGAAGCCCGCAGTTTTCGTGCCGGGTCGCAATGCAGACTTCGTTTGGGAAAGCGAGCGCGACGGTGTGAATCGCCTCTACCTCTACGACCTCGAGGGCCGCATGCTGCGGCAAGTGAGTCAGGGCGATGGGCCGGTCACCCAGTTTTACGGGTTCAGCGCAGACGGACAGTACTGTTTCTATCAGGAAGCCGACGCTTCGGGCATGAACCGGCACGTCGTGCGGGCGCCCCTCTACAAGCGCTCGCCGCCCACGCCCCTCACGCGCGAGGAGGGGGTGCATCAGGGCCAAATAAGCGCTTCGGGCAACTGGATGCTCGATCTGTATTCGGAACTGGGCACGCCGCGCATGATCTGGCTGACTTCAACTTCAGACCCCGAAGCCCGCCAAACCGTATTCGGGGCCAAAAACCCCCTGGCTGATTACAAAATCGGTCTGACGCGCATGCTCTCCATCCCCTCGCCCGGGGGCTTTACGCTCAACGGACGCATGATCCTGCCTCCCGACTTCGACGCCCGCAAACGCTATCCCGCCATTGTGTATGTTTACAACGGCCCGCACGTCCAACTGGTCAACAACTCCTGGCTTGGCGGCGCAGAGGTCTGGATGCACTACATGGCGCAGGAGGGATACGTGATCTTTACCCTCGACGGGCGCGGATCGGCAAACCGCGGGCACGCCTTCGAAAGCGCTATATACCGGCGCCTTGGCGACGCCGAAATCGAAGACCAACTCACCGGCGTCGCTTACCTTCGGGCGCAACCCTTCATTGATCCGGAGCGCCTCGGGGTCTATGGTTGGAGCTACGGAGGCTTTATGGCGACATCGCTGATGACCCGACCGGAGGCCAAAGGCGCCTTCAAGTGCGGCGTGGCCGGCGGACCGGTCATCGATTGGTCGATGTACGAGATCATGTACACAGAGCGTTACATGGATGCGCCGCAGCAAAATCCGGAAGGCTATCGCAAAAGCAACCTGCTGAATTATGTGGATAACCTCCAAGGGCGCCTGCTGATGATCCATGGCGGCGCCGACGATGTGGTGCTTTGGCAGCACTCGCTCCTGTATGTGCGCGAGTGTATCCGAAAAGGCAAACAACTTGACTACTTTGTCTATCCGCACCACTTACACAATGTCAGCGTGCCAGAGCGCGTCCATCTGTTCGAAAAAATCGAACGCTTTTTTAAGGAAAATCTCTGAGCGCAATCGGCCGCGCGAAAGTTTCGTTTTTTTGCAGTGTAGGAAGCGCCCTAACCTGCCCGGCATCAATAAGGTCTTGAACGCCTCGGCCACCTGCCCACCCTTTTTTTCCAAAAAAACACCATGCGACGCAGCGCGTAGGCAACAGCGCGCAGGGTTGGTTTGTTTACCCGTGCTGCTGGAGGCTGGCGCTGAGCAAATCAGTCCGGAATGCGGCATTACACCATATTTTTCAAACCATGTCAGATTTTAAATCACAGATTCTCGAAGGACTACCCGGCTGCCTGCCGAAGCCGCGCCCCCTTGACCCCAGCGTAAGCCATGCGCCAAGCCGTGTGATTGAAGGCGTGCTGAGCCAAAAAGAAAAGGCGTTGGCCATCCAAAACGCGCTTCGGTACTTTCCCAACGAGTGGCATGCAGAATTGGCGCCCGAGTTTGCCGACGAACTGCGGCGCTACGGGCGTATTTATATGCATCGGTTTAGGCCCGAATACCCGATGTACGCCCGACCGATCGACGAGTACCCGCATCGGTCGCGGCAAGCGGCATCGATCATGCTGATGATCCAGAACAACCTCGACCCCAAGGTAGCTAAGTATCCGCACGAGTTGATCACCTATGGAGGCAACGGCGCTGTGTTCCAGAACTGGATTCAATACCGCCTGACGATGCGCTATCTGGCCGAGATGAGCGACGAGCAGACGCTGGTTTTGTACTCCGGACACCCGCTGGGGCTATTTCCCTCGTCGCCCGAGGCGCCGCGCGTGGTGGTGACCAACGGCATGATGATCCCCAATCACTCCAAAAAAGAAGACTGGAATAAGTACAACGCGCTCGGCGTGACGCAATATGGCCAGATGACGGCCGGCTCATTCATGTATATCGGCCCTCAGGGTATTGTGCACGGCACGACGATCACCCTGCTCAACGCCTGGCGCAAACTGCACCCCGGCGCTCAGGATCTGCGCGGCAAGGTATTTGTGACTTCCGGTCTGGGCGGCATGTCGGGGGCGCAGACTCTGGCTTCGGTGATCACGGGGGCCGTAGGCGTAATATGCGAGATTGATCCGGACGCCGTGCGGCAGCGCATTGCAGACGGCTACGTACAGGCCCAAAATGTCTATACAGATCTGGACGCGTTGGCCTTGCGCATGGAAACCTGCCGCCGCGAGCAAACGCCCGTAGCGTTGATATACCAAGGCAATATTGTGGATCTGTGGGAATATGTCGTGGAGCAAGGGATTGAAGTACACCTCGGCAGCGACCAAACCAGTTGCCACAACCTCGACGATCTGGGTTACTGCCCGGTCGGATATACCTTTGAGGAGGCCAAGACGCTGCTGCTGCGCGATAAGCCCCGGTTCATGGAAGAAGTGAGCGCGACGCTGCGCCGACATGTGGAGGCTATCAACACAATGGCGCAGCGCGGCATGTATTTCTGGGATTACGGCAACGCATTCCTCAAAGAGGCGGGCGCAGCCGGGGCTGACATCTGGAAGAGCCGCGAAGAGGGCGTGTTCAAATACCCTTCTTACGTAGAAGACATCATGGGGCCGCTTTGCTTTGACTATGGTTTCGGGCCATTTCGCTGGGTTTGTTGCTCGGGCTTGCAGGAGGACTTGGACCGAAGCGACGACATCGCCGCCGCAGTAATCGAACAACTGCTCGCCGAGGCGACCGACGATATCCGCGGACAACTCAACGACAACCTGATCTGGATCCGCAACGCCCGGCACAACATACCAGTCGTAGGCTCCAAATCGCGCATTCTCTACGCCGATTGCGAGGGGCGCATCCGCATTGCCCTGGCATTCAACGACGCCATTGCGCGCGGCGAACTGCGCGGGCCGGTGGTGCTCGGACGCGACCACCACGATGTTAGCGGCACAGACTCGCCCTATCGCGAGACGGCCAATATTTACGACGGCTCGCGCTTTACGGCCGACATGGCTGTACACAATGTAATTGGCGATTCGTTCCGCGGCGCCACCTGGGTGAGCCTGCACAACGGAGGCGGCGTAGGCTGGGGCGAGGTGATCAATGGCGGCTTCGGCCTGACGCTCGACGGCACGCCCGGTGCCGAGCGCCGCCTGCGCTCCATGCTTTTCTGGGATGTCAACAACGGGGTCAGCCGACGCGCCTGGGCGCGCAATCCGCATGCGCTGGCCGCTGTTCGGAGGGCCATGGAGCGGTATCCGGATCTGAGGGTTACCCTGCCTTATTTGGCTGACGAAAACCTCGTAACGGAGGCCCTGAAAGTTTCAAAACAACACGAATTATCCTCGTAAAAATGTAACAAAATGGCTCGTTTTTCGTATAAAAAATGTGTAAACGAAAAAAACCTGGCCGCCCCCCTTGTCAAACTCGCAAAAAACCCGTAAATTGCATTGTTTTTCATTCACCTGCGTTGGGTTCACGCACGCCGGTGACGTATTTGTTTGAATGAACGCATGATTATTTTCGGCAACGCGTCCTTGATCAAAATGACCCAGCATTACTCACGCGCATGAATATCCAACATAGCGATCTGACCCTGACTTCCTGCCCTGAGAACATACACAAAGTAGTCCCTTTTGTGGACGATGTGGCCCGGCAATACAACTTGTCTCCCGACCTGCGAGGCAACATTCTACTCACCCTCACCGAAGCGGTTACCAATGCGATGTTGCACGGCAACAGCGGCGACGCCAACAAGTGTGTGCTGATTTCTTTGCGCGTCAAACAAAATAACCTCGCCATACGCGTGTCAGACGAGGGCCGCGGTTTTGATCCAGATTCGGTGCCCGACCCTACGATGCCCGACCGCATTGAGAATTGCGGCGGGCGCGGTCTTTTTTTGATGAAGCAATTTAGCGACGAGTGCCGATTCATACGCGGAGGACGCACGGTCGAAATGCGTTTTCATTTAGATCGCGAACAAAAAAAGTGCCGCTGATTGTCACTCCATGGATTTTCCGATTTTGCCCGAGCCAGACGACGCAGAGGAGTCTCCTCTGGAGATGTACTGTGAGGATTGCGATTTTTCGCCTCCGGATCAAGCATCGACACTCAACTGGCTTCAAAGAATAGCCGAAACTGAAAACACTCCATGGAAAAGCCTCTCCGTGATCTTCTGCTCCGACGAATACCTGCGCAACATCAACGCGCAATATCTCCAGCACGATTACTATACTGACATTATCACTTTTCCGTACACCCGTGGGATTGTACATGGCGACATGTTTATCAGTATCGACCGC
>JBKBLI010000047.1:0-17198 GCA_046296435.1 Saprospiraceae bacterium | reverse complement strand
CGTGGCCGACAATGCCCGGAGCTTGGATCAGCCCCTCGGACGCGAATTGCGCAGGGTGCTGGCTCATGGGGTGTTGCACCTCTGTGGCTACGGCGACGCGGGGCCAGAAGAAAAAGCGCTGATGCGCTCCAAAGAAGACTATTGGATCCAACAAGCAGACGCACTTAACATATGAACGAAGTCATTCGCCTGCCCCAAGCCCTTGAGCCCTACCGCGAGGCCCTGCTCGCTATGCGAGTCCCTTACATCCGCGTGTTATCGCAGGCGCAGGCGGCCGCTTCGCCGTGGCAAAGCAAAACCGGGGGGATGCCTTACCTGCCCAAAGGGATGGAATGGCCCGTATCGAAAGAAAATAATACTCCGCTGTTTTTTCTGACGCAGCTCAACTTTGCAGAAATGCCTGCCCTCGACCCTTTCCCCCGAAAAGGTATCCTGCAATTTTTTATCGGCGACGACGACTTATACGGCATGAATTTCGACGACGGCGAAGATCAAGTCAATTTTCGGGTGTTGTATCACCCCGATCCGATAAACGACCCAAGCGCGCTACAGGATCTGCCCGAACTGGTCGAACGGGAGTTTGGCGACCTGCCGCACCACCCCGACGAATGCTATCCGCTGCGCTTTGAGTTGGCCGAGATGCTGCTGCCCGCAACCGACTACAGGTTCAACGAGCGTTTTGGCGCCGACTTCTTTGCACGCTTCGGCGCCGACGAATGGGATGTGCTCGACGAGTATGCCAAATCGGTCGATGCACAGGGGCATCGCGTGGGCGGCTACGCTTATTTCACGCAGGACGACCCGCGCACGCCCTCCGACCCTATGCTCCTGCTCTTTCAACTCGATTCGGATCAGGTCATGGATCTCATGTGGAGCGATATGGGCGTAGGGCATTTTTTCATCCGGGAGCAAGACCTTAAAGACCTGCGCTTCGATCGGGTGCTATACGATTGGGACGCCTTGTGAGCCGCTGCGTACGCAAACCCGGAGTCCGCGCTTTTGCAATGCGTCGCCAAGCCGGCGCACAAGGAGTTTAATGCCTGCCAAATACGCAAAAAGATATTCATAAGCGCCGTCCCGGAATAGGACTTTCAAAAAAAGCATTACCTTTAGGGCGCTTTTTTTGGAAAAAATGCCGGAATTGCAGGAAATAAAACGAACGCTCAACAAAATTGAGAAGTTGGAGCGCGAGATTCACCTCAAACAGTTGCAAATCAACAGTTTGCTGGCGATCACACAGGCCATCAACGAAAATGTTTCGTCTGAGGGGCTGTTTGATATGTATTGCTCCTTCCTCAATTGGGAAATCGGCATTCGCAAAATGGCGCTTTATACCCGCGAGGACAACAAATGGACCTGCCAATCGCACCTCGGAATAGACGAAGCGTTGCTGCGGGACAATGTGGACGCCGAACTGGCCAAATACCGCAACAAGCAAGGCCTCAACGCTTCTCAACACCCGCTGTTCAAACAATTTGACCTGGTAATTCCGGTATTGCACAAAGACGTGCCCATCGCTTACGCTTTCATCGGAGACTTCAATACCGAAGAGAACAACGACGCCTACAATAAGGTACAAATCATCACGACCATCACCAATGTGATCGCCGTGGCGATTGAAAACAAACGCTTGTTCAAACAACAACTCCGACAGGAAGTAGTCAACCGCGAAGTAGAACTGGCCGCCGAAATCCAGCGTTCGCTGGTGCCTATGAAATTGCCGCAAAGCGAAAAATATCAACTTTCGAGCATCTACAAACCACACTTCGCAGTGGGCGGCGACTACTACGATGTGATCGAATTTTCGGATGGCAGCCTGTTCTTTTGCATAGCGGATATCGCCGGCAAAGGCGTCTCTGCCGCGCTGCTTATGGCCAACTTGCAAGCGGCCCTGCGCACCCTGTTGGCGCGCAGACCCAGCCTCGAAGAATTGGTCCGGTCCATCAACGAAGCCGTCTTTCGCGTCACTCAAGGCGATCGTTATATCACTTTTTTCATTGCCAAATATGATAGCCAGACGCGTACAATCCACTACGTCAATTCGGGCCATACCCCGCCGCTGTTGCTCACCGGCGACGAAGTGATCGAACTCTGCAACGGATCCACCGTACTCGGATGGCTGGAAGAGTTGCCTTTTCTGGACATCGGCGGCATCTGTCTCACCCGACCCGGGCTGCTTTTTTGCTACACCGACGGACTGACCGACGTGCTCAACGACGCCGGCGAACACTTCGACACCGAGCGGCTGCGCCGGTTCCTTACCCAAAAGTTGGATACCGCCGCCCGCGACCTGAATACACAGTTGCTCAACGAGATAGAACAGTTCAGACAGAAGCAACCGCTGCCCGACGATATCACCGTACTCACGTGCAAGTTTTTTTAGAAAAAACGCCAGCTATGCAAAAAAATAACCCGTTTCGACTCCGCGTCAACGACGAATATACGTTTGAAATCCAACCGGAAGCATTGGCGCAGATTGATGCAATACCCCAAGGTCCGGCATCTTGGCACCTTCTCGACCACGGAAACGCCTACACGGCGGACATACTTCATGCCCAGCCGGACAAAAGAACCTACAGCCTACGCATCAACGGCGCGGTTTACAACGTTCATATAGGAGACTACTACGAGCGCCTCATCCAAGAACTTGGCCTCAAATCCGGCGGCGGCGCAAAGATCGATGCCGTCAAAGCCCCCATGCCGGGTCTGGCGCTTCAGATCATGGTATCCCCCGGCCAAGCCATCGCCAAAGGAGACCCCCTGCTGATCCTTGAGGCAATGAAGATGGAAAACGTCATCAAAGCCTCCGCCGACGGCGCGATCAAAGAGGTGCTGGTAAAGCAAGGCGCCCCTGTCGAAAAAGGTCAGGTGCTGATTACGCTGGCATAAAGGCCGCCGGGTAGCGCGGGAAAAAGGCATGAGCGCGATCGAAGCAAGGACAAGTTGAACAAAGGCGGCAGGGGCGTAGCCATGTCCCGCGCCTTTTATCGGCGCCCCCTTTTCACCCACGCAAATATCTTGCTATGAAAAAAATAATTTTTGTGCTGTGCGCGATCTGCCTGCCCGCTTGTTATTTGCCGCTCCGGGCTCTGGATCTCGGCGTATCCTGGGCAACGTATGCCACGCCCGCTAAGCCTTACGTGGAGATAAACCTCGAAGTGGCTGCGTTAAGCGTATTGTGGCTGCCTATCGAGGGCGACTCCAACCGCCTGCAGGCAGGCGTCGAGATCACCATTCTGATCCTCGCCGGCGAGGAGGTGGCCAACTATCAGAAATATGTGCTGCTCAGCCCCGTCGGCCCGGAACCGCAATCGCTGCTCGACGCGCGTCGCCTGGTTGTGCCTCAGGGCGTTTATACCCTCGAGATCACGGCTGCCGATATCAACAAGCCCGACAACAGTCGCCTTTACAAAACGCCCTTGACGGTCAAAATAGGCCCCGGGATACACTTGAGCGAAATCCAGTTTCTGCGCGGCTACTATCCCGACACCGTGCGCACGCCCTTTTGGAAGAACGGCTACTTTATGGAGCCGCTGCCTTTTGATTTTTACGACCGTTTTGCCACGCGGCTGGCTTTCTACAACGAGATCTACTTTGCCGACCAGACCTTACCGAAAGGCGCTTCGTATCTGGTGCGCTATTTTGTCGAATTGGAAAAAGGAAATGACGAGCGCAGCCTGATCAGCATGGGCAACCAACGCAAAAAAGCCGGCGAAATAGACGCCCTGCTCATCCAGATGGATATTAGCCGCCTCGAAAGTGGCAACTACCGCCTCACCGTAGAATTGCGCGACGAGGACAACCAACTCCTCGCCCTGCGCTCCAAAGCCTTCCAGCGCAGCAACCCTTTCCTCCGTATATCCGATAAAGACATCACCGAAGAGTCGCTCAGCGTTCAATTCGTACAGAACCTCTCCGAAAAAGACCTCATCTTCACGATGCGCGCCCTTACCTCGTTAGTGTTTGGATCAGATCTGGACATGGCTTTCGCTATTTTGCAGGAAAAAGATCCTAAGGCGATGCGTTTTTACGTGTTCCGGCACTTTGCCCGCGAAGAACCGACCAATCCGGAACGCGCCTGGAAAGAGTTCGTACAATTGGCAAAAGCGGTGGACGACAAATTTCATAGCGGATTCCGTTATGGATTTGAAACAGATCGGGGCCGCACCTTCCTGCGCTACGGAAAACCCGACGACCTGATCCGCGTCGAAGACGATCCGGGCGCTCCGCCTTATGAGATATGGGTTTACTTCAACTTCCCCAAAACCAAGCAAAAGAATGTCAAATTCTTGTTTTACAACCCTACGCTGGCCGGGGAAGACTTCATCGTGCTGCACTCTACGGCTCGCGGCGAGATCAATAACCCCCGCTGGGAGGTAGAACTCTACCGCCGCAACGCACCCGAACAGTACGAAGGCGACAACTACAACGACGCAACCCGCATGCGCCGTAACTTCAACCGGCAAGCCCGCGTTTACTTCGAAGATTTCTGATCATGCAGTTTCGCACACCCTTGCCCGCGCTTTCGCCCCACTTTTGCATCACGCACGGCGACCCTACGCTATGGGTCGGCTCCTGCTTCACGGAGCATATCGGCGGTCGGATGGCAGCGCTCAAGTTCCCGACGCGGATCAATCCGCAGGGCATCCTTTTTCAGCCCGAAGCCATAGCGCGCTGCCTCAAGCGGCTGGCGACGCCGGAAGCGCTTTTTGCGGAGGCCGACTTTTTTGAATGGCAAGGGCTGTGGCGCAATTGGGAACTCCATAGCCGCTTGGCGCATCCCCGACTCGACGAAGCCGTGCGGCGCGCCAACGAAGCCTATCGAGACGCCGCCTCATTCCTCCTGCGCGCCAATACCCTTGCTCTTACATTGGGTACAGCCTGGGTGTATTGCCTGCGCGATAGCGGACTGAGCGTGGCCAACAACCACAAGGCGCCGCCCGACCGGTTCGAGCGCAGGCGCCTTGATCCAAGTCAAATTGTCGATGCCTTAGGGCCGGTTGTCCGGATGCTTCAAGACCAACGCCCGGGCCTCCGCGTCATCTTGAGCGTCAGCCCGGTCAAGCACTTGCGCGAAGGCTTACGCGACAACTTGCTGAGCAAATCAAGCCTGCTGCTCGCCTGCGAAACGCTTTGTCGCCAACTCCCTGACGCCGTCTATTTCCCCGCCTACGAAATCCTGACCGAAGAACTACGCGACTACCGTTTTTTCTCGGCCGATATGGCCCATCCGTCGGAACAAGCCGTGGAATATATCTGGCAGTTTTTTCGAAGCGCTTTTTTTGACGAAAAAACAGAGTCGCTCGCCCAGCGCATCGAACGGCTCCGCGTCGCCGTTGCACACCGACCGCACCACCCCGAAAGCGCCGCTTTTCACGACTTTTTACAAAAAACTGCGCATGAATTGGCCGCTCTGGAAGCCGAGCGACCAGAGTGGGATTGGAGCGAGGAGCGGGCCCTCATGAGCGGCGGGCGCGAGGCTTGACGCAACTCATGCGCGCATCTGACCTACATCATCGGATACGTCTGAACATAACCAGACCTTTGTGCCTGATTTCAAACAAAACGTAAGCGCGCCTTTCCTGCTTGCTCTTAATGAAGGTATCCCGTAGGGCCAAGTTCCCTGCCTATAAGGTTCGCCGTCAGGGTATCAAAAGGCGTATGCTTTCGGTCAAACAAAAAAACTTGCCTTGTTATGAAAAAAATTTTGGTTCCGACTGACTTCTCTGCCAACGCCAAGAAAGCGCTAAAGACCGCCGCATCGATCGCTCAAAAGAACGGCGCAACTATAATACTGCTCCACACCAACACCGCGGCGGCTTACGTATCTCCGCTGCCGGAGTACTATACCGCCGAGCAGTACGATATGAGTGAGTACTACAACAATGCCGCTTCAGAATTGTACAAACTCAAACAAGAGATCGACGCCCAATATGGGGGTCTCAACCTCGAAACCCGCGTTGAAGAGGGCTTTCTATACAGCACCATCTCAAAAATAGCCGAAGAAGAGGGCGTTGATTTGGTAGTGATGGGCACCAAAGGGGCCACAGGCACGCTGGAATTTTTCTTAGGCTCGAATACCGAGAAAGTAATCCGTACGGCGCCCTGTATGGTATTGGCCGTACCCGAAAGTTCGGGAGAGTTCAATCCGGAGCGCGTCGTGCTGGCATCCACCCTCAAGCCGGAGCAATCCGTCGCTTTCGAAGCGCTGGCTTCGTGGCAAAAATACCAAAACTTCGAAGTCTTGGCGCTCTACCTGAACAACCCCTCCGGCTTTAACACCGAAGAAGAAGTCGCCAGAGTTGCCGAGGAAATGGCCAAAGCAAGCGGGCTGGAGCGTGTGAGCGCTTATGTGAGCGGCAACACATTCAACGAAGAGGATAGCATCGTGCAGTTTGCCGCCGAACGCGAGGCGGGCATGATCGCCATGGCCACACACCAACGCAAGGGCCTTTCGCACCTGCTGTTTGGCAGCCTGACCGAAGACACCGCCAACCACTCGGATATCCCGGTGCTGAGCATTCCGCTTCGCAAAAAATAGGACATGACAGGGTAGTTTTTGATGCGGTGGCGGCGCAACGGCCGCCGCCGCTTTTTTTGTTCCCTATCCGAAATAAATTTAGCGGTCTTTGGCGTCATAGACGCGAACCCGATTATGCGCTCACCAAGCCCTGCGCTTCAAACTCCGCCCCCTTTTTGACAAATTATTGCCTGCAGCTCGTAAAACGGCTGCAGGCAATCGCCGTTTAAAACATCCTTTTTTTTCAAAAAAGGCTTTCAGAGACAAAATGACGACTCCTTTGGATAATTCAGCCTAAAATTGCGTTGGATAAAGATATGCTAAGCCCTCCTCAAAAGCGATACACGAAAAATGTAAACCTATGATGCCGTCAACACTTATAAAACCCTTTTTAGCAATCGCGCTGTGCGCAAACGCTCAAATCGCCTCGGCCCAACTCGAAATAAAGTCCTCGCCGGTGCTTCTACTCTTTGAGTTATTCAACGTCTCTGTCGAGAAACCCATCGGACAGGACTGGGGGATTGAGGGCGACTTGTGGTTTATTGCTGAAGAGGGGGTATATGTCACAGGCAGCGGCAAGTACTACATCAACCCGCGATTGGGCGCCGACGCAATTTATGTAGGCGGCTTCGTCGGAGCCTTGGATTATACTGTAGGCGTGGGTTTTTTGTCCGGCTACAAATGGATATCGCAAAAAAATTTTATTTTCGAAGGCGCCCTAGGGATCGGTAGGAATTTTGTCGGCGAAGTGATTCCTTATGGCAAACTGCATATAGGCTGGCGCATCAAGGGTAAAAAAAATCGGGATCAGAAGCCCCATGAGTAATAAATTGATGTCAAGTTCGTAGGGACCCGCCCCTCAATCAAGAAAAAAGCCGCCTCTCGAGTCAAACAGAGAGGCGGCTTAAGGCATGCTGACCTGCCGTTGTTCAATAGCGATAAGATTCAGATTTGAACGGGCCATTGACGCCTACGCCGATATAGTCGGCTTGTTCGGGCGTCAGCACGTCCAGTTCTACGCCTATTTTGGCCAGGTGAAGTCGGGCTACCTTTTCGTCGAGATGGCGCGGCAGCACAAATACCTCGTTGGCATAATTGGCATGGTTATTCCAAAGCTCCATTTGGGCAAGCACCTGGTTGGTGAAGCTATTGGACATCACGAACGAAGGGTGTCCCATAGCGCAGCCTAAGTTGACCAACCGACCTTCGGCGAGCAGGATGATCTGCTTTCCGTCGATGTCGTACAGATCGACCTGCGGTTTGATGGTCACGCGGCTGTGTCCATAGTTTTGGTTCAGCCAGGCCACGTCAATCTCGTTATCAAAGTGACCGATGTTGCACACGATGGTTTTGTCGTTCATGAGCCGGAAGTGGCGCTCGGTCACCACATTGCAGTTGCCGGTGGCCGTCACTACGATATTGGCGCGGGGGATAGCGCTGGCCATAGATTTGACTTCGTAGCCGTCCATAGCCGCCTGAAGCGCGCAAATGGGGTCTATTTCGGTGACGATCACCCGCGCGCCTGCGCCGCGAAGGCTGGCTGCGGAACCCTTGCCCACATCCCCATAACCAGCCACAACGGCTACCTTGCCGGCAATCATGATGTCGGTGGCGCGCCGAATGGCATCTACGAGGCTTTCCTTGCAGCCGTATTTGTTGTCGAATTTGGATTTGGTGACCGAGTCGTTGACATTAATGGCCGGTACCGGCAGCGTTCCCTTGCGTTGGCGCTCATAGAGTCGGTGTACGCCGGTGGTTGTCTCCTCCGATATGCCGCGCAGGTTAGCGACGAGTTCGGGGTATTGATCCAGCACGATGTTGGTCAGGTCGCCGCCGTCATCTAAGATCATGTTAAGGGGCTGATCGTCGTTGAAAGCAAAGAGCGTTTGCTCGATGCACCAGTCGTATTCCTCGTTGCTCATGCCCTTCCAGGCATAGACGGGAATGCCGCGCGCGGCGATGGCGGCGGCGGCGTGGTCCTGCGTCGAAAAGATGTTGCAGGACGACCAGCTTACCTCGGCGCCCAGTTCGACCAGCGTTTCGATCAATACGGCGGTCTGGATCGTCATGTGTAGGCATCCGGCGATGCGAGCGCCTTTGAGGGGTTTGGACGCGCCGTATTCCTCGCGCAGAGCCATCAGGCCGGGCATTTCGGCTTCGGCCAATTCAATTTCTTTGCGTCCCCAATCGGCCAAGGCAATATCTTTGACCTTGTAGGGCGGACGCTGCGGCGTTACTTCTGCCATGTAAAGTAATTTTTTTCTTGAAAAAATAAAAAAAGCGCTTGTTAGTCAAAATATAATTTTGAAAATCGGCGCCTGTTTGCGGCCGCAAAGTTACGGATTTATCCTGTTTTCGTATCGATATCGCACGTATTCATTGCAAATACGAAAAACCCTCGATCTTTGCGGCCTGTCACATAAATTGATGGTTGAATTTAATCCAGTATGATTTCCACCCAATCGTTATACGAGCGCTACAAAAAACACCCCCATGTCTACATAGACACGCGAACGATGCAGCCGGGTGGCATCTTCTTTGGGCTGAAAGGAGAACGTTTTGACGGCGGCGCTTTCGCGGCCGAAGCCCTGCGAAAAGGCGCCGCTTATGCGGTGGTGGATAATCCGGACCATGCGACCAACGATAAAATTCTGCTGACGACCAACGCCTTGCAGGCCCTGCAAGACCTGGCAAGACATCACCGGAGGCAATTTTCGATACCGGTCATAGCCATCGGCGGCTCCAACGGCAAAACAACTACCAAAGAACTGGTCGCGGCCGTGCTTTCGATGCGTTACTCCTGCCACAGCACGCCCGGCAATTTCAACAACCACATCGGCGTGCCGCTTACCCTGCTCGCTATGCCGTCCAATGCAGAAGTAGCAATCGTCGAAATGGGCGCCAACCGATTAGGGGATATGACCGAACTCTGCAACATAGCGGAGCCTACGCATGGCTTGCTCACCAATATCGGCAAAGAACACCTGGAAGGTTTCGGCGACATTGAAGGGGTCAAAAAAGGCGAAGGCGAGCTATACAATTATTTGGACGAGCGCAAGGGGATGATCTTTGTGAATACATCCGAAAAGCACTTGAACAGAATGTGCAACCAAATCAAGCGCAAAATCATCTATCGCAAAGCGGAGTACCTGCACCATAATAGCAACGTCATCGACGTACAATTACGCGAATATGTGCCTTACGTTTCTGTTGATTTCCTTTCGGACTTCAACTTACGGGTCAACGTGAAGAGCAAACTCAGCGGCATACATAACTTTCACAATATCATGACCGCCGTAGCGCTGGGTATTTATTTCAAAATTCCGGCAGACGACATCAAGGCCGCCATTGAAAGATACGAACCCTTGCCCAATCGCTCGCAATGGATCGATTACGGCAGCAACCGCATCCTGCTCGACGCCTACAACTCTAACCCGAGCAGCGCCCTGTCGGCCATCAAAAATCTGGTTGCCATGCCGCACGAAGGCAAACAACTCGCCATCCTTGGCGACATGCTCGAACTGGGCGAAAAAAGCCAAAAAGAGCACGAATTTTTGCTTCGGCGCATCCGCCAGTTGAGTTCAAAACTGCATCTGGCGCTCATTGGGCCTGAATTTGGCCGTTGCAAAGACACCAAAAAAACGACGCTCTACTTCCCCAATGTAGAAGAGGCGAAAGTCTGGTTCGACAAGCAACACTTCACAGATACGCATATCCTCATCAAGGGATCCAGGGCGATGCGCTTAGAAAAATTGTTGGACCTCTGAACGCGCGCGCCAACACCGGCCGCTCTACCTCGGGACAAAAAAGCGGCAAAGGGCAAGCGCAGGGTTACAAACGACCGCTTGCCTGCCGCGCCCGGACCTCCGTTGTTTGTCAAAAGGGCAATCCATGCGGCTTCAAAGGCGTTAATGTCTGAGTGAGGCGCGTCTTGTTTTTTTTTAAAAAAAAAGCAAAGCGGCGGGTGCGCGTTGCGCTTGCAACATTCATGGCGCAGCGCAAGCACGCTCCATATCAAGCAACTCAAAAGCATGCGGATACTGCATTTTTCGGATACGCACCTGGGCTATCAGGCCTACGACCACGTCAATTCGCTCGGAGTCAATACCCGCGAAGACGACGTCTATCGCGCTTTCGAACAAGTGATCGACGCTGCCCTCCGCCTCCGGCCCGACCTGATGATCCACGCGGGCGATGTCTTTCACCGGCCCAGCCCCTCCAATCGGGCCCTGACTTTCGCTCTGGAGCAGTTGAACAGGTTGGTCGAAGCCAAAATACCGCTGTGCGTGATTGCCGGCAATCACGAAGCGCCGCGCAACGCCTTCACGGCGCCCATCCTCAAAGCGCTTGGCGTGCTTCCGGGCGTAGAAGCGTTTTTCGAACCCGTTTACGCCTATCGCGAATATGGCCCAATCGCCGTGCATGCCCTGCCTCATGTGCAAGACCCGCGCAACTTGCAGCAAGAGCTGGGGTGCATCCGGCCGCAGCCCGGCCGCTTCAACCTGCTGATCATGCACCTTTCGCTGGGCGCTCGCTACCTGATGGACGAGTACGGAGAGCAGCGCTTCCCCGACGAAGCGCTATCCGCACTCGCTCAGTTCGACTACGTCGCTCTCGGACACTGGCACAAGACCCAAAAAGCGGAAGTAAAAGCCAACGCATGGTACTGCGGCGCTACGGAGAGCTTCAGCGATGCAGAAACCGGCGTCCCCAAGGGTTTTTTGCTGCTGGACACCGAGCAAGCGCAAAAACCGGTTTTTCATCCTATCGCCAACCGACCCTGGACTTGCTTTGAGATCCGCAACTGCTACCTCCTAAGCGTTCAGGAAATCTATGCCCAACTGGAGGCCTTAAGCGCCGCGCAGGATACCCGCGATCATATCGTCACGCTGGGACTTCACGGCTTGAGCGCCAGCCAATATCTGACGCTCAACAATCAAGAACTGCGCCGTTTTTTCCCGGATTGCATGCAACTCAACATCAAACGCAGTCCGGCTGAAAGCGCCCCCTCTTTTGCCGAACAACTCGAAGGTGTCCGCTTCGAAAGCTTGGGCGGCCTCTTCGACGCTTATATCGTCGAGCAATACGCCGACCAGCCCGAATTTGGCAAAAAAATTCGCGCCCTCGCCAAGCGCTATTTCGAAATTGCCGAAACGCCATGATCCTTCAAAGCCTTCATTTGCGATTCTATAAGCAATATCGCTACCTGGATCTTGAATTTCGCGAGGGATTGGTCTGCATCGTCGGACGCAATGGCGCCGGCAAATCCACTTTGTTCAACGCGATCGTTTACGCCCTTTTCGGAAAAGAAGACGGTGCAAAAGAGCATATTCGCACAGCCCACACCCCTCACAGCTCTCCGGTCGAAGTCAGTCTGAATTTTTTTCTCGACAACAACCTCTACCGCGTCGAACGCCTGCTCAAAGGCAAGCGCTCCGATGCGCAAGCCCTGCTTTATCGCAACGACTCGCTCATCGCCGACGGCGTCACCGCTGTAAACGAGGAAATCCAAAAACGACTCGGCTTAGATTCCAGCGGGTTCCGCAATACAGCTTTCGCCGCTCAAAAGGAATTGGACGCCCTCTCCCGAACAGGCGGAGAATCCCGCAAAAAAATGATCCGGCAAATGCTGGGGCTGGAAAAATTAGACCGCATTCAGATCCTTGTCCGCCAGGATGTCCGCGACATCGCCAACCAAATCAAAGGACAAAGCGAAGCGCTGTTGCCCCCCGAAGAGGTCGAAAAAATACGGCAGGAAATCGAACGCATGCTACAAATGGCGCAGGAACAGGATCGGGCGATCGCCAGCGAACAGACCGAATACGATAAAATGAAAGCGCTGGACGTCGAAATAAAATGCCGCTTCGACGCCCAAAGCCTCCGAAAAGATCAACATCAAAAGGCCATCGCCGAAAGAGAAGCCCTCAAAAGCCGCCTGCAGACGCTGAGCGCAGAATACGCGCGCCTCCAAACCACCCAATCCGACCTCGCCAAACGCAAAGAAGCGCACTTGCAAAACAAACCCGACTACGCAGCGCTGCAAAAATTGCGGGAAGCCATCACCCAACAAGAAGACCAACTCGAGCGCTTCCGCCTCACTCGCGAACTCGCTTCGCGCATCTACGAAAAAAAGGAAGCCATCGCCAAGCAAACGGAACTCCTCACACACCTCGACGCCGAATTGGAGACCGAACGCGATAACAACCTGCTCATCGCTAAGATTGCGCAAGAAATCGCAGAACTCGAACGCCGTTTAGAGGAACTTGGCGCCCAAATACGCCTCAACGGCGAACACATCAAAATAATCGCCCATCGCATCGCCGAGCGAAAAAAAAGAATAGATGACCTCCGAAAAAGCGGAAAAAACGGCTCTTGCCCAACTTGCCTCAGACCCCTGCTCGAGGCATACGACCAGGTCATGGACGACATGCTGAGAGAAATCGAACACGAAAAAAATGTAGAAATCCGCGACTTAGACGCCGAACGGCGCGAACTGGAAAGCATCGAAACCCAACTAAAAAAAGACCTGACGCTCCTGCAAAAAGACCGAGAAGCGGCCATCATACGCCGCAGCAAACTGCAAGACCAACGCAAACGCCGCGAAGAAGAGTCTGCCCGTAGCGCCGAATTGAACCTACAACTCGAGCGCTTATTGGCCCAACTCCAATCCGTAGGCCCCGGCGCCGAAACCTATGACGCTAATTTACACCGGGAACTCAAATCTCGCTACGAAATCGCCGGGAAAACAATCGCCGCATGGGAAAAAGAAGATGAATCTCTAAAACGCGATATCCCCGCCATCGAAAAAAATCTATCGAACAACGAACAAAGCCGACGCGAAACTGAAACCTCGATCCACCGCTGCAACGAAAACATCCGGGAGATCGCTTTCAACCCCGCGACTTTCGATGCGGTAAACCGCGAACGCAACGAATTTGCTCAAAAACTCAGTCGCCAGGCTGAAATCCTGAGCGAAGCCCGCGCAAAGGGGGAAAGCATGCGCCGCGACGCAGACAAGCTCCGGGCAAGGCTTGACGACAACCAGCGAATGCTCAACCAAATTCAGGAAAAAATACAAGAACGCGACGCCCTGATCCATCTCGAAAACTGCATCAAACAATTCAAAGACGAAACCCTCGCCCGCGTCGGACCCGCCATAAGCGCAGAGGCTGGCGCCCTGTTCCAACGTATCACTGAAGGCAAATACGAGGGTATCCATGTTGACGAGAATTTTGATTTCTGGATTTTTGATGGCGGAACGCCTTATCCCGTAAGCCGATTTTCCGGCGGAGAAACAGATCTGGCTTGTTTTTGTCTGCGCATTGCCGTCACCAAGGCCGTCGCGACCCTCGCCGGCGCCGAACAACACCTCGGCTTTCTCGGCTTCGACGAGATCTTCGGCTCGCAGGACGAGATCCGCAGAGAGAACATCCTCGCCGCTTTGCAATTGCTCAAAGAACAATTTCGCCAGATCTATGTGGTGACGCACATAGAATCGGTTCGGGATGCATTCCAACACATCCTCGAAGTGCGACAAGAGCAAACCGGTAGTCGGGCGCTCTGGAGTTCGTAGCCAATCCACATGCATCCTAAAGGCTTGCCCGTACCCTGCCCTCTCGCCCTCTTTTCACACACACACTTTGCCCCGCGCCCTATTTTTTACAAAACCGAAACACATGTACAAATTTGGTCTGATCATAGCGATATACCTACGCGCATCGTTCGCTTACGCCCAAGCTCCAGCCCCCATTCACGCCGCAGAAGTGCGCTACGTACACACCAGCGACTGGGTCAAGATGATGGCCACATTGGACTACCTGTCGCCGCAACAAAAAGAAAAAATGGCCTACACCTGGGGCAATCGCTCGACATGGAGCAGTTACACCTCTTTGTTTTTCACGCCGGAGATAAGTCTCTACCGCGAGTCCGACGAGGAATTCGAGGACACGGGATACAAATGGCGCAAGGAGCCATTTTACGTGCGCCGCGATTTTGCAGCCGGCAAAATAAGCGATATCCTGACCCTCGAAGGCAAGACCTGGCTTATAGAGGACTCCTTAGCGGCGCCACACTGGCGCATCCGAAACGACCTGAAGGAGGTGGCCGGCTACCTGTGCATGAACGCGGTATATATCGATACGATCAAGCGGCAGACCGTCACGGCTTGGTTTGCAATGGATATCCCCAGTAGGGCCGGCCCTGAGCGATTCTGGGGGCTGCCCGGTCTGATTTTGGAAATAGACGTCAATGAAGGCGCGATAATGATTGTAGCCGACCGCATCAGCCCACGCACGCCTACACCCCAGTCTCTCTCCCTACCCGCCAAAGTGAAGGCGAAAAAGATCAGCGAGTCAACCTATCTGGAAAAACTCGATAAACACATCAAGGACAAAATAAAAGCGGAGGAGCCCTACTTCTGGGGGATACGCTACTGATGCAAGCGCGCGCCGCCGATTACTGCTCGCGCTCCACGTTTTGCAAACGAACCCGCACCTCCTCGATCGTGCGGCGCTGGTTGTCCATGTCTTTGAGCGCGCTCTCCTGGTCGCGTTGGTTTTTGACGATGTCCTCTTCGGCTTTTTTGATCCGGGCCTTGTAGTTTTCAATGTCTTTGTTCAATGCGTCAAGATCTTTGACCAACTTCTTGTGCCGCGCATCTAAGGCTTTGAGTTTATCTTCTTCCGCTTTGATTTCGTTGTTGATCACGACGCGGCGCACGTCGAAATAAAACTGACGAAGCAGTCGCGACATTTCATCGGCGGAACGCGCATGGTCGCGGCGGTTGAGAAAACCTGATCCAAGATCGAACCATATATTGATGGCTGCATTTTCCTTGCCGCTTTTTTCTACGGCGCTGTATATGGAGAATGGCGTGGCGCCAATGATGGGCGAATTCAGTTGATTGGCGACCCATTCGCCGGACTTCTTGTCTTTCTTCAACTTGGCGTTGAAATTTTTACGGGCGAATTCTTTCCACATATCCTCTACCATACGCGGTTCAGCCCCGGGTATATCCAATCTGAAGCATGGACGCATACCGAACGACATGTTTTTCTCAACCTCCTGGACAGGTCCGAACTGAGCCAAAAGGGGCGTGAGCGTGGTGAAAAGAAACGATACCAGAACAATTGCGCTGCGAGTCATGGTTAGCTGTTGATGAGTGATGATGAATAAATACGGCGTCAAAATTAGGACGAAAAATTGAATCGTAGTTTCTAAAAACATGCAGTCATCCCGTAACTTTTTGCAAAAAAGCACCGCGGCAAATCCATAGATCTTTTCTTTATTAGAAAAAAACAAAAACCGAAGCAAAAAACGAGAGCGCGAGCAAAGGCCTGCCCGCTTTTTTTTCGCAACGAACGAGGCGCTACAGGCGCCTTAGAAGCAATAATCAAAAGGGTATGTCTTCTTCGTTCATGCGCGAAGGCATCGTAAATACTCCATCCGGGTTGCGGGCATGTGCGACAGGCGGAAGACCCTGGAAAAGAGGCTCGTCAAGATTGGTAAACTTAGCAAACTGCTCAATAAATTTCAACTTGATGGATGCCAAAGCGCCGTGGCGGTGCTTTGCTACGATCAATTCTACGACACCCTTGGTGCTGTTGCCGCTCTCATCTTCGTAGATATGATAGTACTCCGGTCTGTAGATAAACGTTACCATGTCGGCATCCTGCTCGATAGATCCGGACTCCCTCAGGTCGCTCAACTGCGGCCGCTTGCTGCCGCCGCGCACTTCGACCGCCCGGCTCAGTTGCGAGAGCGCGATAACGGGTACGTTAAGCTCCTTAGCCAGCGATTTCAGCGCGCGCGATATACCGGCTATTTCTTGCTCGCGGTTGCTGCTGCGATTGTTCTCTGAGGCCCCGCTCATCAATTGCAAGTAATCGATGATGATCAACTGGATGTCATGCTGCATTTTGAGCCGGCGACACTTTGCCCGCAATTCAAATATATTGATGGCCGGCGTGTCATCGATAAAAATGGGCACGCCGCTCAAGCGTTCAACCGTGCTCTGTAGTTGGTGCCATTCGTAATCTTCCAACTTTCCGTTTCGCATTTTGGAACCGGATATCTCCGACTCTGCAGAAAAGAGACGCTGCACCAACTGTGTGCTGGCCATCTCAAGCGAAAATATGGCTATTCCCTTGCCAAAATCCTTCGCCGCATTGAGCGCCATAGACAATACAAAGGCCGTTTTACCCATGCCCGGTCGCGCAGCCACTATGATCAAATCCGACGGCTGCCAGCCTGATGTCAGCCGGTCCAACTCCGTAAAACCCGTTGGCACGCCGGTCAACCCCTCCGTCTTTTGGGAGACTTCTTCCAAATGCCGAAGCACGCGACTTGAAAGCGACCCCATGCTCTCAAAAGAACGGCTTAGGTTATTCTGCGTGATGGCAAAAAGCCCTTTCTCTGTATTGTCCAACAGCGTAAATACATCCGTGGTCTCTTCATAAGCGTCGCGGATGGTTGAGGTGCTGACCCGAATCAATTCGCGCTGTATATGCTTCTCTGCAATGATGCGCGCATGGTACTCAATATTGGCGCCCGAAGCAATTTTATTGGTCAACTGAGCCAGATAATAACTCCCGCCTACTTTGTCCAGGACGCCGCTCTTGCGCAACTCCTCAGCTACTGTCAGCAAATCTACCGGAAGCGACCGTTCGAACAAACGAAG
>JBKBLI010000046.1:8477-28461 GCA_046296435.1 Saprospiraceae bacterium | reverse complement strand
CGCGTCGGCATAGCCGGCAGCGTCGAGCCGGCGGCAAAAAAAAGGGGCGCCCAGGTCTGCCGCCAGACGCGCCACAAACGCTTCGTCGCCGTCGGACGCCGCGCCGCGCAATCCAAAATTGCAGTGGGCTATCCCAAAGCGGTATCCCTCTATGTGAAACAAATGGGCCATGACCGTCGAGTCTAATCCGCCGCTGACGGCCAGCAGTACGAGGTCCTCGGAACCGAACAGGCGTTCTTTTTCGACAAACCGGCGAAAGCGTCCGGGCAGGGATTCGCTATTTTTTTTCATCCTAAAAACCGTTCAGATCAATTGTCAATCCAGGGCAGGAACCTCGGGGTAGCCGGGGACAAGGGACTGGGAGTGCGGGCGTTGAGCGGGCGTCCGGCAAGCGCTTCCGCGTAATACCTAAGGTAGGCGGCAGCCATGACGCGGGCGCTGAAGCGTTCGCGAGCATATTCATGACAGACCCAAGGAGCGTACTGCCCTGCCTGCGCCGCCGCGCGGGATAATTCGCTCAAACTTGCCGAAAGGTAACCTAACTCCGGTCCAACCAGTTCGGGCAGCGAGCCATAGGGCGTCCCGAATACGGGGCACCCGTAGTACAAACTTTCGATGATGGCCAGCCCAAAAGGTTCGTGCCAGCGAACGGGGAATATCAGGCCCTTCGAACTGTCAAGCAGACGCCCTTTGGTTGCGTCGTCCACTTTTCCGAAAAAACGGGCGCGCCGCGTCAGCGTAAAGCGAAAACCCATGGATATGTTGAGCCGGTTTCCGCCCAACACGTAGAGCTTTTCGCCGGGCAAACGGCGCACAAGATCGATGGCGCCTTTTACGTTTTTGACGCGCCATGCCGCTTTTCCCAAAAAATGATACCACATGCGGCGGCCCTTCAGACGCGGCGGCGGATAGGCGCTCCAGTCCAGCCCGTTGTGGACGTAGGCTTCGGCGCCGTGTCGCATGGCGTGATCCCGGGACACAAATATGGAGTTGCGGGGTAGAAAGCCGCCGTCGTTCACATTGCCGTGTATCGTAAATACCGTGGGCAGTTTGGACTGCTCTATCTCCGGCGCCGGATAATGGAAGTGCGCCAGCTCTACGTCGGGCGGGATTTGATCTGCCAACGGCCGATGGGGGTCCGGGTGCAAGACCGGCGCAAAAGGGCAGGAAGAGCCCGGAGGCAACAAAAACACCGGCTCGTGCCCCAGCTCGCGCAAAGCTTTGCCCAGACTCCATACGACGCGCTCTGTGCCGCCGTAATGTGTCGCGGGAATGCGCTCGGAGTGTGCGATGAGTATTTTCATGCCTGCAAATTGCGTGCAAATTTATTGTTTCGTCGGCAGTTGACGGCGTTACGTCTTAAAACGGCGTTAAACAGCCGCAGAGCCGTTGGTATTCTCTGCCCAAATGCTTTATCTTTGGGCTTTCAATTGATCGATTTTTTTCATCCGCTTATGCCCAGAATCGCGACGCCGGCCCTTCCATGGTTGTGCTTTGTCTTTTTTTTCATTGCGCAACACGTCGCCTCAGCCCAGCTTACTGGTATCGTGCTCGACGAGCGCGGCGAACCGCTCCCGCACGCCTCTGTCTATGTGCGCAACAGCACCAAGGGCGTCAACGCCAATGTCAGCGGGGAGTTTCGACTCCCTTTGGACAAGGGACGATACGAAATTGTGTTTCAGTACATGGGTTACCGGCAGCATATCGAAACTGTCGAGATAGGATCCTCGCCCGTTTCGCTGACCGTGCGCATGGATCCCAACAACTTAGAGATTGCAGAGGTCGAGATCACCAGCGAGGACCCCGCTTATCGGATCATGCGCCAAGCGATCGCCAAGCGCCGCCAGCACCGCGATATGCTGCCCGACTACCGCTGCGAGGTCTACATTAAAGGGTTCTACAAGCTGGTGGATACCCCCAAAAAAATACTCGGACAAGACATCGGCAACTTGGGCGGCATCCTCGACGACAGCACCCGCAGCGGCATTATTTACTTGTCAGAATCGGTATCGCAGCTTTTTGTCAAAAAAAATCCGCCCCAGCGCAAGGAGGTGATGATCTCCAGCAAGGTGAGCGGGCGCGACAACGGCTTCAGTTTCAACCGCTCAACCTATACCGACTTCAACCTATACGATGAGTACATTGAGGTAGAACGCAACATCCTTTCGCCATTGGCCGACAACGCTTTCGCCTACTACAACTTCAAGCTCAAAGGTCGCTACACGGATGCTAACAACTTCGACGTTTATCGCATTGAGGTAATCCCCAAACGGAATGAAGACCCCACTTTTGGCGGTATGATCTACATCGTGGACAGTTGGTGGAATCTGGCTGGCGCCGATCTTTGGCTCACCGGCGCCTCCATCAAGCAGCCTGCGCTCGATACCCTGTTCGTCCGGCAGGAATTTGTGCCTGGCCCCGACCAAAGCCGCTGGGTGGTGCTGTCGCAACTCGCCGAATTCCGATTCGGCATATTCGGCATCAAAGTGCGCGGTTTTTTCAACAGCATTTTTTCGGACTACAACTTTAAGGGCGACGCCGCTAACGCCGCCAATCTGCGCCGCCGCGAAGATTTTAAGATCGAAGAAGGCGCCAACAAGCGCGAGGCCGACTACTGGGCCGATGTCAGACCCATCCCGCTTACTGTGGAGGAGTCCCGCGACTACACCCGCAAAGACAGCTTGCAACGCGTCTGGGAAAGCAAAGAGTACTTAGACAGTATAGACCGCCGCAACAACCGTTTCAAGCCGACCAACCTCGTATTTGGCTACACCTGGCGCAATTCTTACAAAAACATCCGGCTCAACTGGCCTCAGGCCCTTGAATGGATACGCTTCAACCCCGTCCAGGGCTGGGTGGCCGATATTCGGCCCGAATTTGAGCGATTCGACGGCCCTGAGCGGCGTCGCAGCCGCTTTTGGCGGCTTGAGGGCAATCTCAATTATGGTTTTTCGGAAAAAAGGGCCAGGGCATGGGTCTCCCTCCAACGCCGCTTTGAAAGCGTGCATTACCGCACCCTGAGCTTGCGCGGAGGCTTGCGCGCCGAGCAGTTCAACCGGCGCGAGCCGATTAGCGCCCAACTCAATACGGCTTATGCGCTCCTCAGCCGGCGCAATTATATCAAGTTATACGAAAATGCCTTTGCGGGCATCGCATGGAGCCAGCGCATGCCCGGATGGCTGTTGCGCGCCGAAGCCGATTGGGAGCGCCGCGCGCCTATGTTCAACCGCAGCGACTTTTCCTGGTATCGGGGCGACGACCGCAGCTATGGACAAAATATCCCCGAACCGCAATGGCCTGCCGCGAGCGAATACTTCACCCCGCATACCGCGCTCCTCGCCCGCGTCGCGCTGCGTCTCCGCATCGGCGAACGCTACAACTCCTACCCCCACTTTCGCACCTATGAAAGCGGCCCCTGGCCAGACTTCTGGATTCGGTACGTCAAGGCGCTGCCTCTCGACGATTTTGGACCTGACTACGACCATCTGCAACTTGAACTCGAACAGACCGACCTCTCACTCGGCCTGTTCGGACGCTTAGACTGGCGCTTGCGGGGAGGCGCCTTTTTGCACAATCGGCGCGTAACGTATATGGATCGCTACCAACCCATAGGCAACCAAACCTTCGTGGCCTCAACCGACCGCTATCTCAACGCTTTTATGCTCATGCCTTTCTACGGATACGGCACGGACGGCGCTTACGCCGAAGCGCACGTACAGCACCATTTGCAGGGCTGGCTTTTAGACAAAATACCGCCGCTCAACAAGCTCAATTGGAAAGAAGTTATTGGTCTGCGAATGTACTACGCCGAGCGCGGCGGCTTTTTTCTTGAGCGACAGGGCGCCCGTCCGTATTGGGAAGCGTCCTGGGGCTTTGACAACATTGGCTTCAAGGCCTTCCGTCCCTTCCGCGTAGATGTCGCCGTAGCGTTCAATGCATCAACATACGCCGCGTGGGGCGTGTTGTTGGGTATGAAACTCAGGAATTAAGCGCGGCAGCGACCGCGCGCCTCAGGGCTGTAAGCGCCTGTATCGCGGGGCCGGCCCCCACCTCGCCAATATCGGTCAATACGCCCGATCGTCCCGCCGTTCTATGTAATTGATCAGGGCGCGGTTGACCACCCGATTTCCTCCTGCAGTGGGGTATTTCCCAGAAAAATACCAATCGCCTGAGTAGTTGGGACAGGCTTTGTGCAGCCCCTCAAGCGTCTGATAGATCACCTGCACCGGAATCTTGAAACCGGGCGGAGTGATTATCTCTGCAATCTTAGCGCTCAATTGCTCGTATTCGAACAGGTCGTAAAGCGGCGCCACTTCGTTGCTAATCATCTCCGGCGGAAGGTTTTCGGAGCGCTTACAACGCTGATAGGCCTCATGCAGCAGGTGTTCTAGATCGTGCGCTTTGAGCAGCGCGCAAAGGGCCTGAAAAGCTACAAAATCGCCCATCTTGCTCATGTCGATGCCGTAACAATCCGGATAGCGGATCTGGGGAGCGCTGGATAGGATAATGACCTTGCGCGGGCGAAGACGCCCGCAAATGGTGATGATGCTGTCTCGCAGAGTGGTGCCGCGCACGATAGAGTCGTCGAGCAGCGCCACCGTGTCGCGTTCGTCGTAGATCAATCCGTAAGTGATGTCATAGACGTAGCGCACCATGTCCTTACGGGTCTGACTATTGGCGATAAAGGTGCGTTGCTTTTCATCCTTGTGGATCAACTTTTCGACGCGGGGTCGCATCGAGAGTATTCTCTCGACCTCTTCGGCGCTTGCCTCGCCCTTGAGCTGTAAGATTTGCGCCTTTTTGGAGGCGTTAAGTTCCTCTTCTAATCCCTCAGCCAATCCGTAAAAAGCCGCTTCGGCCGTGTTCGGTATGAACGAAAAAACGGTATTCGCCCAGTCGTAATCGATGGCCTCGAGCAACGGGCGCGCCAACTGTCGGCCGAGTTGTTTGCGTTCGAGGTATATCTCCCTGTCGTTGCCGCGGCTGAAATAAATCCGCTCAAACGAACAGGATTGGCGGGGCCTGGGGTCAAAAACGGGTTTGACGCTGACCTGGCCGTCGTGCTTGATGATCAGCGCATGTCCCGGCTCCAATTCGCGCACATGGTCGTAGTGCGCATCAAATACCGTCATAATGGCCGGGCGCTCCGAGGCGGCTATGATGATCTCATCGTTCTGGTACCAATAGGCTGGACGTATGCCGCTGGGGTCGCGCAGCATGAAGGCGTCGCCATGACCAATCAAGCCTCCGAGCACAAATCCCCCGTCAAACTTTTTTGCGGCCCGGCGCAGCATACGCTGTACGTCAAGGTTATCAAAAATCAGGTCGTTGATCTCTTGATTGGTATAGCCGTCGGCCTTGTACCAGGTGTGCAGACGCTGTACCTCATCATCGAGGAAATGACCAATTTTTTCGAGCACGGTGACCGTATCGCTCTTTTCCTTAGGATATTGGCCCAGTTCAACCAATTCGCGGAAAAGTTCGTCCACATTGGTCATGTTGAAGTTGCCGGCGAGCAGGAGGTTGCGGTTGATCCAGTTGTTGGAGCGGTGAAATGGATGGACGCGCTCGATGCTGTTGTCGCCATGGGTTCCGTAGCGCAGGTGCCCTATCAGCAATTCGCCCGCATAGGGGGCATGCCGCTTGAGCCAGGCAGTATCCGAAAGGTGGGAGGCGGGCAGGTTATTGATTCTGGCCCACACCATGTTAAAGAGGTCGTCTAAGTAATTGGGGGCGTTGCTGCGCTTGCGGCTGATATATCGCTCGCCGGGATTGGGGCGGAGCTTGATGGTCGCTAATCCTGCGCCATCCTGGCCGCGGTTGCGCATTTTTTGCATGAGCAACTGCAACTTCTGAATGCCATAGAAGCAGGAACCGTATTTGTCATAATAAAAACTCAGCGGTTTCAATAATCGCACAATTGCGATACCGCACTCATGGTGTATCTGGTCGCTCATAGTCGTTACGCAAGCAAGCCGCAAAATTACGCCATTTTTGAGAAAACGCCCCCACGATTGTTTTTCAGAACATACAAGGCGTCGCGAACGGCTATCCGTCCGTAGCCTTACCCGGCACAGGCCTCATCCCGCGCCCCTAGCCCGCGCCCTTTTTTACATGCAAAAGCGCCCTTGCGGCACAAGCGCTCTAATCCTCAAGCAGCCACGCCTCCTCGGCAGTCGCTACCAATTCATTTAGCGCGTCGAGGTGCCGGCGCCAGGCGGCTCGCCCCGCTTCGGTGAGGTTGTACGTGGTACGCGATTTGCGATCGACAAAAGATTTGTGCGTCTCAACCAGCCCTTCGTCCTCCAGAACCCTAAGGTGACTGGCCAGATTGCCCTTGCTCATTCCTAACAAATCGAGCAGCGTATTGTACTCTACCCGCGGTTCGCCGCACAACAAAGCCATAATGCCTAACCTGAAACGGTTGTCAAATGCGGGGTTCAGACGCGCTACGAGTTCTTTCATGCGAAAAAGACGTACTTTTGCAGCCCATGGAAAACGAAGGGCAAATATACGGTCATCATCCGGTAGTGGAGGCCATTCGCTCAGGACGGGCTATCGAGAAAGTTTTTTTTCAGCAAGGACTGCGCGGCGAGGTCGAAAAGGAAATTCGCCATCTGACGCGCGAATTCGACATTCCGCTGGCGGTAATCCCCCGCGAAAAACTGGATCGCATGACCAACGGGCGACACCAGGGCGTAGTGGCGCGACTCTCGGCCATCGATTTCCATGCGCTGGATCAGTTGTTGCCTCAAGTCTTTGAGCGCGGCGAGTCGCCCCTCATCCTGGTATTGGACTCAGTGACGGACGTGCGCAACTTCGGCGGCATGGCCCGTTCGGCCTTGTGCCTTGGCGCGCATGCGGCCGTTGTACCCGCCAGCGGCGCCGCGCCCATCAACGACGACGCCGTGAAATCGTCGGCGGGCGCCTTGTTGCACTTGCCGATCTGTCGGGTGCGCAGCCTTTTTTCGACCGTCGAATTCCTGCAAAACTCCGGACTGCAAGTCGTATCCCTTGCCCTTACGCCGCGAAGCGTCCCGCTTCCTACACTTGACCTGCGCGAACCTACGGCCCTCTTGCTCGGATCGGAAGGCGACGGATTACACCCCAAACTCCTGCGAATGAGCGACCACACCGCCCGGATTCCGCAGTCTGAGCGCTTCGATTCGCTCAACGTAGGCGTAGCCGCAGGTATTGCCCTTTACGAGGCCGCGCGCCAGCGCATGGGCTTTGGCGAGATCTCAAAGCCCGACCCTTTTAGCAGCCCTGAGTGAGCGCTGTTTGTCTTCTTGCTTTTTTCGGAAAAAACGAGGCGTAAGGCAGAAGCCGCCGCGACATGCTCATGCCTGCCGCCGATCCTCCGTCTCTTTGGCGGCTTTTTTTCGAAAAAAAGCGCCGCCAAAATGGGTCAAGCTCCTCGACGACCATTGAACTGATATCGCTCAGGAAGCGCGCGTCCGTCGCCAAAGCCCCAATAAGCCCAGGGCGGCCAGCGCCGCTACACCCCCAAAAGCCGCCACCGCAGCCCAGCGCCCGTACAGCGCCGAGCCGACGGAAAACAACGCGCCATACACCGTAATGCAACCCAGAAGCATAGAGGCCAACTGGGCGGTGAGCTTACCCGGAGCTGCGTCTCGGCCGTCCAATTCGCCGCTTTCGATACCGTAGGCTACCACCGGACGCCAGCCCGTTGGCTCCGGACGTATTTTTTTGAAAAAATCCAGCAAGACGTCGCGGGCGACAGGGGGCGAGAGCAGGGTGGCAAGCAGCCAGCATAGCGTCGTGAAGCCCACCCCAATCAAAAGAGCCTGCCACTCGGCTATTTCCGCAAAACCCAAACGCGCATGCGCTATGCGAAAGTACGCCGCCGCCAACAGCGAAGCCGCCATGGCCGCCAACTCCGAATACGCATTGATCCGCCACCAAAACCATCTCAGGATAAACAGCAGCCCCGTTCCGGCGCCGATCTGAAGCAGCAAATAAAAAGCGCTGAGGGCATTTTCGAGGGCGAGGGCGACGAGCGCGGAGAGCAACATGAGCAGCACCGTCGTCCAGCGCCCCACCGTTACCAAACGCCGTTCGGAAGCGCCGGGATCCACAAAACGCCGATACACATCGTTGACAACATAGGAGGCCCCCCAGTTCAGATGGGTCGCTATGGTACTCATATAAGCGGCAGCCAAAGAGGCCACAATCACGCCGGCAAGTCCGGCAGGCATGAGCGTCATCATGGCCGGATAACCCAGATCATGCCCAATCTTGCCGGCTTCTACATTCGGAAACGCCGCGCGCAGATCGTCCAGCGTTGGAAAAATAATCAAGGAGCCTAATGCAACCAATATCCAAGGCCAGGGGCGCAGGGCATAGTGTGCCACATTGAAAAATAAGGTAGCGCCTACAGCCTGTTCTTCGTTGCGCGCCGCCAGCATGCGCTGCGCTACGTAGCCGCCCCCACCCGGCTCGGCGCCCGGATACCAGGACGCCCACCACTGCACCGCCAAAGGGATGAGGAATAAAGGCACATAAGCCGACGGATCGCCAAAATCAGGCCAAAAATTCAACTTGCCTTGCACATTCGGATGCGTGATCAAGCCCTGAAGCCCGCCTATCTCCGGATGATCAAGCACGACCCAAGCCGCGCCCACCGCGCCGCACATGGCCAGAATGAACTGAAAAAAATCGGTCAACAGCACACTCCTGAATCCACCAAGCGCAGCATAAATCACCGTCACAACGCCCGTGAACAACAAGGTCTGCACAGGCGAAACATCGAACAGTATCCGCCCGATCTTGATGGCCGCCAAAGACACCGTAGCCATGATCATCACGTTGAAAAATACGCCAAGATAGATCGCCCGGAACATCCGCAAAAATGCCGCCTCCGGCCCCGAATAGCGCTGTTCGTAAAACTCCAGATCCGTCAACGCTCCGGACCGTCGCCACAAACGGGCATACACGAATACCGTGAGCATGCCGGTAAGCAAAAAAGCCCACCAAACCCAGTTACCCGCTACCCCGTTCTGTCGTACAATATCGGTCACCAGATTGGGCGTATCGCACGAAAAGGTAGTGGCCACCATCGATACGCCCAGCAGCCACCACGGCATGTTGCGTCCTGAGAGAAAAAACTCCCCGGCACTGGAGCCGCTGCGGCGCATGCCCCACAACCCTATCGCAAGCGAAAAAAGAAAGTAAAAAATAATTATCAACCAGTCGAGTCCCTGTAAGTGCATATTTTTGCGCTGCGTTTGTTATCGCGTAAATTTAATCCGTCACCTTTGATCTAAAGACGCTTACAAAGCGCCGCATTCCGTCGTTTTTGCCATCGTCGCAGGCAGCAGGCCGCGATTAAGAGCAAATAACCGTTGGTTGGCGCTACGCTTATCCGCTTTTTGGTCTGATTTTGCCGGATTTAGTTATTCATTTTTTTCCAAAAAACGCCGCCCTATCGGTTCGGGGCGGCAAATGTAGGCAAAGCTATTGGCATGAAACCCAGCTTATTGATTTTAGCGGCAGGCGTCGGCAGCAGGTACGGCGGTTTGAAGCAAGTGGACGGCGTCGGCCCGGGAGGGGCGGCCATTTTGGAATATTCGGTATTCGACGCCATTCGCGCGGGATTCGGCAAAGTGGTGTGCGTGATCCGCCGCGACATCGAAGCCGACTTCAGGCGTCTGGTATCCTCCAAATTCGAAAAGCGCATCCCTACGGTTTATGCCTTTCAGGAAAAGGATACGGCGCTTGAGTGGCTGTCCGACATCCCCGAACGCAGCAAACCCTGGGGAACGGGCCACGCCATCCTCAGCGCCCGGCATTTACTCACCGAACCCTTCGCCACGATCAATGCCGACGACTTCTACGGCCTTGACACCTTCCGGCTGATGGCCGACTTCCTTAGCGCCCGCTGCACGCCCCGGCGCTACGGTATGGTCGCCTATTTGCTGGGCAATACCTTGTCGGACAACGGCGCCGTATCGCGGGGCGTGTGCGAGGTCGGAGAGCAGAACACGCTGGTGGGCATCACCGAACAAACGCACATCGAACGCGATAGCCAAGGGCGTATCCGCGTAGGCAAACCCGAAGAGAACGGCCCCATCCTGGCCGACGATATGCCCGTGTCGATGAATATATTCGGACTTCATCAGGAAATCCTGCCCGAATTGGATCGACAATTCAGGGAGTTTGTGCAGGCGCATCAGGACCAACCCAAAGCGGAGTTCTACATCCCCAAAGCCGTCGATAAAATGATCCGGGACGGTAGCGTAGCCGTCGAAGTGATGCGCAGCGAAAGCAAGTGGCTGGGCGTCACTTACCCCGAGGACAAGCAAACGGTATCCGAAGCGCTCGGCCAAATGGTCGGCGAAGGAGTCTATCCGGCTTCGCTATGGGCTTGAGCGCCGCGCCACGCACCCACATCCCGCACCCCGCTCACCCCTTGATCTCTGTGCCCGCCTCGGCGCGGCGACGCAGATAGTCGGCTACAAAACCCTGTAAGACCGACAGGCCCCACTCAAAGTTGAGGTTGTTGTTGATCACAATATCGGCGTCTTCCTTGTGGGGCAGGATATAACGCTCGTAAGCCGGCAGCACGTGGCGTTCGTAGCGATACAGCACATCCTCGAGCGGATAGTTGCGTTCGCGCTGGTCGCGCATGATCCGACGAATCACTTTGAGATTCTCTTTGGCGTTGACAAAAATCCGAAGGTCGAGCATACCGCGGATTTTCTTGTAATGAAAAACAAACAAGCCCTCGACGACGATAACCGGCGCCGGCAAAAAAACGACCGTTCGACTCGGCGCGTCCGCATTGTTGAACGCATACTCGAGGCGCTCGACGCGCTCCCCTCCGATGAGGCGCTCCAAATCCCGGCGAAGGGCTTTGCGGTCCACTGAGTTGGGCAGATCGAAGTTTTCAATGCCCTGTTCGTCCTTTTTTTGCTGATCGCGGGGTTTGTAGTAATCGTCCTGTGAGACCACGCACAAGTCCTGCGGGTCAAAAGATGCTTGAAGACGTCGGATCAGGCTGGTTTTGCCGCTTCCGCTCCCGCCGCAAACGCCTATAATCAGCGGCTTATTCTCAGGATGTGGTGACATGATACGGATTGTTTCAGAGGGCGAAATTAAGCGCTTGCAAAAAAAAGCGCTTCCAAACCGCACAGGCAGCGTACATTGAGCCGTTTTTAACGTTTCAACCTGCTTTGCAGATTCGCCATGGAATTAGCGAACAATATTTTCAGGGGCCTGTTGGGGATGACCTCTTTGATATGCATCGCCTGGCTTTTCAGCCAAAATAGAAAAGCCATTTCCTGGCGACTTGTACTATCCGGGATCGGACTGCAATTTGTGGTTGCCCTGTTGATACTCAAAGTGCCCGGAGTAAAAGAAGTTTTTGACGCCATAGCCAGGATTTTCATATACGTAGTCGAATGGTCGGAAGCGGGAGCCAGTTTTCTATTTGGAAAAGTAGCCACTAAAGACGCTCCGGTGTACATCTTCGCCTATCGGGTGTTGCCGACGGTGCTGTTTTACTCGGCCCTGTCGGCCCTGCTTTTTTATATGGGCATCATGCAACGCATCGTGTACGCTATCGCTTGGATATTATCCCGCTCTCTGGGCTTGTCGGGACCGGAGAGCCTGGCGGCGGCGGCCAACGTATTCATCGGTCAGACCGAAGCGCCCCTGATCATCAGACCCTATCTGGAAAAGATGACCAAGTCCGAAATCATGTGCCTGATGACCGGGGGCATGGCTACCATTGCCGGCGGAGTATTTGCCGCTTTCGTAGGGTATCTCGGCGGCGACGACCCGGCGCAACAATTGTTTTTTGCGCGTCACTTGCTCGCCGCCTCGCTTATGTCGGCGCCTGCGGCCATCGTTTTTGCCAAAATACTCGTGCCCGAAACCCATAGCCCCGACCTCGAAAAACTGCGCATGACCGAAACCCGAATCGGCGCCAACGTCCTTGACGCCATCGCCGTCGGCGTCAGCGACGGTCTCCGTCTGGCCGTCAACGTGGGCGCTATGCTCATCGTATTTACCGGTTTGGTGTATATGATGAACTGGCTGATGATGCACACCGTGGGCGATTGGACCGGTCTCAACGAAACCGTCAGCCGCGCTACAGCCGGTCGCTCAGCAGGCCTTACGTTCACGTACTTGCTGGGCTTGCTTTTTGCTCCTCTGGCATGGCTGATCGGCACGCCGGCCCAGGATATCCTGCTGGTCGGCGAATTGCTGGGCCAAAAAACGGTGATCAATGAGTTCGTCGCATACGGGGCCGTGCAGGACCTGCGCGCCTCAGGCGTACAGATGCAACCCAAATCCATGCTCATCGCGGTGTACGCCCTGTGCGGATTTTCGAATTTTGCCTCAATCGGCATTCAAATTGGCGGTATCAGCGCCTTAGCCCCCGGTCAGCGCGGCGTCCTGACCCGCTTCGGCATCTTGGCCCTGGTCGCAGGGTCCCTGGCCTGCTTCATGACGGCTGCCATCGCAGGCATGATTTCCTGAATATCGCAGACCCAAAGCCGGCAACGCAGACACAACCCGCGCTCTTTCTGCCAAAAATCTTATCTTTGCGTCGCGCGAAGACAAGCGCGCGCAACGCTTTTTCCCCAAAGAAAAGATACTGGCAAAAGGTGCGGATGTCTCGCTCCTTACCCGCCTGCCTTTTCCGGTTTGGATAACAAAATATAACGCCATGAAAAACACCTTGACCGGACTCACAACAACGTTGCTCACGGCGCTTCCCTGGGCGCTGCCCGCCCAAACAGAACTGAGCGGCTACGTCTTCGAAGAAAACAACCGGGGCTACCTGGCGCTCGCCCAGATCCGGGCTTCTGACATGGAGGGCCTGACCCGGGGCGAGACCTTCAGCGACGAAGATGGCCGCTACGCGCTCTCGCTGCCCGCAGGGCGCTACATCCTGCTGACAGAAAAAGAGGCCTTCGAACCGCGGCGCGACACCGTGACGCTTACAGAGGCCCGCGTTTTTTTCAACATACGCCTGTCGCGCAAACCGGGCTATATCTTCGAGGCTACTCTGGCTCACGCCCGCCCCAGGGCCGACATCCCTGTCGAAGCCATCGACGGAGCAACCATCGAAGTGTTCAACCTCAGCACCGGTCAAACCGAACTGAATCTCGACCGGCATCCGGATCCCTTTTTTAGCTTCACGCTCGAACAGGGCAACCACTACGTGATGTTGATCCGCAAACCGGGCTTTCTGGCCCGCAGGATCGAACTTCTGGTCAACGTGGAGGGCTGCATTCTCTGCATCGAAGGCGTCAAAAGCCTGCGCTCCGGCGCCGCACCCGCCGATAAACCCGCCGGCGTCACCGACAATATCTCCTTGGCCTCTCAGAAGGCTTACGGATCGCTGATTGCCAACATCGAGTTAGAAAAAGCAGAATTGGATAAGCGCATCGGCCTGAAAAACATCTACTACGACTACGACAAGTGGGACATACGGCCCGACGCCCAACCCGAATTGGATAAAGCTGCACAACTGCTCTTAGATAACCCGGGACTTAGCGTCGAACTCGGCTCGCATACCGACCTGCGCGGCAGCGACGCCTACAACGATACCCTTTCGCAGCGCCGCGCCGAGAGCGCCGTACGCTACATCACGAGCAAGGGCGTAGAGCCGGCGCGTATCGGCGCCAAAGGCTACGGCAAGCGCCAGCCGATCAAAAATTGCGTCAAATGCACCGAAGCCGACCACCAGCTCAACCGCCGCACCGAACTGCGCATCACTGGTATCCAGCCCGAAGCCTGGGAGCGCCTCAACTGGAAGTCCTTGGAACAACTCATCCGCGAGGAACAAGCCCGCACCCCGCGACCCATGCCCGAAGCCAACAACTCAGCGCCCCTACCTCGACTAAAAAAAGACAAAAACAACCCTTGAACGGCAACGCCCTGGTATTATATTGCCATCTATTCAGATATGCGCATCATTGGAGGAACCCACAAAGGCCGGCGGTTCAACCCGCCCGCCGACCACTGGCCTACTCGGCCAACGACCGACATCGCCAAAGAGGCGCTATTCAATATCCTGAACAACCGCCTCGATTTTGAAGCAGCCCGTATGCTGGATTTGTTCGGCGGCACGGGCAGCCATTGCTATGAGTTTCTGTCGCGCGGATGCCCCGAGGCCACCTACGTGGACAAATTTGCCCCCGCCGTTCGATTTGTGCGCAAGACTGCCGCCGAATGGGGCTTTGCCGATCGTCTGAAGATCTTTCAAATGGACGTGTTTCGATTTGTCGAAAATGCCCGCGAATCCTACGACTTCATCTTCGCCGGGCCCCCTTATGGCCTGCCAACCATCGACCTACTGCCCGATCTGATCATTCAAAAAAAACTCCTTGCACCCGACGGCCTCTTCGTGCTGGAACACAACCAACACCACGAATTCCTCGAACACCCTCACCTGAGCGACGTTCGTCATTACGGCAAGACCTGGTTTAGTTTTTTTGAGGCGACCGAAGCGTAGTTTACAAAAGTCCAGAAGTTTCAAACCGAAAAAAAGGACGTAAAACAGGCCCGACTATGACCATACAAAAACAGGGCGCAGGCAAATAGGAACTTCAATCGATCGACAAGGCGAGCCTGAAACCCAGGCTATAGGAGCGTTCACCCGGGGCGCTGATATTTCGAGAAATGACCCGGCAGTTGTGTTGGTCGCTGATCCACGATCCGCCGCGAAACACGCGGTAAGGGCTACGAGGCCGATCAATCCAGGCTTCGCTATTGCCCGGCGCGCCTACGTAGCTGCCATGCCAATCGTCCGCCACCCATTCAGATACGTTTCCGGAGAGGTCGTAGAGTCCCAACTCGTTGGGTTTCTTTCGGCCCACGGGTTGCGTGGTTTTTTCGGCGCCGTTCTTATTGCCTGCCGCATAGTTGCGGCTATACCAGGCCACTTCGTCGATGTTGTTGCTTCCGGCGTATCGATGTCCTTTAGAGAGCGCCCCTCCACGCGCGGCATATTCCCACTCAGCCTCTGAGGGTAGGCGGTAATCCCGGCCCGTCAAGGTATTCAGTTTGTTCAGGAAATCCTGCGCGTCGTTCCAGGTTACTCCTTCCACCGGACACTGGTCGCAACCCTTGTTGTGTAACTTCGGCGGGTCGCCGCCCATTACTTCGCGCCATTGCAACTGTGTCACCTCGTAGCGGCCTAACATAAAATCTTTGACCGTCACCTGATGCGGAGGCCTCTCTGTGCTGAAACAGAATCCTTCGCGCTTTGGGTCCTGACAACCCATCGTGAATTCGCCGCCTGCAATGCGAACCATATCCGCCTCAAGCTGGCGAATGGGGTCGGACAGCGCCGGAGCCGGACCATCGGGAACCCCTGTCGTTTCGCACGATTGAGGATGGTTCAGGGCGCGCAAGGCGCCAAAATCTATGACACGCTCAAGCGCCGGATCCGATGGCGCATGGCCCGAAACCTCCCAACCTGCATTAAGAGTTGTATTGAAACGGAACATGGGTCGCGCCGCCAGCGTCGATATGCCAGCGGCCATCAGAATAGCGCAAGCTATACTTTTTTTGTTTTTCATATGCGTAGAATTATATTTTAAAAAAAAACCACAGACACTCAAATGGCTACATAACGCTTTCCGGGCAGGGGCCGAACGAAGCCCCTGAACTCCAAAGAAAGCAGCACGGCGGCCAGCGCTCCGGAGTCCATACCGGCAGCTACAGCCAAAGTATCGATATGTATCTCAGGGCGCTCGACGATATATTGTAGCAAGGCGCGCTCCGTATCGTCCAGATCATCAAACAAACTGAGTTGAACACCTGTAACGCGCGAAGCCGTATCCCAGTTCATGGCCTGGACTACATCGGTCGCAGAACCGACCAACGCAGCGATGCTGTTGCGAATAAGCAGGTTGCATCCTGCGCTCTTGGGGTCGCGCGCGCGGCCGGGCAACGCAAACACATCGCGGTTGTAACCGCTGGCCAATTGAGCGGTGATCATTGAGCCGCCCTTTTCCCCCGACTCAATCACCAATAACGCATCGCAAATACCGGCAATGAGGCGGTTGCGCATCGGGAAGTGTTCGCGTTGCGCCTTAACGACGTGCAGATGCTCGCTCAGCAGTCCGCCGTGCTCGCACATACGAGCGGCGAGTTGGCGGTGTTCGGCAGGGTATAGGTGGGCAAGCCCATGGGCTACGATGCCCACCGTAGGTAAGCCGGCTGCAATACTATGGCGATGCGAGGCCGCGTCGATACCGAAAGCCAACCCGCTCACAATCACCACATCCGCTTCCTTGAGGCCTTCTACAATCTCGCCGCACAGGGCCTTGCCGTACTCGGTGGGCTGACGGGTGCCTACCACGCTCAAAATACGCGGGGCCGAAAGCAATTCGGGGTCGCTGCCTTTGAAATATACGACGATCGGACCATCGTCAATCTCGCGCAAGCGCTGAGGATAGCGGGTATCGTTGAACGGCAGGCCAAGCACCCCGCTTTTGACCATGAAGTCCATTTCGCGCTCGGCAAGACGATGTAATTGAGGATCTTGCAAAGCGGTCGTCGCGGCGGGTCCGATGCCGGGTATGCGCAGCAGCTCCTTGGATTTGGCTTTGAACACCGCCTCCGCTCCTCCGCAGTAACCAATCAGGGTGCGGGCGGTAACGGGGCCTATGCCTTGAGCTTGAGCCAGAGCGATGTACCAGAGCAATTCGTCCATAAAGCGGCGCGTTTTTGGGTGTTTGTCGAATTTGTCTGCTAATTTTGCGATGCGAAACTATCAAAAAAACCTAACCCATAGGTTTCGGTTCACAAATAATGGGCAATTTCAAGGCCGAAGCGCCGTTTGATGCCTTGCGCGCTACGCCTTCAAAATAAAATGACCAGAGAAACGCCGCCGCCGGCTTAACAAACTCCCGACGACCAGGCGCGCCGATGTCAAAACTAAATCGCACCCGCCAAGTGAGCCAAACAATATGGGACCGTCCGGTAGTATAAGTACGCTCTTAAACACAACGCCGCTTGCCCTTCATGCGCCATGCCGGCGTTCAATTTTTTTGAAAAATATGAAATTTGCCAAAACCGAAGCGCTTTTTATCCTTTTGCTCTTTGCGGGAGTGATCCTGTGGATGGTATCCAAATGCTCGGCCCGCCGCGCCGAAATGAGCATGCGTCATCGCTCCCAAACGGAGCTGCCTCAACAGTACGAATCCCCCGCCTCACTGCGCCCAAAACCCGCGCCTCAACCTGCGCCTCAACCCGTGCCAACAGCCACGCCAACAGCCGCGGCGCCCCAACCGACAGCCCAAGCCGAGCCGCAGTCGGCGTCAACAGCCACAGCGCCCCAACCCGCGCCCAAGGCCGCGCGCCCCTCGCTGAACGAACAGGCCGCGCGCACCGAGGGGCTAACCCGCCTGTACGTGACGCTCGACAACCTCAACGTGCGCAAAACGCCGACCAAAAACGGCGCCCTGGTCACGCGGCTCAAACTGTACGACGAGGTCTTTTTTCTGAATGAAAAAAGTCCGGAAAAGGAAACCGTCAACCTCGGCGCGGAAACGGTGAGCGATCACTGGATCAAGATTCGCACCGCCAATGGCAAAGAAGGCTGGGTATTCGGGGCGGGCGTCCATTATTTCAAAACCAAACGCGAAGCGCCGAAATAGCTGTTCTCCAAACATCCAGCCCCTTGCGCTTTTTGAAAAAAGCGCAAGGGGCTGGATGCCATATCGTCGTCGCGCTTCCGTACGCTTTACATTTCGAAAGGCTGCGCGCATTTTTCATAAAAAATTAACGCCCCCATGACTTACCTGACCGAACGCATCGGCCCTTTTCTGCCTGCGCTGATTTGCTTAGCGTCTATCACCATGTTATCGCTTTCGCCGGGTGTTCAGTTGCCGGGCTTTCGGATCGTCAGCGCCGACAAACTGGCGCATGCCGCAGCATACGGCGTCCTTAGCATACTCATCGCCTACGGACTGTACGAGAAGCGCCGCAGCATGCTAAGCCCTGCGGCATGGATAAGCGTCGGATTGGCCGCTTCGGCTTACGGCGCGTTGATGGAATGGGCGCAGTATTTCTTCGCCCCGGGGCGCTTTTTTGAATATGACGACATGATCGCCAACGGCGTCGGCGCCGCGCTGGGCCTTTGGGCTTTTGCATGGTTTTTGAAACAAAAAAACAAGTAACTCAACACTTTGCACTCCGCATTGTTTCAAACGGCATGCTTACGGAACAGGATATTGACCGCATCATCGAAATGGCCTGGGAAGACCGCACGCCTTTCGAGGCCATCAAATCGCAATTCGGGCTATCAGAGTCGGAAGTCATCGCCCTCATGCGACGCGAATTGCACCCGCGCAATTGGCGCAAATGGCGCGCCCGCGTGAGCGGACGCCGCACCAAGCACCTCGCCTTGCGCGATCCTGAAGTGGGCCGCTTCAAATGTAGCCGTCAAAAACAAATTAGCCGCAATCGCATTACATGAAAATCGGAATCGTTTGCTATCCAACCTATGGCGGTTCAGGCGTGGTGGCCACCGAACTGGGCCTGGGGCTGGCCGACAAGGGCCATCAAATACATTTCATCACATACCGCAGACCGGTGCGCCTGGCCCATTTCCACGAAAACATCTTTTACCATGAGGTGGACAGCGAGGATTACCCGCTCTTCGAGTATCCGCCCTACGATACCGCTCTGGCATCCAAGATCGTGGACGTAGTCAAATATCAAAACCTCGAACTTCTGCACGTACACTATGCCATCCCGCATGCCGCCGTGGCTTACATGGCCAAAAAAATACTCCTTCAGGAAGGCCGCTATTTGCCGGTGGTGACCACCCTGCACGGCACAGACATCACCCTCGTTGGCTCTAATCGCGCTTTTGCTCCTGTGGTCGAATTTAGCATCAACAAAAGCGACGGCGTTACGGCGGTCTCCAACACGCTGCGCGAGGATACTTTGCGCAATTTCAAAATTGAACGCGACATCCAGGTCATTCATAACTTTATCGACTTTCGCCGCTTTCGCAAAATCGATAAAGATCACTTCAAAAAAATTATCGCTCCGGAAGGCGAGCACATCCTGGCGCATACCTCTAACTTCCGGAAAGTAAAGCGCGTGGAGGACGTCATACGCGTTTTCAAAAGGATAATCGACGAGAGGCCAGCCAAATTGCTCATGATCGGCGATGGCCCCGAACGCCAAAACGCCGAACGCCTTTGCCGCGAGTTGCACCTCTGCCAGGACGTGCGCTTCCTCGGCAAGCAGGACGCTATTGAGGAACTGCTCTCTATCTGCGATCTCTTTTTTATCCCTTCCGAAAACGAAAGTTTCGGCCTGGCGGCCCTCGAAGCCATGGCCTGCCAGGTACCTGTAATCTCCTCCGACAGCGGCGGATTGCCGGAGGTGAATATACACGGCAAAACGGGCTACCTATGCCCCTTGGGCGATACCGACGGCATGGCAAAATACGCCATCCAACTGTTGCGCAACGAAACCTTGCTCAACGAGTTCCGCGCCAACGCGCTGGAACAGGCCCGCAAATTCGATATCGAACGCATCCTACCGGAATATGAAGCCTACTATGCCGAGGTAATCAGCCGGGCGCTCAACGGCGCCAATGTCCACTAAACCGCCCGACAAATGCCCAAACACCGCGAAATACGCACCCTCGCGTCCCTGCCTCCACGCCTCGACGCCCAAATCCCGCTGCCCGGCTCAAAGAGCCAGGCCAATCGCGCCCTCATCGCCCTCGCCCTCGCAGGCGTCCGTAGCGCAGAGCAACTTGACTGCCTGCCCGAAGCCAACGACACCTCCCTGCTTCGCCGCTTGCTCGAAACGCCCCCTTCCGACGGCGTCTTCGACGTGCAGGATGCCGGAACAGCCTGCCGCTTTCTGACCGCTTATTTGGCCCTTCAGCCCGGCGCGCAAATACTGCTCGGCTCCAAGCGCATGCACGAACGCCCGATTGGCCCCTTGGTCGCCGCGCTGCGGGATATCGGTG
>JBKBLI010000046.1:0-8379 GCA_046296435.1 Saprospiraceae bacterium | reverse complement strand
GCGACGATCGATTTTTTGGAAAAAGACGGTTATCCGCCCCTGCGCATCGGCCTCTGGAGCGGTATTCAACACCGCGATACGGTCGCGCTCGACGCTTCGCAGAGCAGCCAATTTGCCACGGCCTTGCTCCTCATCGCTCCGAAGTTGCCCCGCGGACTGCGCATCCGCTTCGAAGGACCGCTCGCCTCGCGGCCCTATGTAGAACTGACGGTGAGCGTGATGCGGCATTTCGGGGCTGATGTCGAATGGGAAACGCCCTTTGCGCTACGCGTAGCGCCCGGTGCTTACCGTCCTGCCCCGCTGCAAATAGAAGCCGACTGGTCGGCGGCCTCCTACTGGTATGCTCTGGCCTTCGCCGCGCGCGAAAGCGCCGAATTTAATCTCGAAGGCTTGAGCGCTCAAAGCCTTCAGGGCGACCGCGCCCTTGCCCGCATGATGCAGGGCGCAGGCATAGAGAGCAGGGTGTGGGCGGGTGAGGACAACGAGGCAAAGGGCATACAAATCCGCCGCGCACAGGGGGCGTCAACCCCTCCTCTGCTCGAATGGGATTTTACTGACAACCCCGACCTGGCGCCCGCCTTGATCGCAGCTTGCGCCGCCCGCGGCATCAAAGGGCTGTTCAGCGGCCTGGACAACCTCAGCCTCAAAGAAAGCGACCGCATGGCCGCCCTCAAAACCGAACTGGCCAAAGTCAGCGTACGGCTGCTAAAGCTGCCTCCGCACTTTTCAAAGAAAAAAACGTACTTCCTACTCGAAGGCCAGGCCACATGGGATGCAGAAGCGCCGCAGTTCGAGGCCTACGACGACCACCGCATAGCCATGGCCTTATCCGTATTGGCGACCCGAGGCCCGATCATCATCCGGGGCGCCGACGCCGTGGCTAAATCTTACCCCGAATACTGGCGCCACTTCGAACGGCTATATTGAACGAAATACATTTTTGACCTTTTCGCGCGCCATTTGTCTTGCTCAATTTTTCTGAAAAAATACATAAGCCAAGCGCGAGCGGCGGGCGAGGATGAGGGGCGGAGGGCGCGTAACGCATGCCCGACCTCCTGTCTTTTTTACCGAACAAAACCAATCGCTGCGCGTACAACGCCTCCCTTTGCCCAAAAGGCGCCTTGGCAAACAAAAATAATTTTAGCGTTCGCAAACGCTGTAAGAATTTTTTTCGTTAAAAAAAGGAGGCTACACTTTTGCTAGTAGCCTTTCAAAAATACCGGCGCGCGCATGAAAAAAATTTACTTACCCCTACTGTGTATATACCATGCTGCGCTTCAGATAGCCGATGTGTCAGCCCAGAACACGATCCTGAGTTTTCAGAATCCCGACAACCTGGCCGTTTGCGAAACCGCTCCGATGAGCGTATCCATAAGTAATGCCGGCAGCGGGGCTTTGACCGACGTGTCGCTCTCGCTGACGCTGCCCAACGGTGTGGAATATGTGCCCGGCAGCGTAAATAACGCCGTCCTGCTGAGCCTCAATGCGCCGAATAATCCTGTTTTTTCGCTGACCAATATTTCCGCAGGTCAGATCCTCACGGTGGAATTGCAGGTGAAAGCGACTTGCGTGGTTCAGTTGGCCATCAACACCGGGCAATTGTTTTCGAATAGCGCCCTGCTGAGTTTTGCCGGCGGTTCGGCGCAGGGCGTAAGTCCCAACTACCCGATTCAGACCGGGCTGATTCAGATCGTAAGCGTATCGCCAATCGTACTGAACGGAGAAAACGGCGACGTGCTGACCCGTCAGATTAGGGTGCGCAACACGCGTCTGGGGCGTATCGAAAGCCTTTCGTACAAGGATACGCACGGGGCCGGCTACACGGCCTATGTGTCGGGGGCGACGGCCCAGAGCGTGCAGGCAACTGCGACAACGGCTACATTTGACGGCGCATTTTTCAGCCAGTTTGGCAATGGCGACGCCTGGTTTGATTTCAACGAGGAGCTGGTCATCGTGCAAACCACCGAGATTGAGGATTGCGGTTTTCCTGAAAAGATTCTGCACTCGGTACTTGAATTTAACTGGGGCTGCGACGCCGTCACGTGTCAAGGCGATACCGCGCAGACCGTCACGCTGGTAGCGCCAAGCGCGAAAAACCCCCTGCTGATCTATGAGCCTGAATTTAGCGCGATCAACAACAGTTGCGGCGAAAATGCCGCAATCCAGCGGGTGCGGATCACCAACGCCGGCGGACTGCCGGCGACCAACGTGATTTTTGATATCGAAATCCTAAAAGCGTCGCACGCCTTGGCCCCGGGCTTATTTGAGGTTGAATCTGGCGGGCAAGTATTGCCGCTGACGCCGAATCTGACCGTGGCCGCTCAGTTGGATAGCTGCGGCAAGACGGGGTTCAAGTCTGCGTTAGTCGCCATTCCGCTCGTGCCTGCCGGCGAGACGGTCGAATTCCGGTTTGGGGCTATCCGCTGCGAGCCTTTTTGCGAGTACGGCGTGGCGCCCTTCGAAATCCGAACGCTCTACCGAAAAGCCTGCCCGCAACAAAGCCCCGTGACGGAAAAGATAGACGGCTTGTTTGTGCCGCCCAATATTTTGTACGGCGCGCCGGAGTACGAGATACTGACTTGTCTTGACGACGGCGTCCCTTATGAGATGGATTTCACGTTTCGCTCGCCGTTTTTGCAGGAAGATGGGATGTTTCTGCACTTTGATTTTGATCTGCCTTTCGGCTTGTCGTGGGATGAATCCTGCCTGCCCCAAATTGAGGGTAAAGCGCCGGCGAGATTCGAAAAATCGGTTAATCCCGACGGGAGTTCGCATGTCACGATCGTGTTTGCGCTTCCTTTTGCGGACAAAGAGCAGGTGTCGCTGCGACACTGTCTGAAGTTTGACTGCGCGCCCGGAATAGCCTGTCAAAAGTTGGAAACGGGGAGTTATCTCCCAACATTTATCCCTACCTGCGACCACCTTTGCGCCTTGGAGGTATTTACGGTGTCCGGCGTATCCGACGGTTTGCACACACCTGTGCCATGCGGTTTTTGTCGAGAAAAAAGTTATTTCGTTTTGGTGGATGCGGCTTGTATTGATTACGAGCCAAACACGCCGTTTGGGCCGGGGCATCCGGCCGAAGGCTTAGATCCTGCTCAGCCGGTCGTCCTGAACGGCGACACGCTAACGCTTGGGGAGGCTAAGTTTTTGTTTTCGACGCAGACTTTTCGGAAAAACATTGATTTTGCGGACGACGACGACGACCGCAACGCCGACGGCGCGCACAAAGCCGGGCACCCGCTCATACGCAAGGACCGCTACATAACGGGCGATACGCTGCGTTATATCAACGAGTTTGTGCTACAGTCCGGGACGCCGGGCGGTTATCTGCCTTTTTTTATCATACACGAGATGCGTCAGAGCGAGGTGACGCTCAACGGGGCGGATTCTACCGAAGTGGTGTTTGCCGTCGGCGAATTTACGAACAATCGGGTTTTGGCGCATATCGACGCCCGGACGCTGGTCAAAAAATCCGGTCAGGTTGCGCAGCCCTATGCAGGCGGCTTTTTGAAGGCCGACGACCGCTTCCTGATAGACGTATTCTACAACAACGTACAACCGGACGAAACAACCGAGCGGATTGCTTTGCAATATTGGCTACATGCGCTAAACTTTGACCATTTGGGGCCGCTATCGCCCGGAGATACGATTATATACGTAGCAGATCTGGTGTTTGAAAAGAACTACACGCCAACGGCCAAGCCGCCTTTGCTCAATTTCAGGATACGTACGCTTTTCGATAATTTTCGCCAAGCGGGCGCGCCCGACCCAAGCGCGCCGCTTCAACAGTACTCGGGCATTGTGGCTTACAACGAAACGCCCCGCTTTACCATCAGGGCTTGCGATCCTTCGCTGACGCCGCAGCCTACGCGCTACGGCGCGCGCATTGCGCGCGACAACATGTTCCCCTACGAAGTGCGCCCCCTGACGCGCCTGAATATATTGCGCCACACGCTCGTGCCCGGCATATCGCCTTTGTCGGTCGCCGCCGATTTGTTGCTTCAGCCCAATTTGCCTTGGCTAAACAAGGCGCCGCTAAGTTGGACGGCTCTCGGGAACGATGCCTATCAGTACATGACAGATCCGCTGTACGTCAATCCGATCGACGAAGGGTATGAACTGCGTTTTGATATCAGACTTTCGCCGGATTGTAACTTTCGATCGCCAACGGGCGCCGGTATTTGGGGTATCGCGAGCGGCCCCAACGGGTACAAACCTGCCGCGCCTCAGTCTTTTGCCAACACGCCGGACTCGCTGCACTTACTCGGCGGCTCGCCTATACTGCGGCTTCAGACCTTGTCTTCAGCGCTTGATCTGCCGAAGTCGAGTTTCGATTATGCGTTTAGCTTGCGCAATCTGGTCGGCGCGCAGGCGCCTAATGCCTGGGTGTATGTCGAACCTATCGACGGCATGTTGGAAGATGTGGAACTACTCCGCGGGCCGCAATGGCAACCCCTTCCCGGAGTGGCGGGTTTGTTCCAGCTTGGCGCATTAGGCCCCGGAGCGCAACAAAACCTGCGGCTCCGCGCCCGAAGCGGCTCTTGCAAGCCGTTTAGCGTGCGCATTCGCTCCGGATGGGGATGCGCGCCCATATCCAACCCGCTTTCGGCCCAGTGCGGGTTGGATACGGTTTTTCTTCAGCTAAACCTGCTCGACGCGGAGTTGGAATTGGACCTGACGTCGCAGCCGACCGGCGTGCCTTTGTGCGAGCCTTCTGACTGGTTTGGATTTACGGTCAGCAATGCGCGCGATGGATTTGCGCAGCAAGTCACGGCAGGCCTTACGCTGCCCCAAGGCATCAGCCCAAGTCTGGGTACTTGCGAGGTGTCGTATCCGGCAGGCGCTCCCTGGTCGCCTGCGCCCGATCCTTTGCCCTTGCCCGGCAATCGCTATGAATGGACGCTAAACATGCTATTGCCCGCGCTCGGCCCCGACGGCTTGCCCGGATTTCTGTTGCAACCGGCCAATGCGTTCAGCGTCCGATTCCGCACGCAGGCCGAATGCGGATTTGTATCCAACGCGCAGCCATTGTACGCAGTGCGCGGCGTTCAAAACTGCGGCCTCGCAATCAACAACATCCAAAAAGCCGGCCCCGCACTGTCGCTAAACGGTCAGACGCAACCTTACGCTGTGAATGCTTCTATGGCGATAAACCATAGTGACCCTTTGTATTGTGGGGATGAAGCGCCGCTGACGGTAACGCTTCAGGTACTGGGCGCCCCGACCGTACAGGACAGCGTGTATGTCACCTTGCCCCCGGGAGTAAGCTACGTGTCTGGATCGTACATGGCCGGTCAAGGGGCTCCAGCCGGTCCGCCCCATCAAGTCGGTCAGACGCTGCAACTGCCGCTGCCTACCAATACGCCCATCGGCGGAACAATACAATTTGGTATCGCGGTGCGCTACGATGACCCCGCCGATTGCGCCAACCGCATTGTAAGCGCCCAAACCCGACGCCGCATTTCGGCATTTTGTCCCGATCAGGGTCAAAATTGCGGAGTATATGTAACCACAGGCGAAGCGCTGTTGATCCTGCCTACGCTCAACGCCAATATCGCCCTCGGCGACTTCAATGCTGTCGCCCTACCCGACGGCTCGCTCCAATTGGCCATCGCACTCGAAAATGCAGGCTCTGATCCGCTGCCCCAGATCACCGCCCAACTCTGGATTGATGCCAATGGCAATGGTTCGCCCGACCCCGGCGAAACCCTGTTGCAAACGATCTCCTACAACCAGACGCTTCAATCCGGCCAACTCGCCCAACTGAGCGCATTGGTGTCGCTCGGCGCCGACCAACTGTGCAAACTCTTGCTCTTGCTGCCCGCAGCAGAAAACTGCGCCTGCAACAGCGCAGTCATACCTTTGCGAAACTTGAAAATACGCCATGAGGATATTCTTGCGTGTACGCTGACTCCAACGCCCATCGGTATTCCGGCGGCGCCCGGCAGCGCTTATCAGTGGCATCCCTCCGGACTGCTCGATTGCGATGTGTGTCCGGGTACGGTATTCGCGCCGCCGCCGCAAACGCAACCCGGCTCCGTATTCACTTTTGTCTTGCTTGAAAATAACGCCGGATGCGAGGTAGAACGCCGCTTCGATGTTGCGTTCAGCCCGACACCCGCCATCCTTACCCCGGACTTAAGCGTTTGTAAGGGTCAAAACGTCACGCTGAGCGCCACTCCCAACGCGGCAAGCTATCAATGGAGCGGACCGGGGATCGCGCAACCGGCCATGCCGGTTCAAACCCTTGCCCCTCAACAAAGCGCTACCTATGTTGCCCTGATCACTTTGGCCAACGGCTGCAGCGCCACAGACTCGGTAAAGGTGACGGTGTGGCCAACCTATGCGCAAGATTTTGGGGTGTTTTTGACCTGTCCCGGCAAGCCGATTGCCTTGCCGGGAGGAATTACGACTGATCAGGCCGGATTATATACGCAGACGCTTCAGACCGTCTTTGGATGTGATAGTGTGGTCGCCGCAAGATTGGCTTACCGGATGCCTGCCTCTGAAAGCGCCGCAGCAATCTGTCAGGGCGATACGCTGATCCTCGACGGACAGGCGCTTACGGCGGCGGGACTGTATTGCCGACAATATCAGACCCCCGACGGGTGCGACAGTACGCACTGCACGCGCCTCTCCCTGATCTCGCTCCCCGCGCTGCCCACGCCCGACACCTTGATATTCGAGGCGGGGCAAGGCGTCGTATTGCAGGCGCCTGCCGGCTTTGCGACGTATAGCTGGACTCCCTCGGAAGGGTTATCCTGTGCGGATTGCCCATCGCCGCTGGCGTCGCCGACTGTACCGACGACTTACACGCTGAGGGTCACGACGCTCCAAGGTTGCAGCGCCGAAGTCCAATACCGGACAAAACCCTTGGCCCCCTGCGATCCGACGCGGCTGAAGATCCCCAATGCCTTCACTCCGGACGGCGACGGGCTGAACGACGTGTTTCGCGTCGCGCCTTTTGAGGGATTTGAGCGAATCGCTTACATGGCCATTTTCAACCGCTGGGGCGTCAAGGTGTACGAAAGCGCCGAAGCGCCTTACTGGGACGGGACGACCGGCGGCCTTCCGGCGCCGTCGGATGTGTATATCTATATCGTGGAAATTGCCTGCGACTCGCAGACGAAACGCATCACCGGCGATGTAACGCTCATGCGTTAGATCGCCGGCGCCGGCCGGGACAGTCCGCTTTGCCGATACCGCCTGAGGCTGTCCGGAGCGCTTTGCTGAAGGTCGAACGCTTGAGCGACAAGGCTCCTGCCGCCGCCGCTGAAAGTATTGGGATGTATAACATAACCCGTTTCGGACAAAAACGAAAAAATATACAGGACATTCGTTGGGCAATGACGTTCTTTGTGGTTTGATTTAGTGGGATTTATGAGACAAAGAGCTATCTCGGCGGCCATTTTCGTCATTGCCATGTTGGGAGGGGTGTTTGGAGGAGCCAAGGCGTTTTATATTTTGTTTGCATTGATCACAGGGTCTTGTCTGTGGGAATTTCACGGTCTGCTGTTTCAGGGCGATCGGTACAAGCGTTTTCGACAAGGAGCGGGTACGCTTCTGGGCGTTTTGCCTTTTTTGGTGTATGGAAGCAAACTTTTTGGCTTTTTTGTACCTTTGGCAGGGGGCGCGCAGTTTGATCCTTATTTGTTTGTAGCCGACCTGTCCGACAACGTCAGCCCGATTTTGATGTCGCTGATTTTGCTGCTGCTTTTGACTTTTGTGTTGTTTGCCGTAGAGCTATTCCTGATTTCGGATACGCCGATCGACAATCTGGGGCGTTATCTGCTGGGGATTGTCTATATTGGCGTGCCATTTTCGCTTTTGATCACGATCAGTTACTGGCACGACAATTATGCGCCCATGCGGGTGCTTGGTCTGCTGTTGTTGACTTGGGCTAACGACACGATGGCTTATGTCATCGGATCAAAAATTGGGCGGACGCCTTTTTTCCCGCGTATTTCGCCCAAAAAGACATGGGAAGGCACGCTTGGGGGCGTGGTTGCCACTGTCTTTCTGGCTTTGGTCCTGTCGCAATGGGTCCTGGATTTTTCAGTGTCCGAATGGCTTTTGCTGGCCGGCATCGTATCGGTGTTTGGGGTAATGGGCGACTTGTTCGAAAGCATGTTCAAGCGCAGTCTCCAAGTGAAGGATAGCGGTAATTTTTTGCCCGGACACGGCGGCTTTCTGGATCGCTTTGATTCCTTTATCTTTGTACTTCCTTTTGCCTGGTTGGCGCTGATGTTGTTCGAAGGTTGAGATGCGGACGCCCGACGCGAGCATGGTCAGACCCGCGCCCTTTGCTCATGCTCCCGCTTTGCGCCCTGAGTTTTTATTGGCGTCTATGCCGCCCGCGAGGTCTTCAAACAACCG
>JBKBLI010000045.1:19367-29028 GCA_046296435.1 Saprospiraceae bacterium | reverse complement strand
AAAATAAAAGCGGCTTCAATTTTGTTGAGCGCTATTTCCAGTATTGATTTCTGTTTGCCTTTGGTGAACGAAACTTGACCAAGCAAATTGGTCATGACCACACCAAACCCGACTGGAGCCATCAACACTGCCCCAAATGGGGCCTGGGTAGTCGTGAGTTTGAAGCGCTACGCACACCCGCCCTATCATTATGACAGCTCTTTTTTTCTTCAAGTAGGTATCCCATTAAAAAAGCCCCCCTGCGACTTTTCGCAGAGAGGCCATCCCAAAAACCAATTGTTATCGTTATGCGGTGAAGGCTTGGGACAAACCTACACGCAAGAAATTTTTATTTGCACTTAGCTTGTGGGCGTAAAGCGGGACAAGGGCGCATGAGGCTTTAGGCTTGTTCCAGACGGTTTCTGTGTGCCGAAGGTTTGCAAAGCCGACCCTTTCTTTGAATTCCCGGGCCGGGTCTGTGTAGCATCGGCGATGGCCGTCATGTTGTGATCGCAAAACCTTAGGTAATCGAATTTTTACTTAGTTCACGGGCGATGTTGCAGGCGCTTTTTCGCCGTATTTGCGGCCCAGTCGATAGGCGGCAGTCAGCTCGTGCCCGCCGCCGTTGTAAGTCTGAAAAGGCCCGAATGAAAGGTCGTATGCGTACATCAGCATAAAGCGGTCGTTGATTTTGGTGCCGATCATGAAGGCCATGGAGCCGCCGACACTGGGGCGGTAAGTGAGGCCTGCAAGCAGTTTTTCGTCGAGGAAGCGACCTTGTACGTTGAGATCGATCTGAATTGGCGTATCGCGGTACTTGCGCACAGCCAGCGAAGGGATGATTTTGAAATTCTGCGAAGCGATGTCGGCGATGTATCCGAGTTGGAGGTTATAGTGGCTGAAGAGTTTGTCGGAACCGCGATCATCGTTTCCGCCGCCGCTGGATACGGGGACCTGATCTAAGTTTGCACGCACGATATTGGGGATAGCCAGGCTGATAAAGAATTTTTCATCGAACAAAGCATGTGCGCCGAAGGTGGCGTCAAAAAGGCTTTCGCCCTCGGTTAGCCTTTCGAGGACTTCGTCGTTGATTTGAACGGTCGGATCATTGAGCAGATCGGGATTGATGCGGCGGTTGAGGAAGTCCGTGTTTAGACCGAGGCTGATGCGGGCTTTTTGGATGCGAAAGTGGAAAGCGTAATTGAGTTGAAGGCGAAACTGATTCATTTCGCCGATTTTTTCAGACGATATGCCGCCGCCTAAGCCCAATTTGTCGGCAAACAGACCGTTGTACAGCGCTGTATAGTTTTTGGGCGCGCCGGGGAAGCCGGTCCACGACGAACGTGCGTTGGCAAGGAATTGGTGGCCGCCGTCAAAGCCGGTGAGCGCAGGGTTTACCAGAATCGGGAAAACCGGATATTGAGAGAAAACTGCCTGCTCTTGGGCGCGAACGGCGATCAGGCCGGCAAGAGTAAAAAATAGTGTAATGAAAATCTTTTTCATAACAATTGCGCGATTGGGTGGTGATTGAAATGTGTGGATTTGAAAAAAGGTGATGCTTTTGCGCAAGGCTTCGCCCAATCGGTCCAGCGCCGTTGCTATGGTACGGCGGCGCTGGACCGGTTTTGCGCGGGTTTGTTCGAACAATTCAGGTTAACGAATCAGGTTGATGTGGCCTTTGAGTTGCTGGTTGCGGTTTTGGATGTCTTTGTAGGTCAGCACGTAGAAGTAAACGCCTTCTGCCAGCAGCGCGCCGTCGCGGGTTTTACCTTCGAAGCGCCGACCGGAATCGCCGTTGTTGTAGTTATCTGTACGGAATACCAACTGACCCCAGCGGTTGTAGATCTCTACCGTATTCTCCACGGTTTCTATGCAGGGGATGAATGTGAAGTCGTTTTTACCGTCGTCGTTGCCGGGCGTGATCACCGGGCGCACGTGCAAGCATCCATCTTGCGGGAAGGGGATTTCGGCGCTAAACGTACCGATGCAGCCGTTGGCGTCGCGCACGATAAACTGTACGTTGTCGCTTGCGCAAAGTCCGCTGGCGTTTTGGCCGGTTCCATTGCGGCCAAAGGCGCTTGACCAAATGAACGAGGGCGATCCAGCCACGCCGTTAGCTACAATGAACACCTCGCCGTCGCAGGAGTTAAAGGTGGTGGGTTCGATGAAGCTGAAAGTTGCGGTGATGGGATCGGGTTCTGTTATGACCACATCGACAATTGCAGCGTTGTTGTTAAAGTCGGTCACCGTCACTTTGTATGATCCGCCGCAGAGTTTTACGGCTTGAGAGAACATGCTGGGGCTGGTGATGAAATCCACCTGGCCCGTGGGCCAAATGACGTTGTACGGAAGCACGCCTCCATTTACTTGTACGCGCGCGACTCCGTCGCACTGTCCGTCGCAGCTTACATTGAAGCCGTTGTAGTTGGTAATGGCCAGCGCGGTCGAAGTGATACCCGCAGGCGCCGTCAGGGAGCCGTTCCACGTGGCGGTGCAACCCAAATTGTCGGTCACTATCACCGTGTAATCGCCAGCACAGAGCGATTGTGTAAAGGCGGTGTTGCCGCCGCTGCTCCACTGGACGCTCACTGGACCGGCTTGCCCGCTGAAGAAGACCTCTCCGATGCCGTCGCATTTGTTGGCGCCGCTCACTTGGAAGCCGCCGTAGTTGCTCAGGATGTTGACGTTGGTGATCGTCAGGCTGGACTGATTGGTCAGGGTCGGAACCGTGTAAACAGTGGTAGCGCCATGCGCTTGCGTAATGGTGACGGAGTAGTCGCCAGCGGGCACGCCGCTGATGTTTTGCGTAACGGCGCCGTTTGACCATAGGAAGGTGAAAGGCGGGTTGCCGCCGCCGATATTCAGGTTGATAGACCCAGTGTTGCTGTTGGCGCAGGTCGGATTGGTCGCATTGTGCGCCAGCGCCAGGGCTGGGTACTGGTTGTTGAGCGCGTAGGTGAGCACGAGGGTGCAGCCAGAGGTGAAGTTGGTAATTGTCACCGTATAAGTCCCCTCTGTCAGGCTCAACTGTACCGGGCCGGCAGGGAGTGTAGTGGGCGACCAGCTATAGCTCAGAACTTGTCCTGACTGCGAGGGAGTCAGCAGGATTTGTCCGTTGTTGTAGTTGGGCGGCGTTGGGTCGGATACGGTTTGTCCGTGCGGGGTGACCGGCTGGTTTTGTTGTACGGTGGCATTGACCGTGGGGCTACAGAGTCCCGCGTCGTCGCAAAGCTGGAAGGTATAGGCGCCTCCGGCCAGGTCGCAAACGGTGATGGGTCCTGCCGCCAGTACCGGTTGAGCGTTGCTCATGCCGGTTGCGGTGTTGGTCCAGTTCAGGACGAATATACCCGCTCCGGGGAGGGTGAGATCGAGTTGGACGCAGCCGTCGTTGTTGCAGGATGGCGTTGTGCTGATCACGCTGGCTGCCAGACCGCCGCTGAGGAAGAATTCGGCCACTTCCTGGCAGAGGTTGGAGTCGGTAATGGTTACGGTGTATATGCCGCCTTTCAGGCTCGAGATGTTGGGCTGATTCGACGTGAAGTTATCCGGACCGATCCAGGCGTATTGATAATTGGGAGTACCGCCGGTCACGGTGAGCGCGATAGCGCCGTTTGTTTGTCCCGGATCCGGGTCCGTCAGCGCGCCGGAGATCGTGATCGGTTGGGGTGCGGTGACGATGATGGGCGGTAAAGTGACCATGCAATTGTTGGCGTCAATGATCGTAGGCGTGTACTGTCCGGCGGCCAAATTGGAAATGCTGCCGCCGCTGAGATTACCTGTCCACGTAATTGATTGGTAGGGCATGGCGCCGCCGGTGGCATTCAAGATGATTCCGCCGTTGCCGGAGTTGTGACAGGTCAGGTTGGTCACGTCAGGATTGGCTACGATAGGCTGTGGGCCTTGCACTACCGGATTGATCACTACGGCGCAACCTTTAGCGTCTGACACCGTCACCGAGTATGTGCCGGCTTGTACGCCGGTAGGGTTGGGTACAGGCGGTAATTGCTGGGGTAAAGGCCCCCAGGCGTATTGGTAAGCACCCCATCCGCCATTAGCCGTGACGGTGATCGAGCCGCTTGCCTGATTGGGGCAGGCGGTCTGGGTAGCCGTAAAAGAGGCCATCAACTGGCTGGGCGGGGCTGAGATCGTTACTGGGGCGCCCGATACAGAACAGCCGCGGTTGTCCGTGAAAGTAGGCGTATAAACGCCCGGAGCAAGCCCAATGGGGTTTTGTACGTTAGATACGGTTTGGCCTTGGGCATTGGTCCAACTGAATGACATGTAAGGCGTCCAGCCGCCCGAAGCCGGTTGGGTGATGGAGCCGTTGGTGTCGTTGATACAGGATACGTCGTTGGCGGTGGCTTGGCCAATCACAAAGGGCGCGCCCGGGTTGTTGATCGTGAACTGTTGGGTGGTGAAGGTACAGCCGTTGCCGTCCGTGACCATCAGGGTGTAATTGCCCGCTGCCAGATTGCTGATATCCTCCGTGTTGGCCGTGAAATTACCTGGCCCGCTCCATTGGAATTGCTTGTTGGCGGCTCCGCCCACGATATTGAGGCTGATCGAGCCGGTGTTTGTTCCAAAGCAGGCCACATTTTGCGTATTCAAAGAGCCGGTTTGCACCTGCATTTGCGTAGCGGCATTGACGTTGACCGGGCCGGCTATGGTTTGGCATTGATTGGCATCGGTAACTGTCAAATTGTAGGCTCCCGGGGTCAAAGCGCTGATGTTGGGCGTGTTGTAAGTGACGCCGCCCGGGCCGCTCCAGGCGTAGCTGTAAGGGCCTGTTCCGCCTTGGGCGGTTACGCCGCTGATGGCGCCGGTATTGGCGCCGAAGCAAGTCTGATGCGTGACCGTATAACTTGCGGCCTGAGTAGTCAGCGGCGGAGGATTGAAGAGGTTGAAGGTGGCCGTCGAGGTCGCGCCGGAAGGCTGGTCAGTGATGGTCACGTTGTATGTGCCGGCCATCAATCCCGTTTGGTTTTGCTGACTGGGATTGACGATACTCGTCCCGGACCAGTTGAAGGTATAAGGCCCTGTGCCGCCCGTGGGGCTGAGGCTGATTGCGCCGTCGTTGCCGCCATTACATTTTATTTGCGTGATTTGCGACCCGGGATTGATGGTGATAGCCGGGCGTATGTGCACGTGTCCGTTAGTCGTGAACACTTGGGCGCCGCTGAGATTGGATTTAAAGGCGCCTATACCGGCACAGGTCACAAAAGGATACGAGAAGCTTTTTACTTGGACAGGAACCGTTTCGCCCGCATTGCCAATGGCATTGAGACATACTTCGAACAGAACTGTGCTATCGGGCAGCGATATGCCTGCAGGGTTGTCGTAGCGGAAATGTACAAAGCGGACAAACTCGCCAGAAAATGGCGCGGTCTCCAATTCCTTCCACTCGACGTTATTATTATTCAGGCCGAGCGGATTGGCGCCCAGATTGATGGATGCAAACGACAACTTGGTCGTATCGAACAATACTGCAAACTCGCTGATAACGAGACTATTGAATTTGTTGGCCCTAATCGCGACACAGGTAATATCGCCTTTCTTCACGGAGTCGCGTTCGGCAAAGTACTGAACGGCCGTAGATGACGGCGGATTGGGCATGATGCTTATAGTTCCGGGCACAGGTACGGAATTGGGATTCCACAAGTTTTGACCATTGGGTCTGGCAATCTCTGCAGGGGTGGTTTGCGGAAAACCATTTCCATTGGGCGTTAGTGAGGTGCTGGCTCCGGGAGCGCCAACGGCTTTCAGACAAACTTCGAAGATGGGGCTGAGGTTGGGCCTCGAAATGGCATTACCGCTGGGCGTGCCCCAAGAAACTGCCAGGCGACCGGCCGCTTGGTTGATGTCAAAATCAGCCGATGTCAAGCCGGGGAGGTTGAAATTGCGCACGCAGTCGAAGTTCAGAACGGCGGGGTTCCAGTTGAAGGCTACCAGCGTTGTCACAATATCTTGGTAATCATTCACGCGAATGGGCATACAACCAATCTCGCCCTGTGGAATGAACATGTCCGTAGAGATGATTTTCAGCCCCTGAAAGCTGGGCGGCGGCGGCGGGCAATCGCCGGCAATAATCTCGGCGCCCGAGCTAAAGTCAACGCTGAGCGACGCGCCCTGATTGTTGCGAAATTCGGGTATCGGAGCCAGGGCTGGGTTGATGTTCACTGGACTTGCGCAGGCTTTCAGCACTCTGAAATTGAAACGCAAAATAGTCGCCGTCGCGGGAACTGTTGCTCCGTTGGGGAATTGGGAAAGATTGGGGTTCCACGAAACGCGCAACCAGTTGGCCTGCTGCAAAAACACATTGTTCGGGTTGTTGGGGTCGGCCGTGAGGCTGTAATTGAATCCCGGCGCAGGCATAAAAGCGCTCAAGGAAGAATTGGAGACCGACTCCAACTTCAGCACCGTAGAGTCCCAACTGACGGAGAACTGCATGGACACAATGTTCGTAAATCCTGACATTTTGAGGTCAACAGATACGACTTGCCCTACTGTGGCATTGACCGTAGCAGGCGTAAACGAACTGACAATCTGCCCACTCAGATTGTGCGAAAAGAGCAGAATCACTGCCGAAAAGAGTACAGAAATCGGTCTCATTTTTAAAAATTTAACGTTGGCAAACGGGAATGTTATTGAAAAAGTCATTGTTTGATGAGCGGCAATACCGCAAGTTGATTAGCAGCGCGGAGCGCCAGTTGATACATTCCGGCGGGCGCATCCGATGGCAGGCGCATCGCAATGAGATGCGCGCCGGCAGAAAAGCGACCTATATTTTTTTCTGAAAAAATAATCCGACCTGAAGCGTCGAGCGCCGACGCCGACAATTCAGAAGGAACCTCTAAATCGAGGTGCAGTACAAAGTCGCCCTTCGGGCCGCACGGGTTGGGCGATAAGCCGGCCGAAAGAATGGGTCTGCGAATGTCGGCGAACGAGCTATTCGCTTTTATCGCCAGCGAAACGGAGCCATCGACTAACGACAGATCCGAAAACCCAAATGCGCTCAAATCGGCTTTAACCAATTCAAAATATGTGGCTGGCGGCAGCTCTGAAAAACGCAATGTACTCATCGCTCCGGCAGCGCCAATCGCTTTGAATCGAAGCGTGAAAATGGAACTGCTATCCACGAGCGTCACGCCCTCCGTGACAGAGTTGAGCCATCCAAAGCGAAGTATGCCGTCAGCCCACTCAGCAGGAGACCCCAGATGTATAGACGGATTGAAACCAGGCAAGTTGAAATTGGTAACCGTTTCTAACTGGAGCGTCTCAGGATCCCACAGAATGACGCCCTGAATGCTCAGGATGTCCGAAAAACCCCGTACCCGAACCGGCACATCCAATATCGCATTGGGTTGTACCCCGACGTAATGGCTCATCCACATGCCCACGCTATCAGAAAGGGGCGCGCTTACCTGAATCAAAATGCGTTTGTCAAGGGCGCCTCCCTGCAGGGGCTGGGTCATAACCGCCAAAACCAGGCCGGCCACGAGCGGCCGAAGGGTTGGGAAACAGTCGCAGACAAGGCCTTGGGCTCGGCGCAATAGCCCGCAAACGATACTTGATGCTACGCGAATAGCATGTTGCATAAAAACAATTGGTTTGTAAAAACTCCGGAGCGGCGCAAAAAGATTTGTCGCTGAAGGCGTCCGTCATTTTTTGGATTAAAAAAGAAACAAATCGATTACCTCTTTGCAAAAGGCATGCCAAAAAAACATGACCTACATTTGCGGCGTACTTTTTTTAAAAAAATACGGTCGGCTGTCGTACTTTTTTCTTGTTTAGCGCAAATCCCTCTTGCGAGAGCTTGGCATGTCGGTTGGTACCAAACCGCGATCAGTTAGCTCTTTTTCACAAAGATGTAAAAGTCCGGATCGATGGCTAACTTTTCGGTCTTATTCACGGAGCAGGGCATTTTTTTCCATTGCGTGGTCGGAAAAATAAAATCTGAGCGGCCTCCGGGCAGCGTTACCTTAAGCGGCATATCAAATCCTGGGATACAATCCGACCAGCGATACTCCAGGAAGCGTCTTTTTATTCGGTATTCGAACACCGGGATGCGGGTGTCGCGCAAGTATTGTTCAAACACTTTGCTCAAATCCCGACCAACTTCGCGACTGATCCAGCGCTCTATCTGCTCGGCATCGACTGTGCGGTGGTAAAAGTCGCGGTTCAGACCGCGCAATATGTTGAGCCAGCGCGCATCGTCGGCCACAATTTGTCGGATGGTATGGAGCATATTGGCGCCTTTGTAATACATGTCGCCCGAACCTTCGTAATTCACGCCATATACCCCCGTGATCGGGCGGTCGTTGCGAATGTTGCGGCGCAGGCCGCGTAGGTACTCTGCTCCGGCGTCTTTGCCGTAGTAGTGTTCTGTGAACAATCCTTCGCTGTAGCAAGTAAAGCCCTCGTGTATCCACATGTCTGCCACGTCGCGCGCGGTGACGCTGTTAGCAAACCACTCGTGACCGGACTCGTGCACGATAATGAAATCCCATTTCAGCCCGTGTCCGGTACCGGACAAGTCCGTACCCTTATACCCATTTTTGAAACCGTTGCCATAGGTCACCGAACTTTGGTGCTCCATACCCAGATAAGGGACCTCCACCAGTTTGTAGCCGTCTTCATAGAAAGGATAAGGCCCAAACCAGTGTTCGAAGGCGCGAAGGGTCTGTTTGGCCTGCTCAAATTGCACCTTGGCCTTGAGGAGGTTGTAGGGGAGTACGTAATAATCCAGGGTGAGCAAGCCGTTGGCGCCATGCAAGGTGTCCTCGAAGTGGGCATACTCCGCCACATTGGCATTGACGCCGTAGTTGTTGATCGGGTTGACTACCGCCCACTCAAAGCTGCGCGTGCCGTCCTCGTGCTCGCGAATGCCGCGCAGGCGTCCGTTGGCCACGGCAAAAAGGGGCTGGGGCACGCGCAGCGCGATCTGCATGGAGTCTGGCTCGTCGTAAGCGTGGTCTTTGCAGGGCCACCATGCGCTCGCTCCGAGACCCTGACAGGCTGTTGCGATAAAATGTCCGCCTCTTCGGTCTCTGCTCCAGACAAATCCGCCGTCCCAGGGCGCGTTTTTGGCTTCGCGCGGCACGCCTGAATAGCGCGCGACCACTGTTTCGACGGCGCCGGGCGTTTGCGGTTTTTGCAGTGCGACCATCCATGCGTTGGCGCCCAGGCGCGTCAGAGGCAGCGGGGCCCCATCCTGTTCGACCGATTCTAATTCGAGCGGGGGTTGCAGATCGATCTGCATGATTTGGCCGGGCGACAGCACCCGATATCGGATTTCGTTTTGGCCTTTGATGTATCGCAGTTCCGGATCAATCGATACTTCGAGTCGATAGAACGCCAGGTCCCACCAGGCTCGTTCGGGCGTAATGGATCCGCGCAGCGTATCATCGAGCGTGAATGTTTGTTGTGCGGCGGCTACGGCGCATAAGCGTAAAAGCAAAAGCGCCCCCGCAAGCATGCGGACGGCGCTTTTGGCGTATTTTTTTTTCAAAAAAACGAACGCGAGACAGAGAGGGTACGCGGAGGGAAACGAGCAATGGGTGTGGGCGAGTCGCGTCACGGCGTTCATAAGGAAGTCGGATTAGAATATGCTACTTCGGTTGTCGATCAGATCTGATTTTTTGCGCAGCGAGGGCATCAATTCGCGTACCAGCAGGGTGTTGGC
>JBKBLI010000045.1:15125-19267 GCA_046296435.1 Saprospiraceae bacterium | reverse complement strand
GTAGATGTTCCCTGACGCCTGAACATGGTCAGATCGGCCGGCGGCGTGGTCTCTGTTTTGGCGGTGAGTGGCTGCACGGCGTAAACGCCGCTATTGCCGGGGATGGGCGCGCTTACTTCGCCGGTTTTTAGACCGAAGGCGACGCCCGTCACGCGCGGCTCTCCGCCGCTCTGGCTGAACATGGCGCCACGGATCGTATCTACTTTTATCTCCCAGAGATTTGCCAGGGCGGACAAGTTGCCCGAGGCCTGCATAGAGCGGGCCGTGATGAGTTCGGCGCGCTTCAGGTTTTTGATGCGTTGCTCTGCCTCCGGAAGTCCTTTCAGTGTAGCGACGGTGGCTTTGCCTTTGGGCACAATCTCTTTGAGCGCGGCGACCACATATTTGCTGTCGTAGTACCCGCTTTGTCCGTCGCGGAAGGAGAACACTTCCTGGCTTACGGATCCTTTGCGCGTACGCTCTTCGAACGCCCAGCGCACCATGTCGCGCGAGCCTTCGTTGGCGCCCAAAGCGCCGACAATGAAATCGTTGCGGCGCAAGGGCTGGCTGGTTTGCATGTTGAGGCCCATCTCAAGGGCGATGCGGCTGAGGTCTTCCAGCGTCTTGGCCTTTTGAATCAGTTCAACGGCCTTGTCTTTAATGATTTGCTGGGTGCTCTTGCTTGGCTCGATGGCCCGCGATAGGTAAGCGGCTTTTACGCCGGTTTCGTTTTTGACAAACTTGCGATCGGTCACCGTGACGATGAATACGCCTTGCTGGCTGATCACGCGATAGAACTTCCCTTTTTCGGCCTTGTAGAACACGGTGTTGACGTAGTTTTCGCCTTTGTCGCTATCTGCGCCGATGAAGCCGATGTCGCCGCCCCGGGCTGCGCCGATGGGGTCCTGACTGATGCGGGCCAGCGTATCGAAGCGGACTCTACCGGCTTGCAACTCTGCAAGAAGGCTGTCGGCCCGGTTGAGGCCCGGCTGCGTGGCGGGGAATTGTATCTGGCTCACGCGGACAGAATCCGGAACGACTTTGCGGTCGAGGATTTTTACGGCATTCCAGGTGCTGTTCTCTATGTAAGGCCCGATGATGGAGCCTATGGGTAGGCGCATGAGGCTATCTGCGACTACCAGCGGCAGATTGTCTTTTGTGCGGTAAGCCTCGTCGTAAAGGCCCTCGTTGGCTACGATCATCAGGGAGTCGTTTTCGGCGGCGCGCAGATCGGCAATCAACTTTTTGACCGCTTCAAGGGCGTTGGTAGAGTCGGCGGATGTGGGGAATACGTCCAGTACGACGTAGTTCAGGATGCGCGCTTCCTCGGTCTGTTCGTACAAATTGGGGTTTTGCTTGAGGAAACTTTTGTAATCGTCGTCGGTAAGGCCGACTTCTGACTCGGGTATCTTGTCGTAGGGGATGCGCACCCGCGCATAATCGAGGCGCTCAGAGCCTTCGCGGAACAACATCTCGGCCTGCCAGGTCGGCGTGTACAGCGCTTTCTGAAGCGACTCCATGATTTTCTCTTGCAGGCGCTCTTTGATGATTTCTTTTTCTTGCTCAGCCCAGGTGGCGCGATAGGTGGGGTCGGTTAGCTGGTTGGACTGGATGGCTTGTTTTACGCTTTGAAGATAGTTCATGTCCACATTTCCGTCCTGACTGCGGTAGCGCTCTTTGATGAGGCGGCTGAGATTTTCTGGGATTTCGCTGAACTGCAGATCCAGAAGTTCGTCTTTGCTTACGCCCAGCCCCATTTTGTCCGCCAACTCGCTGATGATGGCTTGATCTACAAAGTAATTCCAGACCTGTTGTCTGATTTGGTAAGTGTTGTTGCCGGGATTGGAGTAGATAAGCGACTGATACCGTTCAAAATCGCTGCGCTTGATTTCCTTTCCGTTTACCTTTCCCAAGGTATTGGCTCCCCCCGCCGCATTGCGCTGCGAGTTCTCCACGATTTCCATGAGGATGAAACCTCCAAGCGCGAGCGTCATCATGACGATGAGGATCCAGCCATTTTTCCGAATGGTGCCTATGATAGCCATTTCTTTTTACAACTACTTGATAGTCAATTTATTAGGGGCGACAAAAAGCCCGATACAACAAAAAACAGCCGCAAATGTACGACAATTGTTTTGTAAAGAAATAGCTTTAACAAAAAAAACGCCCCGAAAATTACTTCCGGGGCGCCGTGCTAATCCAGTCATCCAAACTTTCGCGCTTTGGAAATTGGGTCCTCGTTCTGTTAGTGCGAAAGCGGATTCCGGTCAGGCTTCGTTGTATCTTTTCATTTGGCGGGGCGCGATTCGATTTTTTGCGGCGGGGGATAGGCGGCGCGAGAAAGGGAGTGGAACGCACTTTTCGGTCCACTCCCTGTTTTTCTACCCGTTGCACTCTTGTCTTTGAATCCTTACCGCGCTTAAATAAAAATGTTTTCTCATGGTTATGCCGCGATTGTCAGGCTCGCGATAATTTTTGTTTCATTGGTTAATTTGGGGCGTTTTCAATTTGGGGCGGGGTGGTTATCTATCTGACTTTTTTGGCCGTCTCCCCTTTGGTTACCCTGCGTTACACAGGCTCGCTTCGTTTCATTGGTTAATTTGGGGCTTTACAGGGTTTTTAGCTTGCTAATGGGGTTTTACTTCTTCAGGATTAAACCGGCTTTTGCGTTTGTTTGTCGTTAATGCGTTTATTTCGTTTCGCAGTGCAAAGGTGGGGGGGGGAGGATGCTTTTGCCAAACACGAAAAAAAGCTCAACTTCACGGACTTTTTGGCGGCTGCAGTTTGCGTTTAGGGGATTAAAAGCACCGTTTAGCGCCTTAGCGGGCGTTTTTTGTTAATAAAAAGCAAGCAAAAGTCCTCGGCGGCGTTAACGTAAGCCCCAAAATTGGCGAATCGCGCTCCGGCTATGGTCTGACTTGAGGCGCCTTTTGGGCAAAAACTTTCCCTCAAAAGCAGAAAAAATAAATTTTTTTTTTCGCACTCTACAAAAAGCGCTACCTTTGCGTCCCAAATTAAAACGGACAGCTTGTTTGTGCGGGCCTTAGCTCAGTTGGTTTAGAGCGCCGCCTTGACAGGGCGGAGGTCACTGGTTCGAATCCAGTAGGCTCGACTAAACTTCTGAAGCGATGACTTGTGATGGACCAAGCGACGAGTTGATGCGCCCTGACTTGATTTGGCAAGATTGACAAAAAAACAAAAAAACCATGTTTGACTTTGAGCGCCTGGACCTTTACAGCGTGATGCGCAATCAGAACATGAAGGTATTGCTTCTGCTCAATTCGCATGCGACTCTGGATGTGTATCTACGCGAGCAATGGCGTCGTGCAAGCGTGGGTTCGGTGCTCAATCTGGCCGAGGGCGTAGGGCGAATCGTCGAGGAAGAGAAAAGGCAGTTTATCACGCTGGCGCGCGGTAATATTTTTGAGTGCACCGCGCTTTTGCAGATGGCATACGATCTCAAGTTTGTCGAGATGGAAAAATATGAAGAGTTGTACGCCAACTACGAGCAGATATCCAAAATGCTGTTGGGTATGTATCGCTCTAAGTCACAATAGGTAATTAGCGGGATGTAGCTCAGTCCGGTAGAGTACACGTCTGGGGGGCGTGTGGTCGCAGGTTCGAATCCTGTCATCCCGACCAAAGGGACGGCCTTCAGGCCGCCCCTTTTTTGTTTGTGACGCCGGCCCGGGCCGGCGCTTACCGCGCGCTTCCTGACCGATCTGCGCGCGTCGCCGTAGAGCAGTCGCCGCTTAATCGCTTTCCCTTTTTCCGAAAAATAAAAACGCCCGAACGGATTTTTTAAAACCATTCATTTTAAAGGGCGTTGTATGTTATGGCTCGGGCGGACGACGTACGGCGCGATAAAGTTAAGAGATTTGTCTGCCAGACCGGGATATCACCTTTATCACCATGATCGATATGCGACGCCTTTACCCTGTTTTTGCGCTGCTCTCACTTACGCTTGTTGCAGCGCCTATTTTTGCCCAAAAGCCGCACAAGCCGTCATCCGCCGAAATTCATCAGGCGATCAAGAAGCTCAACGTGCTCGGATCTGTGCTTTATGTTGCGGCCCATCCCGACGACGAAAACCAGCGTTTCATCAGTTACTGCGCCAATGTCCGACACTTTGACGTACATTATCTGTCGCTTACCCGGGGCGA
>JBKBLI010000045.1:9723-15026 GCA_046296435.1 Saprospiraceae bacterium | reverse complement strand
CGGGGGCCAAAACCTGATTGGCCCCGAGTTGCGCGAAATGCTGGGCGTGCTGCGCACGCAGGAGTTGCTCATGGCCCGGCAAATAGACGGGGGGCGTCAGTTGTTTGCTCGCGCCAATGATTTTGGTTTTTCAAAAACGCCCGAAGAAACGCTGCGCATCTGGGACGAAAATGCGGTTTTGGCCGACGTGGTACAGGCCGTGCGCATGACTCGGCCGGATGTGATTGTCAACCGCTTTTATCACGACAAAAAATACGAAACGCATGGTCACCATACGGCTTCGGCAATGCTGGCCTTGAGGGCGTTTGAGCTGTCCAATGATCCAAAGGCTTACGCTGAGCAAGTCTCTTTTTTCGCTCCGTGGCAGCCCCGACGGATTTTTTTCAACACCTCATGGTGGTTCTATGGCAGTCAGGAGGCTTTTGACAAAGCGGACAAGGCCAACCTCTATTCCTTGGATATTGGCGCTTATCTTCCCTTGTTGGGCAAAAGCAATACAGAAATAGCCGCTGAGGCCCGCTCCATGCACCGTTGCCAGGGGTTCGGGGCATTGAGCGTGAGGGGCGGGAGTTTGGACTGGTTTGAATGGTTGGCTGGCGACCGCCCCGCCGTCAAAGACGACATTTTTGACGGTATCAACACCTCTTGGAGTAGAATACCCGGCGGAGAGCCGATCGGGCGCATGCTGGCTGATGCGGACCGCGACTACCGCGGCGACAATCCGGCGGCATCCGTTCCGTTGCTGCTGCGCATTCGGGCGCAAATAGCGGCCCTGCCAGACGACGGGTATTGGAAATCGCGAAAACTTAGCGAGGTGGACGAGGTGATCCAGGCCTGTCTCGGCCTCTATCTCGAGGTGGTAGCCGCCGCGCCCGAGGCCGCGCCAGGCGAGCCGGTGTCGCTGGCTTTTGAGGCTGTGAATCGCTCCAATGTTCCGGTCGTGTTAGAGCAAATCAGTCTGACGCCTGCGTTGTGGGACAGCGTTCTGCGCGCGCCGCTCTTTGAGAACCAACCCTGGGCGCTCTCCAAAAAAATGGTTCGTCTGCCGGCTGATATGCCTTTTTCGTCGTCGTTTTGGCTAACAGGCGAAGCTACCGAGGGGCTCTACGAAGTTAAAGACCTCTTACTGCGCAACCTGCCCGAAGCGCCTCGCCCCTTGCGCGCGCGTTGGCAATTTCGGATTGGAGAGGCGCAACTCACCTACGAAACGGCTGTGGCGTACAAAGAGCGCGAGCCTTCTTTCGGCGAGGTCTGGCGGCCGTTTGACGTGTTGCCGCCTGTATCGGTCGCTTTCGACGAAAATGCTTACTTGATGACCGGCGCCAGTCGCGAGATCAGTCTGAAAGTGCGGGCCGGAGTGGACAACTTGACTTGCAAGCCGGGGATTGAGGCTCCGGCAGGGTGGCGGGTAGAGCTGCTATCCGATCCGATCGTCGTTTTGCGACGCAAGGGCGAAGCGCAGGAGGCGCGCTTTCGCGTTACGGCGCCGCCGGCGCCGGCGCAAGCCGAATTAAAGGCTTATGTCGAAGTCGAAGGAAAACGCCATACGTTCAGTCTTTCGCAGATCCGCTACGACCACATTCCAACGCAGCAGGTTCTGACCCATGCCCGCGCCCGCATTGCCCGCGCAGAGATAAAGACCTCCGCAAAGCAGATCGGTTATTACATGGGCGCCGGCGACGAGGTCCCTGCCGCTTTGCGGCAAATGGGATGCAAGGTGACGCTGCTGGACGACGCCGATCTCAAGCGCGCGCGCCTTCGGGAGTTTGACGCCGTGGTACTGGGCATAAGGGCATATAATACGCACAAGTCGCTCAAGTTTGCGCAGCCCGAACTGGACGCTTACGTAAGGGATGGGGGTACGCTCGTGGCGCAGTACAATACATCTATGGATCTGGCGGCAGACGGACTCACGCCCCTGCCCTTCAAGATCACACGCGCCCGCGTGACCGACGAGCGGGCCGAAGTGCGTATCCTACAGCCCGGACACAAGGCGCTAAACAAACCCAACCGAATTACGCAAGTCGATTTTGAAGGCTGGGTTCAAGAGCGCGGCTTGTATTTTGTCGCGGACTGGCATGCGGATTTTGTCGCTCCGCTGTCAATGAGCGACCCCGATGAGGCGCCGATTTCAGGGGCTTTGATCATTGCGCAGATTGGTAAGGGGCATTATGTCTATACCGGCTTGTCGTTCTTCAGGCAGTTGCCGGCGGGCGTGCCCGGCGCGGCGCGCTTGTTCGCCAATCTGTTGTCTTTGTCCAAGACTTAGGGCGTGACGGAGGCTACAGGCTCCGACGCCGATTGAGCCGAGCGCTTCTGATGGGTGTATCTGATTTGAAGTCGGTACACTTCGTCCGTATCGTGAGTATGCAAATTGTCGCCCAGGACGAAGGTGTAAACCCCCGACTGTGTGAATACGGGCCGGTTTTCATAAACGCCATAGGTGTAGGGATCTGCCTTCAACCTATGTGTGGCGATGCTCAGCGAACTCATGTTGCGGAAAGTCTTGCTGTCCACCAGAGGCTTGAGGTTGCCTTCGGACAACTCCTGGGGGAACACTACAAAAAAGAACTTGCCGGCAGGCGTAATGACGCCAAGGTACTCAGGGTTGGGCGTCCTGAAGTTTAGCGTCAGCGTCTCGCCCTTGAAGACGCGCTCCTGCTGTGTCCAAAACGCAAGCGGACGCTTGGGCTGGGGAATTGGGCTTACGGCGTCAGGGGTGGCAACCGTTGCGACAAAATGTTCGGCCGGTTTTGGGGTTTGGCCGAGATAGCAATAGCCTGCTACTGACAGGCCAGCGCCAATAACGAATGCAAGATTCAATTTCATGGCTGTGAAATTTTGAATTATGGTATTAAAAAATCGTGCCAATTATGGCCGCTTGCTTTTTTAAGCAGAAAAAAACAATAAGGCGGGGCAAAGATCAACGGGCACAAAAAGCCAACGATTTTTTTCTGACGCGTGGTATGCGCATTTGGGCGATCTGATTTGGTATTTATGTTAGATACGAAAACTTTTAGCCAACGGATTCTGGCATGGAGCAAACGGAATCCCCGACGACTTCCTTGGACGGGCGAAAAAGACCCCTACAAGGTCTGGCTGTCCGAAATTATCCTGCAACAAACGCGGGTTGAGCAAGGCGCGCCCTACTACCGGCGTTTCGTTGAGCGATTCCCGACCGTCCGCGACCTGGCTGCCGCACCCACCGACGAGGTGCTCAAACTCTGGGAGGGTCTGGGATACTATTCGCGGGCGCGCAATTTGCACCATACAGCAAAGTATGTCGCAGAAGATTTGAAATGTCAATTTCCGACAGACTATGCGGGCATCCGGGCGCTCAAGGGCGTTGGCGACTACACGGCTGCGGCCATTGCCTCTTTTGCCTACGGTTTGCCCCATGCCGTACTCGACGGCAATGTGCTCCGCGTATTGGCGCGTTGGAGCGGGAGCGAGGCGGACATCGGTTCGGGCGCCGGCAAAAAACACTTCGCAACCCTTGCTCAGGCCCTACTCCCCGCGCATGCCCCCGGCCCGTACAATCAAGCCATGATGGATATCGGCGCCACAGTGTGTACGCCCCGCAATCCCGACTGCGCGCGCTGCCCGTTGAGCGAGGACTGCGTAGCGAGACTAACGAACGCCGTCGAACGCCTCCCGGTCAAAGCGTCGAAGCCGGAGGTGAAAAACCAGTATTGGGTGTTTGGCGTGCTGCTCGACAGCGACAGCGTATGGATATACAAACGCGAAGAACGCGATATATGGCAGGGATTGTACGCCTTCCCGGGTCAGGTATCTGAGGCGCCTCCCCAAGATCCGCAACAGGCTTTTCTGGATTATGCCGCGGGCCTGGATCCGGCTATCCCGCACGGTCTTTCTTTTGTTGAATGCTCGGAGACCTATCGCCATCAGCTTACGCACAGGCGCATTTACGCGGTGTTCTGCATGTTTTTTTTGAAAAAAAAGGACGTACAGCCCGCATTTCCTTCTAACTGGCTGCGCATACCGCGCTCCGACATGAAAAAAATATACGCTTTTCCGCGCCTGATACAAAGATATTTGGAGGACAATGCCTATATTTGCGGCTCGGGCTGAAAGATTATCTTCCTTCTTCCCACAGCCATGTTGAAATTTTTAACCACTTAAACAGCTCAATTATGATCAACAAAGTCACATTGATCGGCCACTTGGGCGGTGATCCCGAGATCCGCACCTTAGATTCCGGCGTCATGGTAGGACGCTTTTCACTCGCCACCAGCGACAACTACAAAGATAAAGACGGCAATTGGCAAGACCGCACGGACTGGCACAACGTCGTTGTGTGGCGCGATCTGGCCGAGCGCGCGCAGCGCTCCTTGAAGAAAGGCTCGCTTGCTTTTGTGGAGGGCAAGGTATCCTACCGCAAATACACTACGCAAGACGGCCAGGAAAAGTACATAACTGATATTGTGGCCAATACTTTCCGCGTGCTGGAAAAACGCGACCCATCGTCTTACGATTCGCGCAACTTCCCCACCGACGATCCGCGCGCCGCTTCGTCGCCGTCGGCGCAGTCTCAGGATTCGTCTATGCCTGCCGACGGCGACGATCTGCCATTCTGAAATATGGACCAGCTTGATGGAGATCATGCTCGATGCGAACCGGCGAAGGCTTGAGCGAGGGCCGCACACTTGTTTCTCACGCCTTCATACATGACATTTACGCTACAGCACAGCGATCCGCATAGCCGCGCCAGAGCGGGGCTGTTGGAGACGCCGCATGGAGTGATAGAAACGCCTATTTTTATGCCTGTCGGCACGGCGGGCGCAGTGAAGGCCGTACATCAGCACGAGCTCTCAGCGGCCATCGGTGCGCAGATCGTATTGGGCAACACGTACCACTTGTATTTGCGTCCGGGGCTTGAGGTGCTGGAGCGGGCCGGGGGGCTGCATCGCTTCAACGGCTGGTCAGGCCCTATACTTACGGACAGCGGAGGGTATCAGGTGTATTCGCTGGGCCATCGGCGCAAGATCAAAGAGGAGGGCGTCACGTTTCAGAGCCATATCGACGGGTCCAAGCATGTATTCACGCCCGAAGGCGTGATGGATATTCAGCGGCGTATCGGCGCGGATATCATCATGGCCTTCGACGAATGTACGCCTTACCCCTGCGACCCCAAATACGCCTTAGATTCGATGCGCCTGACGCACCGCTGGCTGAAGCGCTGTATTGCGCGCTTTGAAGAGACAGAATCCTTGTACGGATATGCGCAGACCCTGTTCCCAATCGTGCAGGGGAGCACGTATCCCGATCTGCGCCGTCAGTCC
>JBKBLI010000045.1:0-9626 GCA_046296435.1 Saprospiraceae bacterium | reverse complement strand
TATTCACCTCGGAAGGCGTGATCAGCATCCGCAACAACAAATGGAAGGACGACTTTAGTCCCATCGATCCCGATAGTCCGGCGCCAAGCAGCCGATTGCATACCCGCGCATACCTGCGCCACCTGTTTGTCAGCGGCGAAATACTCGGCATGCAGTTGGCGTCTATCCAGAACCTCGCATTTTATCTGTGGCTGGTGCGCGAGGCCCGCAAGCGCATCCTGAGCGGCGACTTTGTCTCGTGGAAAACACAGATGGTCAAGCGCGTCTCCGCGCGGCTTTGAGCATTTCGCGCCTCACTCCCTACGCCCACTCACCCAAACACAACATTGCAAAGCAGATTTTCCCTACCCATGCTTGTCAAAACCTTTGCAGGAGCGGTACACGGCGTTGACGCGCATACGATTACGATCGAGGTGAACATAGGCGGAGCTGTCGGAAATTCGGACAAGCCCTCGTACTTCATCGTCGGCTTGCCCGACAATGCCGTGCGCGAAGGGCAGCAGCGCATCGACGCCGCGCTGAAAAACTCCGGTCTGCGACTCGGCCGGTTCAAAACGATTATCAACCTTGCGCCTGCCGATATGCGCAAAGAGGGATCGGCTTTTGATCTGCCCATCGCTATCGGTATGCTGGCCGGGGCCAACGTCATTGCGCCGGACAATCTGGATCGCTTTTTCATCATGGGCGAGCTTTCGCTCGACGGGTCGCTGCGGCCCATCAAAGGAGCCTTGCCGATTGCCATACAGGCCAAACGCGAGGGGATGCGCGGCTTTATATTGCCCAAAGACAATGCGCGCGAAGCGGCTATCGTCAGCGGCATGGAGATCTATGGCGCCGAAACCCTGAACCAGGCCATCGATGTGCTCGCCGGCAAATCAGACTTGCAACCCCTGGCCGTGAATACCCGCGAAGAGTTTGCCTCCCGACTCAACGCATATGATGTGGACTTCAGCGACGTGCGCGGCCAGGAAAATATCAAACGCGCGCTTGAACTGGCGGCGGCAGGCGGTCATAACGTTATCCTGATCGGTCCGCCGGGCGCCGGCAAAACGATGCTCGCCCGCCGCCTGCCGACCATCCTGCCGCCGCTAACGCTGCACGAAGCCCTCGAGACAACCAAAATACACTCCGTAGCGGGTATTCTCGGCGCCGATGCCGCGCTGGTCACCACCCGCCCCTTTCGGGCGCCCCACCATACCATCAGCGACGTAGCCTTGGTGGGCGGCGGCTCCAATCCCATGCCCGGCGAAATCAGCATTGCGCACAACGGAGTGCTATTCCTGGACGAACTGCCCGAGTTCAAGCGCACCGTGCTCGAAGTGATGCGCCAACCGATGGAAGAGCGCCGCGTGACCATTAGCCGGGCCAAAGTCAGCGTGGACTATCCGGCCAGTTTCATGCTCGTGGCATCTATGAACCCTTGTCCTTGCGGGTACTACAACCACCCCGAAAAAGACTGCGTATGCGGGCCGGGGGTGGTGAAGCGCTACCTCTCCAAAATATCCGGCCCCCTACTCGACCGCATCGACCTGCACGTAGAGGTTACGCCGGTAAGCTACGACGAGTTGAGCAGCCAAGAAAGGCCCAAAGAAACCAGCGATCATTTGCGCGAGCGCGTGATCAGGGCCAGAGAGATCCAGGCCGAACGTTTCAAAAACACCAAGGGTATCCATTGCAACGCACAGATGCCCAGCCGTATGGTGCGCGAGACCTGCGCGCTTAGCCCGGCGGGCCTTACGCTCCTCAAGACGGCCATGGAGCGCCTCCAACTCTCTGCCCGCGCCTACGACCGCATCATCAAAGTGGCGCGTACGGCGGCCGACTTATCAGGCAGCTCCGATATCCGGGTCGAAGATCTCGCCGAAGCCATCAATTTCAGAAGTCTGGATCGCGAGGGCTGGGCCGGATAGCGCTCCAATACCTCTGCGGCTTTTGCGCCGCCCGTTTGCGCGCTTTGTATCAGGAAAAAAGGGAGGCGTGAGACAGGCGTAAGGCCGCGCAGCGCGCCCTCGCCCTGTGCCCTTGCCCTTTTTCCCGAAAAAACACGTTGCAACGTGAAAAGGAGGGGGGGAAGGGATGCGGGGAACTGCACGCGCCATGCGCTCGCAGCGCTGAAAGATCAACGTAGCCGGCCCGACAAAAAAATTGGCAGCGCGTCGTCTTTAGCGCGCTGCCAACTCGCAGGAATTTCGGCGTAAATGTCTATTGGGGCAATTTCTGCAGAGCTTGCTCCAGTTGATTGTCGCGTCCCGTAGTTTTGAAGAGGTTGACGTCGAAAGGCACAACGACATCTGGTGGGAAGCCTATTCCCTCGTAAACATTGTTGTCGGCATGGCGAAATACCTCAACTGCCGCTTGGACCTTCCATCCGTTAGGGAGAAAGAATTCCCCGGCATAAACGACATCTCTCCCCTCTTCTTGCACAAGCGCTCCGTGAGCGCCAATCGTGCGCTCGCCCAGTACGGTCACTTGGGGCAGCAAGCTCATAGCCATCGTGACCCGTTCAGCGGCGCTTATCGTAAAAGCATCGCATAAAATTACCACGGGAAGATTATTGTACCCGATTGAACTGGGGAAAATCTTTTGAGGTATCCATGGGCCAAATTCATTGCGGTTGTTCCCATACTTGTATCGGGTGCTGCCGACGACTAATTCCCTGTCGGTAAAATTACCGGCTACCAGGGTAACTTCGTCGGCAACGCCTCCGGGATTAAAACGCAAATCCAGAATAAGCCCCTTATATTGAGGGGCTGGATTCGCCATAAAATTAAGCATGTCTTCGAAAAATTCCGGATTTTGTGAACCATCGATGAAAATCCGGAATTCCGGAATTCTAACGTACTGATACTTATTATCGATTACGCCGTACACAAAGCCGTTGAATTTCTTTCGGGTGTTGGCAGCCAGGCGGTTGAACAAAGTTTTCTCGAAATAATCGTCATCCAACAGGAAGTGATATTTCGATAATCTTTCGATGATCTTTTGGGGACCTATCGATACAAATTCCCCATCAACTACCGCTTCGATGCCGTAGTGCGTATCAATCAGGTCTTTCACCATCTCGCCGAATATTTCTGCCAACTCGGCGTCGGTTGTTTCGTCGGTTACCTGATTGACGAATTGGCCATATGTCTTATCCCAGTCGGTAGGGTCGTAGCCCCAGAATGCGTAGCGACGGCTCATGCCGTCCCAAAATGCCTGAAAGTTGCCCAAAGGCGTGTTGTAGTATCTGTTAGGCTCTACCAGAGGTTCTTGTTGGACGCACCCCGAGAAGAACACAATGGCCAAAAGCCCAAAAAAACGATTGACGCTCATGATGTTTTTTTAACTTTTTTTGTTGATAGGAAAGGTCAGCCCAGCGTTCAGGAGATAACCTGCGTTCCTGCGTTTTTGGAAATCTAAAATTTCTTTTTCGCTCGAATAAATGGAGGTGAGGGAAACTGTAGCTTGAAGACCCATGAATAAGCGAAGGCCGCCATTGGTCCGAAACTTTAGGCCGCCGCCGCCCCAGACGCCGAACTCTGCTCTGTTTTCCTTGATGCCGACGTCGCTTCCGCTTGAGAATTCATAGGGCGCCTCATAGTTCAATTCGCTGGGCTCGTAAGGGTTGTAATTCTCGTCGAAAGGGTTGCCCAAAATTCGGTAAACGTTGCCTGTCCATTTGCCGCTGAGCCAGTAGGCCCCGTAGGCGCCGGCGCCGACGTAAGGAGAAAACTTCGAGTCAAACAGTTCGATAGCGATACCCGCCGGCAAATGGATATAGGTGCGCATCAGGGTAAAGTCGTTTATGCCCTCAAACTTTTGGATCGTTTCAACGCGCTGTCCGCGTTGCAAGACATTCAGACCAAAAGTGGCCAGCACGCGAGGCGCCAACGAACAATGCGCCTCAAGTCCGGGATATTGCCAGCCGCCTACGTAGCCGTAGCCCCAAAAGGGTTTGTCCGAAAAATTCATTTCAACGGCGTTGATGGTTATCCCGAAACTTGATCCGATGTGCCAACCGGTGGACTTTTTTTGCGGAGTTGGGCGCGCGACCCGGCTACCGGCTTGACACCAGCCGACTTGTTGCGCCAGTAACAGCGCTCCTAAAAGCGCGAAGGCGTACTTTGAGCTGTTGTAGAATTTGAATTTGAACATACGCTTTGATTTTGTTTTCACAAAAATAATAGCCAAGCGCAATCAATCTTTTCCCTTAAGTGACGAACCGGCTTTTTTGAATGACCAAAAAGGCGATAGAGGCCATATAAAAGCGGCGGCGGGCGCGCAGTCCTGGCCCAGACACCCGCGGCGCGAATCATCCGGACGTAAGCCCCACCCCTTTCCGGCGTTCTCAGGGGCAGAGTGCGCAGGATGGCGCTCGGGTCGTGCGCGGTGATTATGCGCTTTAAAAGCGATTTTTGCAATTAAATGTAGGTCGATTAAACCCTGCGCCGATTTTTCTATCAATAGTAAAATAGCCGCTTGCGTTCTCAGATCGGCCCCCATCGATGACCGCGGCGAATTGCGCTGCGATATCAATTTCTTTTTTTTTAAAAAAAAACGACATCCTGATCCTATGCTGAAGTTTCTGAATGCGCTGTTGCCCGTAGCCGTATGTGTCTTTTTTTCCTGCAAAAAAGAAACGCCGACGCCCGGCGGCGACGATCCTCTGTCCGACTTGAATCTGCCCGCCGCGCCGTACAACTATGCGGTGGCGGTCAACCTGCCGGAGCATTTCAAAATCAATGCGCCAGGCCCCTTGCAGACTTCGGTCAACGGCCTGGACAACGCGCCGCTCGACAATCCGGTGACCGACCACGGGGCGACCCTCGGTCGCGTGCTTTTTTACGACAAAAAATTGAGCGGCAATGGCCGCGTTTCCTGCGCTTCCTGCCATGTGCAAGAGTCGGGCTTCAGCGATCCTGAAAGGCTGAGCAAAGGATTCGAGGGCGGGCTGACGCGTAGGCACTCTATGACGCTGATCAACGCCCGATTTTACCAGCGCGGGCGTTTCTTCTGGGATGAGCGGGCCGCTACGCTCGAGCAACAGGTATTACAGCCGTTTCAGGATCCGGTAGAAATGGGTTTGAGTCTCGGCGAACTGGTGAAACGGGTGGAGGATCAACCCTACTATCCGCGCCTGTTCAAAAACGCTTTTGGCGACGAGTCGGTATCTGCCGATCGCATTGCGCGCGCTTTGGCTCAATTCGTGCGGAGCATCATCAGCTACCAAAGCCGCTACGACGTGGGCAGGGCGCAGGTTCCCAATCCTAACGCTCCTTTTCCTAACTTCACGCCGCAGGAAAATCAAGGCAAGCAACTGTTCTTACAGCCCGTTCAGAACGGCGGCGCCGGATGCTTCGCCTGCCATACTACCGAGGCCTTCGTCAGCGCCAATATCGGCCCGCAGAACAACGGTTTAGATTCAGCCTCGACGAGCGACCGCGGAGCGGCCGAAACATTTCCGCAGCAAACCCAGTTGACGGGGGCTTTCAAAACGGGCACGCTGCGCAACATTGCCCTCACAGCGCCGTACATGCACGACGGGCGATTCGCGACGCTTGAGGAGGTCGTAGAGCACTACAACAGCGGCGTGAAAGGGCATCCCAATCTCGCGCCGCCCCTGCGCAGGCCCGACGGCCAGCCCCAAAGGCTGAATCTCAGCGAGGGCCAAAAAGCCGCTTTGGTCGCGTTCATGCGGACGCTGACGGACGAAAGCGTCGCAGCTAACCCCAAATGGAGCAATCCCTTCAAGTGAAGGAATTAGCGCGCGCCAGACAGCTTTGTGCGCGCCCGACGTCCCTTTCTCGCGCTTTTTTTCCTACAAAAAAGTTGGATGCGGTGAGGGTGGGGTATGTCCAATACTTTTGCCCCCGCTTTTTTCAAAAAAACGCGGCGCGGGTAGGGGGAGCGTGGGCGCGGGTATGGATGAGTCCTGGCCCTTATCGAATCACGGTCACGTCGCCCGAGAAAGCTTGCGTAACCTGATCGATGAAGCGCACCATCACGTAATAGACGAACACGCCTTCGACTTTCTTGCCCTTATAAACGCCATTCCATCCGAGGTTAGGATCGTTGAGCGGGATGTTTTGCGCCTCATAGATCAGGCTCCCCCAGCGGTCGAATATACGTAGCAAATCGATGCGTTGAGCGCCAGCCCCCCCAAACGCCGTAAAGCCGTCATTGGGATAAGGCTTGGCTGGCGAGAACACGTTGGGGATGTATATGGGCCGGTTTTTGTTGACCTTGATTTGGACGCTATCGGCGGCCGTACAGCCGCTCTCGTCGGTGACGACCACAGGGTAGAAGCCCGACTCGATAGCCGTCAGCGTCGGGTTGGGGCAATCGACGCAACTCAGTCCGAGCTCGTTGAGCCAGACAAAGCGGACGGGGCGCCCTGCGGGCGAAGTGAATGTGCTGAGGTCAACCGTCAATCCGAGATCCAACTCGCTGAACTCCGGCTGGGCCACGACGATCAACGGTGGCGGTTGGTTGATAGAAGCGGTCAAGGAGTCCAGACATCCGTTGGCGTCGCGCACTTTGACGTTGTAAGTTCCGGCGAGCAGGCCGCTTAGTTCCGCGGAGTTGAAAAAGCGTATGCCGTCAGGGCTAAATTGATAGCTTGGCGTGCCGCCGGCGGCGCTCAGGCTGATTATTCCGGTGGGTTCGCCGTTGCAGATCAGGTCAACGACTTCGAGAAGGCCAATTCGGAGCGGCGGCGGCTCGGCGATGGCGGTCTCTGCTACGGCGGTGCAAGCGTTGGCGTCGCTTACCGTAACGCTATAGCTGCCCGGAGCTAAGGGGGCGTTGATTTTGGCGGTTGATCCGTTGCTCCACAGGTATGTGAATCCCTGCACGCCGCCTTGACCGAAAGCTTCGATTTGACCGTTGGCCGCGCCATTGCAATCGACGTCTTGCGACTCAAGGCTTGCCGTTACCGGCGGAGGGCTGGTTACGGTGATTGTAAATGTGCCCCTGCACAAGACGTCGTCGATAGCGGCGACGGTGTATGTGCCGGCCGGAAGGCCGGTCAGTATATTTTCGTTGACCAGGCCGTCGCCCCAATCGTATTGGATCGGCGGCTTGCCGTTGGTGATCTGGAGGGTGATGGAGCCGTTGGCGTCGCCAAAGCAGAGGGGGGGCGCTACGAGCGGCTCGGCTTCGAGGACGCGCTCGTTTACCGGTATCGAAATGGTGGTCGTGCAGTTGAACGCGTCGCGGATCACGACGCTATATACTCCAGGCCCGAGACCGTCGAGGGTGGGGCTGTTGACAAACGGGCCGCCGTTCCAACTGAACTGAAAGGGGGGTCTGCCTTTGGTAATGTTGGCGATGGTGACAGAGCCGTTAGTGGCGCCGTTGCAGTCGGGCGCGGCGATGACCTTGTCCACCTCAACCTGTGGGTTGACCTGTATGGTTTTGATTTCGGTCACTTTGCATCCGAGATTGGTCTGCACGGTCAGCACCACGGGGCGCAGCCCTTCTTCGTTGAAGGTCACGGTATGCGGTCCGGGGCCGGTGGCGATGGGCGGCTCCGCTTGTGCGCCAAAGGTCCACTGCCAGCCGGTGATGCTTCCTAAGGCAAAAGTTGAGGCGTCGTTGATTGTGACGGACGCCCCCTGGCAAATCACGTCAGGTACGGCGGTAAACGCAGCTTCCGGCCCGAGGAATTCGCCCGTCCCGCCAAACTCAATGGAAAATCCGTTGCCTGTAGAGGTAAAGTTGTTGACGACCAGCGCGTAGGTGACGCCGACTTGCATCTGTAGCGGCGCCAAAAAGTTATTTTTATTGCCTCCGCAGCCTGCGTTTTCGCTGATATCGGTCTCGCCATTGCGCAGTCCGGTGGGCCCCATGCAGGGACTGGGGTAGTTGAAATCGCCGGAGGCCATGCAGCGCTCCACGACTTTGCCCTGACAGTTGCCGATGCCATTGGGAAGGCGATATACGACGAAGTCCAGGTCGTCCGTGATGTTGAGCGGGGTGAGCGTAAATGTGAGCGTACCCGCCTTGGAGCAGGTCCAAACAAACCAGGTGGAATTGCTCTCGAAATTGGACGGGGCGCCGTTGAAAAAACAAGTGGCGTCGTTGAGTTCGGTGATATCGTTACCCGCGCCCGTTACGCTTTGCACAACGAAGGGCGACTTGTCGCACAGGATGGACGCAGTCGGGCAATCGGAGGTGGGCGCCGTCGGCGGGTTGTAGTTGTTGATGCAGAGTTGGAAGGTGCCCACATTGCCATTGAAGCCCTGCACGCGCACAAAATAGGTCGTGCCGACGAAAAGCCCGCCTTGGTAAGCCTCTGCAATGTTGACGCCCGCCGGAGCGCTTTGGCATTCCAACTGGTTGATCGTGCCGCCGCAGACGCCCGAATAGATGGCGATCTGCGGGCGTTGCAGGGTACCGCCGGGGGCTTGAGGCGTTGCGCCGCGCACGGTGATGGTCACGTCGGTAGCTTGCGCCGTGAAGGCGAACCACACGTCGCGCTGAGTAGCGCCAAAGCAAGTCGCCGGCCCGTAGGTCGAAGGCGTAGCGCCCACATTGGTATAGGCGGCTATGGGGCTACAGAAGTTGAATACCTGCGTGAGGACGATGGGCGATGTGCATTCGTCGTTGGCCGGCTGCGCCAGGAGCGCGCCCGACGCCCAAAAGCACAAGATCCATGCGGCGGCGAGTTTTCTCATAATCAAAAGTTTTTTGTCAAAAGTATCATCCCTGCACGCGATTGCGCGAGGGCAGGTTGCTTGATGAGGCTTGAAGGGCGTGGCTTTTTGCGCAGCGTATATGTGATTGGCAGCCAGTTTTTTCAACGTAAAAAAGACGCATCCGGAGCCGGCTTAGCGCTTGCGCCCTGCGCCCAGACCTTTAGACGCTGCGAAGTCGCGTTTTGTTGGCCGGTCAAGTGTGAAAATTTTCTTAAAAAATCAACTTTGCAGATATACGACAAATTTTTCGCTGAAAAACTCCTCCTGAAACGTTTTCCAGATCGGGAAAAGTTCGGTGTATTCGTGGCCTTTGCCGGGCAAGGCGCTAATTTCGGGATTCAGGTTGCCGCCTTTGAGCGCGATGATGCCATTGGGATAAGCATGTCGGTGTCGGCGGCTGATGAGCCGTTCGCTCCAGCGCAGCAGGTCGGGCAGCGGGGCTACGGCCCGGGTCACGACGTAGTCGAAGTAGCCGTTTTGTTTGAGGTCTTCGGCCCGTATGTGCCGGGCCTGCGCGTTGCTAAGGCCCAATGCTCCAATAATATCGCTTACGGCGGCTATTTTTTTGCCGGTACCGTCGATCAGCAAGAATTCCACTTCGGGGAACAGGATGGCCAGGGGCACGCCGGGGAAGCCTCCGCCGGTGCCGAGGTCGAGGATGCGCGCTTCTTTTTTGAAGGAAAAAAAGCGCGCAATGGCCAAAGAGTGTAGCAGATGCCGCTCCTCAAGAGCGCCGATGTCCTGGCGCGAAATGAGATTGACCCGCTCGTTCCAGGCGGCGTACATCGCGGGCAAGCGCTCGAAGCGTTGGCGCTGTTCGGCGCTCAATTCCGGAAAGTATTTTTCGATCAGCGGTAACGACGACAAGGCGCGGGCGTGGGGTATAAGAGTGTGGGTGGATTACTTTTTGAGTCCGATTTCGCGCAGGCGCTCGTCGAGGTACTC
>JBKBLI010000044.1:21785-29457 GCA_046296435.1 Saprospiraceae bacterium | reverse complement strand
AGTGGTTAGTGGTTAGTGGTTAGTGGTTAGGGGTTAGTGGTTAGTGGTTAGTGGTTAGTGGTTAGTGGTTAGTGGTTGGTGATTAGTGATTAGTGATTAGTGGTTAGTGGTTAGTGGTTAGTGGTTAGCGGTTAGTGGTTAGGGGTTAGGTTGCGTTTGGTGTTTTTTATGATCCCGGTTATTATTTTTATGATTTCCACGGCATCGGCATGGATGCTTTTGAAGCCTTCTTGATTCAAATAATTTGTGGCTTGCAACAACTTTAACCAGTAAATAGCTTCGTTGATTTCTTTTTGTGCAAGGCTAATTTATGAACAAAATCGGCCTTGCTTTCGCTGTGTTCTGCTTCGCGAACCATAGCGCCCACACTCGTCTCAATTTTTAACAGTTGATGGTTGTTTAGTTTAACAAACGCTTTTTTTCCGTTTGCGAGTATTCAAACAAACGGACAATCCTCAACGCAAAGGAAAACTTTTGTCCCTCAAATTACTCCCCCGCACAACAACTAACAACTAACAACTAACAACTAACAACTAACCCATCCGCTTATCCATGATCCAAAACCAAAGCGGGGGCACAAGCGCCGCAAGCATGGCCGCCGGATAGCCAAAGGGCAATTGGGGGCTTTCGTCGATATGCCGCAGGATTTGATATTTACGCGAACTTTTGTAGTGGTGGTCGCTGTGGCGGGTCAATTCATAGAGCAGTATGCGCCCTACTTCGTGGTTGCTGTTCCACGAATGCCGCGGGGATACAGGTTCGTAGCGGCCGTTGTCCAGCAGGTTGCGGCGCAGGCCGTAGTGCTCGATGTAGTTGATGGTCTCCAACAGCAGCACGCTGATCAGGGCTACAGCGACGGCGCCCAGCAGCGCTTTGGCTCCAAAAAAGGCATACACGGCGCCCAGCCAGGCCGCCTGTATAAGGAGGTAGCGCAGCATGGCGTTGCGGGCAGACCAGAAGGGCAATCCGGCTTGCGTCAGGCGGCGGCGCTCAAGCTGCCAGGCGCTGCGCCAACCTCCGGCGATAGATCTGATCCAAAAGGCATATACCCACTCGCCGCGCCGGGCCGATGCGGGATCCCTATCGGTAGCGACATGCTTGTGGTGACCGCGGTTGTGTTCGATAAAGAAGTGCATGTACAGCGAGGGCATGAGCAGAAGTTGCGCGAGCCGCTGCTCCCACACTTTTGCCCGATGCCCCAATTCGTGGGCTACGTTGATGCCGTTAGCGCCCAATACGATGCCCGCGCTGAGGGTCAGACCGGCGAGGTAAGCGGGGCTTAACGCGTCGTCGGAAGCAACCAATCTAAAGTATCCGTACAGCACCCCAAAAATGAGGGGCACATTGAGCCAAAGTAGGTAGTCGAATAGCCGCATACCGGCCTTTTGGCGCTCGATCGGCTCCTCAAAATTGTCTTTGCTCGCGGGCAACAGCCACTCCAACAAAGGCACAATGCCAAATGCCAAAATTACAACGCTCCAGGGCGACATCTGCGGGTAAATCAGGTTGAGCGCCGCCACCAGCGGAAGCAGATAAGCCAGAAGGTATTTCAAATCGCGGATGTTCATAGCGACATTTTTTATATAAAAAATTGGCTTTAGTAGGTTTTGAATCGACAAATTGTTTTGGGCCATACAAACCTGTTCAAAATTTTCGCATTTTGACTTGGCGTGCGCTTGCGCGTTTTTGCGCGCGAGGCGGTCCTGGTTATTTAGCGGATCGGTCTTTTGCGGAAACCTTTTTTGGGCCAACTTGTTATGCGAACTGTTTTGTCAAACGGGCTTCACATACCGGCACACCGGAGCCATGGCGCGCCTCGCTTGCGGCGGCGACCTTTGGGGCGAGGTTGCCCGTATAGGCAGAAACAAGCGCTAATTACCTTTTTTTTAACGCAAAAATACGCCTTTTAAGACGTCTCGCATGGACTTTTTTTCACTTCGCATCAAAAAAATCATCTCTGAAACGCCGGATACCAAGACCTTTGAATTTGAGATCCCGGATGCGCTGACAGACCGCTTTGCCTACAAGCAGGGCCAGTACGTCACGTTGCGGGCGGACATCGACGGCGAATCTGTCCGTCGGAGCTACTCCATGTCGTCCAGCCCGATAGAAAACCGCTTGGCGGTGACCGTGAAAAAGGTCGAAGGCGGGCGGATGTCGAATTGGCTGCACGAAAACCTCGAAGAGGGTCGGGAGTTGGCGGTAGCGCCTCCGGAGGGACGGTTCTACAATGAGTTGGATCCTGACAAACGCCGCACCTATTACTTGTTTGGCGCCGGCAGCGGTATCACGCCGTTGATGTCTATTGCGCGTACGATCCTGGAATGCGAGCCAATGAGCGCCGTTTTTTTGCTGTATGGCAGCCGCGATGAGGAGCATATCATATTCTCAGAGGCGCTGGATGCAATGAGCGAGCGCTATGCGGGCCAATTTTTTGTAGAGCATATTTTGAGCCGACCGGCCAAGCGCAAAGCGTCCGGCGGTCTTTTAGGGATTTTCAAAAAAAGCAGCGTCAATTGGAGCGGTCAGATTGGACGGGTGGACGCCCGCACTGCGGTTGAGTTTTTGAATCGAAACGAGCCGCAAACCCCTCTGAAGGATTGTCTCTATTACATCTGCGGCCCCGGCGATATGGCTGACAACGTGCGCGCGGCGCTTCTGGCTCGCGGCATAGAGGACAAACAGATCTACACGGAATATTTTGTCAATGCCGGGCAAGCGCCCGGATCAGGCGCGCCAAGCGGCGATCGGGTACCCTTGATCGTACATCTGAAAGGTAAGGTTATCGAACTCGACGGCGCGAAAGAGACGCCCGTCCTGGATTCGCTGGTCGCCGCGAAATACGACCCGCCCTATTCCTGCACGTCGGGGGCCTGCTCGACCTGCATGGCGAAGGTGCTTAAGGGAAGCGTCAAGATGGATGTTTGCTACGCGCTCGACGATTCGGAGATCAAAGCCGGGTTTTGCCTGACTTGCCAGGCCAAGCCGACAAGCGAATCTCTGGAAATCACGTATGATTATTGATTTGCGGCATTTCAGGGCTATCCGGCGCTTTGGATCAGCGTCAAGAATTCCGCTTCGGTCAGGATCTGGATGCCTGGGATTTGTTGCGCCTTTTTGAGTTTTGAGCCGGCTTTTTCGCCCACTACGAGGATATCGAGGTTTTTACTGACGGCAGAAGCAATTTGAGCGCCGGCGATTGCCGCGCGTTGTTCGGCTTCGCTGCGCGTGAGGCTCGAAAGCGAGCCTGTAAAAAGAATGCTTTTGCCTGCGAGCGGGCCTTCTGCGGCAGATTCGGGCTTTTTGTCTTCGTCGGTCTGGCGCAGGTTGACGCCAAGTTCCTCCAGGGTTCTGATCAGGTTGATGTTTTTTTCCTGAGCAAAAAAATGGCTGACATTGCGGGCCAGCACCGGTCCGATGTCTTTGATGCTTTCGTATTGTGCTATCGTCCAGTCTTTCAGGTCTAACACGTGAGCGACTTCGGCAGCCAGGAGTTTGGAGGCTTTTTGACCGAGGTGATGAATGCTCAGGCTGTGCAACAGGCGATGAATGGGGTTGCGTTTGGCTTTTTCGATCGCCGCTTGCAGGTTGGCGGCTGATTTTTCGCCAAATCCGTCCAATTGTGCAATCTGGTCGTAATCCAGGCGATACAGATCGGCTATGGAGTTCAACCAACCCAAGCGGTAGAAGCGCAGGATGGCGCTTTCACCCAGGCCTTCGATATCCATGGCGTGCTTGCCGGTATGATGGATTATGCGCTGGAGTTTTTGCGCTTCGCATTCGGCATTGTCGCAGCGCCACACCGCTTCGTCCGCTTGTTTGATTAAGGGGGCTGCACAGACCGGACAGTGGGTGGGATAGACGATTTCACGCTCGGATCCGTCGCGGAGTTCGGGCAGACTTTTGACGATGTAAGGGATCACGTCGCCTGCGCGTTCGACCAGGACACGATCGCCAAGGCGCAGGTCTTTGGCGCGGATGAACTCTTCGTTGTGCAGGCTCACATTGGACACCGTCACTCCGGCCAACTGGACAGGCTCTAATTTGGCCACCGGCGTCACGGCGCCGGTTTTGCCCACCTGAAACTCTACGTCGCGCAGGAGGGTCGTCGCCTGCTTGGCCTTGAATTTGAAGGCGACGGCCCAGCGCGGGTGATGGGCGGTGTATCCGCATTTGTCCTGGAGGGCCAGGCTGTTGACCTTGAGCACCATGCCGTCGATTTCGTATGGATAGCTCTCGCGGATGCTTTGCCATGCTTCGCACAGGGCGATGGCCTCGTCTATGCCCTCGGCCACGTATTCGGATGCTTCGCGCGCGGGAGCGCTCAAGCCGGGCGGCGAAGCAGGCGGAGGCGTTTTGAACCCCAATTGGCCCAGCATGACGATGGTGTGGGCGTGGTCGCCGAATTGGGTCATGTCTATCGCGCCTTCAGGCCCCTCGGCGTATCCGAGTTGATAGACGAAGGCTTCGACGCCTCTGGCGGCTGTTTCGCCGGGGGCTTTCATGCGTAAGGCGCCGGTGGCTGCATTGCGTGGATTGGCGAAGAGCGCTTCGCCGGCCTGGAGGCGTTTTTCATTGAGGCGTGCGAAAATATCTCTTCGAATCAGGGCCTCGCCGCGCAATTCAGCTTTGAGGATGCCAAATTCGGAGAAAGGCGCGCTCAGGGGCACGGAGCGCAGGGCGCGGATGTTGGCGGTGATAGCTTCGCCCTTTTGGCCATTGCCGCGCGTGGCAGCCCTGATCAGGCGATTGTTTTCGTAGAGCAGCGCGATTGTGCCGCCGTCGAATTTGGGTTCGATGGCGTAGGCTACTTGAGCATCGGCGGGCAGGCCGCAGAGCTTTTTGACGCGCTCGTCGAAGGCCCGAAGGTCGTCGGCGTTGTACGAGTTGTCGAGCGATAGCATAGGCGTCAGGTGGGCGACCTCCTCAAATGCGCCGCTCAGGTCGGACGATACGCGGCGGGTGGGAGAGTCGGGCGCGAGCAGCGCGGGATATTGGCTTTCGAGCGCTTCGAGTTGTTTGAAGAGTTGGTCGTACTCGTAATCGCTGATGACAGGATCGTTGACGACGTAATATCGCCACTCGTGGTAACGGATGCAATCGCGCAATGCCGCGGCGCGCGCTTCGGGACTTTCCGACGGCTGCCGGTCTTTCGACAGCAGGGCCTTGGAGCGTTCGTAGAGGAGGCGTTGTTGGTCGGGCGTGTACATGAGAGGGCGTACGATCACATTTTGCTGAGCGCAACCTGAGCGACCTCTGTCGCTTTGGGCAGATTGTCCATGGGGTTGTCGGTGTATTCGAGGCTGACGCTGAGGGCGAGGTGTTCTTTTTTGACCAAAAGCGTGAGCGTGCCGGTGCTCCACAGGCCGTCTTCGCCTATCCCTTTTACGTCTTTGTCGTAGGTGTCGCGCCGGTCGCGGCGCAGCATTTCGAACTGTTGGGCGCACATCAGGTCGGTCCCATAATCGAACACCTGAACCACCAGGCGGTTGTGCGGTTCGCGGTATTCGGCGCCCTTGATTTCGTTTTGGCTTTCACGTTCCTTCCAGTCGGGTTTGTTCCAGGTGCGCAGGCAAAATGCCTGATCGGGCAAGGATCGGGTGTTGAGCAAAGCGGCCTGTGGGTCTATCCCAAAAAGGCGACGAATGTCGTTTTCGGAAACAAGCGCGCAACCGTTGTTTTTCCATGGATTGGGTCTGGGCGCAGTCTTGTTGGCGAGCGCCGGTTCGTCGTGCGCATCCGGAAGCGCTCTGGACGTCCGATCGCCGCTGCATGCGTACAAGAAGCCAAGTAAAAACAGGAGCGTGAATCGAATCATATTTCAATAACGAAGTAGCATCGGGCGCAAAAGTCGGGAGAAATACGCGGAAGCGTGGTTTCGCGTGGATTTTGGATAAAAAAAAAGCGTTAAAGCGCTTTTTTTTAAACGCTGTCATTTTTTAGGGCCAAGAGTTTGCGGATTTTCGCACATTTGCCGTTCGAAGCATTTAATTCACATTAACTAAACCTGTTTGCATGAATCCGGCATATAAACTTATGCTTTTGGCCTGGGCGGGCGTACTTGCCTGGATTGCCATTGTTATTTTTACAAACCGCCGCACACACCCTAAGGCGCTGTTTGCGCTTTTCATGGTGGAATTATGGGAGCGATTCAGTTATTACGGTATGCGGGCCATTCTGGTGCTGTATATGGTCTCCAAAGCCTCCGAAGAAGTAGCCAACCGGGGGCTTGGCCTGGCTGAAACAAAGGCGTTCGGCATCTATGCGGCTTATGGCGCTTTGGTTTACCTGACGCCGATTGTTGGAGGATATTTCGCCGACAAAATGATGGGCTATCGCAAGGCCATCATTTGGGGTTCGATCCTGATGGCTGCGGGTCAGTTCACCTTGTTCTTGGACAACCAGACGACCTTCTTTGTCGGCTTGGCCCTGCTTGTGGTCGGCAATGGCTTTTTTAAGCCCAATATCTCTTCTATGATCGGCAAATTCTATGGCGAAGGGGACTCGCGACGCGACGGCGCTTTCACCATCTTTTACATGGGGATCAATATCGGAGCTTTTCTCACGCCCCTGACTTGCGGCGCCATCGGCGAGATCGAGGGCTGGCGGTATGGATTCCTGACCGCCGGAATTGGGATGACTTTGGGCTTTCTTATCTTCCTTTGGGCGCAATCGAAAGGTTGGTTGGAGAGCGTGTTTGACGAAGCCGGCCAGCCATTGCAGCAGACCAGACAAATTGGACTGGTTCCCTCGAACGCGCAAGGGGTAGCCGGGCTTAGCCCCGGCCTTACGCCTTATGTTGGCGCTTTGCTGATGGTGGCCGTGTCTTGGTTGCTCGTGCGCAACGACGATGTAGTGGATTACATTCTGGCCTTGATTGGCGGCGGCGTGATTATATATATGCTGGTCTTATCTGGCAAATACGATCGGGTACAACAACAACGCATCTGGGTAATTCTGATCCTGCTGCTGTTCACAACCGTATTCTGGACCTTTTTTGAGTTGGCCGGGTCGGCCCTCAACCTGTTTACAGACCGCAACGTCAATAAAAACATGATGGGCGTTGAGTTGACCACGACATTCTTCCAGTCGGTCAACCCGCTGTTCATTATGATTTTTGCGCCGATTTTCTCCTGGATGTGGATTAAGCTGGCCCAGAGCGGCAAAGAACCTGCCGCGCCGTATAAGTTTAGCGTAGGCCTGTTGCTTCTGGGTCTGGGCTTTCTGGTGCTCAACGTAGGCAAAGGCGCCGCCGTGGAGGGTCTGGTTCCCGCTATTTTTCTGATCACCCTGTATCTGTTGCACACGCTGGGCGAGTTGACTTTGTCTCCCGTGGGTCTCTCGCTGGTGACTAAGCTGGCGCCCTCGCAGATTGTCGGCTTCCTGATGGGTATCTGGTTTTTGTCGTCGTCGATTGCGCACCAGGCGGGCAAGCACATCGCCAAATTCACTGCGGTAGAGGCTTCGGAGACGGCCACCGCCGTCGAAACGCTGGGCAAAGCCATGCCTGTATTCAATATGGTTGGTTTGTTTGCCATTGGCGCGGCAGCCCTGTTGCTGGTATTATCGCCGATGATCAGCCGCTGGATGCACGGCATCAAATAAGCCTTTAATTACACTGCGTTGATCATCGCAAACTGTTCTGTATGCCGCCGCCGCCGAATACGCTTCG
>JBKBLI010000044.1:9760-21687 GCA_046296435.1 Saprospiraceae bacterium | reverse complement strand
GACGGCGGCCTTTTTTCGGCAAGTGCGCGGCGCGCTGAAGATACGCGCGTCTTCGTACGTCCCGACACACCCCTCGCTCTCCCCACAGCCTAAACAGCGCCGCATGCGTCACCTGTTGTTGATAGCGACGGCGGGCACGCTATTGATTGCCTGCAATTCGGATTCGCGCAACATCCGCGACTACTATTATCCGGTGAAGAGGCTGCACCGCGGTCTCGTCTATATGTATGACCTGGCCGACAGCGACAGTTCGTCGCCCGAATACTGGTATTACCGCAGTTTCCCGCGCGACAGCGGTTTGTACTTTGCCGGAACGCTGTACGATCGCCATTTTCAAATCAACATGATCTCGCGCCTCAAAGTAACCCGCAGCGGCGTGCTGGCCCGCGATTATTTTTTGTACGACTATGTCCCTGATTTGGATACCCTATTGGGCGCCCGGGCCGCCATCCTGGCCGACGCGGCGTTTCCGTTCGAGGTGCGCGATTCGCAGGGTGTGTTTTTGTTTCACTTGCGTTACCGACCTGCAAGGGACACCGCTTCGACAATTTATCTCATTCGCAACCGGCGTTATTTGGGCGACGGTCCGGCTTTTCGGTTCAAAGGGCGCGATTTCCCCTGTATCCGCATGCGCGTGACGCAAGCCATCGGCAACGAACAAGACGGCGCAGCCGAGATCATCGGAACGGGCGAAGAGTGGTATGCGCGCGACCTGGGACTGGTTTACTACCGCATGAGTTACGGGGAGCGAGGCCAAATGCGCTTCGCTTACGCCTTACGCGATACCTTTGGTATGGAAAAATTGGAAAAAATGGCGCTCGATTGATCGACTTACTGTAAACGACACACCCATAATTTTTCTGCGCCAGGTGTGCAAAAGCGCAGTTTTTTGCAAAAAAGGGAGAAGTGAAATTAGGCGTCGGCAGGCTCCACGCCCAGCCTTCACTTACTTTGCCGGCCCTTCAAGTCGTCAGAAAACCCACCCATTTCGCACTGCGTATATCCCCGTCCTTCGTACCCGAAATTCACCGGCCACACAAGCTCGGTTTTTGCAACGTTCAAAAAATATTAAACTAAACAAATTCATAGTAAAATGATTATCAATGATATATAAAAAAAATCCGCCATTAGCCTAATACGGCTTTGATTTTTTTAAAAAAAAATTTACAGAAATGCTTGACAAAAGTAAAAGTCGTCGTACCTTTGTGACGTCTTAGAATTGAAGTAAAGTTGATTCGGACTAAAGTTCTTTAACGTTCATACGGATGATAATTTTTTTCATCACATGGCTTTTTTATGCCAACTAAAATGAAAATGACAGTTCTTTCTGAATGGCTGTCGTGAACATTTGCGATAGTCATTCACCGATTACAAAACTTAATTTCATATATCTCCGTAAAACGTTTAACAAATTAAAGAATAAAAGCCACAGCAATTCAAAAATGCGTGGACTATTCTACTAAAATTAGTAAATACTTCCGAATAATTCGGTCAAGATATTTAAGAAGTTTTCATTTGGTTTTTTGGGGTTATACAGGGTCGCCAAGCAATTGGCGATCCCTGTTTTTTTTATGCCTGCATGTACAGAAATGAACGCCGACGCGTTAGATTAATCTGTCGTTTTTTGGGTCAGGCAGAAGGAAGCGCATGTCGGCAGCAAGCAAGAGCGCCGCTTGCGCTAATCTATTTTACCCAACACAATTTTGGCGCGATGCATACTTTTTTTCGTTTTAGTTGTCTTGTACTCATTTTATGGACTTTTGGGGCTTGCGGCGTTTCAAAGCTAAAGACTCCGCAGCAGATCCGCCAGCTTGAGTCGGTCAAGACGCATGGAATCGTGTTTGTGTTGCGCGACCTGTCAAGCAGCCGTCGGCATCTGGCGCAAACAGGACAGACTGCTCAACTCGAGCGGCTCAGCAGGGAGTTGGAAATCGGCCACCGGCAGACCATTGCGTGGTTTGAGCGCCATTTTGATTTTTGCCCCGTGCGTTTTTGCTACAGTTCGCAGATAGATTCGCTTCGGGCCGGCGCTTCGGTTTTGCTCGATCCCCACACCCTGCTTCCCGACCCCAAACTCCCGCTTCCGGGCAAAATACATGTCGCCGATTTCAACGACAACAAACGCGGATCCGACTACAATGCGCAAACATGGGAGCGATTTTTCATCGAAAAAACAGCCATTTCGTTTCGCCCCAAGGGAAAACGCGCATGGCACGACCCCCGGTTGACCGAAAAGGACGTGATAGCCATCAACGCACAGATGCACCGGTTTTGGCAAACCTTGCCCCGATCCGACGACGAAGAGTGAGCGGCGGGTATCGAGATTTGGCTTTTTCAACAAAAAATCAAGCGCGCCGACGCCTTTTCTTTATACTTTTGCCCTGCATTACACAAAAAACAAACCAATCATGAGCGAACCTCGGGGACTCATTGCGTACAAGTCGCAGATTCAACAACAACGAATGCCTGTCTATCGCCGCTTTATTCGGTGGATGTGGCGCGGGGTCGTTGCAGGTCTCTTGGCTGCGGCTGGTCTGCTTTTGTACATCAACTTCACGGCAATTCCTTCGTTTCGCGAGTTGGAAGACCCCAAAGCGGCACTCTCGACAGAATTGTTGGGCGACAATGGCGAAGTGCTGGATCGTTTTTTTGTAGAAAACCGCGTCACGGTAACTTACGACCAGATAAACCCATGGCTGGTCAAAGCGCTGATCGCCACAGAAGACGAGCGGTTCATGCTCCATGCCGGCGTGGACGGTCGGGCGGTGATGCGCGTCGTGTTTCGCACCATCCTGATGCGCGACCAGAGCGCGGGGGGCGGCTCCACCATCACGCAGCAATTGGCCAAAAATCTTTACTCCGACCGCGATTTCAAAGGCCTGAGCAAGGTTCAGAAGTTGTTCGCCCTGATATACCGCAAGTTGCGCGAATGGATTACCGCCGTCAAATTGGAGCGCAGTTACACCAAAGAAGAGATTCTGGCCATATATCTCAACCAATTCAACTTCATCAACGACGCCTATGGCATACAGTCCGCCGCCGAGGTATATTTCGGAAAAGACCAAAAAGACCTGCGCATCGAAGAGGCCGCCATGCTCATCGGCATGCTGAAGAACCCCTCTTATTTCAACCCCACGCGCTTCACGGAGCGCTGCTTCAGGCGACGCTGGGTTGTGCTGGCCCAAATGCGCAAAAACAACTATCTCACCCAAGCCCAGTACGACAGTCTCAAGGTGACGCCCTTAGATATGTCGCGCTTTCGGCGCATTACTTACAGCGACGGGAAAGCGCCATACCTGAGCGACTACGTCAAAAAAGAGGTGGACCAATTGCTCGACGACCCAGAATGCCGCAAACCCGACGGCGGACGCTACAACCTATACCGCGACGGATTGCGCATCTATACCACCATCGACCCGGCCTATCAGATCCATGCCGAAGCGGCCATGCGCGAACACCTGGCCACGCTCCAGAAGCGCTTTTTCGAAGTGTGGAAAAACCGCGACCCTTGGCGCCACAAGGCGCGCGACACAAAGGACGAGGAGATCAAACAGCGCCTGGAAAAACTCGAGAGTATGATGCGCGAGACCGATCGGTACCAGAATATCCGCTCGCGCTACTTTGACGAGATAGACCGAAGGATCAAAGCCCAATACAACCTGAGCCTGCGCGATACAGATATCGATCGCCTTTTGCGTGAAGAACGCGAACCGGGCTATCTGGCCAAACTCGCGGCCAAAGACCCTTCGCTTAGCGGCGATGTGCGACTTGTTTACAGCAAAATCCTTCGATCCAGCGAATGGGCGACGATCAAGACCCAATGGAGCGCGCTACAACGGGAGGTCAAACGCCAGTTCAATCAAAAAATACAGATGAAGGTCTTCTCCTGGAACAACCCCAATCTGGAGAAGGATACCCTCATGACCCCTTACGATAGTTTGCGCTATCACCGCATGTTTCTGCAAACGGGCATTGTGGCCGTCGATCCGGAGACCGGCGCCATTAAGGCCTGGGTAGGCGGTATCAACCACAAATACTTCAAGTTCAACCACATCAACACCGTGGGCCGTCAGGTCGGCTCAACATTCAAGCCCTTCGTGTATGCCACCGCCATCGCGCAACAAGGCATCAGCCCTTGCTACGAAATATACGACAATCCGGTCACCATACCCGCGCGCTATCAGAATTTCACCAATGTGACGGACTGGACGCCCCGAAATAGCACAGGCTCCTACTCCGGAGCGCGCTACACCCTCAAAGAAGCGCTCAAGAAGTCGATCAATACCGCTAGCGCCTTCCTCATGAAGCAGATGGGCGACACCCGCCCGGTGATTGGTCTATGCCACAATCTCGGTATCGACTCAACCCGGAGACGCATTCCGCATCAGCCATCCATTTGTCTGGGCGCCGCCGACTTGACCGTGTTGGACATGACTGGCGCCTATGCCGCCTTTGCCAATCAGGGCGTTTACGCCAAGCCTTTTGTGATCAGCAAAATCGAAGACAAAAACGGGCGCGTCATCTGGCGTTCTCTACCCGAAGAGCGCATCGCGCTTCAGCCGGGGGCCAACTATGTCATGGTTGAGATGCTCCGTTACAATATGCAAGGCGCTGCCGGCTTCGCCGGACTCAAAAGCGATATCGGCGGCAAAACGGGCACCACCAACGACTACACCGACGGATGGTTTATGGGGCTGACTCCGCGTCTGGTTGTGGGGACTTGGGTCGGAGGCGACGACCGTTGGATCCGCTTCACCTCCCTCGCCGACGGACAGGGCGCGCGCATGGCCCGCCCCATTTTTGCAGGGTTCATCAAGCGCCTGGAAAACGACAAAAATTCAGGCTACGACGCCAACGCACGTTTCAAACGCCCCGAGGGCGATATCGGCATCGAGCTAAACTGCGCCGCTTACCGCAGCGCTTCCGGCATCGGCGAGCCGGTCACTGGCGGCGACGAAGAGGACTTCAATCCCGACCGCTTCGGAGATCAGCCCGACCGCCCGAAGCCGCCGGCCGCCGGCTCAAAATTCGGCGATCAACAGTAGGGCCGCCGCCCCGCTTGCGTGGCGCGCATACCGGCAGGCCCCAATCGCCCGCTTGGCCCATCTACAGACGGCGCGCGGGCTGGGCGGCTCGTCAAAGCGCTTCGGCTACTCCCCGGCGCCCTCTTGGTGTACCGATCTGACAGCCCTGCCAGACGGGTCGTTGAGGTTGCGAAACGAGGCGTCCCAAGCGAGCGCTTCGGGCGTCGAACAAGCCACCGAAGGGACCGAAGGCACGCAAGCCGCCGCCGCATCGGAGGGGAAATGGCGCTCAAAAATACTGCGGTAGTAGTATTCTTCCTTGCTCAGCGGCGGGTTGACCGGGAATTTGAAGCGCGCATTGGCCAATTCCTCATCGCTCACCGCTTCGGCGGTGACGGCCTTGAGGGTGTCGATCCAACTGTACCCTACCCCATCCGAAAATTGCTCTTTTTGCCGCCAGGCAATATCCGGATGCAGGATATCTTCAAAAGCTTTGCGAAGTATCCACTTCTCGATACGCCCGTTGGCGGGGCGTTTGTCCTCGGGGTTGAGGCGCATGGCCACATCCATAAACTCTTTATCCAAAAACGGGACCCGCCCCTCTACGCCCCATGCCGCCAGCGATTTGTTGGCGCGCAAGCAATCGTACAAGTGCAACTTGCTGAGCTTACGCACCGTCTCCTCATGGAAAGCCTGCGCGTCAGGCGCCTTGTGAAAGTAAAGATAGCCGCCGAACAACTCGTCGGCGCCTTCGCCCGAGAGCACCATCTTGATCCCCATCGACTTGATGACGCGCGCCATCAGATACATGGGCGTCGAGGCGCGCACGGTCGTGACGTCGTAGGTCTCCAAGTGATAGATCACGTCGCCCAAGGCATCGAGACCCTCCTGTATGGTGAAGTAGATCTCGTGGTGTACCGTCTTGAGAAAGTCTGCCATCTTACGCGCTGAGGCCAGGTCGGGAGACCCCTTCAAACCCACCGCAAAAGAGTGCAACTGCGGCCACCAAGCCTCGGCGATGCTGCCCGTCTCAATCCTGCGGGGAGCGTATTTTTTTGCGATAGCCGCGATGATCGAAGAGTCCAGACCGCCCGAAAGCAGCACCCCATAGGGCACATCCGACATCAACTGGCGCTCGACGGCTTGCTCCAACGCGTTGCGGAGCAGCGCAATGTCCGAAGTGTTGTTTTTGACGGCTTCGTAATGCGTCCAATCGCGCCGGTACCAAGGCTTAGGCTCGTCGCCCTCGGGGCTGTACAGATAATGCCCGGGCGGGAACTCGCGAATCTGGCGGCAGCGCCCCTCCAAGGCTTTCAACTCAGAAGCCACGTAAAAATTACCGTGCTGATCCCAGCCCATATACAACGGGATGATGCCCATGTGGTCGCGCGCGACGAGCCAAGCGTCCCGCTCGCTGTCGTAAAGCGCAAAGGCAAAAATACCATTCAGTTCGTCGATGAACCCGGCGCCCATATCCCTGTACAGCGCAAGGATGACTTCGCAATCCGACTCGGTCGAAAATACGTAGCGCTCCGCAAAGCGCTTGCGCAGCGTCCGGTGATTGTAGATTTCGCCATTGACGGCCAATATATGCAGACCATCGGGCGAATAAAGCGGCTGCCCGCCTGATGCCGGATCCACAATCGCCAGACGCTCATGCGCCAGCACCGCTTTGTCGTTTGAAAAAATACCGCTCCAGTCCGGCCCGCGATGTCTCAACTTCTTAGACATAGCCAGCGCTGTCGCCCTGCGGTCTATATCGCCTTTTGCGCCAAAAATACCTGCAAATCCGCACATAAACTGTGATAGGTGTTGTTTGTTTTATGAAAAAGACGCCTCAAAGCCGGGCGCGTCGCCTTACGCGATCGGCATTTCGAAAAAATGGCCGCAAAGATACGGCGCAAATCGCTTGCGAAAATTAAAAAGCATAAAAACCTGGCCGCGCGCTTGCCACATCGCCACAAGCAGACAGTAAGCGCGCGCGGCATTTTGATCCCGCCCCATGCCTACTTGTCTCTACGGGAAAAAGAAGCGGAAGCATAGAGTGGGTATGTAGCCGGGCGCGCAGAGAGCCAAGGCATGTCCAATCGCTCCTTCACCTGCGTTTCAGGACTTTTATCTTTTTTTGAAAAAAGACGAAAGCCGGTTGGACAAGGCCCCAGGAAAGGCGCCGATTGGCGCGCGCGGGTGCAAAAAGCCGGCGCGCCGGCCAAAATAGCGGGCGAAGGCGTGCTTGCGCGCCCGCAAGGCCTTCAAATATTGCCTTTTTTGGCAAAACAAGAAAATGCCCCAAGCCACATCCGGGCGCCGGGCTAATTTTGCATTGATCTGAAACCTACAAAGCCTCCATCGTGTTTTCAATTTTTTTAAACTAAACTGCTCTGTTTTTCATGCGGACACCAACTACAACAATACGCGTACTTGCACTTCTGGTCGCGGCAATTTGCGCGCCATTATACTCCAGCCTGACGGCTCAGACGACAAGCGTCCAGGCGGAGGAAGCGGCGCTGCGCTTCGTGCGCGAGAATGCCCTTCAACTCAACTTGTCACCCAACGACGTGGCCGATCTACGGGTTAGCGACGCCTATCGCTCTGCGCACAACGGCGTTTGGCACATATGGCTTCAGCAGCAACACCAAGGCATACCGGCGCACAACGCGCTTTTTGGCCTGCATATAGTCCCGGATGGTCGAGTCTATCATCTCGGGCACAGATTCATTCCTGAGTTGAGCAAGCGCGTAAACGCCACCCTGCCCTCGCTCAGCGCCCGCCGCGCCCTTGAGCTGTGCATGACCCATCTTGGCTTCAAAGGGTTCGCCACGCCCGCCCTCCGGCAAAAGATCAACGAGCGCAACTGGATATTTGAAGGCGGCGCAATCTCCCGCTCCGATATACCGGTCAACATTTGCTACGACGTCAACGATGCCGGTATCGTACGCCTGGCGTGGATGCTCGTGATCGATCAAGCCAACACCTCTGACGTATGGAGCATCCGGGTGGACGCGGTGACCGGTCAGATCCTCAGCCAAAACAACCGCACCCAATACTGCACGGCCGGTCATGCGCACCCGCTCGGCGAGACCTGCGCCCAGGAGTCGGCAGACGGCCTGCAAAAGACCGAAGCGACAGCGAGCGCGTCCAATAGCGCCAACGGCTCCTATCGCGTATTCGCGCTGCCGGCCGAAAGCCCCGCCCATGGCCCACATACCTTAATTGTCGATCCCGCAGACCCCATCGCCTCGCCCTTCGGATGGCACGACGACAACGGCCAATCCGGCCCCGAATATACCTACACCCGCGGTAATAACGCGTGGGCTTACGACGATGTGACCGGCAACAACCAGGCCAGCGTAGCCAAATCCGTGGACGGCGGCTCCGAATTGATCTTTGACTTCCCCTACAACCCCAACACCGAACCCTTAGCCAACCGCGAGTCGGCTATCGTCAACCTGTTCTACATGAACAACATGCTGCACGACATCACCTACCGCTTCGGCTTCGACGAACAGGCAGGCAATTTTCAGCGCAACAACTACGGGAAAGGCGGCGCCCAAAACGACGAAGTGCGCGCCGAAGGATTAGACGGTCTCGGCACAAACGAAAATAACGCCAACTTCAGCACGCCCCCCGACGGCGGCAACGGCCGCATGCAAATGTACGTTTGGAGCCGCTCAGGCGGTAAAGTCGTCAACGTAAACACGCCGGTGACCATCGCAGGCGCTTACACCGGATCGGCAGCCTCAGGCTGGGGCGCACCTATCACGGACGTACCCGTGACCGGCGATGTCATCATCACCAACGACGGTACCGGATCCGTAGATGCCACCAAAAACTGTAATCCGCCCGTCAACGATATCGCCGGCAAAATCGCCATGGTCGATCGCGGCGTCTGCCAGTTCGGACTCAAAGCGCTACGCGCCCAACAAGCCGGCGCTATCGCCTGCATCATCTGCAACTTTGAGGACAATACCATCGGCATGGCGGCCGGCGACGTAGGCAATCAAGTGACCATACCCGTCGTAATGATGCGCAAAACCGACTGCGACCTGCTCAAGCAATTCGTAGGCATAGGTCTCAACATTTCGCTGGCGCTGCCCACGCAATCCGGTCCGGAATATCTGGACGGCAATTTCGACAACGGAATCATCGCCCACGAGTTTGGACACGGCATATCCAACCGCCTCACCGGAGGTCCCGCCGCCGCCGACTGTCTCAACAACGCCGAGCAAATGGGCGAAGGCTGGAGCGACTTCTTTACCCTGGCCCTCACCGCGCGCCCCGGCGACCAGCCCGAACAGCGCAGAGGCGTAGGCACTTTCGTACTCCGACAAGATAACAACGGCCAGGGCATACGCCGTTACCCCTACTCAGCCGATATGAGTATCAGCCCGCTTACCTTCGGCAACGTGGCCGAAAATACGCAGGTACACGCCCTTGGCGAAGTATGGAACAACATGACCTGGGACCTCTACTGGGCCTTTGTCGAAAAATACGGCTTCGATCCAGACTTCTCGAACACCGCCAGCGGCAATTTCCGCGCCATACAGCATGTGATGGATGGCATGAAATTGCAACCCTGCCGCCCCGGATTCGTGGATGGTCGCAACGCCATCATGCTCGCCAACATCCTCAATTACGGCGGCGAAGACACCTGCCTCATCTCCACCGTATTTGCACGCAGAGGCGTGGGCTACCTCGCCGACCAGAAAAGCAATAACAACGCCGCCGATGGCATCGAAAACTTCGACCCCATCCCGACTTGCATCAAAGAACTCAAAATCAGCAAAGTCACCTCAACCCCGCTGATCAATCCCAGCACAGAGGCGTCCTTCCAGATCACCGTCACCAACCACAAAGACGAGGCGGTCAGCGGCGTAGTCCTGCGCGACGAACTCCCCGCCGGTCTGAGCCTAATCTCAGCCTCCAACGGCGGCGCCCTCAATGGCAACTTCGTGCAGTGGAACATCGGCGATCTTGCCCCTGGTGAAACGCTCACCCTAAGCTATACCGCCGGCAACGACAACGCCGGCTCGCTGCTGCTCTTCCGCGACGAAATGGAAAGTAGCGACATCTGGGCGCCCGTCATCCTGAGCGGCGACGCCAGTTTCGAAGTCCAATCGGCTATCAAGAAAAGCGGCGACGGCGCCTGGCTGGCCCCCAACCTGCCCACATCGACAGACTTCACTCTGGAGTACAACGATTTTGAGATACCCATTGCCGGCGCGCGCCCCGTACTGCGCTTCTGGACCAACTTCAACACCCAGGCAGGCGTCGATGCAGGCTTCGTCGAGATCAAACGCAAAGGCGCTACCCTGTGGAACCGGTTTTCGCTCGACGATATGATCCGCAACGGATACAACAACCGCGTGCAATACGGCACCTTTGCCATTCCATTCCTCAATGGATTCTCCGGACAATCCAATGGCTGGGTCCAGGCCTACATCAGCCTGGCTGATTATGCCGGCGACGAGATTGCCATTCGCTTCCGCTTTGGCTCAGACGGCAGCGTAGCCCCGGCCAACGGATACTGGGCTATCGACGAGTTGGAAATCATCGATATGCTTAGCTTTGAGGGAGAGGCCTGCGTGACCTCGGATCAGGGCGATCAAGCCTGCGCGCGAGCGCCGGAAAGCGGCGTGATCGTCAATACAGGTTCAGTGTCGGCCCCGAATGTGGACAAAACGCCTTTCGCCCTGCAGATACAGCCCAACCCGACCCGCGACGCCTTGTTCGTCCTGCTCCATCAAGACGCGCCCGGTCCGTCGCGCCTACAACTCATCGGCGCCGACGGGCGCGTGGTCCTCGAACGCGCGTTCGCGCACCTGCAATCGGGCCAAAACGTTCGTCTGGATCTGACCGCTTTGCCTGCCGGCGTGTACGTATTGCGCTTTGACTCGGCGGCCGGCGTCGCCGTGGAGAAAATCGTCAAACAAAACTAACGCGCGCCGCCGCGCCGCAAGCCCCTTCGCCCGCCGGCAAACCAGGCGAAGGGGCTTTTTTAAAATAAAAAACAAGCCGCCTCTGAGACGCTTGCGCAAAAATACAACAGGTGTGACGCATGCGGCACGCCTTTGCGCCACGCCTGTTTTTTTTGAAAAATGCAGGCATGCTTGCGCAGATGGGCCTCGGCGCGCATTTCCCTCACCTTATACGGGAGTTTTCAAATCGAGGTAGCTAACCCCCGCTTGGTAATTTCAGCCAGCGCTCCGCGCACGCGCGCATCGCCCTGACCCCTCACTACGTAATAAGGAGCCTGATACGCCCTCAGCAAAGCCTCATATTCGCCGAACAAAATCATGCGCTCCTCCGGATGTTCGCGAAGCGGGTCAGGCTCCCACCTGATGTCCGGATAACACAACAAATAAAGGCCCGCCACTTCAATCCGCCCATAACCCCTCTGCCAGTATGGAACCGGCAACTCCGTCCCAAACCGATAAGCCTCCCAGACATGCAACACCGTCCAATCGGTATCGAGCACGAGCAGAGGAGGTTGCGGGGGCGGGCAAGCGCGAAGAGCGCGGGACTTGCCAAGAGCAATCGCTTCAGCCTGGCCCCGGCCTATCGGCTCCAGATCTTCGCGGACGTAGGGCCGGTCAAAATCGTTCAAATATGCGCGGGCATACTCCGCAACCCATTCGACGCCCAGCGACTGCGCCAACTCCTGGGCCAACCGGGTCTTACCCGTGGACTCCGGGCCTGTTACCGCTATTGTGATCACTTGCCGACTACCCATATCTTCGCTCATACATCGCATCAGCGCGCAAGGCCGAGGTACTTTTTAAAAAAATACTCAACTCAGCGCTTCAGTGGCGCTTTTTCGTCAAAAAAATAATCTTTGATACCTTTTTTCCTCGCAACATCAAACGCCCGAATTACGTTTTTGGTTTGGTTGCCAAGGAGCCT
>JBKBLI010000044.1:0-9660 GCA_046296435.1 Saprospiraceae bacterium | reverse complement strand
TGGCGCTGCTATTGCGACCCTGACGACCTTTTTCAGCATATTTCTCGTGCAAAAAAATTACATCTAAATCCCACAACAGACGGCAATCCATGTTCAAAGTAAAATACGGTGGAAAAAAGGGCAAGAGCATCGAGTTGGTCGAAAGCCCCGACCTCATTGCAGTGCGCACCAAAGGCAATCAAGACATAGAGGAGGTTCGCCTGAGCCGCAGCGCGCGCGCCATGATAGACGACACCATGGAGGTGGCTTCGTTTCCGGACGCCGGCGTCAGCGTTCGCAGGGTAGCCACAGATACCGACAACGAATTTGAATCCATCGGCGCACGCGACGCGATGCGCTCGCAGCTTAAAGAAGAAGAAAACATCCGCTTTGCAGGACGCGTGCTTCAAGATGCCGAAACCGGCGAAGTGATGCTCTACACGGAGAATTTTTTTGTCAAATTCTACGACAAGGTCAAGGAAGCTGACTGTGAAGCCGTATTGGCCAAATACGACCTCAAGATCAAGAACAAACTGCCCTTTGCCAACAACGCCTACTTTGTAGAGGCCAGCGAGGGCACCGGCCTGAGGGTGTTCAACATCGCAGAGGAGATCCTCAAAGAAAAAATCGTGGAGTACTGCCATCCGGAATTGGTGCAAGAGCGCCGGTTTCGGAGCCACATACATCCCCTCCAATGGCATTTAGACAAAACCGTCATCGCCAATACGGAGATCAATCAGCACGTCAATATCAAAGCTGCCTGGGTGCATACCAAAGGCAAAGGTATTACCATCGCCGTCATCGACGACGGTGTGGATACCGAGCATCCGGAGTTCAAAGGCCGCGTGGTACATCCGTTTGACGCCTCCCTCAACATCAACGACGCCAAACCCAAATTGGCCGACGACAACCACGGCACCGCTTGCGCCGGCGTAGCCTGCGCAAGCGGACTGAAAGATGGAGCCAGCGGCGTAGCGCCCGAATCGTTTTTGTTGCCGATTCGGCTGCGCAGCGGCCTGGGCAGCATGGCTGAAGCCAACGCCTTTGCCTGGGCTGCCGACCATGGCGCCGACGTGATCAACTGCTCCTGGGGCCCTACCGACGGCGAATGGTGGAACCCCTCCGACCCCTTGCACAACCGCCGCACTCCCCTACCCGACAGCACCCGCCTGGCCATCGAGTACGCCCAACGCAAAGGCCGCAATGGCAAAGGTTGCGTCATCCTGTTTGCCGCCGGCAACGGCAACGAGGATATCGCCAACGATGGCTACGCTTCCAACCCGGCAGTGATCGCCGTAGCCGCCTGCAACGATCGCGGATTCCGAAGCGTATATAGCGACTACGGCGACGCCGTGTGGGTTTCTTTTCCCAGCGGCGATTATGGCTTCAAGCCGTTCAGACATCCGGCGCCCATCAGCGAAGGCCTCCGCACTACCGACCGCCAAAAAGCCGAGGGTTATACTACCGAAAGTTATATCAACTTCTTCGGCGGCACATCGGGCGCCACGCCCGGAGTATCCGGCGTTGTAGCCCTGATGCTCGCCGTAAATCCCGACCTCACGCCTGCCGAAGTCAAAGACCTCCTACGCCATGCCTGTGTGCGCATCGATGAGGCCGGCGGCGAATACGACGCCGCCGGGCACAGCATCTGGTATGGATACGGACGCGTAGATGCCGGCAAAGCAGTACAGGCAGCCCTTGACGCACGCAAACAAGCGCCTGCCAAACTCGACGTCGTCGGCGAACTGACTTTCCTGAAAGCCGGAACGACCCCTGTCAAAGTCGGCGAAAACCTCGCCGGCGACATGATGCAACCCGATACCCTGCTTACGGTGGCCCTGCGCCTCCATCCTAAGCAGTCGGGTCTGAGCCTGCGCTATCAGGTCAACGTATCGGCTCAGGGCATCCGCGCCAACCAAACCGAGGGCGAGGCCATCGGCGCGGATACCAACCGCCGCCGCGCCATCGGATTCTCGGCATGGCTGGAGGGGCCTGACGCCTGCAAATACGACGTGATCTACACGGCAAAAATAGCCGGCTCGGCCAAACTCCAGCAAAGTAAGAATGGCGAATGGTGCGGCTCTAAAAACAAAACGGGTAAGGCCATCGAAGCATTGGCCGTTTTTTTGAAAAAAGTGGACGCATAGCCCACCCAACCACTGAGGAACGACGCGCCCGCAATGAAGGTGCGCTGACAAACGAAAGGTCATATGCGCGGGGAGCATGCAGGCCATACTCCCTGCGTCTATATCTGTTTGAGGGAGTAAATCAGTGATAAACGCGCTTTTCAAAAAAATAAACCGAGAGGTGTTGCACAGGCGAAAAAAAGGCCGTAACTTTGCAGCCGCTTTTTAACAAAGCACTTGTGCAGGGGGATTAGCTCAGTTGGTAGAGCGCTTGCATGGCATGCAAGAGGCCACCGGTTCGAGTCCGGTATTCTCCACCTGCAAGGTCGGTTTGCGCGCGCAAATCGGCCTTTTTTTATGGCTGCCGCGGCCTGTTACCAACCCGACCCGATGGCCAGGCCTCTCACTCCGAGGCCAACTTGGCAGCCTTTTCCAGCACTTTTTCCTTTAGAGAGTCTTTGAATGCCGCAATGCGGCCAAGCAACTCCGGGTCTGAAGCCCCCAGAATTTGGGCGGCGAGGATGCCCGCGTTTTGGGCCGCATTGAGGGCGACGGTAGCTACGGGCACGCCGTTGGGCATCTGGAGGATGGACAGGATGCTGTCCCACCCATCGATGGAGTTGGCGGACTTGACGGGCACGCCAATCACCGGCAAGGGCGTCAGCGAGGCCGTCATGCCGGGCAAATGCGCGGCGCCGCCCGCGCCGGCGATGATGACCCGCACCCCGCGCTCGTGCGCCGTGCGCGCAAATTCGAACATCCGCTCGGGCGTGCGGTGCGCCGACACAATATCGACGCTGTGCGCCACGCCCAAATGCTCGAGGATGTCGGCGGCCTGCCGCATAACGGGCAAATCCGAATCCGAACCCATGATGATGGCTACCGGAGCCGTCTGTTTGGCCATAGTTGTTTTTTTGGCGACAAAGATAGCGCAAGCGCTCAAAACCCAACCCATCGTTTTTTGCGCGACGGGTGCGGGGCGCATAGTCCCTCCGACGGATCTCCATTATCGCCGCCCTCTGTTTTTTCGGAAAAAGGGCGTAAAAAGAGAGACGCAAGCGCGGGAGCGGGTAACGGGAATACCCTACCTGGCTCCCGCGCCCGCATCGTTCATTTTGTTTGAGACAACGGCGGCTGCCGACTGCCCTGACAGTACCGCCATGTACAAGCCAATTACCCGATCTTCGGCATAGTAGTCGGCTTTGGCGCGGCTGTGGCGCGACAGGGCTTCGAGGGCGACCCGATCGCAGCGGAGTGCAAGCAGCATGGCTTGGGTGAGGGCATGGGGCGTGGGCGTGGGCAAGAGCCACCCGTTAAGCCCCGGATCGACGGCGTCCCGACAGCCCGGCATGTCGGTGGTGATGATGGCCCGCCCCGTGGCCAGCGCCTCGCCCAATATGGTGGGGCTACCCTCAGGATAAGCGGAGGGCAACACAATCACATGAGCCTGACGCAAATGAGGCCGCACATCGGCGGCGAAGCCCAGATACTCTACAATGCCCTCTTCGACCCATTTGCTCAGCAGGTCGGGGTGCAAGGCGTCGGGGTGGCCGACGTCAAATGGTCCGAGTATCTGAAAGCGGGCTTTGCCGCGTAACCTGCGCGCCGCTTCCGCAAATGCCGCCACGCCCTTGGATTGCAACAATCGCCCGGCAAAGAGGAATACGAAAGGGGGCAGCGGCGGCATGGGCGTATGCGTAAAGCGACGGAGATCGATCCCCGCTCCGGGGGCCAGAAGGGCTTGCGCGGCGCGGCACAACCGTCCGTTTACGAATTCGCTCAGGTTGTCGGCGTTGAGGAAGAACACGCGTCGCGCTTTCGCCAAGGCCGCGCGGTACATGCTCCTACCCAGGACCCGCATCCCCCTGTTCCCTGCCCCCAGGAGCCCCCACCCTTCGAACGTGCATGCGTATGGCGTCCCGGCCATACGGGCGGCCAGCCCGCCGACCACATTGGGCTTGGGCGTAAAGAAAAAGGCGAGGTCGGGTTTTTCTTTTTTCAAAAAAACAAAGTATTCGCGGAGCAGCAGCAGATTGCGAAGGATGGACAGACCGCCGCGGCGCATATTTTTTAAATAAAAAACCTGCGCGCCTGAGGGGTATGCCACGGGGGCGCCAAAATCGTCGGGATCTGCCAACAACAATACCTCATGGCCTCGGTCGCAAAGCGCTTGAATCAGACCCAGGCGATAGTGCCACAGCACCCAGTGGATGTTGGCCGATAGCAGTACGCGCATGTACGGACCTCAGTTGACAATGGTGGCATAGCCCTTGTATTCGTAGCGCTGCCCCCTAGGGCCTGTGAATGTGACGAGATAGACATATACGCCGGGGGGGGCCATTTTGCCTGAGTTTCGGATCCGGCCATCCCAGGCCTGATCCGGATCGCGGGTTTCGAAGAGCATTTCGCCCCAGCGGTTCCAGATGCTCATCTGGAAGTCGGCCACGCCAAAGAGGAAGCCCTTGCCTCTGAAGCCTTCGTTTTTGCCGTCGCCGTTGGGCGTGAAAGCGTTGGGCATGTGCCAGAATATGATGGGGCGGACGTCGATCGTTTTGCTGATAGAGTCCTGACAACCCCTGGGGTGTGTGACGATTTGGGTAATGGTAACCAATCCGGTGTCTGGAAAAGCAAACACGGGGTTTTGCTGGTTGCTCGTACCAAAGCGGTCAAATCGCCAATACCACCGGTCGGCGCCTTGCGACAGGTCTGTGAAAGCCGCCGTGTTGTCGAGTACCGTTAGTTCAGATGGCGAAAAGCTGAAATCGGCTACCGGGCTTGGCTCCACACGAACGATATTGGTAAACACAGCCTCTGTCTCGCAGCCAATGGGCGAAACCAATTTGAGCGATACTGAGTAACGACCGGTTTCGGTATAGACATGGGTGGGCCTCAGTTCGTTACGGATGATGGTCCCATCGCCCATGTCCCATACAATTTCATAAGATTCGTCAACGGGACTCGACAAAATGGCAAAAGTTACTTCGGCAGGCTGGCATCCTAAGAAGGAATTGGGGCGTACGATGAGCAAGGGAGGGACAGGAAACCATGTGATCGTTTTCTGTCGGCGCGCCACGCAATTGTTCTTGTCGGTCACGGTCAGGGTCACCGTGTGATTGCCGGGTACGGGGTAAAGATACACAGGGTCTTTCTGCTTGGAAGAACCGCCGGGGACCCCAAAAGTCCAATCGTAATCTGTAATGCCGCCTTCGCCGGACGACAGGTTGATGAATTCCACAGGCCCGGCGACGCATGTATCGTACTTAAAATCAAAATCTGCGGTTATTCCGGGAAATACATTGACCACAATGTAGGCGGTATCGTTGCATATCTGGTTGGGATTGAGCAACAAGCGCCCAAAGTACGTACCCGTATCCGGAAATGGGATGACGGGGGTCCACTCTGCCTCATTGACGTAAGGAACGCCGTTCAGATCAAATTCCCAGCGAAAATTGCTGATGAATTGCTGCTGCTGGCTGGTATTGATCATCCGGATATTGCGGTTGCCGCAACTATTGATCAGATATTGCTTGGGCCCGATGATCTCAGCGCTGTCTATCGAGGCGATGACGGTAGGGCTGCACGGCGCCACATTGAACTGAAATTCGCGTCGGATCATTGACAGCAGTTGACCGTTGCGGTACTCTTCGACGCAGACCGTTACGACAAACTGGCCAATCACGGTGGGCCGCCCCGTGATGAGACCAGTCACCGGATTGATGGCGACTTGCGGATTGCCGCCCATGGGGTTGATCGCCGAATAGGGCGGCACGTAGGTTACTTCCGTAAATGGCGGGGCGCACGGAGGGGTGGGTACCGCGCCGTCGCAAGAGAATACCAGGGGCTGATTGAGCAAAGGCCCTCCGCCGGCAAATGCCGAGCAGAAGCGATAGACCAATTGGTCGCCCTCGGCATCCGTAGCGCTTTGGTCCACGAAAAGGGGCGTGTTGGCGCAGATGATAATCGGCGGAAAATTGTCGAAGACCGGCGAGTTGTTGCACGCTTGCTGCGCCAGAGGGGTGAGTTCGACCATGTAGGTGCCGCCCACGTTGCCGGGCATCGCAATGTTGTTGATCGTCACATTGCGGCAACAGCGCTGGTGGACGATGAAATAGCTGCCCGAAGTGATAATGGGCAAATCCCGCGTGAAAATGTAGGTCGCCTGCTCTACGCACAAATTGGGCGCTTGCGTGATACAATCCGGCTTGGCTGGCGTAAGGTTGTTGGTGCTGAAAATATTGATGTTGAACTGGTCAATCCGCGTATTGCTGGTATATGAGCCGCGGTAAATGGCAAAACTGGCCGGATTGTCAAACTGGGCGCCGCTACTCAGACAATCGCGGTACATTTTCATCGTAAACCGGTAGCGATTGATACCGGGCTGGACCTGTCCGAGGCACTCGTATGTCATTTCGCCGCCAATGATGTGCATAGATGCGAGCGGCTGAGCGGATATAAAACAAAAGGCCCCCGCAACCAATATCCTACTTATCGCGTTAGTTAATTGCATAAAACGTCCCAATTTTAGAGCATACAAAAGCTTATCGCCGGAAAAGTACGACATTTGCGGCCTTTTCGAATCAGATAAACGCCAGAAACGCCCAACTTGTTGGCCATGATTTTGCTACACGATGACATTTCCCTTATTGTGAGCCTTCTGGAAGAGGGCAAAATCATTTGCTATCCAACCGACACCATTTGGGGGATCGGTTGCGACGCTACGCGGGCCGACGCCGTCGCGCGGGTCGCTGAGCTTAGGGGCGCCCCTCAACCCAACGGTTATGTGACCATCGTATCGGATATCCACATGCTGCGCCAATATGTGACGGACATACACCCGCGCCTGGAGACCTTGCTCGCCTACCACACGCGCCCGCTGACCATTGTTTATCCTACGGCCAGGGGACTGGCTCCCAACGTAAAAGCCCTGGACGGCTCCGCAGCCATACGCATCGTGCAGGATGACTTTTGCAAGGCATTGATCAATAGCCTCGGCCGCCCCCTGCTCAGCGCGGCCGCCCGCATGATGAACGAAGACTACCCGACGCATTTCAGCGCAATCAACAAGCAATTGCTCGAGGGCGTGGATTACGTAGCTCGCAATCGACGGGACGATACGCGCCACAGCATCCCTTCTTCTATCGCCTACCTCGACCGCCATCTGGAACTGGAGTTTTTGCGCGAATAACTTGCGCCCAAGTCCGCCCAATCTGACTGCAAGCCTCAGGCGCCCCGTCCGGTATTATTTTTTATGATAAAATGGGCGACGAGGGCATGGTCGGACATACCCATGCTCTTCTCCAGAGCGATCATGCTTTGCACGCCGTGGCTGCGCCATTTATGCGAACGCCGTCAAAGGGCTTTAGGTCTGATTGGGGCGATTGCTCAACGCAGCGAATGCAAGATGTTCCAAGTATGCGATCAACTCGGACTTGGGATCGTTGTTTTTCTGAAAATCAGTCAATCGCGGCAAATGCAGCATGAAATAATGCTGCACATGAGCCGTTTCGATAAGGGTGCTTGCCAGGCTGTGGGGCCACTTGAAGTCCGGATTGTACTCGGCGAAGAGATTGGCCACTCTGTGGCACAGGTCTTTGTAAGGCTTGAACAACTGGTGGCTGTTGATAGCGTCCACATCGCGCGTCAGATAGGCTTTGTTGCTTTCCGCGATGACTACCTCATAGAGCGCTTTTTTGTCGAACCCGGTCGCCTCCGAACCTTCCGGCAACTCGTCGGCCAGCAGACGAATGATCCGCTTAATGCGCTCGGAAGGTTCCGGTATATTCTGAAGTTCGAATATTACCAGATATTCCATGTAGTTCCAGTACCAGGTCAGCAGGTAGAGCAGCAGTCGGTGTTTGTTTTCGAAGTACCTGTACACGCTGGCCTCGGTGGTATGAATATTGTCCGCCAGCTTTTTGAAGGTAAACTGTTCGAACCCCAGATCCCGTATCAGAACCAAACCTCTGCGAACGATATTACGCCCCAACGCCGTTTCCTCTGGATCTCTCAATACTAATCCCTCGGCAGGGACAATTTTGATTTGAAAAAACATATCTGACAGGAATGGTTTAGGGCGCAAAAGTATGGCCGCTAAAGCATTTTTTTGTGGATATTCGCAGAATTTATGCCAAATGCCTTAAATTTGTCGCGATTAAAGCAGGTATGCGATGATTAATGAGGCAAAGAATCAAGATTTCGACGAGCGCATTCACGATTTTGTAGCTTGCGACCGCATATCGCCGGAAACCCTGGATGATTTTTTGGCGAATGCGTGGCGTCCATTGGGGGGAGGTTTTGTACGTCATAACAGGGCCATCAGTTTGGGCGTCCCCTGCTTTGCCTGCCCTTTACGCATCTGTCTCAAGGATTTCGTTTTTTCAAAAAGCCAAAAAAAACTGCTGCGAAAAAGCCGAAACCTGCTCGTCGAGTGCCGACCGGCTAAGTTGACTGCGGCACACGTGGACCTGTTCGAAGCGCACAAACTTCGCTTTGAGGAAAATATCCCAGCTAGCATCTTCGGTTTTTTAAATTTCCCCCCGTCGATATCCCCCACTACCGGCATTGAGCACGCCGTTTACAACAATGGAAAACTCATTGCCGCCAGTTTTATGCATCTCGGCCTGAAAGGCGTGTCTTCGACATATTGTATCTTCGACCCGCTTTCGCCCGATCTCCGTCTCGGCGCCCTTACCATGCTTCGCGAAATTGAGTGGTGCATCGAACACGGATTTGAGCACTACTACTTAGGCTACAGCTACGACATGCCCTCTCCTTTCGATTACAAATACAATTTCTATGCGCTGGAACGCTACGACTGGAAAAATAGCCTGTGGGTGGACCAGGAACGCATCCCTGTGCGCAACTGGCGACAGGAATTCAAAAAAACAACCGCCAACTTGTCTCACTGATTTTTCACATAAATGCCGTCGCACTCATCAATGTCTATAAACGTAGAAAACCTCAAACAACGATCCCGCAAGGCGTTCCGCAAAGCCCTTTGGATCGGCTCAGCGCTGCTCATTTTAGCGGCTGCGGTATATTTCATTTACCGAAACTATCCGGTGGGCCAAAACGAACAGTCCGGCACGCTTTTCAGCCTGTCGCATACCGGCTATTTGTTCAAGACTTACGAGGGCCAGCTTCACCTGATCGGCAGCGCTGTGCTGTCCAAACAAAGCGTATGGCATTTTTCGGTGAAGGATAAAGAAACGTATGAGCGCTTGCAAACGCAAGTTGGCCAAAACGTCAAGCTGCTTTACAAAGAACTTCCCGAAACCGCGCTCCCCTGGAAGGGCAAGACTAAATATATTGTTTATGACATCAAACCTCTAGAGTAATATACCATGAAAAAACTAATCTTCACTCTTCTTTGCGCTTTGTTGCTGTTTGTCGCCTGCCGGAACAGCTCCTCTTCGAGCTCGCAGGCTGCAAGCAGCCAACAAAACGGCGAAACGCAGGCGCAAACCCTGACGGGGAGTGCAAAGACTGTGCTGGATTTGCTCAGCCGCAAAGACTTTGAAGCGCTTGCGGATTGGATACACCCGGAACTGGGCCT
>JBKBLI010000043.1:28389-29885 GCA_046296435.1 Saprospiraceae bacterium | reverse complement strand
GGCGCTCCCCACGAGATGGGCGAGCGCCGCTTTTTTTGCATCCTTAGCGCAAGAGGGGGCAAGGTTTCACGCAAAGAGCGCAAAGGGGGAGCGCAAAGAGGGTATATTTTTCGCGCCCTTTGCGTGAAAAACCTTTGCGCGCTTTGCGTGAAAAAACGCCGCCGCGCCTGCGGTATCGCAGCGTGGTAACCGGGGACCGCCTCAAGGGCGCGGCGGGGGCTGCGCAATCCTGCGCAACGCGATGACAAAAGCAACAACACGTGAGCGATTGTTGGCCTGTCTTTGACGGGATTGCCGTACCTTTGCAGCCTTAAATCATACCACACGCGCATGGCCATAGCGGAACCAACGCCCACAGTCGAAACGGCAAAAAAACTCGGTTTGAGCGCCGACGAATTTCAGAAAATCCATGAGATACTGGGGCGCGCCCCCAATTTCACTGAGCTTTCGATTTATTCGGTCATGTGGAGCGAGCACTGCTCTTACAAAAACTCCATCCTCCAGCTCAAGACCTTGCCTCGCTCTGGTAGCAGGCTGCTCGTCGGCGCAGGCGAAGAAAACGCCGGATTGGTGGATATTGGCGGCGGCTTGGCCTGCGCCTTCAAGATCGAAAGCCACAATCACCCTTCGGCCATAGAGCCGTATCAGGGCGCTGCCACCGGTGTGGGCGGGATACACCGCGACATTTTTACGATGGGGGCGCGTCCGATTGCCGCGCTCAACAGTTTGCGTTTTGGCAAGCCCGACAACCCGCGCATGAAGCGCCTGATTGCCGGCGTGGTCAAGGGCATCGGCGATTATGGCAATTGTTTTGGCGTACCGACCGTGGGCGGAGAGGTTTATTTTTACGACTGTTATCACCACGACATACTGGTCAACGCCATGTCGGTGGGCATTGTGGAAGTGGGCAAAACCATCAGTGCGACCGCCGGCGGCCCGGGCAATCCCGTATTCATCGTGGGTTCGGCTACTGGCAAGGACGGCATACACGGCGCCACCTTTGCGTCGGCTGATCTCAACGCCGACAGCCAGGCGGACTTGCCGGCCGTGCAGGTGGGCGATCCGTTTCAGGAAAAACTGCTGCTTGAGGCCACGCTCGAACTGATCCAAACGGGCGCCGTGGTGGGCATGCAGGATATGGGCGCGGCGGGCATCACCTGCTCTACATCGGAGATGAGCGCCAAATCGGGCGCCGGCATGCGCATCGATCTGGATCGCGTGCCTACCCGGCAGTCGAATATGAAAGCCTGGGAGATCCTGCTCTCCGAAAGCCAGGAGCGCATGCTGGTGGTCGGCAAACCCGGTCGCGAAGCGGATATCCGCGCTGTGTTCGAAAAGTGGGATCTCCCTTGCGAGCAAATCGGCGAGACGACCGCCGACGGCCAATTGCGCTACTATCACCATGGCCAATTGGTAGCGGAAACCCCTGCCGACCCGTTGGTGCTGGGCGGCGGCGCCCCGGTATATGTGCGCGAACAACAAGAACCCGCATACTT
>JBKBLI010000043.1:11904-28290 GCA_046296435.1 Saprospiraceae bacterium | reverse complement strand
GGAAACCCCTGCCGACCCGTTGGTGCTGGGCGGCGGCGCCCCGGTATATGTGCGCGAACAACAAGAACCCGCATACTTCGAAAAAATACGGGCCTTCGATCTCGCCCAAATCCCTCAACCCGAGCCTGAAGCGCTCCGCGCCCATGCCCATACCCTTTGGCGCTCGCCCAATATCGCTTCCAAACGCTGGATCACCCGGCAATATGACTCGATGGTACGCACCGGAACCATGACCGCCAACCGCCCCTCCGACGCGGCTGTGGTCTATATCAAAGGAACCCGCAAAGCCCTCGCGCTAAGCACAGATTGCAACTCGGCATACGTCTATGCCGACCCGTATCGGGGCGGAATGATCGCCGTGGCCGAAGCGGCCCGCAATGTGGTCTGTGCCGGAGCCAAACCGGTAGCCATCACCAACTGCCTCAATTTTGGCAATCCCTATAACCCGGAGGTCTATTATCAGTTTGCGCAGGCCATCAAAGGAATGGGCGAGGCCTGCAGGCGCTTAGATACGCCGGTTACCGGCGGAAACGTCAGTTTTTACAACCAATACGCCCATGAGGGGCAGACCATCCCGGTGTATCCGACGCCGACGATCGGGATGCTGGGCATCATCGACGACTACGAGCGCATGATGACGCTCGATTTCAAGGCCGAGGGCGACCTGATTTTTTTAGTCGGAAAAAGCCGGAATGATCTGGGCAGCAGCGAGTACCTGCGCGAAATCTGCGGCGTCGAACACAGCCCCTGCCCGCATTTCGATCTCGAAGAAGAGGCGCGCATGCAAGAGGCCCTGCTGGACGCCATCGGCATGGGACTGCTCCAATCGGCCCACGATGTGTCCGAGGGCGGCCTTTGGGTGGCTTTAATGGAAAAAGCGGGGCCGAGGGGCCTGGGCTTTGAGGTGAGCGCGGAGCCCGGCCTGCGCAAAGATGCCTGGCTTTTTGGCGAGTCCCAAAGTCGGGCGGCGGTCAGCCTGCGCCCGGAACGCGAGGCTGAGGCGCGCGCGCATTTTGCCAGCCGCAACGTGCCCTTTTCGCCCTTAGGCGTCGTGCAGGGCAATTGCGCCGTGATCGACGGCGAAAATTGGGGTAATATTTCCGACTGGAAAAGCGTTTACGACAACGTATTAGCCGACATCATGTCGGCCTGATCTTTTTTCAAAAAAAAAGCGATTGCATCTCATGAAATACGTGTATCAATTACTGCGCGCTAGCTTGCGGCTCCTGCCCGTCATTGCGCTGATCACCGCCTGCAACGGCCAGGGATCGTCCGGTTACCACGTCAAAGGCAAGATAGAAAATGCTAAGGATCTTCAAGTCGTTTTGGAGCAAACCTTCTTCGACCGCACCAATACGCCGGTGGGCCGCGTAGCCTGCAACGCCGAGGGCGCATTCGATATCAAATCCGAAAAGCCCTTCAGCCCCGGGTTGTATCTGCTCACGGTAGGCCCTAAGCGGCTCTTGTTGATACTCGACGGCTCGGAGAAGTCGGTAGAAATCAAGGGCAATCTGGAAACCGTAGATCGCATGGAGATCGCCCCCAGCGGCTCCAAATCACTCGATTGCTACGCCAAGATCGTGCAGGATCTGGTCAAAAACCCGCTGACCGATATCTCGCAGGCTACCGAAGTGATCCAAAAAGGCTGCTCTCCGCTGATGAAGGCTCTGCTTACCACTCAGTTGCTGGGTAATGTGGCAGGGCAGCACCTCGATCAGTTCAAAAAGGCCGCCGCAGAACTAAGCGCCGAGATGTCCGACAACAAATACGCCATCGACTATCAGAACATGATTGCTTCGCTGGAGCAGCAAATCAGCGCGCAAAACGCACAGGAAAACGCAGGCCCCATCCGCGTCGGCGCCGAGGCTCCCGACATCACCCTGCCCGACCCCGAAGGCAAAATGCGGTCACTCTCCTCCCTGCGCGGCAAAGTGGTCCTGTTAGACTTCTGGGCCAGTTGGTGCGGCCCCTGCCGCCGCGAGAACCCCAACGTGGTGCGTATCTATAACCAGTATAAGTCCAAGGGGTTTGAGGTATTCAGCGTATCGCTCGACGGCGCCGACCCGCGTCAAGGGTTGCCGCCCGAAATGGCCGCCAAGCGCGTGGAAGACGGCAAAAACAAGTGGATCCAAGCCATCAAACAAGATGGCCTCGTCTGGGAAAACCACGTGAGCGACCTGCGCAACTGGGGTAGCGCGCCCGCGCAGGTTTATGGCGTGTCCTCTATTCCGCGCACCTTCCTCATCAGCCGCGACGGTAAAATTCTGGCGATCAATCCCCGCGCCAACCTGGAGGAAGAACTGAAAAAACACCTGTAAATGCAAGAGGCGGCGCTCTTGCCGCCGCTTCTACACGGCCGTTTTGCACATTTTCTATTTCAAAAAATCGCCCACGAGTTGCTTTAGCTCGCGGGCGATTTTTTTAGGGGAAAGTGGAGACCCCAGGATTGAGCGGGTATTGAAGGCCCCGAGGGGGAATGGATCCGCGCAATACTCGTCCCACTCCGCCAGGCGCTTATTTTTTTGAAAAAAAACAAAAACCAGGGTGGGCTTGGTCGCAGCGTTTTTATCCCTTGAAAAATCGGGTGGCCGCTTGCGTTTAACCCTTTTCCCGGTTTATGGCCAGCAGCGCGATCCGCAGGACGTCATAAGCGTAATGGCCTTTGAAATGTTCGTAAAGAGGCGTGAGGCCGGGCAGCGGCTCTAAGAGCGGAAGGGCGCCGCGGATCAGGTCTATGTCCTCCGGACTGAGGATGCGGCTGAGGTCTAAGTCGCTTCCCTTGCTGTATTCGTCACAGAGGTGCGCCCAAATAGTAGAGGGCTTCAGCCCGCGTCTTTCGGCGATCTCTTCCGGGCTTAGGCCTTGGCTGAACATTTTGAGGCTTATGGCGGTAGTGGACGGCTCGTTTTCACTCTTTTTGCGGCTTATTTTGACCTCTGTGGGCGGTTCGAATATCGGCTTTTGAATGTTTTTGCGGCTGACATAGGCCGAGATGGCTTGGATAAAAGGCTCGGCAAATTTCTCTAACTTGAACTGTCCCACGCCGCTCACGGCCAGCATTTCCTGCTCGTTGACGGGGTAACGGCGGCACATGTCCTCGAGCGTAGCGTCGCTAAAAATCACGTAAGGCGGCAAGCCGCGCTCGCGGGCCATAGCTCTGCGCAGCAGCGCCAACTCGTCGAAAAGTTCCTGGTCCCGGTAAGCGGCGCGGCGCGGCTCTTCCACCTTTTGTTCCGGTTTGGGCTTGGGCGCATACCTGGCAAGGGCCACTCTCTGGCCTTTGAAGAGTACGTCGGCGCCGGCTTGCGTCACCCGCAGGCGGTTGCCCTCTGCAAAGACCATTTCAATCAGCCCCAGATGAATAAACTGGTTGACGAAGAATCGCCAGGCCTCGAAGCTGTGCTCCTGCCCTACGCCGTAGGTCTTGAGCTGGTGGTAGCCGGCTTGCAGGATTTCGCTTCGGCGGCTGCCGCGCAGGATGTCGATCAGGAGGTTGACGCCTATTTTTTCTTCGGTGCGTTTGATGGCCGACAGCGCTTTTTGCGCTTCGATGGTACCGTCGAAGTAATCGGGCGGCTGTTCGCACACGTCGCAGGCGCCGCAGCGCCCCGGGTGCTGTTCGCCGAAGTAAGCCAGGATCATACGGCGGCGGCATACGGGAGCCTGGGCAAACTCGTACATGCGGTCGAGTTTGGCCATTTTGAGGCTTTTGATTTGGTCGCTTCCTTCGCTTTTCTCAAGCATTTCGCGGTAGGCGCTCAGATCTGCAAAGGAGAAAAACATCAGCGTATCGGCGGGCAGGCCGTCGCGACCGGCCCGGCCGATCTCCTGGTAGTAGCTCTCTACGTTGCGCGGCATATTGTAGTGGATTACATAGCGCACGTTGCTCTTGTCGATACCCATGCCGAAGGCGATGGTGGCGCACACGATTTGCGTGCGGTCGCTGATAAAATCGTCCTGTACCTTGTTGCGCAAAGCGGAGTCGAGTTCGGCGTGGTAGGGCGCCGCCTTGATGCCCTGCTGCGTCAAAGTATTGGCCAGATCCACGCAGGTCTTGCGGGCCAAGCAGTAGATGATACCCGACTGACCCGGGCGCTCGCGCACGAAGCGCAGGATCTGTTGTAGGCGTTTTTGGCCGGGGGCAACGCGGAGGAAGAGGTTGGGCCGGTCGAAAGAGGCGACAAATATCTGCGGGTCGCGAAGGCGGAGTTGAACGGCGATGTCTTCGCGGGTCGTATTGTCGGCGGTAGCCGTGAGCGCAACGATGGGTAGGTTCGGAAACTGCTCGCGCAAAAAGCGCAATTGGGTATATTCGGGTCTGAAATCGTGGCCCCACGACGAGATGCAGTGCGCCTCGTCGATGGCGATGAAACTCAACTTGAGGTTGCGAAGCAGGGGTTGGAAGCCCTGCGAAAGCAATTTTTCGGGGCTGACGTACAACAACTTGGTATGCCCGGCCAGCAGATCGCTTTCTACCCGACGCGTCTCGCTGTAGGATAGCGAACTGTTCAGGAAGTCGGCCCGCACGCCGTTGCTACGCAGGCTCTCGACCTGATCTTTCATCAAGGCAATCAGGGGGCTGAGCACCAGGGCCGCCCCTTCGGACACAATGGCAGGGATTTGGTAGCACAAGCTTTTGCCGCCGCCGGTAGGCATGAGGGCCAGGGTATCCCTGCCGTCGAGCACCGATTGCACGATTTCGGCCTGCAGGGGTCGATACTCGTCGTAGCCAAATATGTCTTTGAGCGCGTTGCGGGCGCGTTCCATGGGTGTCATGCCGCGAATTTACTGCGTTTTTCGGAAATAAAATAACCAAATTGTCGCGCGGCTGTTTAAGCCGGGTGTAAAGTCAAAAATGGCTCGGAAACCGTCTGGACCTTTCGGCGAGGCAAAACCGTGCGGCGCGTTTTTAAGCAGCCCCTGTTTTGGCCCTGCCGCACGCCCTTTGCTCCTTACTTTTTTCACGTACGCCAGCCGCGGTCCATGCTATGTTTCGTTTGTTCGGGGAGGCTCCGTTTGGCGCAAGCAGTTGCCGAGCGCCGTTTTTTTTCAAAAAAATGATGTATTCGATCATGCAATTCACCGAGCGCTCTGCGATTGTGCTATTAGGCAGCGCCTATTTGGCGGGCATCATTGGGATTGGCCTGCCGATCCATCCCGATTTTGTGCGACTGACGCCGTTCAATCTGCTGCTGACCACGGCATTGGCGCTATACTTTCATCCTTGGCGCGACGCAGCGCTGCAGCGCTTTGCAGTCGCGGCGTTCGCGGTGGGTTTTGGGGTGGAGGCGCTCGGCGTCAATACGGGTTTCCCTTTTGGCGCATACGCCTACGGCGAGGTCTTGGGCTTCAAAGTATTGGGTACGCCGCCCCTCATCGGGGTCAATTGGTTGTTGACGGCCTATTGTGTGGGCGCTTGGGTCTGCCGGGTTTTGCCTGCTTCGGGCGCGGGCCTGCGCGCCGCCGTTGCCGCCGCCGCCATGACGGCCCTGGATATACTGATCGAGCCGGTGGCCATCCGCACGGGCATGTGGACATGGGAAGGAGGCGGGGGTGTGCCCCCTCAAAACTATATCGCGTGGTTTGTCGTCGGTTTTGGGGTGTGCTATCTGATGTTTCGCCTCGGCGCGGTCAGGGCCAATCGCGTGGCAATGGCTGCTTTGGGGTATCAAATCCTGTTTTTCACCGTTCTGAATATTTGGACATGAGTCTTGTCAGCGTCAGTTTGTTTCGCTATCCGCCGCGCCACATGTTGTGGGCCTTGAGCCGTATGCAACTGGCTTTGCCGGGCCTGGCCCGCACTCCGGGTCTCGACTTTTTCAAAATGATGGGCAGCGGCGGCGGCAACGGATTTAGCATCCGGCCCAATCTGCGGGTATATGCTCTGCTGGGCGTGTGGCGCGACGATGCGGCTTGCGATGGGTTTTACGCCGACTCGGCCGTGCTGGGGGGCATGCGCGATCGCGCTGAGGCGATGCTCACCTTGCGCATGCGGCCCTTTCAGGCGCATGGACTGTGGGACGGCCGCACGCCCTTCGACCTTAGGCGCGCTGTGCGGCCCGAATCGGGTCAGCGGGTGGCGGTGCTGACCCGCGCCCGTATCAAGGCGTCGAAAGCCGCGCATTTCTGGCGCTATGTGCCGGCGGCCAGCGCCGCGCTGGGTAAACATCCGGACGCGCTGCTACACATAGGCGTGGGCGAGTGGCCGATTTTTTATCAAGCTACTTTGAGCGTTTGGAAGGATATCGAGGCCGTTAAGGCTTACGCCTATCAAGATCCGGCTCATGCGGAGGTCGTGCGCAAGACGCGCGAAGTGGGCTGGTATGCCGAGGAGATGTTCGCCCGTTTTGTGGTTGAGCGTATGGAAGGGGCGCTATAGGCGCATCCGGGAGGGTGGAGCGGCGGATGGGCAATCTGGCGTCGCTCACTTTACTCCGACACGGGCCAGGCCTGCCTTAGCGCGCGCGTGAAGCGCGGCGGCGTAGTCCTCGGGCGAGATACTCAGGCATTGGCGATAAGCCTCGCGGGCCAGCGCGGGCTGTTGCTGTTGTTCGTACATCTCTCCGAGCTGGAGGGCGGCGTTGCAGGCGTAGTGGGCGGGCGATTTCTGCCCGTTGCGGATCGTTTGCTTATAGTGTTTTTCGGCCTCGGCGAAGCGTTCTAATTTGTGGGCGATGCGCCCCATGCGGTAGTCGTACTCCAATCGGAAGCGCTCGTCGGCCGCCGCGTAGGTTGCGGATTTGTCGCGGAGCAAGGCAAACGCCTTGTTGTAGTAGCCGCCGTCGAACAGCAGGCGCGCGCGCAGCAGGTCCGGATCGGGCGTCAGGCCGCTTTCGGCCTCGCGCAGGGCTTGCTTGTCTGTATCGCTCTGTTGGGCGCCTTTGGTTTTGACGAGGCTCATGTATTTGTGGTAGCCTTGTCTGTCGTTATGGATCAGGGCGTGCCAGGCTAATTTCTGATAGGCTTCTTTGACGCCGGTTTCGCCTTTGAAGCGGTTTACGAAGCGAAGCAGCGGTTTGTCGGCATCGGCGTCTAAGCGGGCCAATTTGGCTTGACCGAGCAGGAAGTCGCGGTATGGGATGGGTGTGTAGGGCGGGCTTTGGGGCAGGGCCGAGAGCAGGGCGATAGCTTCGTCGTTTTTGCCGATTCGCATGGCCATGCTCGCAGTGAGGTAAGCGGCGAGCGGCTCTGTGGCTGGGTTGGGGCTTTTTTTGCGGAGCGTGCTCCAGGCGGCGTCGGGCTTGTTGTCGATGTAGAGTTGCATGTAGGCGTACAAGAAGCGGGCCTCGTCTTCGAACAAGTATTCATTTTGCTCCGCAAATGCTATCAATTCGGCCATTTCGCGCATGCCCTGCTGCACGGAGCCGCTCAATCCGCCGGCCGCTTTGAGCATCCAGCGGTATTCTTCGGGCGTGCTGCCCGCGAGGGCGTGGATGAGGGCCAGGCTTTTTTTGTTGGGGGCAAAATCGGGGTGACGCCTGGCGTTCTCCTCGAGCAGCGCCGAGGCCTGTTTGATCTCGCTGAGGCTGCTCATGTAGTTGTTGAAGCGCCCGCGCAGCAAGGCCCACTGGAAGCGGATTTCGGCCTGGGCGTACAGATGCCAGGGCGAGCGCGGATCGCCTTTGGCGAGTTGCGACAGTCGGGGGGACATGCCTTTGGAGAGGCGGTTGTAGTCGGAAGGGGCGTCGCTTAAGAACGCTGTGAGGAAATCGACGTAATTCGCGATAAAAATCGGGAAAAGGTTGTCCGGTTCGCTTTTTTTGAGGGCCTCAATGGCGCTTCGCGCTTCGCCAAGGCGCAGGCGGACGGCTTTCTGATAGGCGTCTTTCACGCCGGGCGAGGGGGTGTAGGTCTTGGGCGCCGACAGGGCGACAGTCGTTAGGCTCAAGCAGAGGACAAAAGCAAGATGTTTTTTCATCTATAAGTAACGCCACAATGGGCAATCGCCATTCGCTGTACTGCGGAAAATTTGCGCCCTTTGCGCGAAAAAACTTTGCGCGGAAAAAGGGTTCACCCAAAGTAGGCAAAGGCGGTATATTCTTTTCGCCTTTTGCGTTTTAAAAAAAAAGATTGTGCAAATAGGGCGCGCTCTTCAGAAAGCCGATGCAAACTGGTAGGCGATCATCGCAAACAAATACGCTAATCCGCTCATAAACGCAAACTGTAAAAGGGGCCAGCGCCAACTGCCCGTCTCGCGACGCACGACGGCTAAGGTGCTCATGCACTGCATGGCCAGGGCGTAAAAAATCAGCAGGGAGAGCGCCGTGGCAAAGGTATAGACCGGCTGCCCGGTGTCGCCGAAGGTTTCGCTGCGCATTCGGAAGCGCAGCGTGTTTTTGACTTCGTTTTCGCTGCGGCTATTGATCTCGTCGGCCGAATCGCCGCCCATGTTGTAGAGTACGGCGAGAGTGCCGGTGAACACTTCGCGCGCGGCGAAGGACGTGAGCAGGGCAATGCCGATTTTCCAGTCGTAACCCAGGGGGCGAATAGCAGGTTCGATGGTTCTGCCCAGAATACCGGCATAGGAAGCCTCGAGGCGGAGTTTTTCGACATACATCTGAGTTTCGGACTCATCGTATCCGCGTTCGGCGGCCCATTGTTTGGCCTGCGCTTCCGCCTGCTGGATGGCGTTGCCCGGTCCGTAGCGCGACAGCGCCCACAGCGCTATCGATACGTAGAGAATGATCTTGCCGGCGCCGAGAACGAAGGCGCGGACTTTTTCCCAGACGGTCAGCCAGACGTTTTTCCAGTGCGGCATGCGGTAGGCCGGAAGTTCGATGGCTAAGTAGGAGCGCTCGTGTTGCGGGAGCGTTTTTTTCAACAAAAGACCTGCGCCGAATGCTGCCAATATGCCGAGCGCGTACATAGCGGCAAAAACAAGGGTCTGCGCGTTGATGAAGCCCCAAACCTTGACGGCCGGCACAGCGAGGCCTATCAGCACCAGATACACCGGAATACGGGCGCTACAACTCACAAAGGGCGTCACGAGGATCGTAATGAGGCGTTCGCGGGCGTTGCTGATGGTGCGGGCGCTCATGATGGCGGGTACGGCGCAGGCGCTGCCGCCGATCAGGGAGATTACGCTGCGGCCGTTCATGCCGAATTGGCGCAGGATGCGGTCGAACATGAATACGACGCGCGACATGTATCCGATCTCTTCGAGGATGGTGATGAGCAAAAAGAGGATAGCAATCTGCGGAACGAACACCATGATCCCGCTTAGTCCGGCCAATATGCCATCAGCCAGAAGTTCAGTGAGCCAGGATTGTGGGAGCGCGGTATTGACCCATGCGCTTGCCCGTAAGAAGCCGGTCTCGATCCAACTCATGGGGTACTCGCTCCAGTCAAAAATAGCCTGAAAGAGGAGAAGCATGATCCCTATGAAGATCGCCGGCCCGGCGATGCGATGGGTCAGCGCGTTATCTATTCGGTCCGTGATGGCATCGGCGGCTTTATCCGGATGACGCACGGCGGCCCGAACCATGGGGCCGAATTTCTCGAAACGGGAGAGGGTTTCGTTGATCTGGAAGCTGAGGGGCTGGAAGCGCAGTTCGCTCAGGAGGTCTTGCAGGAAGGTTCGCTCGTCTTTGGTCAGGTTGGGCGCCCAGCGGCTGTGGTGGGCCAGCAACAAGGCGCGGTAGGGGTTGTCGATGCCGAAGCGTTCCCCCACACGCTGGGCGAGATTTTTTTCGGTGGGGCTACAGACGTAGTATGGTCTGATTTTGGGCGGCGCTTGCTCCAACAGGGCGTCCAGTTCGGTGAGCAGTTGGGACATGTTGTCGCCGGTGCGCGCGCTGACCAGCGTTACCGGAATGCCCAGCGACTCCGAGAGCTTGTGCGGATGGATCACAAAGCCTTGCGCGGCTGCGGTATCCGCCATGTTCAAGGCCAGGACAACGGGCAGCCCCAGATCGATGAGTTGGGTGAGCAGCAGCAAGTGCTTCTCCAGATGCGTCACGTCGGCTACATAGATGACTGCGTCGGGATAGTGCGGATTTGTCGGGTCGAGTAAGACGCCGACCACGAGGCGTTCGTCGGAGGAAGTGGCATAAACGCTGTAGGTGCCCGGCAGATCTGTCAGTTCGATTTGTTTGCCCGAGGGCGTGCGCATCTGGCCCACGTGAGCGTCCACCGTAATACCAGGGAAGTTGCCGGTGCGCTGTCGCATGCCGGTCAATTCGTTGAAAACTGTGGATTTCCCGCTGTTGGGATTGCCCAGCAGCGCCACCTTGTACATCTTTTTTGCACTCCCGCTCATGCTTCGATCAGGATGCACGCCGCTTCTTCTCTGCGCAGGGCCATGTTGAGTCCATCGGCCTTGATGTACAAAGCGTCGCCCAGCGGCGAACTGCGCACTACCTGAAGTTCGGCGCCCGGAAGAATGCCCATAGCAATGAGGCGACCGGCCAATCTTGCGTCGGTGATATATACTGCCCGGCCGTTTTCAGAGACGCCGAGATCTGTGAGTTTGCGGCTCTTTCTGCTATAATCCATGAGCGACAGACTTATATTTATTTAGACAACATCTAAACGCCGCAAATGTAAGACGAGTTTGTGAATGTTAAGAAAAATTTACTTTTTCGGGGCCAAAGGGGGGGTTAACGCAGGCGATCCATAGAGCGCACCAGTTGTTCGTCGCTGCGGATGCCCCTGAGGGCCAACCATTGCAGTAGGGCGGCAAACGGGGCCAGCGCGTATCCGGCTCTCCATTGCACGGCGTAATCTTCGGGCAGGTCGCCCAGCGTACGCCAGCCGGAGTAAGCGCTCAGCAAGATGATGAGCAAGGAGATGAGGAGGGCGGTAGCGGCTATTCGGGCCTGAAAAGGTCGGTTGCGGAACAAAAACACGGCGGCGAAGGTCACAATGGCGCCCAGGGCTACGAGTCCGATCAGGCCGACGTTGTCCCATACGTCGAACACGCCGTCGGCCAGCGCTGCATTGGGCAGCAGGGAAGGCCCCTGAAAGTAAGGTATCGCAAATTTGCCGGCGAGCAAACCTCCGGCCAGGGTGAGGTACAGCGATTGGATGCGTTGTATCATGGTTGATGTCTTCGTTTTGAAACCGGGCGCTAAGTTAGTAAAAAGTCGTTATTGCGCGTCCGAAATTTCGGTCAAAAAGGGTTGATACATGAGCAAAGCATGATTTTCGACCAAGGGTTCGTCGGCGAGTAGAGCGCCGCTACGGGCGTCTCGGATCCGTCGGCACAGCAGGTTGTGGCGCGAGTAGCCACCCCAGGGTTCCATTCTGATTTGGTGGTCGCGTTCGTACACCTCATAATGTAGGCCGGTGTCGCAGTCGGCCCGAATTTCGCCGTGCAGGTACTCGGCGTCGGTCCACACGCGCAATTGGATGCGCTGTTCACTGTCGTTGCGGAGTTGCAGATCCACGTAATTATAGGCCAGCGTAGCGCCGGATCCGAAGGGCACGCTGCGGCGGATGTCGGGGAAGGCGTCGTAGCTGTGGCGCCAGCGTTCGGCGACCGTCAGGGGGCTGTGCAGCGCCATCCAGTGCAGCAGATTACCCATCTGGCACAGTCCTCCTCCCGTGCTCTGGCTTACGCGCCCTTCGCTTAGGGCCAGTCCCGGCAGGTAGCCCTTGCGGCGCGAAGGCCGCCCTACCCTGCGCCAGAACGAAAAGGTCTGGCCGGGTTCGAGGATCAGGCCCTCAATGCGTTGGGCCGCTATGCGGAGGTTGGTCGCTTTGTTTTGCTGCAAGCGCATTTCGACGCGGGGCAGCGGGCGGTAGATAGGCGTTGCGTGCGCAAAAAGGAGGGCGGGCAAGGGAGTAGGATCCTGGATATGGGCCCAGCGCTCGGGGCCGAACATCCAGCGCAGGTAGCGAAGCGCGCTGTAGTAATACCGCCCGAGCATGCGTTTGGCGCGCCGCGACCAGGTGCGGGGAGTCGGGCGGTAGAGGTTCTCCGCGCGATGGGTCTGCGGGTTCATGTCTTAGCGTTCTGGATCCTGAATCACGGCGATGCATTTCAGTTCGATGGCGATGGGCGTAGGGAGCGAGTCGATGCCCACGGTCGTTCGGCAGGGCTGCGCGTCTTTGAAGTACTCGGCGTAGATGCGGTTGAACGCGTGGAAATCGCGTTTCATGTCTGTAAGGAATACCGTGACATCGACGAGGTCCTCCCAGCGAGCGCCGCAGGACTCAAGCACGGCGCGCACGTTGCGAAACACCGAATGCGCCTGCGCTTCGAAGTCGAAGCGCAGATAATTGCCCGCAGGGCTGCGCTCCAAGCCGGGCACGCCGTCGGTCTCCGGATCGCGGGGGCCTATGCCCGACAAAAACAGCAGGTTGCCCACGCGGCGGGCATGGGGATAAAGCCCAACGGGCTTGGGCGCATTGGGCGCGTCTATTTTTTGCTGTATCATAAAGCGCTGTGACGGACGCCCGAAGGTCAGACGTCGCCTTGTGATATGGTGTTGAAAAAAATGCTACCTTTCGACTTACCTGATACGGAGGGGCTGTCGGTTTGAATCAAAACCGCGCCGCCTGGGGTTTTGGTATCTTAGTTGGCGCTTTCTACGTGTTTTTTCAGCCAATTGAAGGTGACCGATTTAGGGCGTTCGAGCGGTAGGCCCAGCGCGCGCGCCCAGCATTGGGCGGCCATGACTCCAAGGGCGCGGCTCACGCCAAAGATGACTGTGTAGTAATTATACTCGTTCATTCCGTAGTGCACAAGCAGCGCGCCCGAATGCGCGTCCACATTAGGCCACGGATTTTTGACTTTGCCCAAACTGGAGAGAATGGAGGGTACCACGTCAAATATTTTCCAGACGATTTTGACCAGGTCGCTGTCGGGCACATTGTCTTCGGCAAACTGGCGCTGAGCCATGAAGCGCGGGTCAGGTTTGCGCAGCACGGCATGGCCGTATCCGGGGATGACGCGTCCTCCGGCCAAGGTGCTCTTGACATATTCGGCGATTTGTTCGCGCGAGGGTCTGGAGGTGCCGAGGGTCTCGACCATTTTGACGATCCAGCGGATCACTTCCTGATTGGCCAATCCGTGCAAGGGGCCTGCAAGAGCATTCATACCTGCGCTGAGCGATAAGTAGGGGTCGCTCAGCGTCGAACCCACGAGGTGGGTGGTATGCGCCGATGCGTTACCGCCTTCGTGGTCGGCGTGTATGGTGAGGAATAAGCGCATGTACTCCTTGAACCCCGGATCGCTGAATCCGAGCATGTGGGCAAAATTTCCTCCCCAGTCCAACGAAATATCCGGAAGTATTTGGTCGCCTTGGTGATAAATCCGGCGGTAGATGTAGGCCGCTATGCGCGGGATACGCGCCACGATGTTCATCACGTCTTCGTAAGTGGCGTCCCAGTATTCTGATTTGTTCAGTCCGCTGTTGTAGCGCTGCGCAAAAATGCTGGTGTTTTGCATGGCCAGAATGCCCACGGACAATTGGGTCATCGGGTGGGTATCGATAGGCAGCGCTTCGATGGCTTTGAAAACGTGGTTAGGAACATTGGCGCGCCGCACCCAGTTTTCGGTGAGCCATTTAACCTGTTCTTTGGTGGGTATCTCGCCGACCAGCATCAGCCAGAAAAGACCTTCGGGCAACGGCTCGGATCCTCCCGGCGCTTTGGGGAGCTTCTCGCGAAGTTCAGGTATCGAAAAACCGCGAAACCGAATGCCTTCTTCGGAGTCAAGCAAGGAAGGCTCCCAGAGCATGCTTGTGATGTCGCGCATCCCGCCGATGACCTGATCGACGTTGACATCGTCCACGTGCGCAGCGCCGTGCGTTTTGACAAATTCTTTGATTTCCTTGGCTAAGGCTTGCGATTTTTCGAAAAACTGTTGCTTCAGTATGTCCATGAAAATGAGGCTGTAGATGGTTGCGGCAAAAATTTTGGCAAAAGTATGGTTTTTAAATGGTTTTGTTCAAAGAACCTAACAAATTTTCTGAACTTCAGTTTGTTGAATACCAAAAAAGCCATGCGACGCATGGTCGCATGGCTCTATAGCGCGCAAAAAGCGCGGAAACAGATTTGGGCGTTATTAGGCCAGCAGGCGATGTCTCTGAGTAATGCAGGCGAGGGTAGAATCGCCTTTGCCTGCCAGTAAGCCGACGCCCTGAGGCGCTTTACCAGGTTACATCATCCTCGTTGTCGCGCTTCGCAGGGCGGTCGTCTTCATCCATTTCATCGCTCTGTTCGTTCATTTCGATATCTTCGTCGAACGCCGCATCGTCTTCAAATCCTCCTTCGGCGTGTTGCGCCTCCCATTCGGCTTGCCGGCGGTCGAATTCTTCGTAATCAAAATCAGGCATCAACTCAGTTTTGACGTGGTTGACCACCTCATTGAGGCCCTCGACAAAACGGTTAAAATCTTCTTTGTACAAAAACAGCTTGTGGCGCTTGTAGCCGTAGCCGTCTTCCCGACGCGTGCTTTCGGTAATGGTGATGAAGTAATCGTCGCTGCGAGTCTGGCGCACGTCGAAGAAGTAAGTGCGGCGTTTACCGGCCCGGACACGCTTCGAAAAGACGCTTTCTTCAATCTCGCCGCGGTCCCGAAAGTCGCCGCCGCGTTCGCGGTTGAACCCGCCCCTATCGCGCGCGTCCCCCCTGTCGCGGCTGAAACCGCCGCCGCCACGGGTATCGCGATTGCGGTCCCGAAACTCACCCCCCCGTTCGCGGTTGAATCCGCCGCGTTCCCGATCGTTGCCCCGATCACGGTCATTATCGCGGTCTTTAAAACCGCCTCCTTTGCGCTTAAAAAACCCGTTCTCCACGTAACTGCTGTGATTATTTGAAAAAAGACTTTTGTAGCTTCGAGGCAAAGGTATTGGATATTCCGCATTCGCAGGCTTTTTTTTTAAAAAAGGCGGCAACGCACAAATTTGTCCGACGCATGTCAAACGCCGGACGTATATTCCGCACAAGGGGGCGTGGGCGGACAGTGGGCGCCTTGTGCGGGGGCGAAGCGCGAGGCCCGGCACAAGGGCGCCGCTGCGCTCGTCGCCGCGTGCAGTATGCGCGGGTTCAGAAGGTCTTCGAGACGCTAATCCCGCCGCTGATACGCGCATAGCCGATATCGCCCACAAAGAGGCCCAGACCCGCTCGGCCGCCGATCAACCACCCTTCGGCAATGGCTGCGTTGAAGCCCAGACCCAGTTCTGGACCGATGTGAAAATAGCGCCTCTTGGCATCGGCGATGCCCGCGTACGTTTCACGCGAATGTTGCATTCCTGCGCGCAGCAGTAAATCGGCCATGAATCCGCGCATGCCCTCGCCGCCGTGGTAGGCGACGCCCGGTTCGAACCCTGTGAAGTGATCCGTAACCAACAGCGCATTGCGCCCGTTGATCTGAATGTTCGATTGCAAAGAACGGCCGTAATTGGCGCCGACAACGTAGCCCCAGTGCGGCGCAAAGAGTTTTACGAGGCGCAAGCCTACGCCCATGAATTGAGGCGCTTCGTCGTTGCCGCCGAAGTAGTTGAAGTGGCCTGCCAACTCGACACGGGCGTCCTGCGCCAAGGCTCCGACAATCGCCAACACCCCAAAGGCAAGCACAAAGCAGATTTTTTTCAGCATACTTCGTTGTAGTTTTGATGATGAATGGATTAGGTAAAAATTCAAAGGTCGTTGGATTATTTCAAAGCGCGCCAATAATGACAAAACCGGCTGTATTGCGAGATTTTTTTAGATTTTTCAGTTGGTTTGTAATTTATCCTTTTGTCTGACCGACGGCGTACGCGCGTTTGCGCGCCGCTTTATCCGGCCGGGCGTCGCTGGGGCGGCGTTCAGCGAAAAGTGTTTATTGTCGTCTGTAGCAGCGCATCTTTTTTGACCAAAGGCCCCGTCGCTAAATATTTACGGCTTATTTTTGCCGAAAAAAACGAATCATGGGGATCAGTAAACCGTTCAACCTTCAAAAATGGATAGATGAAAACCGTAGCCTGCTCAAGCCGCCGGTCGGCAACAAACAGATCTATGTCGAAAACGACGACTTCATCGTCATGGTGGTAGGCGGCCCCAACGGTCGTAAAGACTACCATTGGGAAGAGGGCGAAGAGCTGTTTTATCAACTCGAGGGCGACGTGCAGGTCAAGATTATTCATGGCGACGGTACGCCGGAGACCATCGACATACGGCAGGGGGAGATGTTTCTCTTGCCCGCGCGCGTGCCCCACTCCCCCCAGCGCCCGGCCAATACGGTAGGTTTGGTGGTCGAACGCCGCCGTCGCCCGGGCGAGGTAGACAAGTTGATGTGGTTTTGCGAAAGTTGCAACGCGCCCTTGCACGAGGCGGGTTTTGCGCTTAGGGACATTGGCACGCAGATCAAGCAAGCCATCGAAGCCTTCGCGGCAGACGAATCGGCCCGTACCTGCAAGCGCTGCGGCGCCGTCATGACGCTCTAAGGGGTGTTTTTTG
>JBKBLI010000043.1:0-11807 GCA_046296435.1 Saprospiraceae bacterium | reverse complement strand
TTTTTTGCCACTTTTTTCAAAAAAAACGCGCCATAGCACGCCCTGCGTGGAAGAAATTTCGCGCAAAGCATGCAAAGGGTTCACGCAAAGCACGCAAAGGCGGAATATTCTTCGCGCCCTTTGCGTGAAAATATTTACCTCCTTTTGTCCGAAAAAATGCGCTCAGATTTTGGATTCGACGCTGGCCAGCACCTGCGCCTCGGCGCGCTCGGCGGCGGCGAGCATGTCCTCCGCTTCTTGCAGCGCGGCGGCGGCCCAGTCGCGGTCTTCGATGCCCGCGAGGTTGATGCGCACGTTGAGGTAAGCGCCCCTTACGGCCGCTCTTGCGCACAAAGCCCCTACGCCGGCGTCGCTGGCGCTGTTGGGATTGCCGCTGTCGGCCATTTGCTGAAGCACGTCGAACGACTGTAAGGCCGCGCGCATGACTTCCAAAGGCGTTTCGGTGGCCTGGCGGGTGGCATCTTGTATGGCGGCTTTGCGGGCGGCCTTTTCGGCCTCGGAGCCTTTGGGCAGGGCGAAGGCGGCCATCACCTGATTGAAGGCGTCGGTATCGGCATCGACGAGGCGGAGCAGTTTTTTCAGATGCTCCTGAGCGCGGGCCGCCGCATCGGAGAACGCTTCCCAGCGATCGTCCCAGCCCCGTTTGTGGGCGGAGAGATTGGCCACCATAGCGCCCAGCGCAGCGCCCAAGGCCCCCACATAGGCGCTGATTGAGCCGCCGCCGGGAGCGGGGCTTTCGGAGGCGGTCTCCTGCGCGAAGTCCTCCAAAGAGCGGGCGACCAACTTGGGCGGGGCTGCCTGAAGGGCCTGGATACTGTACTCGATGACGCGCCGCTTGGGGTCGAAGGGCGTCAGTTCGTCCAGCCCCATGGATTTGACGGCGATTTTGATCAGTTCGGCGTCGCTCACGCCAACGCTGCGCTTTTGTTTTTTGAGGAAATAGCGTCCGGCGTCGAGCAGGGCCTGTAGGGGGACCAAGCCGACCAATTCGCTGCCGGTGACGCGCATGCCGCGCCGGGAGGCGCTTTCGCAGCAGGCTTCGAAAGCCATGTGCAGGGGGGTAGCCGCGATGTCGGTAATGTTCATGGACACCTGAGCGATGCCGTACTCTTCGATATACCAGCCGATGCCTTTGACGCCTTTGAGCAGGCCGGGTTGGCGTATGGGGTTGCCCTCGGCGTCTTTGAGGGGCTTGCCGGTTGCGGGGTCGGGGACGACGCGGCCCGCTTCGCGCACGTCGAAGGCTACGGAATTGGCGCGTCGGGTGGAGGTGGTGTTGAGGTTGACGTTGTAAGCGATCAGGAAGTTTCGGGCGCCGATGACGGTAGCGCCGCTGCGGGGGTTGAATTGGGCGGGGCCGAAGTCCGGCCTCCATTCGGGGCGGGCGATTTTGTCCGGGAGGCCTTCGTATTCGCCGGCGCGGATATGGGCTAAGTTGCGGCGTTCGGGCGAGGTGGCGGCGGCCTCGTACAGATAGACGGGGATACCGAGTTTTTCGCCTACGCGCCTGCCGAGTTCTTCGGCCCAGTGGGCGGTTTCGTCGAGTGTGATGTTGGACACGGGTACCAGGGGGCACACGTCTGTGGCGCCCATGCGGGGGTGTTCGCCGTGGTGCTTGCGCATATCGATGAGTTCGGCCGCTTTCTGAATGGCGCGGAAGGCGGCTTCAACGACCGCGGCAGGCTCGCCCACGAAGGTGATCACGGTGCGGTGCGCGGCTTTGCCCGGATCGGTATCGAGCAAGGATACGCCCTCCACGCTTTGGATGGCTTCGGCAATTTGGCGGATGACCTCCGGGTCGCGTCCTTCGGAGAAATTGGGAACGCATTCGATGAGTTGTCGCATAAGCAGTACCTTTGCCGCAAAGGTAGGTAGCCTTTGGCTGACTCATGCGACTTTCCGTCATTATCGTCAACTACAACGTCAAGCACTTTCTGGAGCAGGCCCTGCTTTCGGTGCGCAAGGCCATGCAAGGCATAGCCGGCGAGGTGTGGGTGGTGGACAACCGATCGGTGGATGGTTCGGTGCGGATGTTGCGCGAGAAGTTTCCGGAGGTGCGTCTGATTGCCAACGCCGAGAATGTAGGTTTTGCGAAAGCCAACAATCAGGCCATTCGGGAGAGCCGGGGCGAGTACGTGCTTCTGCTCAATCCGGATACGGTGGTAGAGGAGGATACCTTCGCCAAATGTCTGACTTTTATGGACGCGCATCCGGAAGCCGGCGCAATGGGCGTTAAACTGATAGACGGCGGCGGCGCATACTTGCCTGAGAGCAAGCGCGGGTTCCCGACGCCTTGGGTCGCTTTTTGCAAGACTTTTGGTTTGTCGGCGCTGTTCCCGCGCAGCCGTGTTTTCAATCGCTATTATCTGGGCCATTTGGATCCCGGGCAGACCGCCGAGGTGGACGTGTTGGCCGGTTGCTTTATGTGGATTCGCCGCGCGGCGTTGGATAAGGCGGGCCTGCTGGACGAAGCGTTTTTTATGTACGGAGAAGATATTGATCTTTCGTATCGGATCGCCCGCGCCGGTTACCGCAACTATTACTACCCCGAGGCGCGCATCATCCATTACAAGGGCGAGAGCACCAAGCGGGGGAGCTTGAATTATGTGCGGACTTTCTATCAAGCGATGATCATTTTTGCGCGCAAGCACTTCAGCGGCAGACAGGCGGGGTTGTTTGTGCTCATGTTGCAGGGAGCCATTTGGTTTAGGGCGGGGTTGACGCTGCTGGCCAATGGATGGAAAAAAATCCGCTTGCCGCTGGCCGACGCCGGGCTGATATATCTGGGGCTGGCGTTGATCAAAAACTTTTGGGCCAACTACTACTACCGCGATCCGGATTGGTTCAAGCCCAGCGTGCTGTGGTTCAATTTTCCTTTGTACATCCTCATCTGGCTGGGCGCCGTATGGATCAACGGCGCATACGACGAGCCGTTTAATATCCGGCGGCTTTTTCGGGGTCTGGGGATCGGGACTCTGGCGTTGGCTGCGGTGTACGGATTTCTCGATCTGGACTACCGCCCCTCGCGGGCGGTGGTGCTGATGGGCGCCGTATGGGCTTTTGGGGCTTTGTTAAGCTTGCGCATGGTAATGCACTTCATCAGATACCGCAGTCTGAATATAGGCGACGCCCTGCGGCGTAGGCTCATCATCGTGGGCGGCCCGGAGGAGGCTGCGCGCTGTATCGAACTGCTGAGGATGGCTGAAGCGCCGGTTGCGCTGCTCGGCATCGCGCGCCCTCCCGGAGCGCCGGAAGCATCGGCCTACGCACAACCCGAAACGGTGCTGTGCGATCTGGCTCAATTGGACGATGCAACCCGATTGTTTGGCGCAGAGGAGGTCATCTTCTGCTCAAAGGATTGTTCGGCGCGCGACCTAATGACCTGGATGACCCGGCTCAACCCCTCGGTGTCCTGCAAAATACTGCCCGAGGACAGCCAGAGCATTATCGGAAGCGGCGATAAGAACGCGCCCGGCGAACTTTACACCATCGAAGTGCGTTTTGCGATCGCCGATCCGGCCAAACGACGGGCCAAACGCCTTTTTGACTTGTTCCTGGCGCTCTGTGTCTGGCTGCTGACGCCCATCGGCTGGCCGCTGTCGGTGCGCTTCAGGCGAGTGTTGTGGCCGGCTGCGGGTCCGGTGTTTTTAGGGAACAAAACCTGGGTCGGCTACGCTCCAGAGGGGGGCGAGCCGGCAGAGTTGCCGCCCTTGCGCCCCGGCGTGCTGACGCCGCTGAGCGCGCGACCAAGCGCGCGGGTGACGCCGGCCATCGCTTCGCGCCTCAATTTCTTGTACGCTAGGGATTGGAGCATACAGCGCGATTTGGAAGCGGTACTGGGCGGAAGCCTTTTTGGATCGTGAAAAGAATAGCGTCCGCAGGCGCCGGATTGGGCGCTTTGTCCCCATCGATCTGCGGCGCGTCTGCGCGCCTTGGCCCTCGCCCGTTTCCCCTTGCCCTCGCTTTTTTACAAAAAAAAGAAAAACGCCGGACCGCCGGACGGAGCGGGGCGTGCGGGCGTTCCGCTCCGTCCGGTACTTTTTTCAACACAAAAACAAATACCATACACATACATCATGGCAGAAATAGCGCATACCAGCGACATTACAATCCGGGTAGGTCTCAGCGCCAATCGGTCGCCCGTGCACATTGAGTGGACGGCCGACGACCTGCAAAACGGGGGGCAGATGGAGGCCTGCAAGGCGATGTTCCTCTCCTTGTTCAACCGCGAGCAAAGGGATACCTTACGCATCGATCTGTGGACGGAGGATATGCAGGTGCAGGAGATGGATCGCTTTGTGTATCAGACCCTGCGCGCGATGAGCGAAACCTATCTGCGCGCTACGCAAAACAAGCAAATGGCCGAGCAAATGGCCCGTTTTGCGCAGTTTTTTGGGGAGGAGACCGAAATATTGCCCCGAAGCGGATAATTTTTGGGCTGAAATTGATTTTTTTTCGTCCTTTGCCTGCGTTTATTTAATCACCTATTAAACGTATGCAAAATTCCTCTATGCTTGACGACCGGAGTGCCGCTTTGCAGGATCCGGCCAAAGATAAACCTGTTTTGCCCCTGCGCAGCATCTGGAACATGAGCTTCGGCTTTTTGGGTATCCAGGCCGGCTTTGCGCTCCAAAACGGCAATGCCAGCGGCATCCTCCAGCGCTACGGCGCCGACGTGCACGAGCTGCCCAACTTTTGGCTGGTGGCGCCGATCATCGGGATGCTCGTGCAGCCCGTGATTGGGTATTACTCCGACCGAACTTGGGTCAAGATGGGCCGCAGGAAGCCCTATTTCTTGGCGGGCGCTATGGCCGCAGTGGTGGGTATGAGTCTGATGCCCAACGCGGGGGCGCTCACGGCCCTGATCCCGGCCGTGTGGATGGGCGCAGGCATGCTGATGATCATGGACGCATCGTTCAACGTGGCGATGGAGCCTTTCAGGGCCTTGGTGGCCGACAAACTGCCCTCCGTACAACGCACGCTGGGCTTTGCGGTGCAGACGGCCTTGATCGGGTTGGGCGCCGTGATTGGTTCGTGGTTGCCCTGGTTTTTGGCCAATGTGGCCGGCGTGAATACCTTGGCGCCCGAAGGCTTTGTGCCGGACAACATCAAATGGTCGTTTTACATCGGCGCAGCAGTGTTTATCGGCGCCATTTTGTGGACGGTAGTCACCACCGACGAGTATCCTCCGGAGGAGCATTCGCGCTTTGCCGGCCAGGAGAAGCCCGAGAAAGGCGGTATTGGCCTGATCTTTAAGGATATGGCCGGCATGCCGGCGACTATGCGCCAACTGGGTTTGGTGCAGTTCTTCTCATGGTTTGCCCTGTTCTCCATGTGGGTGTTCACTACGCCTGCCATAGCGCACCATGTGTATGGTTGCGAAATCGGCGATACCTCATCGGCGCGCTACAGCGAAGCGCAGAACTGGACGGGCGTGATCTTTGGCGTTTACAATCTGGTTTCCATGTTTTTTGCCCTCACGCTGCCGGCCATTGCCAAGCGGGTGGGGCGCCGGCGCACCCATGCCATCGGGTTGCTGTGCGGCGGTCTGGGGCTGATTTCTATTTACTTTGCCGCTTCGCCTGTCATGCTGATCTTCAGCATGGTGGGCGTCGGCGTAGCTTGGGCCAGTATTTTGGCCATGCCATACGCGATGCTGGCCGGTTCGATACCTGCCCATAAGATGGGGGTTTACATGGGGATTTTCAATTTTTTTATCACCATACCGCAGATTGTAAGCGGCGTGATCAATCGGCCTATCGTCAAATATCTGTTTGGCAATCAGGCGATTTATGCGCTGGTGATGGCCGGCGTGTTGTTGATCCTGGCCGCCCTTGCCGTTACGCGGGTGAGCAGGCAGGCGGAAGCGTAAGGGGCGCGGATAAGAAGTTGCGGCGGCGTACGTTAGTAAGTGCGGCAGCGAGGCCGGAGGCCCTGCGGGATTCGTGCCCGCGCGTTTAGAGTCGGGCTTCGCGCGCCGAAACGCGGCGCTTTGGCATGCAAAATACTGTCTATGTGGTTTGACGTTTTGTTGGTCGTACTTGCTTTTGCGATGATGCTCGCCGGTCTGGCGGGCGCCGTGCTTCCTTTGCCTGGGCCGCCGCTCAGCTTTCTCGGTCTTTTATTGCTGCATTGGACGCGCTGGGCCGACTTTTCGGCTGCGCTGCTTTGGGGCCTCGGTCTGGCCTCGGCGATCGTGATGGCGCTCGACTATATTGTGCCCGCGTGGGGCGTGAAGCGCTATGGCGGCGGCAAGGCAGGCGTATGGGGCAGCACGGTTGGATTGCTGGTCGGGATGTTTTTTGGCCCTCTGGGCATATTCGTCGGGGCTTTTGTCGGGGCGCTGGTCGGCGAGTTGCTGGTCGGTAAGGATACCTCGCAGGCGATGTCGGCGGCCTTCGGTTCCTTCATCGGGTTTGTCTTCGGGGTGGTGTTGAAGTTGGCGCTTTGTGCGGCCATTCTTTGGTATGGCGTAGCGGCGTTAATCTGATTGGGCGCAATCCCCCCCTACGCTGCGCCTTTTTGTTATCTTTGCGCCCGATTTTTGTAACTATGAGTATCAGATATATTGCCGCGGGTTTGATTGCCGCGCTTTCGTTTGTGTGTGTAACCCAGGCTCAGAACGCCGAAGGCGAGTCCGAGATCTTGGTAGCGGCTGAGCGCATGCCTTACCCGCTGCTGGTCTCTTGCAATCCGGATAAGCATCCCGGCTGGACCGAAGACAGCGTGCGCCAATGCGCCGAACAGGGCTTGTTGCGCCTGGTGTCGCGCAACATCGTTTACCCCGACTCTGCGCGCGCCCTGGGCTTACAAGGTGTCGTCGTCGCCAGCTTTGTGATCGAAAAAGACGGCGATATGAGCCGCTTTGAAGTTGTCAAAGACATTGGCGGCGGCTGTGGCCACGAAGCCCTGCGCGTGCTGCGCGCCCTGCGCGAGTACGGCCTGCGTTGGGCGCCGGGACTGGTGGGCGGCGAGCCTGTCCGCATGCGCTATACCTTGCCCTTGCGCTTCAAGCTCGAGGAGGCTTTGCCCTACTACGAAAACGAGCGCGGCGTCAAGATCTATACCAATCCGGACACGCCCGTCGATTTCAAGGGCGGGTTCGATTCGTTGGCCGTCTTTGTGGTGCAAAATCTGGATTACCCCGAAGAGCAAGCGGGCGAATGCAAGACCGGCGTCATCGAGATGGGCCTGTTGATCCTGCCCAACGGCAACATACAGGTGGAGCAGCAATTGGATTTCAGCAACCTCGGCTTCGACTTCCAGTTTGAAGCCATCCGGCTGGTGCGTCGCACTTCCGGCCGCTGGATTCCCGCCACCTGGAAGGGCGAAGCGGTGGCGGCTACTTACCCGCTGCGCGTCGTATTTCGCTCGGATGCGCCCCAATGCAAAGCCGCCAACGAACGCTTTGACCGTGCCATGATCCTGGCTGAAGAAGGCGTCAATCTGCTCGAGGCCAACAACGCCGAAGGCGCGCTCCAAAAATGGAACGAAGCGCTTGGCCTTCAGCCCAACAACACCGAGTTGCTCTACTATCGGGCCACCGTGCTGCTCGATCAGAACAAACGCGAAGAGGCCTGCGCCGACCTGCTACGCATCAAAGAAATGCTCGGAATCACCTGGTTCGAGACCATGTTGCGGATCGTTTGCGGCGGCTAAAGCGCTCCAAAAAGTTCGTTTGCGATACGGAAAATTAACAAAGACTTAATCCTGCGAAAAAACGCAGGGTGCGACGCAGCCCCATACCTTTGCGCAAAATTGACTTATGATTGAAAATACTGAAGGCAAAAAGATCTTGGTGGTGGACGACGAGCCGGATATTCTCCTTTTCCTCGAATACAACCTGAAAAAAGAGGGCTTCCGCGTGGTTACGGCGATCGACGGCATACAAGGCCTGGCCATAGCGCAGGCCAACAAGCCCGACATCATCGTACTGGATATCATGATGCCCGGGATGGACGGCGTCGAAACCTGCAAAGCGCTCCGCAAAATCAAGGAATTCGACGACGTGCCCATCGCTTTTCTCACGGCGCGCGACGAAGACTACACCCAGATCATGGCCCTCGATATCGGCGGCGACGACTTCATCACCAAGCCCATCAAGCCGCGGGTGCTGATCAGCCGCATCAACGCCCTGCTGCGCCGCCGCCGCCGCGTCGAAGCCGAAGAGCCGGACGCCATCGAACTGCACGACCTGATCATCGACCGCCAACGGGTACAGGTCAAACAAGGCGAGCGCATCATCGAATTGCCGCGCAAGGAGTTTGAACTGATCTGGCTACTGGCTTCGCGTCCGGGCCGTGTGTTTACCCGCGAGGAGATTTTTGACAAAATATGGGGCAGCGATGTGATCGTAGGCAATCGAACCATCGACGTGCACATCCGCAAACTGCGCGAACGTGTCGGCGAGCAATACATCAAAACCGTCAAAGGCATCGGTTACAAGTTTGACTTCTAAATCCGCCGTTACTCAGCATTGACCAATCTGTTAAAAAATCTCACGCCGCGGCAAATCTCCGCCTATGTAGCCAGCGCCATCACGCTCCTGCTTGTCATTTTGCTCCTCGCTTTTCGGGCTCTGGGCTGGGCGTCTATCGGCATGCGTCATTTTGTCGGCCTGGTCTTTTTGTTTTGGCCGGGCGCTTACTTCCTATGCCTCTATTTCATTCGCTACTTTATCTACCGCCGCATCAAGGTGATCTATAAGGTCATCCACCGCCAAAAGACGCCGGTCGATTTCAGATCCAAAATCAACCTGAGCGCCAACCCCCTCGACGAAGCCGAGCAAGACGTGGCGGCCTGGGCTTTGGAGCACCAAAAAGAACTGGAAGAGGCCCGCTATCTGGCGCAATACCGACGCCAATTCATCGGCGACGTATCGCACGAACTCAAAACGCCTATCTTCAATATCCAGGGCTTCTTACATACGCTGCTGGACGGCGCCATCTCCGACCCGCAAGTTAACTTGCTGTATCTCCAGCGCGCCGCTCAGAATGTAGATCGCCTCCAGGCCATTGTCGAAGACCTGGGGGCCATCAACCGGCTCGAGTCCGGTCAGATGATCCTCGAATTGCGCGAATTTGACATCCGCGAACTGACCGACGAAGTGTTTACCGATCTGGACATGCGGGCGGGCGAAGCCCAGATCAGGCTGTCGTACAAAGAAGGCGCCAACCAGCATTTTCGCGTACGCGCCGATCGCGAAAGCATCCGCCAGGTGTTGACCAACTTGATCCTCAATTCGATCAAGTACGGCAAAAAAGGCGGCGTCACCAAAGTGAGCTTTTACGACATGTCGCCCAATATCCTCATAGAAGTCAGCGACAACGGCATCGGCATTGCCCAAGAGCACTTACCCCACCTCTTCGACCGGTTCTATCGGGTGGACAAAAGCCGCTCTCGCGACGAAGGCGGCACAGGTCTTGGCCTGGCCATCGTCAAACACATCGTCGAAGCCCACAAGCAAACCATCCACGTGCGCAGCAACGTCGATCAGGGTTCTACCTTCGGATTTACCTTAGAAAAGGCATAAACCGCATCGCCGACCTTCGACGCTGAACTGCGCCCTTCCGGCGCGACGCGGCGCAAGCACCGCCCCACGCGCACGCCGATGGGCTTTTTAGCCGGCGGCTCAAAGACGGGCAACCTTGCCGAGGAACAGCACAGCCCCGCCCGAGCGCTCACGTATGGCCAACACGAACGGGCGGTCCAGCGTTATACTCGGGGGCAGCGAGGTGTTGACGATGTCCACTGACGTGACGGCTGCCGCTTGCGTGCCCTTCTCCGATACCTTGAGAACCGATTTGTGCTTCACGCCCGAGATGAACACGCGGCTCTGCGCGCTCAACTTGCTAAAGTCCGCGCCGGATTCGCTGAAAGCGCGCTGGATGCCGATGTACGTGAGCGCCTCCTTGAGTTCCTTATCGTATTCAAGTTCGAATCGCGGCATCTCAATTTGCACGTCGGCGGGTTGCAAGGCTTTGATCCAGGTATTCCACTGGCCGCTTTCGAGTAAGGCCGCTACCTCCCCAATCTGCACGTCGGGATGCGGCAACAGGATCGACATCGAGTAAGTCGAGTCGCCGTAAGCCAGATCGATCATGCTGAATTTCTCGTGATAAAAGAAAGGCGTCGTCCTCGGCGCGACGGTGCGCATCATCTTCACAGGCGATACCGTGCCGTCTTGATTGCGAAACGTGGCGTCCGCCGTGTGCTTCGGATCGAAAGGCCTGCGCCAAAGCCCCTCGAAATAGACCGCATTGATCAGGAAGGCCACGTGTTCCGGCCTGATCTCGTCCACAATTTTCGGGATCAGGTTCTGGGTTTGAGCTTTGACCCAGTTGTTGATCTGGTCTTTTGATTGCGGATTACGGAAATCCAAGGCCATGCACTGCGCCAGAAAATACGCCTCCAAGGCGTTGATATAGTCCGGCTTGACGTCAAAATCCTTGCTGTACCATAGCGAATTGGCAATTGACATTTTGGTCGTAGGGTCCAACTGGGGCAGCGACTTGAGCAGCAGGCGAAAAGCCTCGTTGGCCTCCGCAGGCGCAAAGCCTTGCAGAGCAAGCGTCTGGCGCATCTCGGCGGCGGTCTCGCCGTCGGCGCCGTTGAGCGCCATAGACAAGGCGACGGCCACGCTCAGCGGAGAGATCAGGTGATTGGCCTGCGGCTCTTTCTGACAAAGCGTCCGAAACAACCTGAATCCAAAGTCGTTGTTGGCTTCGCTCAGTTGACAAAGCTCGGGCGTTTCGCCGCAGTTAATCTTCTCTTTGGGAGCGATGTCGCCGTTCTTCTTGTCGCAAGCGGCCCACAGAAGCGCGCCGAGCGCAAGGGCTAATGATAATTTTTTCATGTTGCTGTTTGCTTAAAAGTGTTTCAGTCAAACAAAGACGCGTCTCAGGACGCAAAAGTTGTTTTTTTTAACAAAAAACACGAACCGATCTCCCGCCGACAGCGTACAGGAACGCTCCCCGGCCTCGCGCGCGTATTTTTCGAAAAAAAGTGATGCGTAATCGGCATAAAAAAAGCGATTCTGCGCGCAGGCGCAGAATCGCTTTGGTGTGGGTGGGCCCGGCAGGATTTGAACCCGCGACCCCCTGATTATGAGTCAGACGCTCTAACCGACTGAGCTACAGGCCCCGCTTTTTCTAAAAGCGGCGCAAAGATACGGTTTTTTTTTCGTTTTGAAAAAAAAATCTCAAAAGCGGCATTTGCGCGCCTCCAAATCCGACTCCCATAGGCTGTGCGCATCGCCGAAAAACTTTTGCCGCAGCATTTTTCATGCCACACAACCGCCATATCAATTACCGAAAAAGTGGGGCGACGGCAAAGGATGCGGACATGAGCCGCGGCTCAACGTCTCAACAGCCGCAAGATGAGCGTCAGCAGCAAACTGAGCAGCAGCATGGTTGTCAGCGGCGCATAGAATCGAAAGTTGCCGCGCTCAATGCGGATATCTCCGGGCAATCGCCCCAAAAAGTGCAAGCGCCCTTGCAGCAGCCAAGCCAGCAGCCCCAACAAGACGAACGCCGCGCCAACGGTCAGTAACAAGCGCGGCACAGCCGGTATGTTATCGAATGGCATGGCAACCCTTTTGATCCTAAAACGCCCGCCGACGCGCAAAATTATGCCGAAAGCGTTGTTAGTTGTTAGTTGTTAGTTGTTAGTTGTTAGTTGTTAGTTGTTAGTTGTTAGGGATGCTATCCCAGAAACAATTTGAAGCCCGTTAGGGCTGGCGCCGTTTGTGCGCGGTATCGCGTGCATTTTTTATCAATACCCTAACATCTTGCGCTAAAGTTGCGTTA
>JBKBLI010000042.1:22154-30538 GCA_046296435.1 Saprospiraceae bacterium | reverse complement strand
ACCTTTTTGTACTCCTCATCTTCCGTCACGAGAATGGGATCGCCTTTGCGCTGTGGGATGGCCACAGGCACAATCTCCCCGCCAAAAGCGCCGGACTGCGTGGCTGCCGCAGCGCGCTTGTAGGAGTCTATGGCATATGCATCCTGCGCTTCGCGGCTTATGCCATAGCGGGCCGCAGTAGCGTCGGCGCAGACGCCCATGGCTTTTTGATTATAGACGTCGGTCAGGCCGTCTTTGGCCAAACCGTCCACCATTTCGATATGGCCGTATTTGGCGCCCCAACGGGCCTGCGGAACGTAATACGGGATCTGGGACATGTTCTCCATACCGCCGGCCACTACGATATCATTGACGCCCAACATGATGCTTTGCGCGCCAATAGCGATGGCTTTCATGCCCGAAGCGCATACCTTGTTGACAGTAGTGCACACCGTCTGGGGCGGAAGACCCGCAAAAACAGCAGCCTGACGCGCAGGGGCTTGCCCCAGATTGGCGCTGCACACATTGCCCATGAGGACTTCCTGAACTTGCTCGGGCTGAACGCCGGCTTTGGCCAATGCTCCTTTGATCGCTTCAGCCCCCAAACGCGTGGCGCTGATATTGACAAATACGCCGCCAAAACTGCCCAGAGGGGTGCGCGCCGCCGAGATGATATAAACCGCTTTCATGTATCGCGTGATGATGTGTTTTAAAACGCAAAGGTACGGTAAAATAATCATTCGGGGGCGTTTTGCCTCAAAATTCTGTAGAGGCGCCGTCCATTTCAGGATGCCAAACACTAGCCAAAGACTTGCATGAACTATCGGGATACCAATACGACACAGGAGCGACAGGGATAGGATTCAGATCAGGCGCGCACCCAACTAACCCCCTCCGCCGACCGCCCGTCAAAAAATGGCCAATCAATCCGCGCAACCAACTTCCTCCAGGATCAAGCCCCCCCTGAGGCTTTTTTCCCGGCGTTAAACACAGCGCAACCGCTTTATAGATTATATTTTTTTGATATGACAAATAATAGCAAAACGGGTTATTTATTTGTAAAGTCCCGAACTGAAAAGCAAGCCGGCTGTTTTGCGTTTAACTTTTCATCAAATACAATCAACAAATTTTACACAAAAAATGCTTGTCATGAAAAAGAACTTATTTGGCATCATGGCGTTCGCCTTGCTCGTTTTGAGCTTTAGCGCTTGCCAAAAGGAATCCGTCGCAACGGATGAAACCATCATTGCAGTCGATACGCCGGTGCGCGACCGCAGCAACACAGTGGTTGACATCGCGATCGCGAATCCAGACTTCAGCACTCTGGTAGCGGCAGTCGTCAAAACGGGTCAGGTTGAATTGCTCAGTTCCGCCAATCTCAACGCAACCGTATTTGCGCCCACTAACGCAGCTTTTGCCCAATTGCCCGCGCCCCTGAACAATGCTGCCAATATCAACGCCATTACCGACCAGGCTACCATCAACACCCTGCGTCAGGTGATTCGCTACCACTTGGTAAAGGGCCGCCGTACGGCGCAGCAATTGACTAACGGCAACTATCAGACCTTTAAAAATGCCGCGCTCCCCGGAAGCAACATGGTAACGGTAGGTCGCGACGCGAGTGGCGGCGTATTTGTCAACGGCAACGTACAAGTCGTAGCCGCCGACGTGATCGCCGACAACGCCGTCATTCATGTGGTGAATAAAGTGATCTTGCCCGCCAATCAAGACATCGTACAGATCGCGCGCGCCAACGGTAGTTTCACCGCGCTTGTAGCCGCCCTCGAAAAAACCCGCTTGGTCAACACGCTGACCATGCCAACAGGCAGTTGGACGGTATTCGCACCGACTGACGCAGCTTTTGCGCAACTCCCCGCGCCGCTGAACAATGCGCAAAACATTCGGAGCATTTCTGACGCGGCTACGATCAATACCTTGCGTAACGTGCTGCTTTACCACGTCGTTCGCAACAACCGCATTTTCTCGGTTGACCTTCGCGAGAACCTGACAGTAGCGACCGGATTGCCCGGCGCCAATGTGACGACCTTCATCAACAACGGCCCGATGATCAAAGGCAACGGCAACGCCATGGGTTCTAACGTCGTAGCAGCCAATATCCTGGCCACCAACGGCGTCATCCACGTGATCGATAGCGTTCTGCTGCCGTAAGCGCGCCGCCGGTCGCTCAAAACGCCAAAGGCCCGTATTCTTCGCCATGAAGAATACGGGCCTTTGCTTTAAGCGGCAGAAACGCCCATTCAAAACAAGCGATTGAAACCCTGATCAAAAGTTGCGCAGACGGGCTTACCAACACGCGCCGCAAAACAATCTTACGTACACGCCGCTTGCCGAATTCAAGCAACTTTTTTAAGAAAAATTTTGAAAGAACGTCTCAGCTAAAGAACGTCCGAAGCGGTTGTTTTTTACGAACAATCCAAGCAAGAGCAAGCGCGATGGTATAAAAAAAAGTGGCTGTCATGGTCAGGCGATTAAACGTATTTACATGGATAACGAACGCCGCTTGCGGTTCGCTGCCTATTGGTCGATTTTTTTTTAAAAAAAGGGAGCGCGGTCAGGGCGCGGGGCTACGCGCAAGTTTTCAAGTTTTCAAGTTTTCAAGAGAAATTAACGCACAAAAAATGTGAGCAAAGAAAGTATAATCGACTTTTTTTGTATATTTGCGCGCCCGTCGGCGAACTCGCTTTCGCTACGCCAACATAAGCATCCAAATTTTTCGGAATCCGGACGTCACGCGGTTTTAATTTTCATGCAATTTTTTTTTGCTATGGTCCGTATGCTTATTCGCTTTACCTTCCTTTTTCTATTTGTATTCGCTACACGCTTTGCCCAAGCCCAAAATTATGATCTGATGATGCAAGCCTGGTACTGGGACTACTTCCAGGGGGGCAATTTCGGTAATTGGATGAACAACCTGCAAGGTAAGATCCCGGATCTTACGGCGGGTCACTTTCGACACGTCTGGCTACCGCCTCTATCGCGCACCAGTACGCCCAACAATTACAGCAATGGCTACAACCCAAAGGACTTGTACGACTTCGGCGAGTTTGGACCGGCCTGCGCATGGGGTACTCGCGCCCAACTCAACGCGCTGATCAGCGCATTCAACAACAACCAACTCAAAGCCGTGTCGGACGTGATCTATAACCACCGCGACGGCGGACGCCCCGAGCGCAATCCGGCGGTGCGCAATTTCATCAAGGACATGAGCAACAGCGCGGTATATCCCTCCGATCGTTTTCTGTGTATCATTCCGCTCGGAACCAACAACCCGGGTCAAAACGGCCCGGGCGATTATTACATCAAAATACAACCCAAATTTTCGAACAACAACTACTGCGGCACACATCAATACAAACTCTACGCGCGCACCAATCTGACGACCTACAACCCCACCGTGCTGTACGAAAACGAACCCAACGGCGGCGGCGATTGCAACCAGCCCTTCAATGACCTGCCTCTGGGGCAGGATATGATCGCGGGCCTATGCGACTACAGCGGCTGTTACATCGACGAATTCAAAATCACGCTCACGACTACCAATTTCAACCAGCAGGACGATACCCTGTTCATCTATATGACCAATCACAACTCGCCGGGGTATTCTGACCACGACATTGTGGGCGTGTGGAGCGCGCCGCGCAGTCAGGATATCATCAACGAAGTGGAATACTGGACCTACACCAACTTTACGAACCTGCCCAGCGGTCAGGGAGGCATGACCTACAACGATTTCAGACCCAACGACAACACCTGGACCTACGAAACGCTCGGCTGCGACTGGAACTGCCCCCTGTTTTTTTACGACATAGACCAGAGTCAGCCCTCAGCCGTTTCGACGCTCAACGCATGGACGCTGTGGCAGTTGAGTAATGTGGGGATTGGAGGCCTGCGCATGGACGCGGTCAAGCACTTCGACCCAGCTTTTGTGGGCCAACTCATCAAATACCTCTACGACAACGGCCAACAGCCGGAAATGATCGTCGGCGAGTTTTTTGACTACAACCCGTACGTCCTCAAGGGCTGGGTAGATGCCGTATATAACGAAATGATCGGACACCCGGCCTACGACAATATCCGGGTGCGGGCCTTCGACTTTGCGCTGCGCGCAGAACTGCGCAACGCCTGCGACCAGTTCAATTACGACGTGCGCAACATCTTCAACAGCGGCATGGTCAACGCGGCAGGATCCAACCAATTCAGGGTGGTCACCTTTGTGGACAACCACGACATCCGACACGAGGGAAATCACATCCAGAACGACGCCATGCTGGCTTATGCCTACATTCTGACGGACAATCAGATCGGCGCGCCCTGCGTATTCTATCCGGATTACTTCGGCGGACAGGTTGGCAACGCGCCCAATATCATGCTCAAAAACCAGATCAACCAACTCAGCCAATTGCATGTGGCCCACATCTACGGCTCGGAGGAAATCGACTATCTGAGCCGGATCAATACGCCTTACTACCAGTACTTTGTGCCGGGCAAGGGATTTGCACACACCACGCTCATCTACCAGATGAAGCCGCCTGTGCCCGGGCCGCACAACGTGATCGCCGCCATCAACTTCTCCGGCACAGAACTCGACGTGTATCAGGGCGTCAATATGTCGTGGGGCATAGGCGTAGGAGCTACCTTCCAGGACATGACCGGCAACGCCCTGACGCCATCCGTTCAAATCACTTCCAACAACGAGATCAGGGTGCACCTGCCGCCTCGTTCCTACGCGCTATATGTGCAGCAGTCGGCGGCGCCGGTCGAATTGCTCCGCTTCGAAGCTACGGCGCAGCCCGCTTCGCAAAGCGTCCTAATGGAATGGGAATCGGCGCTCGAAGTTGATTTCTCGCATTATGAGATCCTGCGGGCCGACGGCAAGCCCTCGGATTACCGGATCATTGGGCGCATGCAACCCAATCCAGAACGTAAGTATCGGTACGAAGACCAGAACGCGCCGCTCAACACGCCCCTGCATTATCGATTGCGTATGGTGGACGCCGACGGCAGCGAAACGTACTCGCCCATGCGCATGGCCCAACTCGACGCGGACCGGCATTTCACGATATCGCCCAATCCCGCGGCAGACAACGCATACCTCCACTGCAAGTTGCACGACGCCGAAAGCCTACTCATTGAGATCGTAGACGGTATGGGCCGCATTGTGAGCAGCCGCAGGGTTGAGGCCACATCCGGCGAGCAAACCATCTCGCTCGAAATGGGCCGACTGCCGCAAGGAGCATACTTCTGTCGCATCGCCTCCGGCAGCAGCGTCGTATCCTTGCCTGTTTTGAAAAAATGAGATAGCGACAACGATAAGCCGCCAAGGACGCTTTGTGGGGCCTGCAACAAGCCCGCTACCTGCACCCACGCCTCCCTCCTTCGATCTGCGGACGCTTCCCGCTCATAGCGGGTTGCCAGACGAGGGGGCCGACGTGGCTTGCAACAGTTTTTTTGCCCCTGTTTTGTTTTTCGGGTAAAAAAAGGCGGGCGCAGGGGAGAAGACGGCGGGGGGGGCAGGCACAAAGTAGCGTGCATGCCCGCTCACTCGCTTCCCCTCGGCTTGTGTCCATTTTATGCATTTTTTTTGAAAGCCGCCGCGCGTTAAGGGGCCGTTTTTTCACAAAAAAACGGCGATGAGGGACATCCTTTGCGCAATAAATACGCCCAAGCAGGGTTAGTTGCTCATCTTGTCCCGCTTAGCTTGGGCCATGGGCATGGGCGCGAGGAATACGGCGCGCACCCAAATGTTTCGTTTTTGACCATCGACTTATGTCTAACTTACTCATACGCAATATCCGGAGCCTGTGGCAGGCCGACCCCGACAACGCCACGCTGCGCGCCGGCGTTGATATGGCCCGCTTGCCTGCGATACACGACGCCTGGCTGCTCTGCGAAAATGGCCGCATTCATTCGTTTGGCCCCATGGACGCCTGTCCGGAGCGCGCCGACGCGGTGGTCGATGCCGGCGGTCGGCACGTCCTGCCGGCCTGGTGCGACAGCCACACGCACATCGTTTTCGCAGCGACACGCGAAGAGGAATTTGTAGATCGGATAAAGGGTCTGAGCTACGAAGAGATTGCTAAACGCGGCGGAGGCATCCTCAACAGCGCCCGAAAAATGGAAGCGGCCGACGAAAGCGTCCTGTTGAACGACGCCAGAGCGCGTCTGCACGAAATGATCGCCCTGGGCACGGGCGCCATCGAGATCAAAAGCGGCTACGGTCTCAGTCTCGAGAGCGAACTCAAGATGTTGCGGGTGATCCGCAGTCTCAAGGCCGAAAGCCCGATTCCGATCCGGGCCACTTTTCTGGGAGCGCATGCCATACCGGTCGCGTACCGCGACAACCGCAAGGGATACATCGATCTGTTGATCCGGGAAATGCTGCCCATGGTCAGCGGCGAGGGTTTAGCAGATTACTGCGATGTGTTTTGCGACAAGGGATTTTTTACGCCTGAAGAAACAGACCGCATTCTCAAAGCGGCAGCCCGATATGGACTCAAAGCCAAAATACACGCCAACGAACTGGGCTATACCGGCGGAGTGCAAGTCGGCGTAGCCAACGGCGCAATATCGGTAGATCATTTGGAATACTGCGGCGAAGAAGAAATCGCCTGCCTGCTGGATTCGGATACGCTCCCCACGCTCTTGCCGGCCTGCGCGTTTTTCCTTGGCATACCTTATGCGCCGGCGCGCCGCATGATCGACGCGGGATTGCCGGTTGTATTGGCCACCGACCACAACCCGGGGTCGGCGCCGTCGGGCAGCATGCCTTTTGTCCTTTCGCTGGCCTGTATCCAAATGAGAATGCTGCCAGAGGAGGCGATCAATGCCGCCACCCTCAACGGAGCGGCCGCAATGGAGTTGGCAGCCGAGTATGGGTCATTCGTTGTCGGCAAGGCGGCAAATCTGATTATTTCAAAACCCATTCCGTCGCTTGCCAGCATTCCATACAGTTTTGGCGCCAATTTGGTGGAATGCGTCGTATTGAACGGTCGTATCTGGACGCGCTGAATGCAGGGTGAAACGACCCGATCATGTTTCAGCCTATGGCGCTCATGACCGACCGAAGATCGTTGAGACGGATTCGAAAAAAGAAATAAAAGCGGCGTTACTGCGTTTTGTAGAGCCACAAAAAATGAGCGCGGAACATTATCAAAAAAAATGTAATTTTTCAAAGTTTTCGACAATTTGCTATCTTTGCGGCCGCTTGATGTTAGAAAATGCAAAAAGTGTTAAAAAGACAGCCTTTTTGCCTTGTCTGATGTCTTGGCAATAATCCATTTCACGTTTCAACCGACAACCATTGTTTAATTCAACAAGCTCATGCAAAAATCTCTAATCCTTTGGGCGATGTTTGCGTTTTTGGGTATTGGCGCCTTGTCTGCTCAAACTCCGCACATCATCGAGCTACCGCCTTCCGTTAAAGCCCAATTATCATCTCAAAAAGAAATGCCATGCAACTTTGCCGGCACCTTTCAACTTGGACAGTTTATCGGCCAAAGCAATGACATTAGTTTGGATACGATTTTTCTTTGTCAAGGCGATTCGATCTTCATTCAGCACAACGGCGACTTCAATCTAAGCGGCGATCCGGACCCCTCGACGCCCGCCGGCATAGCCTACGCATTTTACAGTTGTCCGCCGACCATTGGCGGCGACAATATCCAAAGCATTCTGACAGACCCCTGCCTGATCCCTTCGCCTGCGGCGCCTAACTTTTACGCTACGAACCCCAGCATTACCGGAAGCACGTGGTTTTTTAACAATGGTTCATTGCAGACCTTGTTCAACATGGGCAATCCGGTTATGCTACATTTTGCCCCCATTACGGTGGACAACCTGAGTGTAACAAACGCTTACGAAGGCAATCCCCCGGGGCCATGCGTCAACGTCAATACAGCGGAGCGGTTTGCAGTGGTCTATCTAAACCCAATTTCTGCGGGAAACATCAACAACTCCTTCAACGGCTTCGACTGCTTAGGTTCTTTTGCGGTGCGCGGGGGATTGCCGCAATATCTGCCCTCTACGCGATATACCATCAATATCTACCTCCAATCGGACCCAACAGTACGCGGCGTCATCCACGTGCCTACCTCCACCTACACGCATTTGGGAAACATATATTTTTCGGCGCCCGTTCCGGGGACTTACGTAATTGAGATCGAAGATGGCAAGAGTTGCGGGCACACGTTCACGATGGACATGTCGGCTTGCAATCCCGCCGACGAAGCGACGCTGATTGCGCCCCAAACCACCGTACCGCCAGGTCAAAGCATTTGCGTTCCGATTATTGTAGAGAATTTTGAGGATATCGCCAACCTGACTTTCTCTTTGCAGTGGGACCCTGCATTGTTCAGCTACACGGGATATCAGAATGTCAACCCCGC
>JBKBLI010000042.1:0-22054 GCA_046296435.1 Saprospiraceae bacterium | reverse complement strand
ATTACGCCGTTTGACCCTTCGTTCATCAATACGGGGCTGGTCAACCAGGGTATTATTGCCATGACGACCTCTAATCTCACTGGCATCCCCTACAATTTGCAAAATGGCAATCGCGTAATAGAATTCTGCTTTCAGGCAATTGGACAGTTGGGCGATTGCTCGCCGCTCAACTTCGTAAATACGCCTACTTTTCTTCTGGTAGAGGATGGGCAAGGACAAATCGTATCGCTCAACATCGCTAATGGCGAAATATGTATAGAATTTTCGCCGCTGTCGTTTACCAGCGAAATCATATATCCCGACTGTCCCAACGCCGCCAGCCAATCTAACGTCAAGGTAACGGTTACAGGCGGCCAGGCGCCTTACGAAGTGGTAATCCGGCGTTTGCCTGGCGGTCCCTCATTTACGTTTCCGCCCATCACGCAAGATGGCGGTATGCTGGTCAGCGGCGGACTGATGGATGGCCCTTACAGCGTGTGCATCCGCGACCAAAACGGTCTGGGGCAGGAGATTTGCGACACCATTATGATTGAACTGGGCTCGCAGCCTACGCTTGGCGTTTCGCTGGATTTGAATTCGCCTACATGCTTTGGATTATCGGATGGTTCGGTGAGCGCGCAGGTCACTCTGGGCGGAATAAACATTGTAGATCCTGCCGCTAATGGCTACACCTTCATGTGGACGCCCAACACCGTGCCCAGCCCGAACAACAACACGCAAAACAGCGTACCAGGCGGGCTTTATTCCGTGACCGTCACCGAGACGGCGACGGGCTGCACAGCCATAGCCTCCGGCACGCTGGGCCAGCCTGCCGCGCTGGTGCTCCAAAATCCCAGCATCACGCCGGCCTCCTGTAACGGCATCAACGATGGCCAGATCATTCAAGGGGCCACCGGCGGCACGCAATTCCCGGGCGGCGGATACAATTTCAACTGGACCTATTGCAGCACGCCGGATTGCAGCGGCCCCGGCGACCCGGTTCAGGAGATCGTCGGTATTGGCCAACCATTCACTTTAGCCAACCGCATCGCGGGATATTACACCGCCGTCGTTACGGACGCAAACGGATGCTCGCTCACCACGCAACCCATCCAGATTGCCAATGTTCGCCAGCTTTTTGTTAACCTCGACGCCGTTTTTGGCCCAAGTTGCAATGGATTGGCCGATGGACGCCTCTGCATTTCGGCAACAGAATTACCCGCATTCCCCACACCCGATTACACTTTCTTTCTGAACGGTCCTGCTACCGGTAGCCCTGCCAACAGCACCGCCAATGCCATCTGTTATGAGCAATTGGTTCCGGGCGACTATACGATATTCGCTTCGGACAACAATGCCGGATGTTTTGAGATCGCCGAATTCACCGTACCCGAAACCCCTGTGCTCACGCTCAATCAAGTCAGCCTGGTACAACCTTCCTGCACCTCGGTGAATGGGGGTAACATCACGGTAATCGGATCCGGCGGCACAGGCGGCCCTGCCGGCTACCAATACAACTGGAATGGCGGCTTTACAGGCCCCTCGCGCAACAATATCGGTCCCGGAAATTACACCGTGACGCTAACAGATATCAACGGTTGTCAGGACTCGCTCAACTTCACGCTGAATACGCCTCCGCCGGCAGAAATCACCTCTACGCTCGTGACGCCCATCGCTTGCGGCAACGACGGATGCGTCGAGGTGGTCGCTCCGTCAGGCGCATCTTATACCTGGCAAAACCTCGACACAGGCGCTACGTTGCCGAACAATACGGCTCAGGTATGCGGATTGTCCGCAGGCTCGTATGCCGTAACGGTCACAGATATTGACGGCTGCATGGACTCAACCACCCTTACCCTGGCTCCGCCCGTCAATCCACCGCTGTCTGTCGCCAACAGCACACTGACCCAGCCTTCCTGCTTTGGTTATTCGGATGGACAGATCAGCGTCGATATCCAAGGTGGCAATCTCCCGATTGCGAGTTTCGTCTGGTCGAACGGACAAATGGGCAGCGTGCTGCAGGATGTGGTAGCCGGAGTTTACACGCTTGTTGTCACTGACGCATTGGGCTGCTCCTTGACCCAAAACTTTACCCTCGACGAACCTCCGGCAATTATTACATCCTTTTCAGGCATCCAAAAGGCTCTTTGTAACAATTCTTGCGATGGGCAAGCCCTCATCGAAGCCCAGTACAACACCAATCCGCCCAGCCCAGGAACCTTCATCTTCGTATGGGACAACGGTTTCACGGGAAGCAACAACGTCACCCTTTGTCCGGGTTGGAACAAGGTGATCACTACAGACGCCAATTTGTGCTTCCGCGAAGACTCCATTTTCATCGCAGGCGCGCCGCCCATCACCGCCAACTTGTCCACGCTGCCCGTTGACTGTAACGGCGGAACCACTGGCAGCCGCGCTTCGGCAATCGGCGGAGGAGGTAACGGAGCGCCATTTACGTATCTTTGGAGCACTGGACAGACAACCGCTACAATAGGCAATATTCCGGCCGGTCCTTACAGCGTGACCGTTAGCGACAAGGATGACTGCACGCAGGTTTTTTCCGTGACGGTAACTGAACCCGACCCCCTCGTATTACAACAAGACCAACTGGCCACCATCAATATCGAATGCTTCGGCGACGACGACGGCGCTCTGGGCGTCTCCGTTTCGGGCGGCAACCCGGGCCCCTATGGCTTCCTTTGGCGCGACGACTCCGGCAACATCATCGGTAACACCTCGGTAGTGACAGACTTGAAGGCCGGAACCTATAACGTGTTTGTGACGGACGTGAAAGGCTGCCAAGGCGAGATCACCCTTTCTCTGACCAATCCGCCCCCGGTGATCGGCTCTTATCTGCCTTGGGAGCCCTTGCTCTGCAACGGGGACCTGACGCGGCTGATCATCGAAAGCATCAGCGGCGGTTCGGGCGGGCCTTATCAATACAGCTTAGACTTTGGCCCCAGACTGAACGCAGATTTCCCGATCGATCTAAGCGGCGGCACGCACTTCATAACATACTACGATGGCAGAGACTGCTCTTTCACAGATACCATCTTTGTGTTTGAGCCGGATCCTTTTGTGGTGATTTTCGACCCCAACGTGTTGGAATTAGAGCTGGGCGACTCGCTGCGCCTCAACCCCATCATCACGGGCAGCGCCGTGGATATGTTCAACTGGAGTCCGGTGGACGGCCTGCTCAACCCCGGCTCGCTTACGCCGACAGTTTACACCTTTACGAATACGTCATACACCCTTTCGGTGCAAGACGCAAACGGCTGCACGGCTACAGGTAGCGTGCGCATTGAGATCGACCCGAACCGAAATATCTTCATTCCGAATGTGTTCATCCCCAACAATCCCAAAGGTTTGAACACCCATTTCAACATATACGCCGGACTGGGTGTCGAACAGGTCAACTTCTTCCAGGTGTTCGACCGCTGGGGTACTTTGATGTATGAGCGCCGCGCCTTCCTGCCCAACAACGACGTGTTCAACGAAGGCTGGGACGGCCGTTACCACGGCAAATACGTCAACCCAGGCGTGTTCGTTTATATCGCAGAGGTCAAGTTCCTCGACGGGCGGACGCTCGTGTATCGAGGCGACGTGACCGTCGTGCGCTAAAACGGCGCCGCTTTCCGAATGTACCGAAATAGTCGGCGCATCTTGTTGGATGCGCCGACTATTTTGTAATTGCGCCGCCTTTACTCTTGCGCCTTGCCCGTACTGCGCCTTGCACAAGGCCCTTCAAAAACGCTTATTTTGCAAAAATTCTCCTCCAAACTGCTGCTCTTTGGCGAATACGCATTGCTATACGGCGCGCCGGCGCTGTGCGTTCCCGCGCCGCGATGGAGGGGTTTTTGGGAAAAAAAAGATCTAAGCGTTGGCAAGGATACAAGGCTGGAAGCCTGGGCGGCGAGCGACCACTTGCAGCAAGCCGATTTTTTTGACGTCGGCCGATTCAGAGAAGATATCGAGCGGGGATGGCGCTTTGCCTCCAATATCCCGCAAGGGTACGGTCTGGGTAGTTCGGGAGCGCTCTGCGCAGGGGCGTATGCGCGCTACGGCGCCCGGGACACTGACAACCCGACCCTGCTCAAGGCACGCCTTGCGCAGATGGAATCGTGGTTTCACGGAGCCAGTTCGGGTATTGATCCGCTTACTTCGCTTCTGGACACGCCCTTGCTCATTGAGGGCGAGCGGTGCGCAGCTTTGGGTCAAGGCGCCCTGGCGGTCGCGGATGCCCCGTTTCGGATACGGCTTTTTGACACGCGCATAGCCCGATCCACAGGCCCTTTGGTAACCTGGTTCAAATCGCAAATGGACGGGAAAGGCCCCTTGTTCGAGGCATTTGAGCAAGCCCACGCGCCAGACCTTCGCCAACTTTCGGCGGCTTGGCAAAATCGCGACGCCGCCCTTGTTTGGGAAAAACTTCGCGCTGTGTCCGCCTGGCAATACGCACATCTGCGACCCATGATCCCGCCTGCGTTCCGCGATGTTTGGCTAGATATTTTGCGCAGCGAGGATCTAATCGTCAAGCTCTGCGGAGCGGGCGGCGGCGGATTTATGCTATGTTTTGCGCGCAATGGCGCGGACTTGGGCGCCATACTGCCCGACGCAACGACACTTGACCCATTCGAACGGCTCGAAACAGACGAAGCGATATGAAGCGCTCCATTGGATTTTGGATTGTGTGCGCATGGGTGGCGCTGGCACTATTGAGCGACCTGATTGCCAACGACCGGCCGCTCTACTGCTCGGTGGATGGCGCAACCTATTTTCCGGCTTTTCACAGGCGGTCTATGCCTTTTGGACACCCTGTGATGGACTCCATACGGGAACGGGACCTGTGGACGACTTTCCCCTATGAGCGCGTCTTATTCGCTCCCATTCCCTACTCCCCTACCCGCGCCGTGCGCTATCCGCTCGCGCCCTCGCTGGCGCCCGGCGCCCTGCACCCCAATCGCCCGGCGCGATTCAGGCATTGGCTGGGTTCCGATTTGTACGGCTTAGATGTAGCGGCGGGGATCGTTGGCGGCGCCCGGCAGGCGCTGCTGATCGCGGTCCCGGTATTGGCCATAGCCGTTGCAATAGGTTTATTTCTTGGGGGTGCGGCCGGTTACTGGGGCGACCGGGGGCTGCGCATCCGTATAGGTCGCCTGCTCGGGACGGCGATCGCCCTACCCTTTGGATGGTTCTGGGGCGAAGCGCTATGGATTTTTTTTCATGAAGAAAAAATGCCTTACGCGGCCTGGATGAGCGCGGCGGGCGCGGTAGGCGGGATATGGTTAGCAGGCGCCGGGCTGGCCGCCATTCCGCGCTTAAAAAAGGAAGTTGCCCTGCCTCTGGATCTGATCGTCATGCGCTTGGTCGAGGTTTTCTATTCGCTGCCGCGCATGATGATGCTCATCGCCGTCATGGCCATGTTTACGCAATTCCGTTTTGGCGCGTTGGCCCTTGCGGTTGGGGCGCTGAGTTGGACGGGCATCGCCATGCTGGCGCGTAATGAGATCCTCCGGATCCGGGAGATGCCCTACGTCAGCGCGGCGCAGGGTCTGGGCTTGAGTCGCTCGCGTATTCTGATCCGGCATATTTTGCCCAACGCTTTGCCGCCGATATATGTGACGATAGCGCTGGGCGCCTCGGGGATCATCCTGCTTGAGGCGTCCTTATCGTTTCTTGGACTGAGCGGCGATATCAAAGGCGAAGCCTCCTGGGGGGCCATGCTGGCACGCGCCAAACTACGATATACTGATTGGTGGACGGCTGTTTTTCCGGGTTTGGCCCTTGTGACCGTTACGCTTGGCCTGTATGAAATGGGCGAACGTCTGCGCAATTGGCAGCGTGAGCGGTGAATGCGTCTTTTCAACCAACCGCCAGACTGCAGCACAGGGGCCTGGACATGGGCATCGGCGCGCGATGAGGCGGGGGCCGCCGACTTGCCCGCAGCTCCGGATCGCGGAGGCGTTACCCAATATCCTTTTTTTCCAAAAAACAAGCCGGCGCGACGCGGCTTGCCGACAACGCGAGGTCTTGTCAGTGCGGTGGCCCGAATATGCGGCGCATCAAAAAAGCCTTGCCGAATTGCTTCGACAAGGCGTAAAAAAGGTTTTAGATGCTTTAACGGAAAGGAAGCCTAAAAGGTATTCAGGCTTGTTCGTCTTTATTTTCGTCGGCGGATGCTACCGCTGTATTTTCATCGGATGCTGCAGGCGCTTCGTCCGCAATCGCTTCGACTTGTTCGGTCGCATCCTCAACGACGGCTTCGGCGACGGGGGCGCTTGCCTGCGAGGTTTCAGCGGCGGCGGAGCTTGACTTTCGGCTGCCGCGACGCGTTTTCTTAGCCACGCGCACTTTACCTTCGTTGGGATTGTAGTCTTTGTTGTAGTCCACGAACTCGATAAGGGCTGTTTCAGCGCCGTCGCCCCGGCGGAATCCGAGTTTGATCACGCGCAGGTAGCCGCCGTTGCGCTCGGCCACTTCGAGGGCGATGGGGCCAAAGAGTTCTTTGATGGCTTCTTTGTTTTGCAGTTGGCTAAATACGATACGACGCGAGTGCGTGGTATTGTTTTTGGCCTTGGTGATGATGGGCTCCAGATAGCGACGCAGCGCTTTGGCTTTGGCCAGCGTGGTAACGATGCGCTTGTGCGCGATGAGCGAACAGGACATGTTGGCCAGCATGGCGCGGCGGTGAGAGGCTGTCCGGCCTAAGTTGTTAATTTTATCTCCGTGACGCATGAGAATAAACCTTGTTTTAAGGTGGCGGCGACGGGGCTGCCTAATGGCGCTCGACGACTACCGCGCTTGATGAAAAAATATGTGTTAAGCCAGGATTTCTTCTTCGAGCTTGTACTTGGATAAGTCCATGCCGAAGGTCAAGCCTTTTTCGTGAAGCAGTTCTTCGATTTCGACTAAGGATTTCTTGCCGAAGTTGCGGAATTTGAGCAACTCGTGCGTATCGTATCGCACCAGCTCCGCCAGCGAGTTAATTTTAGCGGCCTTGAGGCAGTTGTATGCGCGAACGCTGAGGTCGAGATCTTCCAACGAAGTTTTGAGCAACTTGCGCATGTGCAGTACGTGTTCGTCCACCACATGCTCTTCGCGGCTGGTTGGCGTATCGAACGTAATATTCTCGTCGGTGATCAGCATCAGGTGCTGGATCAGGATACGGCTGGCTTCGCGGATGGCCGCTTCGGGGTGTATGGTTCCGTCGGTTTTGATTTCGACGGTGAGTTTTTCGTAATCGGTGCGTTGGCCTACGCGGTAGTTTTCGACTTTGTAAGCGACGTTTTTGATGGGGGTATAGATGGCGTCAACCGGGATGGAACCCAGAATAGCATCTTTGGGCGCCAGATCGTCGGCGGGCACATAGCCGCGTCCTTTGGTGATGGTCAGTTGCATTTCGAGCGTGACCGAGGGATCCATGCGGCAGATGAGCAGATCGGGATTCATGACCCGGAACACGTTGGTATTGGCTTCGAGCATGCCGGCGCGGAATTCTTCAACGCCGCTGATGGTCAGATATATTTTCTCTGCTTCGTTGGCTCCTTCGTCGCCTAAAGCATATTTGAGACGGACCTGTTTGAGATTGAGCACGATATCCACCACATCTTCCACTACGCCGCGGATAGTAGAAAATTCGTGGTCAACGCCTGCAATGTGCACCGCGCTGATGGCATATCCAGAAAGGGAGGACAGCAACACGCGGCGAAGCGAATTGCCAATGGTTTGTCCAAAACCGGGTTCAAGCGGTTTGAATTCAAAAGAACCCTCAAACTCCGTGGCTTTTTGGAGAATGATTTTTTCTGGCGCTTGAAAATCGAGTATGCCCATATTGTAATGACGGTTCCGTGATGAATAGGTTATCAGAATGGCTTGTTTAGAAGTAAGAGCCTGATGTTTCCCGGCGTTTTCGTCAGGAGGGTCAGGCGCCATAGCAACCCAGAATTATTTTGAATATAATTCAACGATGAGTTGTTCGTTAATTTTCTCCGGGATTTGGTCGCGCTGCGGATAGGTGAGGAAGACGCCTTGCATTTTATCGGGGTTCCACTCCAACCAACCGAATTTGCGCACTTCGTTGGTTTTGGCGTTGGCATGCGTCGTGATGATCTCCATGCTTTGCGAGCGACCGCGAACAGCCACGATATCGCCGGGCTTGAGGCGGTAGGAAGGTATGTTGACGACTTTGCCGTTGACTGTCACGTGACGGTGGCCGACCAATTGGCGGGCGCCGCGGCGCGTGGGGGAAATGCCCAGGCGATATACGGTATTGTCCAGACGGGCTTCGAGTAATTGGAGCAGGACTTCGCCGGTTACGCCGTGGCGGCGTGTTGCATCCACAAAAGTACGGCGAAACTGGCGCTCCAATACGCCGTAGGTATATTTGGCCTTTTGTTTTTCGGCCAACTGTATGGCGTAGTTGGAAGGCGATTTGCGTTTGCGCGAATTACCATGCTGTCCGGGCGGCACATTTTTACGGCGCTCGAAGTATTTGTCGTAACCAAAAATGGATTCGCCGAAGGCACGTGATTTTTTGGTCGTTGGTCCAGTATATCTTGCCATTGCTTGTGGTGTAAAAGCTCGTTTTTTTCAAAAAAACCGTCAACAATCTGACTTTCCAGTCAGGATTATACGCGGCGGCGTTTGGGTGGGCGGCAGCCGTTGTGCGGCAACGGGGTGACGTCTCTGATGATGGAAACCTTGATGCCTGATTGGTCGATAGCCCGTATAGCGGCTTCGCGTCCGGCGCCAGGACCTTTCACAAACACTTCGGCGGTGCGGAGACCTGCGTCGAACGCCGTTTTGGCGGCGTCGTTGGCAGATACCTGAGCGGCATAGGGCGTATTTTTCTTTGAGCCGCGGAAGCCGGATTTGCCGGCAGACGACCAAGAGATGACTTCCCCTTGTTTGTTGGTGATCGAGATGATGATATTGTTGAAGCTGGCCTGAATGTAAACGATTCCTTCAGGGGCAACTTTAACTTTGCGTTTTTTTACAACCTTTTTGGCTCCTTTTGCCATGTGTGATCGAACTTAAAAGTGATGTGCTAAGGGCGACTCAGGCGGCTTTCAAGCAAAAAGCCGGGTCAGTGGTTCCGGGATTACTTCGTAGCTTTTTTCTTGTTGGCGACTGTTTTACGCTTGCCTTTGCGGGTGCGCGCATTGGTTCGGGTGCGCTGACCGCGGAGGGGGAGTCCTTTGCGGTGACGCAGCCCGCGATAACAGGCGATATCCATCAGGCGCTTGATGCTCATCTGAATCTCGGCACGCAACTGACCCTCAGTTTTGTACTCGTCGCCGATGATGCGCGTGATGGTTTTGATATTCTCATCGGTCCAACTTTCGACTTTCATGTTCTCGTCAACGCCCGCTTCAGCCAGAATTGCTCTGGCGGAAGTCAAACCGATTCCGTAGATATAGGTCAGGCTAATCAAGCCTCTTTTGTTGCGGGGCAAATCAACTCCAGCAATACGTGCCATAGTATTTGTGCGCTTTTGAATGTTGTCAAAAAAAAGGTATTCGGCCAGACGCAAGGTCTTGCGAACTTATCCCTGACGTTGTTTAAACTTGGGATTTTTCTTGTTGATCACATAAACGCGGCCTTTTCTGCGGACGATTTTGCAATCTACAGTTCGTTTTTTTACAGACGGTTTGACTTTCATGTCGTATTTATTTTCTCGTCAACTGTGTTTTGTCATTTGTAGCGATACGTGATGCGGCCGCGATTCAGGTCGTAGGGGGACATTTCAACGGTCACTTTGTCTCCGGGCAAGATGCGGATGTAGTGCATACGCATTTTTCCGGAGATATTGGCCAGTATGGTATGTCCGTTTTCGAGGCGCACGCGAAAATTCGCGTTGGAAAGCGCTTCGATTACTTCGCCATCCTGCTTAATCAGATCACTTTTTGACATAAAAAATCCCGCTTTTGAATTTCGGGCTGCAAAGGTCTAACTTTTTGGCGAAACTTCAAGTAAAAATTCATTATTTTTTACAGATTCTTGCAAAAAGCTGTGATCTGACAGTATTTCGGCTTTTTTCTTTCGCACGGCGATGCTGTGTTCGTAGTGCGCGCTGGGTTTTCGGTCTTTGCTGTGAATAGTCCAGCCGTCGTTGGCTTGAAAAACTTGTCGCCGACCAAGGTTGACCATAGGCTCGATAGCAAGGGTCAACCCTTCTTTCAGCAAAAGTCCTTTGCCGGCCTGCCCATAATTCGGGACATCGGGCTGTTCGTGCAAGGAACGACCTACGCCGTGACCTACCAACTCGCGCACGACCCCATACCCGTGCTCTTGCTCGCAATAGCGCTGTACGGCATACGCAATATCGCCGATGCGGTTGCCTTCAACAGCTTTGTCAATGGCCAAATACAGCGACCGGTAAGTAACGCGGAGCAATTCCATGACCGGCTCTGGGGTTCCTACCATAGCAAAGGTGAAGGCGGCATCGCCAAAGAAGCCGTTCAGTTCTACTCCGCAATCAATGGATACGATATCGCCTTCGGCAAATTCGCGGTTCGAGGGGATGCCGTGCACCACGATGTCGTTGTACGAGATGCAGAGCGATGCGGGGAATCCGCGGTATCCTTTGAAAGCCGGTTTTCCGCCATGGTCGCGGATGAAGGTCTCGGCTGCAGCGTCAATGAACTTTCCGGTAACGCCTGGTTTGAGTAAAGAAGCGGCATAGCCAAGCGTTTTGGAGACAATCAGATTGGATTCGCGCAAGAGCGCGATTTCGTCGTCTGTTTTGTAAAAAATTTGCCTATTCAAAAACATGCTTGGGGCGCGCTACTTGGGGGCGCATTCGGATGTGGGTGTGGGTGTGCGGCGTTGCGGGTGTGGGCGACGGGTGTGCGACGCAGGCGCTTACTGCGGCTGTCCGATTTGCAAGCCTTGGGTCGCCCGGCCTTGTATGCGGCCAGACTTGATCAGGCCGTCGTACTTCTTGGTCAAAAGATAGCTTTCGATCACCTGGAGGGTATCCAAAGCTACGCCGACCATGATCAGCAGCGTCGTGCCGCCGAAGAAAAGCGCAAACTGCTGGTTGACGCCCATGGCTGCGGCTACGGACGGCAAGATACCGATCAAACCCAGAAAGATGGCTCCCGGGAGGGTGATGCGGGTCATGATATTGTCGATGTACGAAGCGGTTGCTTCGCCGGGTTTGACGCCCGGGATGAAGGCGTTGCTGCTCTTTAGGTATTCGGCGTAGTTGGTCGGGTTGACCATCAAAGCGGTATAGACATAGGTGAACACAACGATCAGCGTAAAGAACACTACGTTGTACCAGAACGAGTAAATATCCGTGAAGCCCTGCGTAGCAGTTTGGCTACCGGATACGAATTGTATGATAATGGCCGGGAGGAACATCAAAGCCTGAGCAAAGATGATAGGCATTACGCCGGCTGAGTTGACTTTGAGCGGCAGGTAGTCGCGGGCGCCAGCGGTGGGGGCGGCGCCGCCAGCGCGGCCAACCATGCGCTTGGCAAACTGTATCGGGATGCGGCGTATGCCTTGTATGACCAGAACGGTAGCCATCACCACGAGGAAGAAGGCCGCCATTTCGATGACAAACAACAGGAGCCGACTGTTGAATAATTTTTGGAACTCGAATACGAAGGCTTGTGGCAGGCGCGCAATGATGCCGATCATGATGAGCAGGGAGATGCCATTGCCGACGCCTTTGTCAGTGATGCGCTCGCCCAGCCACATACAAAAGATCGTGCCGGCGGTCAGGACGATGATGTTCGAAAACCAGAATATTCCGTCGGGGATGTCCGGCGAAACCGCGCCGGGAGTACTGCGAATCAACTGAAGATAACTACCGCCCTGGACCAAAGTGATCGCAATGGTCAGCAGACGCGTGATTTGATTGAGGCGTTTGCGACCGCTTTCGCCCTCTTTGGATTGCAGGCGCTGGAAGTAGGGCAAAGCAAAGGCTAGCAACTGCACGATGATCGAAGCCGTAATGTAGGGCATTACGCCCAGCGCGAACACGGCAGAGTTGTCGAAAGCGCCGCCGGTGAAGATGTTGATCAAGCCCAACAGGTCGTTGGCGCTGCGATCTTTGCTGCTTGCAGCCAATGCGTTGGGCACCACACCCGGAAGTACGATAAAAGTACCGACGCGATACACGAGCAAGAGCGCAAGCGTAAACAAGATGCGCTCGCGAAGCTCTTTGATGCTCCAAATATTTTGAAAAACCTTGATAAGTTTCATTTCAGATCGGTACTTTTTTATTGAGCGATATGCACGCTGCCGCCGAGCGCTTCGATGGCGCTTTTGGCTGATGCCGATGCGGCGTGAGCCGAGATATCTACTTTGCTTTTGAGCGTTCCGTTGCCCAGCACTTTGATGCGGTCGCCGGCCTTGGCTACGCCTGCCGCTACTAAAGCGGCGATGTCAAAGGTAGTGAGGCCGGTCTTGGCGACCAACTGCTCGATCGCGGCCAGGTTGAGCGGCGTGTATTCCACGCGATTGATATTTTTGAACCCGCGTTTGGGCAAGCGACGCTGCATAGGGGTTTGGCCGCCCTCAAAAGAACGCTTCTCTTTGAAGCCGCTGCGCGCTTTGTCACCTTTGTGACCGCGCGTAGAAGTGCCGCCGCGTCCAGAGCCGGTACCGCGACCGATGCGCTTGCGTTTTTTTGTCGAACCGCTTTCCGGGCGTAAGTTATGTAGTTCCATTGCCTTTGAATTTCGCAATTAATGGTTGAACGATGTTTGGACCAGATGTCCTAGATTTTTGGCCTAGGCTTTTTCCACTTCGACGAGGTGTCCCACCACGCGGAGCATTCCGTGCGTTTGGGGGTTGTCAGGCATCTCGACCACTTGGTTCATCTTGCGAAAACCGAGCGCTTTGAGAGTATCTTTCTGACGCTTGGGTTTGTCTATCGGGCTTTTGACCAATTTAATTTTCAGACTGCTCATGCGTTTGCTTTTTATAAGCGTTAAATCACAATTCAGGCAAGACCTGTAAGCGGCAACGCTCGCTTCGTTTATCCGTTGAAGAGTTTGTCGAGCGAGATGCCGCGTTGGCGGGCTACTTCAACCGGGCCGCGCAGATTTTGCAAAGCGTTGATGGTTGCCTTGACCACGTTGTGCGGGTTGGAGGAGCCTTGGGATTTGGCCAACACGTCCTGCACGCCGGCCATTTCGAGTACGGCGCGCATGGCGCCGCCGGCGATGACGCCTGTACCGTGTGCGGCTGGCTTGATCAATACGCGGCCGGCGCCAAATTTGCCCAACGACTCGTGTGGGATGGTTCCGTTGATTACGGGTACCGTAATCATATTTTTTTCGGCGTCTTTGACGGCCTTACCTACGGCTTCGGCCACTTCGCGGGCTTTGCCGAGGCCGTGGCCGATACGGCCTTTACCATCGCCCACAACGACGACTGCGGCGAAGCTGAAAGTGCGACCGCCTTTGGTCACCTTGGCTACGCGATTGAGCGCGACCATTTTTTCTTTCAACTCAGAACCGCCGTCGGCGATTGCCATTGTTCTTTTATCAGAATCTTGCTTTGCCATGTTGCAAAATTGCGTTTGTTGCGTGTTTAATACGGTGTGTTGGCGCTTGACTTAGAATTGCAATCCGCCTTCGCGCGCGCCGTCGGCGAGGGCCTTGACGCGGCCATGATAAAGAAATCCGCCGCGATCAAAAACCACTTTGGTAATGCCAGCGCTCAGCGCTTTTTGCGCAATGAGCTTGCCGACAGCGGCAGACTGTTCTACCTTATTTCCCTGCGCGGCATCTAATTCGTGCGTGCTTGCGGCAGCCAGCGTTTGACCTTTGAGATCGTCTATTAGCTGGCAATAGATGGACTTATTGGAGCGAAACACGCTCAAGCGTGGCCGTTCAGGCGTTCCTTTTACCTTTTTCCGAATGCGCAGGTGGATGCGCTCTCTTTGTTGTTTTTTTGTGCGACTCATCTTTTTCGCTATTGAGCGCCCGATTGCCGACCGGGCTTGTTTTTTATATTAAAAGAACGAGCGCGCGAAACTGGCGAGGCAGACACGCGCGATCGATATGGTCGTTATTTTTTACCGCCGGCTGTTTTGCCTGCTTTACGACGGATCACTTCGCCTTTGAACATGATACCTTTGCCCTTGTAGGGTTCGGGTTTGCGGAACGAGCGAATTTTGGCGCACACTTGTCCGAGCAATTCCTTATCATGGCATTCCATTCGGATCAGAGGCGGCTGGCCTTTTTCCATGGCGGTGGAGAGCTTGATCTCGCTGGGCAGCGCAAACATTACCGGGTGCGAATAGCCGATCATCAAAGTCAACAGGTTGCCTTGATTTTCAGCGCGAAAACCTACGCCCACAACCTCCATTTCTTTGACAAATCCTTGGCTCACGCCTGTCACCATGTTGTTGATGAGGGCGCGGTACAAACCGTGCAAGGCGCGGCTGGTCTTGGAGTCGTCTGGTCGCGCGACGATAACTTCGTTGTTCTCAATCGAAACCGCGATGGCGGGATTGATCTGTTGGGTCAAAGTTCCTTTGGGCCCTTTGACGGTGACCAGGTTATCGTCAGAGACTTTGACCTCTACTTTGGCCGGGATGGATATGGGCAACTTACCAATACGTGACATAATCTCCGTAAGTTAAAAAGTTGTTCTGGATAACGTTTGCAATTGGTTTAGGGCGAATTTAGTACACATAGCAGAGCAATTCGCCGCCCACATTGTGTTCGCGCGCTTGTTTATCGGTCATTACGCCCCGCGAAGTAGAGACAATCATGATGCCCAGACCATTGATGATGCGGGGGATTTCCATCGCGCCTGAGAATTTGCGCAGGCCTGGTTTGCTCACGCGCACCAACTCGCGGATGACCGGTTTCTTGGTAGCGGGGTCGTATTTCAAAGCAATCTTGATCAGTCCTTGCTTATTTTCCGCATTTTTTTCTTCGAAAGTGTATTTGAGGATATATCCCTGATCATACAGGATTTCGGTAATGCGCTGCTTCAACTTGGAAGCGGGAATCTCCACGATGCGGTGTCCGGCCATCTGCGCATTGCGGATGCGGGTCAGATAATCTGCTATCGGATCAGTAACGTGCATACAGTGTACTGTTGAGTGTTGAGAGAACTTGAGGTAATGAATCACCAGGAGGCTTTCGTAACGCCGGGAATTTTACCTTCGAGGGCCATTTTACGAAACATCACGCGGCATATGCCAAACTTGCGCATGTAACCTTTGGGGCGGCCGGTTAGGAGGCAGCGGTTGTGCTGGCGTACGGGGCTGGCGTTGCGGGGCAACTTATCTAGGGCGTCGTAGTCGCCGGCTTCTTTGAGTTGCTTGCGCAAAGCGGCATATTTGGCCACCATTTTGGCACGCTTGATATCGCGGGCAATGACTGATTTTTTTGCCATGACTGATTTCTTTTACAAGCTTATTTTTTGAAGGGCATTCCCAATTCTTTGAGGAGCGCAAACGCTTCCTTGTCGGTATTGGCTGAGGTGACAAAAGAAATATCCATCCCGTTGATTTTGGAAACCTTGTCAATGTTGATCTCCGGGAAGATAATTTGCTCTGTGATGCCGAGGGTGTAGTTTCCGCGGCCGTCAAAGGCTTTATCGTTTACGCCCCTGAAGTCGCGCACGCGAGGCAGCGATACGTTGATGAAGCGATCGAGAAATTCGTACATCCGATCGCCGCGCAAGGTTACGCGCGCGCCAATGGGCATTCCTTCGCGCAGTTTGAAGTTGGAGACCGAGGTGCGGGCGCGGGTAGGCACCGCTTTCTGTCCGGCGATGATAGATAGCTCTTGTATAGCGTTGTCCACCAATTTTTTATCGCCGGTGGCGTCGCCGATACCTTGGTTGATGCATATCTTCAACAAGCGGGGGGCCTGCATCACAGAGGTGTAGCCAAACTGCTGCATAAGCGCAGGCGCTACCTCCTTCTGGTACTTTGTTTTGAGACGTGGTACGTATTTCATCACGCGATGATATTTCCGGTTTTCTTAGAATAGCGAACCTTTTCGCCGTTTTCGTTGACTTTAATCCCTGCGCGAACGGGTTCGTTGGTTGTGGGATCGACCAACATGAGGTTGGAGAGGTGTATGGTCGCTTCCATTTCCTGAATACCGCCCTCTTCGTTTTGGGTGGCTTTTCTGTGCTTGTAAACGATGTTGACACCCTCGACGATAGCGCGGGACTTGAGGGGCAATACCTGGAGTACGATGCCGGTTTTGCCTTTGTCGTCGCCTGCGATCACTTGCACGGTATCGCCTTTGCGGATCTTGAATTTGGGCGCAAAGCGCTTGATCTTATTCTTGACAGCCATAATTGACTATTTTTTTGTGTAAGCGATGGTTTCGCTTGGAATCAGAGTACTTCAGGCGCCAGCGATACGATACGCATGTAATCGCGGTCGCGCAATTCGCGGGCTACCGGACCGAAGATACGGGTGCCGCGCGGTTCGTCTGAAGCGTTGAGCAACACGACGGCGTTGTCGTCAAAGCGAATGTAGGATCCGTCGCGGCGGCGAATTTCTTTGCGCGTGCGCACGATTACCGCTTTTGAAACAGTACCTTTTTTGATACCGCCGGGGGTCGAATCTTTAACGGTTACTACAATTTTGTCGCCTACGCCTGCGTAGCGTTGGCGGGTACTGCCCAGTACGCGGATACAGAGCACTTCTTTGGCGCCTGAGTTATCCGCTACGTTCAAACGAGATTCTTGCTGAATCATGATATATTAGATTTGACAGTGTCGTTTGTCGAAATTTGTTGGCTTTGGGAGAAAATTACTTCGCTCTTTCGATTATTTCTACCAGACGCCAGCGTTTTTTCTTGCTCAGCGGACGCGTTTCCATGATACGGACCAAATCGCCCACGTTACAAGTATTTTCTTCGTCGTGCGCGAAGAATTTCTTCGAGCGCTTTACGAATTTGCCGTATATCGGGTGGCGAAGGCGGCGCTCGACCTGAACGGCAATGGTTTTATCCATTTTGTTCGAGACTACCACGCCCGTTTTTTGCTTGCGAAGACTTCTTACTTCTTCCATCGTATATTCAAAAAAACTGGTTAAAGTCAACAATTATTTGCGGCTGCGACGCGCCCGAAGTTTCGTGCGCATTTGCAATTGGTCGGGCGTCATCTGGGCTACTTCGCGCAAGCGCATTTCGGTGTAGTAGCGCGCAATATTGCGCCGCATCGCGCGCAATTCCATTGGATTGGCCAAGCCTTTTACGGCGTGATCGAACTTTTGTTGACGATACTCCTGTTCCAGGCGTTCTACTTCTGCTTGAAGTTGCTCGGTCGAGGTGTCAGCGAGTTCTACTTTCTGCTTTGCCATGGTATCTTACTGTATGATTGTGCCGTGTTGATAAAAATTTGTAAGCGCTTTACCCTTCAAAATCGTAACGGGTTACGGCTTTGCACAGGATGGGCAGCTTTTGGGCTGCCAAGCGCAGGGAGGCGTAGGCCAACTCTTGGCTGACCCCTTCGATCTCGAAGAGGATGCGTCCGGGCTTGATTTCGCATACATAGTGATCCAGAGCGCCTTTACCTTTACCCATGCGCACCTCTGCGGGCTTGGAGGTAATGGGCTTGTCCGGAAATATCCGAATCCAAACTTTACCTTCGCGCTTCATGTTGCGTGTCAGGGCGATACGGGCGGCTTCAATCTGGCGGCTCGTGATGCGACTGTGTTCCAGCGCTTTGAGTCCGAAGCTGCCAAATGCCACGGTGCTGCCGTTGTATGCCAAACCGCGATTGCGGCCTTTGTGCTGTTTGCGATATTTAGTTCGTCTTGGCTGAAGCATGGTGATTTCAGTTTAAAACGCCTGAAAATGTTGCTAAAATCGGGTGTGTGTAAGGCGGTGTGGGTGTGCGCTGCGCGAGGGGGGGGGTTATCCGTTGTTCCGACCTCTTCCGCCGCCGCCGCCGCGATTGCGATCGCCGCCGCCTCTGCGATCGCCGCCGCCGCGATTGCGGTCGCCGCCGCCTCTGCGGTCGCCGCCGCCGCCTCTGCGATCATCGCGGCGTTCGCCGCCGCGGCGGTCGTCGCGACGGTCGCCGCCTCTGCGGTCGCCGCCGGAATCGATGCCTGCGAATGGCGTGAGTTCGCGCTTCGTCAATACTTCGCCTTTGAATATCCAGACCTTGATGCCGATGATTCCATAGACGGTCTGCGCTTCAACGTGCGCATAGTCTATATCGGCGCGGAAAGTGTGGAGCGGCGTGCTTTTGTCTTTATACTCCTCGGAGCGGCTGATTTCGGCGCCGCCCAGACGGCCGCCGATGCGTACTTTTATACCTTCGGCGCCGGCGCGGATTGAACTTTGAATCGCGCTTTTGACGGCGCGGCGATAGTTCACACGGGCCTCAATTTGCTTGGCGATTTGCTCGCCTACGATATTGGCGTCCAACTCGGGCTTGCGGATCTCTGAGATATTGATCTGCACGTCCTTTCCGGTGAGTACTTTGAGTTCTTCTTTGATCAGTTCTACTTCGCTGCCGCCTTTGCCAATGATGATACCGGGGCGGCTGGTATGAATGGTCACCGTGACGCGCTTGAGCGTGCGCTCGATGGTGATACGGCTAATGCCCATTTGCACCGGCTTGTTGCGGTCGCGTGGATCGTCTTTTTGTGTCTTCGGACGACGGGCGCGAAGGTATTTGCGGATTTTTTCATCCTCTACTACTTTCAAGCCATAATCCTTAGTGGCAAACCAGTTGGAATCCCAACCGCGGATGATGCCCAGACGATTACCTATCGGATTTGTTTTTTGACCCATATCGTACTGTAAGTTCGAGTGCTCGTGCGTGTGTATGGTTTATTCTTCGTTTTCTTCGAAGGGAACGGTGTTCTCTACGACTAAGGTTACGTGGTTGCGGCGCTTGCGAACGCGGTAGGCGCGCCCTTGGGGAGCGGGGAGGAAACGGTAAATGATACTGCCCGGATCCACGTGCGCGCGTTTGACATAGAGGCCAAACTCAGGGGCTTCGCCGGCCATGTCTGCTTTTTGCTCCCAGTTGTTTATGGCCGAGAGCAAAAGTTTTTCGAGCCAGACTGCGGCTTCCTTGTTGGTATATCTGAGGATACCGAGGGCGTCTTCTACTTTTTTCCCGCGGATATTGTCCACCACCAGACGCATTTTGCGCGGCGACATGGGGCAATTTCTGAGCTTTGCTACTGCTTCCATTGTATGAAGTGCGTTGCAATTATTGTTTGAAAAGCGCAAATAAGTGGCCGCTTTGGCGTTTGTTTGCGCGGATTTCTTTACTTTTTGTTGCCGGCATGCCCTTTGAAGCTGCGTGTCAATGCAAACTCTCCGAGCTTGTGTCCGACCATGTTCTCTGTGACAAAAACCGGCACGAATGTTTTTCCGTTGTGCACTGCGATGGTTTCGCCGACCATATCGGGAATGATCATCGAAGCGCGGCTCCAGGTTTTGATCACCTGTTTGCGGGTGCTATCTTTGGCCTTGGCTACTTTTTCCAGCAATTTGTGGTGTACGTAGGGGCCTTTTTTCAGCGAACGCGGCATAGTTATCTGTTGTGGTTACGGTTGCTGTTACTTGTTTCGTGTTTTACGGCGGCTGATAATCAGCTTATTCGAGGCCTTATTCTTGTCGCGCGTTTTAGCGCCTTTGGCTTTGAAGCCTTTGCGGTCGCGCGGGTGGCCGCCTGAAGCGCGGCCTTCGCCGCCGCCCATGGGGTGATCCACGGGGTTCATCACTACGGGGCGGGTGCGGGGGCGACGACCCATCCAGCGTTTGCGACCGGCTTTGCCGAGTATTTGCAGGTTGTGGTCGCTATTGCTCACTACGCCAATGGTAGCTTTGCAGGCCAGCAGGATGCGACGCACCTCGCCGGATGGCATGCGGACGACTGCATAGCGGTCTTCGCGACCGATCATGGTAGCCGCAGCGCCGGCGCTGCGTACCATGGCGCCGCCTCTTCCGGGCTGCATCTCGATGTTGTGGATGGACGCGCCCAAGGGCACCTCAGCCAGATACATGCAGTTGCCGTTCTCCGGGGCTACGCCGCGACCCGATATCACCTGATCGCCTGGTTTGAGATTTTTGGGGGCGAGTATGTAGCGTTTTTCGCCGTCGGCATACTCTACCAGCGCAATGTAGGCACTGCGGTTTGGATCGTATTGTATGGACTGCACCGTAGCGGCAACGCCGTCTTTGTTGCGCTTGAAGTCAATGATGCGGTAGCGGCGCTTGTGACCGCCGCCGCGGTAACGCATGGTGCGCCGTCCGTCGCTATTGCGACCCGCCGTCTTGCTGAGGGTGGTCAGCAGGGACTTCTCTGGCTCTGCGCCTTTGGTCAACTCGTCGCGCTTGATGGCTATGCGGTGCCGTAAGCCCGGAGTGATCGGATTGAATTTTCTTATTGCCATTGTTCAGACCTTCGCTACTTTGTGTGGTGATTAGGCTTCGCTACCTGCATCGGCGAAGAGTTCGATCGTCTCGCCCGGGGCAATGGTGACAAAAGCTTTCTTGTAGGGCGCTTTGCGACCGCGGATGATGGCGGTACGGGTATTGCGCGCCTTGGGTTTGCCGGGGATAACGGCGGTGTTCACGCCGAGCACGTTCACCTGAAACGTCTCTTCGACCGCTTTGCGGATTTCGATTTTGTTTGCGTCGCGCGCCACGACAAACACATAGGTGTTGAGTTTGTCGCTCAGCTTCGTGGACTTTTCTGTGATGACCGGCTTGATCAAGATTTGCTTAGCCATGTTCTGAATATTTTTTCGAGCGCGCCTGGTGATCAGGCGCAGGCTTCTTTAATTTTTTCGATGGCGCTTTCTGCCAAAACAATGACGCCGCTGTTGACAATCTGGTACGTATTGACATCTTTGGCGGGCGATATGGCCGCTTTAGGCAGGTTGCGACAAGACTTGTAGAGCGTTTGGTCGTAGCCGCCGAGGATGGTCAGGGTCTTTTGGTCGGCCACTTTGAGGGCCTCGAGGATCTGACGAAACTCGCGGGTCTTGGGCGCTTCGAAGCGAAAGTCCTCAACCACGATAATGGATCCTGCCTGCGCTTTGGCTGCGAGGGCGCTGCGGCGAGCGAGTTTTTTCTCCTTGGCGTTCACCTGGATCTCGTAGTTGCGCGGACGGGGTCCGAACACGCGACCGCCACCCCGAAACAGCGGGTTGTTGATATCGCCTTTACGCGAACCGCCGGTACCTTTCTGACGGTGTAGCTTGCGGGTCGAACCGCTCATTTCGCTGCGCTCCTTTGACTTGTGCGTACCCTGACGCTGCGCGGCGAGGTAACGCTTCACATCGAGCCACACGCTGTGCTCGTGCGGGGTGATGCCAAAAACTTCGTCAGGCAGTTCTACGGTGCGACCGGTGCGCTCTCCTTTGATGTTATATACTTCGAGTTGCATTTCGCGGAAGTATGGTTTTGTGTTGCTAGCCCACGCGGGGCTCAACTATTTGTTTACTTATTTTTCAATAACGACCATTGCGCCGCGGTGTCCGGGCACTGCGCCTTTGACCAGGATCAGATTTTGGTCGGGAAAAACTTTGACCACTTTGAGGCGACGCACTTTGACCTTGTCGGCGCCCATGTGACCCGCCATGCGCATACCCTTCATGACCTTGGCGGCGAACGAGGAGTTGCCCAACGAACCGGGTGCGCGCTCGCGGTTGTGCTGGCCGTGGGTTTGCTGCATGACGCCGCCAAATCCGTGGCGCTTCACTACGCCCTGAAAGCCTTTTCCTTTGGATGTGCCGGAGACGTTTACTTTGTCGCCTTCCTGAAATACGTCGGCTACCGTCACCAGATCGCCCAGATCTTTTTTCAGGCTCGAATCGCGAAACTCAACCAGCTTGCGCTTGGGGGCTGTGCCCGCTTTTTCGAAGTGCGCCTGCAGCGCTTTGGGCGTGTTTTTGGGTTTGCGATCGCCATAGGCGAGTTGCAGCGCGTTGTAGCCGTCCGTGTCTGGAGTGCGAACCTGCGTGACAACGCAAGGACCGGCCTCAATGATCGTAACGGCGATGTTTTTGCCGGTTGCGTCATAGATGCTGGTCATGCCAATTTTTTTTCCAATCAGCCCGTTCACGTGTGTTGCGTTTTATTTGTTTGAACGATTGTCGTTT